>JAUNEG010000039.1 GCA_030525685.1 Atopobiaceae bacterium | reverse complement strand
CGGGCACGCATGGCCGTGAAGGTCTCGTGGCCCGGGGTGTCGATGAAGGTGATCAGGCGGCCGTTGATCGTGACCTGGGAGGCGCCGATGGCCTGGGTGATGCCGCCGGCCTCGCCCGCGGCGACGCCGGTGTGGCGGATGGCGTCAAGAAGCGACGTCTTGCCGTGGTCGACATGGCCCATGACGGTGACCACCGGCGGGCGCGGCTTGAGGTCCTTGGGGTCGTCGTAGAACGTGAAGGAGTTCTCCTCCTCCTTGGTCATGACCTTGACGTCACGCCCGAGGTCGTCGGCGACGAGCTCGATGAGCTCGTCGGACATGGACTCGGTGAGCGTGAGCGGGGTGCCCAGCAGGAACAGGCGCTTGATGATGTCGTTGGCGGGCACGCCGAGAAGCTCGGCGAGCTCCTGGACCGTGGAGCCCTGCGGCACCTTCACAGTGTCGAGCTGCGAGAGGTCCTGGTCGTTGGCCAGCGCCTCCTCGATGCGCTGCTCCATCGCGGCCTCCTCGGCCTGCTTCTGGCGGCGCTCCTTGCGACGCTTGCGGCGGCCGGTGGACTCGCGCGACGCCTCCTCGACGGCCACGCGGGCCTCCTCGAGGACGCGGCTGCGGTTGTAGGCCTCGGCCTCGCGGGCCATGCGGCTGTAGCGGTCCTCGCCCTCGTCGCCGCGACGGCCCTTCTTGCCGCGGCGGCCGCGGCCGCCGTCGGCGGCGCCGGGCGAGGCGGCGGCGGCAGCGGCGGAGGGGCGCGAGCTCTCGCGACGGGCGCCGCCGCGGTCGCGGCTGGCGGCCTTCTTCTGGCTTGCCTCCTCGGCCTGCTGCTTCAGGATCTGCTCCTGCTGCGCGATCTGGTCGAGCAGGGACGAGAAGGACGGGGCGCTCTTCGGCGCGGTGTCGCGCACGCGGTTCTTCTCGGCCTCCTCGGCCGCGCGGCGCTCGGCCTCTGCGCGCTCCGCCTCCTGGCGCCTGCGCTCCTCCTCGGCGGCGGCGCGGCGGCGCTCCTCCTCGGCGCGCTCCTTCTCGCGGCGCTGCTCGGCGGCCAGGCGCTCGGCCTCGGCCTTCTCGGCGGCGACACGCGCCTTCTCGGCCTTGGCCTCCTCCTCGGCGCGCTTCTGCGCCTCGATCTCGGCGGCGTGGGCCTCGAGGATCGGCTTGAGCTTCTTGCGGACGATCGCCACGTAGGCGTCCTCGAGCGTCGAGGACGCGGACTTGGCGGGGATCTTCAGGTTGCCGAGGTGCTCGAGCATCTCCTTGCTGGAGATGCCGTACTCCTTGGCGAGGTCGTGTACGCGGGTCTTTGCCATATGAGCTACCTTCCGAGAGAGGGGTCTGTGGTCCTACCTGCCGTCTTCGGCGGCGCTAGATGAGCGAGTCGGGGTCGGAGGAGACCTCCGCGGAGGCCATCTCCTCGTGGACGCCGCAGAAGCGGGAGCCCGGGCGCGCCATGTTGCGGCACTGGATTCCGTTGGCGCCCACGTACTCGCAGCGGTGCGCCTCGCCGTCGTCCTCGGGCTCGTCGGGAGCCGTTGCGCGCGGGAGGTCGCGCAGGACGCCCGCGGCGAGCGACTCGTTCTTGATGTCGATGTGCAGCCCGGTCAGGCGCGCAGCGAGGCGGGCGTTCTGGCCCTCCTTGCCGATGGCGAGCGAGAGCTGGTCGTCGGGGACGATGACCGTGGCGTAGCCGGTCTCGGGGTCGATCACCACGCGGGAGACGCGGGCCGGCGAGAGCGCGGAGGCCACGCAGCGGGTCGGGTCGTCGCTCCACAGGACCACGTCGACGCGCTCGCCGCGAAGCTCGGAGACGACGGTGCGCACGCGGCTGCCCTTGGGGCCGACGCAGGCGCCCACCGGGTCGAGGCGGTCGTCGTTGGAGGAGACGGCCACCTTGGAGCGCACGCCGGGCTCGCGGGCGATGCTGCGGATCTCGACGACGCCGTCGTAGACCTCGGGCACCTCGAGCTCGAAGAGGCGGCGCAGCAGGTCCGGGTGGGTGCGGGAGACCACGATGGGCGGGCGCTGGCGCTCGCCGCGCACGACGGGCTGCGTGGAGTTGGGGTCGCGCACGTCGACGATGATCGCGCGGATGCGCTGGTTGTGGCTGTAGCGCTCGCCGGCGGGGCGCTCGTTGCGCTCCTCGGGGTAGCGACGCTGGTCGAAGTGGGGCAGCTCGGCCTCGACGCCCTCGCGGATCTTGATGATCGTGAAGTCGGGCGTGGTCTGCAGCACGGTGCCGGTGATGATGTCGCCCACGCGCTGCGAGAACTCCTCGTAGATCTGGGTGCGCGCGGCGTTGCGGACGATCGCGCGGATCTCGGCCTTGGCGTGCTGGGCGGCGATGCGGCTCGTGTCGGCGGGCGTGACGTCGACCTCGTCGAACTCGGCGTACTCGCCGGTCTCGGGGTCCTCCTCGCCCTTCGGGACGAGCTCGTAGACGTAGACCTTGCCGGTGGCGCGGTCGATCGTGACGCGCGCGCCAAAGGGCAGGTGCAGCACGTCGGCGTAGCTCTTGGCGAGCGACTGCTCAAGGCGGGTGATGAGGTCGAGCTGGTCGATGTGCTTCTCCTCGCAGAGCTGCTCGAGGGCCGTCATCATCTCAGAAGCCATGTCTTGTCCTTTCGTTCCTCCCGCGCTTCCCTAGTCGGAGAAGTCGGGCTTGATCGCGCACTTCCTGATGTCGCCGAACGGGAGCTCCACGCGCTCGCCGTCCACCTCGAGGGCGACGGTGCCGTCCTCGATGCCGAGGAGGGTGCCGGTGTAGCGGCGCCTCCCCTCGCCGGGCACGAGCGAGAGCGCGACGGTCTCGCCGGCGAAGCGCTCGAAATCGCGCTCCTTGCGCAGCGGGCGCGCCATGCCGGGGCTCGACACCTCGAGGGTGAAGCTGGAGGGGATGGGGTCGAGCTCGTCGAGGGTGGCAGAGATCCACTCGGTCTCCTCGGTCACCTCGTCGAGCGTGATGGTGGGCAGAGACTCGTCGGCGTGGTCGATGCGCACGCGCACGCAGGGTGCCTTGGTCGCCCCCACGACCTCAACGTCGACGACGTCGACGCCACGCTCGGCCGCACGGGCCTCCAGGGCCTCGATGATCTCCTGCTCTATGCCGGTCTTGGGCATGCTCCCCTCCCGTCTTCATACAGAAAGGAAGCGGGGCGAGAAGATTCACCCCACTTCCTACGGTTACAGCTTCGAATACGCTGCTAGTCTACGGTTTTTCTCGCCATGCGTCAAACGAGCCTCCACGAGATTGCCACAAGCCGTCGTCCTTCTCGGCACTCCCCGCACGACGATGACGACTTGCGCGCACCGCACGGCCCCAGACCCCGCCGCGAGCCGCAAAACCCGTCACCCAACGCGCCGCCGCAAGAGGCAACCCCCCCACAGAGAAGAACCTCTCGCCAGCGATGAGGGCCGACGCGCGTTAGACCCTCCGATGTTCTGGAGAGAGGTTTCGTGCAGCGCACTTCTCGGAGGAGCATCGGCGGGTCTCCCCTACCTGCGTGAGGACCTACACCGCCACTATGTTGACCAGGCGGCCCTTGATGACGATGACCTTCTTGATGTCCTTGCCGGCGAGCTGCTCTGCCACGGCGGCCTTGGCGGCCTCGGCGACCTCGTCGTCGGTGGCGTCGGCGGCGACCATCACGCGCCCGCGCACCTTGCCCTTGATCTGGACCGCGATCTCGACCTCGTCGGCCTTGGCGGCCTCGGCGTCGAACTCGGGCCAGGCGGCGTTGTAGACGGAGCCCCCCTGGGCCAGCGCCTTGTGCCAGAGCTCCTCGGCCCAGTGCGGGCAGATCGGCGCGAGCATCGTCACGATCGCGTGCGCCACGGCGAAGCAGAGCGCCGGGTCGCGCCTCTCGATGTCCACGTCGTTCACGTACTTGGACGCCGCGTTGGCGAGCTCCATGACGGCGGAGATGGCGGTGTTGAACTGGCCGCGGTCGAAGTCGGTGGTGCACTTGATGCCCATGCCGTTGAGCGTGCGCCACAGCTCCCTGCCCGCCGCGTCGAGCGTGCCCGCGCTCACGGCGCCGGCGGCAGCGCCCTGGCTGAGCAGCCAGACCACGCGCCAGGCGCGCCTGATGAAGCGGTTGGCGCCGGCGACGGCCTCCTCGTCCCAGTTGAAGTCCTTCTCGGGCGGGGCGATGAAGAGGATGGCCAGGCGCATGGTGTCAGCGCCGTAGGGCTCGATAACCGAGGACGGCGGCACGACGTTGCCCTTGGACTTGGACATGGTGTCGCCGTTGGCGTCCT
>JAUNEG010000014.1 GCA_030525685.1 Atopobiaceae bacterium | reverse complement strand
GCCATCTGGTCCATGAGGCCGGAGGCCTTGTCCCACCAGACGTTCTCGGCGTACTGGCCGATGCGGGCATAGTCGGCGCGCTCGATGGCGTCGTCGTTGTAGAGGTGGTTGATCATCTCGCAGACGAGCATCTCGAAGGAGGCCGAGGAGCTCACGCCGGCGGACGGGATGACCTCGGAGGAGCACACGGCGTTGAAGCCGCCGATCTTGAAGCCGCGCTTGGCCGTGGCCTCGAGCATGCCCGCGACGAGCGTGGTGGAGCCGCCGCCGTGCGGGATCTGGTCGATGGCGTTGGTGTCGACGACGATGGCCTCGGGATAGCCCTCGCTCCAGATGGTGACGACGCCGTCGTCGGTCTTCTGGGCGGCGCCGATGCTGTCCATGGTGATGGACGCGCAGAGGATCTTGCCGCCGTTGTGGTCGGTGTGGTTGCCGATGATCTCGGTGCGGCCGGAGGCCGTGAAGTACTCCGGGTCGCCGGCGCCGAAGGCCTCGTCATAGCGCGCGGCAAGTGCGGAGAGCCGCTCGGCGGCGCGCGCGGCGTCCTCGCCGTACACCTTGTTCAGAACGTCCTGGCTGGGAATGCCCATGGGTGATCTCCTCTCTGATGATCCAAGAGGGGTCTGCCCCTTCTGGATCGAATCTCCTCTCTTAGCAGACGCTCGCGACGAAGCGCGCGAACGCCGCCCTACCCTGATCGTCGTCGGCAAAGACCGCGCAGTGCTCGAGCACCTGCGCGAAGACCTGGCCGATCTCGTCCTCGATGACGGCATGGAGCGCCGCCGCATCCGCACCGGCGACGTTCTCCGGCGCGAACTCCGGGTGGCGCTGCAGCACCTCGGCCACCCACGGCGCGTGAGCCTCGAGCTCGGGAACCGACGCCGGGTCCTCGCCGGCGAGGATGACCTGCTCGAGCCGGTCCATCTCGCCGAGCAGGCGGGCCGGCAGAACCGCGAGGCCCATGACCTCGATGAGGCCGATGTTCTCCTTCTTGATGTGGTGGAGCTCCTGGTGCGGGTGGAAGATGCCGAGCGGGTACTCGTCCGTGGTGCGGTTGTTGCGCAGGACGAGGTCGAGCTCGAAGTCCTCGCCACGACGGCGGGCGATCGGGGTGATGGTGTTGTGCGGGGTGCCGTCGGTCTCGGCGAGGACGTCCACGGCCTCGTCGGAGTAGCCGCGCCAGGCGGTGAGGATCTTGTCGGCGAGCTCGACGATGCGCGCCGGGTCGCCTCCGTCGAGGCGGATCACCGACATCGGCCAGTCCACGATCTGGGCGCGGACGTCCTCGTAGCCGGCGAAGCTGATCTGCTCGCGCTCGCCGGCGCGGGCCATGGCGAACTCGTAGCGTCCGCCCTGGTAGTGCTCGTGCGTGAGGATGGAGCCGCCCACGATCGGCAGGTCGGCGTTGGAGCCCACCGTGTAGTGCGGGAACTTGCCCACGAACTCGAACAGGCGCTGGAACGTCTTGCGGCTGATCTGCATGGGGACGTGCTTCTCGGACAGCACGATGCAGTGCTCGTTGTAGTAGACGTAGGGGCTGTACTGCAGGTACCAGGACTCGTCGGCCAGCGTGAGGGGGATGAGGCGGATGGTCTCGCGCGCGGGGTGGTCGAGGCGGCCGGCGTAGCCCAGGTTCTCGGGGCAGAGCTGGCAGCGCGGGTAGGGCTCGGCGGCGCCGGACTTCTGCTTCTCCAGGGCGGCGGCGATGGCCTTGGGGTCCTTCTCAGGCTTGGAGAGGTTGATCGTGACGTCGAGGTCGCCGTAGCGCGTGGGGGTGACCCACTTGCGGTCGCGCGCGATGCGGTAGGTGCGGATGTAGTCGGAGTCAAGCGCGAGGTGGTAGAAGTAGTCCGTGGCCGCCTCGGGCGACTCGTCGTAGCGCTCCCAGAACGTGCGGACGACCTCGCTCGGGCGCGGCGTGACGCAGCCCATGAGGCGGGTGTCCAGCAGGTCTCGGCTCGCGATGCCGGCGTCGCACACGCCGCGCTCGACGGCGTCGTCCAGAAGGCCGGCGAGAATCTCCTCGAGCTCGGGGCGCTCGGCGGCCGCACGGGCGGCGGCGACAGCCTCGCGCGGGACGAAGGCCCCCGTGGGCTCGTAGGAGAGCGCGTCGAGCATGAGGTTGGCGGCGTAGGTCACGTCCTCCTCGCCGATGAGCCCCCGGTCGAGCGCATAGGCGACGAGGTCGGCGACTCCCCTCTCCACTGCTCCAGAGCGATCATCTGCCATTGCGTGCTCCCTCCTCGGACCCAGGGCCCGAAACGAAATAGGCTCACCTGCGTGATTACGATACCGCATGAGCGTGGGCGCGAGACGGGCGATGCGGCCAGCGGCGCGCTGCCTTCCGCGCGCGGGTCGCGGCGCTCCCCCACCTCATCCGTTCCTTGACGCCCACGGGCGGCGCGATTCTGCCGGCGAGCGACAGGCCTCGAATCTCGTCGCCCTTATCGCCGTGTCGTGGTATGCCTGTCTCGGTGACTGGAAACGTTTCCAGCCCAGACGGAGACGGGAGGTCCGGCAGTGGACATCCGCGCCATCGCGGCAAGGTCGGGCTACGGCGTGGGCACGGTCTCGCGCGCGATCAACGGCCAGCCCAACGTCAGCGTCCAGGCGCGCGAGCGCATCCTCGCGGTCATGGAGGAGTGCGGCTACGAGCCCAGCTCCAACGCGCGCGAGGTGCGCGCCGCGGACGCCGGTCTCTCCGTGCTGGGCGATCTCTCTCGTGGGCTTCGACGACACGTCCTTCTCGCGCTTCTCCGTGCCCCGGGTCACGACGATCCGCCAGGGCCCCGAGCGCCTGGAAGAGCGTGCCGCCCAGATTCTCCTGGGCATGCTGGACGGCGGCGAGGCCGTCGACGAGGTGATTCCGTAATTCTATATGGCATATTTGATCGATTTTATCTGTATTATGATATGTTGTATTTATTTTTGCGTTATTCCGCTGGTATCTCTTTTCTCGACAATCTGAAACCGATTCTACTCATTCGCCCAACGGAAGTCTTTTTAGGGCGAGTGATTTTTATGCTTTTCAAAAGCTCAGGCAACGGATTTGTAAGAGATTCGGTAAAGCGGTATCGATTCCATATCACCGAAATTCGTATTTATCGATATGCGTGTCTTTGTCGTTTATGATATGCCTTAAAACCGATAAACTATACGAAAAGCGTCATCGCTTCACACCCTGCGCCGACACCGGGAGGCAGACATGGCCGCGCACGAGCTCGAGTTCTCCACGTTCACGCACGGCCGCTACGTTGACCTCATGCCCTACCAGTACGGCCGCGAGGCTTGCGAGCCCGGGCATGCCTTCGGGCCTGCGCGGCGCGACCACTTCCTGTTCCACTACATCGTCTCGGGCCGCGGCATGCTCATGTCCACGGACGCGCGGGGCGCGAAGGCGGACTACCGCCTCTCCGCGGGCGAGGGGTTCCTGATCTTCCCGGGACAGGTGAACACCTACGTGGCGGACCTCGACGACCCCTGGGAGTACGTCTGGGTCGAGTTCGACGGCATCCGCGTGCGGGATGACCTGGAGGCGGCGGGGCTCACCGACTCCTCCCCCGTCTATCGCTCCCAGTCGGGCGAGCTGCGCGCCCGCATGGTCGAGGAGATGCGCTACCTCGTGTCCAACCGCAACGCCTCCGCGCTGCGCCTCGTCGGGCACACCTACCTCTTCCTCGACTACCTGCTCCAGTCCGTCGCGCACCCCGACGAGCAGCCGACGAGCCGCCTGCAGGGCCTCTACGTCCGCGAGGCGGTCGACTTCGTGAAGGAGAACTACCAGTCGGGCATCACGGTGGAGGACATCGCCCGGCAGACGGGACTCAACCGCAGCTACTTCGGCAAGGTGTTCAAGGCGGCAACGGGAAGGTCCCCGCAGCAGTACCTGATCTCGTACCGCATGGGCAAGGCGGTCGAGCTGCTCAAGCTCACGGCGCTGCCGGTGGCCGAGGTGGGGCGCGCGGTGGGCTATCCCAACCAGCTGCACTTCTCGCGCGCGTTCAAGGGGGCGTACGGGGTGTCCCCGCGCGAGTGGAGGCGCGAAAACGCCGCCGTGTGACGTATGTGAATTGGGGACTGTCCCCAATTCACAGCCGGGGACCTAGAGCGGGTGCCGCATGCCCTCGTGGCGCCGGAACGTCCAGACGCCCCCGAATCCCAGGTCGGCGAGCTCGCGATAGGCGAGGCGCAGGTAGGAGCCCAGGTGGTCGGGCGTGTGAGAGTCCGAGCCCACGGTCACGACGATGCCGCCGAGGTCGCGGTAGAGCTCGATGATCTCGCGGGAGGGCTGGAAGTCGCCGAGGCCGTAGCGGATGCCCGAGGTGTTGAGCTCGATGCCCTTTCCGTCGGCGACCACCTGGCGCAGGACCTCGGCAACGACGTCGCGGACCCGCTCGAACGGGAACTCGCCGTACGGGTCGTAGCGACGGATCAGGTCGAGGTGGCCGAGCACGTCGTAGTCGCGGAAGTCGCGCACCACGGCGAGCATCTCCTCGTAGTACGCGAGGTTGATCTCTTCCTGCGTGCGGCCGCGCTGGTAGTCGCCGTTCCAGAACTCGAGGCCCCCGACCTGGTGAATCGAGCAGATCACGAAGTCGAGGCGATCGCCCAGGCGCGCCACGAGCTCGCGGTTCTTCTCGACCGTGTGGCGCTGCACGCCAAGCTCGAGGCCGGCACGGAGGCAGACCCTGTCGCCGAGCTCCGCGCGCACGGCGTCGAGCTCGTCGAGGTAGGGCTCGTAGGGGCAGTTGGTGATGGGGTGGCCGTCCTCGAAGCGCGCGGTCGCCGGCTCGTCCCACTCCGGCTTGACGCCGTAGTCGACGTGCTCGGTGAAGCAGACCTCGTCGAGGTTGAGCCGCGCGGCATCGAGCGCCACCTGGCGCAGCGGGTAGGTCGAGTCGTCGGAGAAGCCGGTGTGGACGTGGTAGTCGGCGAGTATGCGTGTCCTGCCTTCCGCTAGAGGGTGCCGGTCTCGAGGATGCGGTCGAGGGCGGCCTCGTCGAGGACGGGGACGCCAAGGGACTGGGCCTTGGTAAGCTTGGACCCAGCGGCCTCGCCCGCCACGACGTAGCTCGTCTTCTTGGAGACTGAGCCCGTGACCTTGGCTCCGAGGGCCTGAAGCGCCTCCTTGGCCTCGTCGCGCGTGCGGCGCTCGAGCGTGCCCGTGAGCACGAAGGCGAGGCCGGCGAGCGTCTGCGGGCGCTCGGGCTCGGTGCGCTCCTCCTCCAGGACCACGCCCGCCTCGCGCAGGCGCTCCACGACCGCCACGTTCTTCTCGATGGAGAAGAACTCGCGCACGCTGGCGGCGATCTTGGGGCCGATGCCGTCCACCTGGGCGATGTCCTCCTCGGTGGCGGCAGCGAGCGCCTGCATGGAGCCGAAGTGGGCCGCGAGCTGGCGTGCCACGGTGGCGCCGACGTGGCGGATGCCCAGGCCGAAGAGGACGCGCGCGAGGCCGCGGCCCTTGGACTCCGCGACCTGCGCCATGATCTTGGCGGCGATCACGGGACCCACGACGATGTCCTCGCCATCGACGGTCTGGCGGCCGGTCCAGACCTCCGCGAGGCCCTTCTCGTTGAGCCTGTCGTAGAAGTCCGCCACGTCGGCGAGCAGGCCCTGCTCCACCATGCGGGAGACGAGCTCGTCCCCGAGGCCGTCGATGTCCATGGCCGTGCGGCTGCCCCAGTGGATGAGGCGCTCGGTGGCCTGCGCCGGGCAGTCGATGGAGACGCAGCGGTAGGCGACCTCGCCCTCCTCGCGTACGACAAGGCTGCCGCAGGAGGGGCAGGTCTTTGGCATGTGGAACTCGGGCGCGCCCTCGGGGCGGAGCTCGAGCACGGGGCCCACGACCTCGGGGATGACGTCGCCGGCCTTGTGGACCACGATCGTGTCGCCCACGCGGACGTTCTTGCGGGCGATCTCGTCGACGTTGTGGAGCGTGGCGCGGGCGATCACGGAGCCCGCCACGGTCACCGGGTCGAACTCGGCGACGGGCGTGAGGACCCCGGTGCGGCCCACCTGTACGCGAATCTCGCGCAGGACCGTGCGCTTCTCCTCGGGCGGGAACTTGAACGCGATGGCCCAGCGCGGCGCGCGCGCCGTGAAGCCGAGGGCCTCCTGGCTGGCGAAGGAGTCCACCTTCACGACCACGCCGTCGATGTCGTAGTCGAGCTCGTCGCGCTGCGCGAGGGCGCGCTCGCAGTAGGCATGCACCTCTGCGGCGGAGGTGCAGCGCGCGGCGTGGTCGTTCACGGAGAAGCCGCAGTCGCGGAGCCACTGGAGGAAGTCCCACTGGGTGTGGACGTCGATGGGGGCCTCGTCGGCCACGGCGTAGATGAAGGTCTCGAGGTCGCGGTGGGCGGTGACCTTGGGGTCCTTCTGGCGGAGGCTGCCCGCGGCGGCGTTTCTCGGGTTGGCGAAGGGGGCGGTACCGGCGGCATCCGCGTCCTCGTTCAGGCGCACGAAGGAGTGGCGCGGCATGTAGACCTCGCCGCGGACCTCGACGGAGCGGCCGAGGCCGCCGTCGGCCAGACGCGCGAGGCCGGCGGGCGCGAGCGCGCGCGGCACGTCGCGCACCGTGAGGACGTTGGCCGTGACGTTCTCCCCCGTCGTTCCGTCGCCGCGCGTGGCGGCGCGCACGAACTGGACGTCCGTGTAGGTGAGCGCGACGCCGAGGCCGTCAATCTTGAGCTCGCACGTATAGGCGACCGGGTACTCCGGCGTGGCGCCAAGGGCCTCGTCGGTGCGCGCGAGCCACTCGTCGAGCTCGGCGAGGTCCATCGCGTCGTCCATCGAGTACATGCGCGCGGCATGCGCCACCGGCTCGAACTGCTCGGACACGTAGCCGCCCACGCGCTGCGTGTAGGACTCGGGGGTGACGAGCTCCGGGTGCTCCGCCTCCAGGGCGAGCAGCTCCTGGAGCAGCCGGTCGAAGGCGGCGTCCGTCATCTCGGGGTCGTCGAGCGCGTAGTAGGCGTAGGCGGCGTGGGAGAGGACGCGGTTGAGCTCGGCGTGGCGGGCACGTGGGGGCTGCGCGGCGGACGCGGGTGCCGGCGCAGGCTCCTCGCCAAAGAGCGACATCTGCACCTGCGCGTTCTTCTCGTCTGCCATGGGGGGCTCCCTGCCTGCCTCGCGGTTCCACTCGGCCCCTCATGGTAGCGCATGGTTCGTCACGAACGCCCTCGACAATGCTATGAGACCGCTGTCTGCAAAACGCGCGCTCGTGATGAAAGATCGTCGGCTCTCCTGCAAAACTCCCGCTCGTGATGAAGGATTCTGCCCGCGGGCACCCCATCGAGATATGCGCCTCGCTCTTTCCGCAGCTCGTTATATGAATAATCGAATCGATATTCGTATCGATGGGAAAAAGCTTCATCACGAGCGGGAGTTTTGCAGACGAATCGCGCCGTTTTCATCACGAACGGGAGTTTTGCAGGCGCGAGCGCGTCTTAATTCCGGATGTGGGCCTCATCCCGCACGGCGCGCAAGCCTGGCGGGCGCGCGGCCGCCGAGGACGAGCTGGGCCACGAGCAGCGCTCCGGCCGCGAGCCAGAGCGCGTCGTAGCCGCCAAGCGCCACGAGCTGGCCGCCGAGCGCGGAACCCACCCCGCCGCCGGCAAAGACGCCGAGACCGATGAGACCGGTGCAGAGGCCCGTCTGCGCGGGGTCGGCATCCATGGAGAGCGAGACGAGCGTGGGCTGCGTGAGGATGTGGCCGAAGCCGAGGGCGCCCGCGGCGAGCCCGGCCACGATCACGTGCGGCACGCGCAGCCGCCCGAAGCGGTCGACGAGCATCCCGCACACGGGCTGGACCAGGCCATACGGCACGAGATAGGCGGTGAGGACGATCGTCGCCGCGGAGGCAGCCACCCCGAGCGCGCTCGCGATCGCGGGGAGCGCCGGCGAGACGAACCAGTTGTCGGCGGCGGACACGAGTCCGCAGAAGCCCAGCGTGTAGACCACGCGTCTCTGTTCGGGGGTGAGGTCCATGGGTCGTTCCTCCTGACGTGCGTTCGGAGCCGACCCATTGTGGTACGCAAGAGGGGGCGGGCCAGCGACCCACCCCCTCCGAAACCGGTTGCGTCGTGCGCACGGGCACGCGGAGCCCCTAGATGGCACCGATCTTCATGTAGGTGCTCTCGAGGGAGGCGCGGGCCTTGATGCTGTCGCGGATGTTGTTCTCCCGCTCCTCGATCTCGAGCGCGCGCTCGAATGCGGCGTCGAAGATGTCCTGCGGGATGACCACGGTGCCGTCGATGTCGCCTAAGACGATGTCGCCGGGGTTGATCGTCACGCCGTCGATCTGGATCGGGATCAGGCACTCGTTGACCTCGGCGCTGCCCTTCGAGGTGCTCGGGAGGTGCCCGCGATAGATCAGCGGGAACTTCATCTCGCGCACGACTCTGAGGTCGCGGGCCATGCCGTCCAGGATCGCGCAGTTGTACTCGCCGCGCATGGTGAGCACCAGGACGTCGCCCTCCTGCATCTGGTCGATGACGCGGCACTGGGCCGTGAGCGGGTTCTCGGGCATGGAGTAGACCTGCGTGGCGACGCAGGTGAACGCGCGGCCGACCACGACGGTGTCGGGCAGGATCGGGTCCATGTCGCCGCTCAGGAACTGGTTGCGGTACCCCATCGAGTCGAGCGCGTCGCACAGAAGACCGGAGTAGAGGTGCTCCCTGGGGAAGTCCACCGTGTAGTTGCCGATCTTGTTCTCCATACGCTCCTCCCAGCCTCGTTTCCTCGCCGGGCGCTCGGCGCCGCCGAGGGCCGCAGAAGCGACCCACCTCTATCTGCTGCCAGCGGGAATTCCGAAACCGGTTCCCAAACGAAGAACGGCGGCTGGCCTCGGCAAACGGGACCCCGGGAGCCTAGGCGACGGAGGCCTCGTAGCCCGCGTCGGCGACGGCGGCCACGAGCGCCTCGTCGGTCACGGAGTCGGCGGCCTCGACGGTCGCGGTGCCTGCCTCGAGGCTCACGTCCACCGCGCTCACGCCGTCGACGCCCTCGAGCGCCTTCCGCACGTGCGCGACGCAGTGCTGGCACATCATGCCGGTCACGTTCAGGGTCTTGGTCATGGTCGCGTCCTTTCTCGATTCTTCGACTTTCGATTCCCCAACTCTCACGTCGGTCGCGACCGGGGTCGCGACGTCGGCTGTGACCTCGCTCGGCTTCCAGGTGCGCAGGCGCAGGGCGTTCGTCACCACGAAGACGGACGAGAAGCCCATGGCCGCCGCGCCGATCATCGGGTTGAGCGTCACGCCCCACGGCGACAGCACGCCGGCCGCCACGGGGATGCAGATGGCGTTGTAGAAGAGCGCCCAGAAGAGGTTCTGCTTGATGTTGCGCATCGTGGCGCGAGAGAGCTCCATGGCCGTTGCCACGTCAGCCGGGTCGGAGTGCATGAGCACCACGTCTGCCGAGGAGATGGCCACGTCCGTGCCGGCGCCGATGGCGACGCCCACGTCCGCGCGCGCGAGCGCCGGCGCATCGTTGATGCCGTCGCCGACCATGGCGACGGTGCGCCCGGCCTCCTGCAGCTCGCGGACCTTGGCCTCCTTCTGCGCGGGCAGCACGCCGGCGATGACCTCGTCCACGCCCACCCGGCGCGCCACGGCGGCGGCGGTGCGCTCCTGGTCGCCGGTGAGCAGCACCGTGCGGGCGCCCATCGCCCGCAGGCGGGCGATCGCGGCGGCGCTCGTGGGCTTCACGGGGTCGGCCACGGCGATCATGCCCAGGGCGCGTCCGTTCGTCGAGAAGAACAGCGGGGTCTTGCCGTCGTCCGCGAGCGCGGCGACTGCGTCCGAGAGCTCGCCGAGCGCCACGCCGTGCGCCGCCATGAGGCGCGCGTTGCCGGCGAGCGCGGGCGCGCCGTCCACCGTCGCGGAGAGGCCACCGCCCGCGACCTGCTCGAACTTCGCGACGCGTGTGCCCTTCTCGGCATCCGGGCCCTTCTCGTCCGCGTAGGCGCAGACGGCGCCGGCCAGCGGGTGCTCGCTCTTGCGCTCGAGCGCCGCGGCCACGTGCAGCAGCTCCCCCTCGGACACGCCCGGGGCGAGAAGGACGTCCGTCACGCGCGGATCGCCCGCCGTCACGGTGCCGGTCTTGTCGAGCACGACGGCGTCCACGTTGCAGGCGGTCTCGAGCGCCTCGGCGGACTTGATGAGGATGCCGTTGGCCGCGCCGCGACCGGTGCCCACCATGATGGCCGTGGGCGTGGCCAGGCCGAGCGCGCACGGGCAGGAGATCACGAGGATGGAGATGGCGTGCGTGAGCGCCGTGGCCACGTCGCCCGCGAGCGCGAGCCACGCGACGAACGTCACCGCGGCGATGGCGATGACCACGGGCACGAAGACGCCGGCGATCCTGTCCGCCATGCGCTCGATGGGGGCCTTGGAACTCGTGGCCTCGTCGACGAGGCGGATGATGCCGGCGAGCGTGGTGTCGTCGCCGACGGCACGCGCCTCCATCGCGAACCAGCCGCGCGTGGAGACGGTGGCGCCGGTCACGCGGTCGCCCACGCCCTTCTCGACGGGCACGCTCTCGCCGGTGATGGCGGACTCGTCCACGGCGGCCGCACCCTCGACCACCACGCCGTCAACCGGGACGGACTCGCCGGCGCGCACGACCACGCGCTCGCCCACGCGCACGTCCTCGGTGGGGGCCTCGACCTCCTCGCCGTCGCGCACGACTGTGGCTGTCTTGGGCGCGAGGTCCATGAGGCCGGTGATGGCGTCCGTCGTGCGGCCCTTGGCACGGGCCTCGAAGAACTTGCCGAGCGTGATGAGGGTGAGGATCATGCCGGCGGAGTCGAAGTAGAGGCTGTGCGCGGAGGCGTGCAGCGTGGCCACGTCGCCCGCGCCCGCGGCCCACGCCATGCGGTAGAGCTGCGCGACGCTCCAGGCGGCGGATGCCGCCGAGCCCAGCGCGATGAGCGAGTCCATGTTGGGCGCGCGGTGCGCCAGCGTCTTGAAGCCGGTGATGAGGTAGTGCCGGTTCACAAAGAGGATCGGCGCGCAGAGCAGAAGCTGCGTGAGGCCGAGCGCCACGAGGTTAGCCTCACCCGCGAGCGCAGGCGGCTGCGGCCAGCCGAACATCGGGCCCATGGCCACGTAGAAGAGCGGGACCGAGAAGACCGCGGAGACGATCAGCTGGTTGCGCTTCTCGCGGATGGCCTTCTCGGCGGCCGCGCCGGGTCGCTCGGCGGGCGCCGCGTTCTTCTCGCCTGCCGGCGCGCGGCGGGTGGCCCCGTAGCCTGACCTCTCGATGGCCTCCACCACGGCGGCGGCCGTCTCGGGCGAACCGTCGTAGTCGAGCTCCATCGAGTTCTTGAGCAGGTTTACGTTGGCGCAGGCCACGCCGGGCATCCCGCCCGCCGCCCTCTGCACGCGCGCCGCGCACGCCGCGCAGGTCATGCCCGTTATGTCAAAGGTCTCTCTCATCGAAACCCTCCCCAATTCACAGGTCACATGAACTTGCGGAAGAGGTCCATGACCTCGTCGGTCACCTCGGTGTCGCCCGCCTGGATGCGCTCGACCACGCAGGTCTCCAGGTGGTCGCGCATGACCTCGCGCGAGATGGCCTTCACGGCCGACTCCACGGCGGCGAGCTGCGTGAGGACGTCGCCGCAGTAGCGGTCCTCCTCCACCATCGCGCGGATGCCGTTCAGCTGCCCGACGGCGCGGTTGATCCGCCGCGTCACGTCGGCCTTGAGCTCGGGCGAGCGCGGGGTGTGCTTGAGGCTGCCGCAGTGCGGGCACTCGTTCTTCTGGGTCACGGGCGTCTCCTCTTGCTCGAATACCCCCATAGGGTTTATTACCAAGGAGTCTATACCCCCTGGGGGCATCCGTCAAACACGGGGACGAGCGGCACGTCTCGTTTTTCGGGCTGTTCTCCGCTTTGGCGAGAAGGACGTCTTGGTTTTGGCGGGGTTCTCCACGAAGCGAAGGTCGACGTCCGGGAATTGGCGGGGTTTCCCACGTGCGGGAGCCGCCGGCGCGGGAACGCCCGCGATTCTCGGACGCATCGGAGGAAAGGTCGCCGTTTCCGGGACAGGTCCTTCTCACCCCCCGCGGAACCTCCCTGATTCCGGGACGTACCATCAGCGCCGAGCGAGAACATCCCGATTATCGGGACGGTGCCTCATCACTATCATGTCAGACGAGACACGCCACGAAGGAGCAGCCCATGCCCGCAGCCGACCAGCTGGAGACCGCACGCCTGACCCTGCGCCCCTGGACCGAGGCCGACGCCTCCGCGCTCTTCCGCTGGGCGAGCGACCCCGAGGTGGGGCCGCGCGCGGGCTGGGAGCCGCACCGCAACGTCGAGGAGAGCGCCCGCGTCATCCGCGACGTGCTCGCCGTGCCGGAGAGCTACGCCGTCGTGGTGCGCGGGCGCGAGCCCGGAGGCGGGCCCGTCGGCGCCGTCGGCCTCAAGTTCGGCGCGGCGTCCGAGCTGGCGCGCGGCTCGCGCGAGGCGGAGCTCGGCTACTGGCTGGCGCGGCCGCTCTGGGGACTCGGCTACATGCCCGAGGCCGGGCGCGCGCTGCTCGAGCACGCGTTCGGCGACCTGCGCCTGGAGGCGGTGTGGGCCGGTCACTACGAGGGCAACGCCCAGAGCCGCCGCGTCATGGAGAAGCTCGGGCTGGCCGAGCAGTACGTGCGCGAGAGCGACGGGCGGACCGAGCGCGTGCTGCGCGTCACCCGCGCGGAGTGGTCTCGGGGCGGCGCCCGGCGCTAGTTGCCGCGCGCGACCGCCGCACCGGCGCAGGTGAGCCCCACGCAGACGAGAAGGGCGACGAGATTGTGCGGCACCGGGTCCAGGACCACCAGCACGACGCCGAGCGGGACGGTGACGCCGCACAGCAGCGCGGAGAGGGAGCCCAGCCGCGAGAGGCTCGAGCGCTCGGGGACCATGACCTTCTCGTCGTTCATCTCGCCCTCCTGAGTCGTGGTCGTCGCGACCAAGGTAGCGCCCGCGCGTCAGCGGCGCGTAAGGTGCGCGACAGCATCGCGCCAGGGCCGTCCGGGCGGTCCCGGCGACCCGACGGGAGGCGCCGAGAAGCGCTAAGCTCTTCTCGACAAGCCATCCGAGAGGAGCCCCTCCCATGAACGACTTCACCTTTGCCTCCCCCACCAGGTTCGTCTTCGGCCGCGGCGTCTGCGACCGCGCCGGCGCCGAGCTCGCCGCGGCCGGCCACGCACGCGCGCTCGTCGTGTACGGCCAGGGCTCGGTGGTGCGCACCGGCACGCTCGGCCGCGTGCTGGCCTCGCTCGACGCCGCGGGGGTCGCGTGCGATCAGTTCGGCGGGGCTCGCCCCAACCCGAGCGTCGCGCACGTCCGCGAGGGCGTCGCCACGGCACGTTCCTGCGGCGCCGACGTCATCCTCGCCGTGGGCGGCGGCTCCACGATCGACACCGCCAAGGCAATCTCCCTCGGCGTCCCCTACGAGGGCGACGTCTGGGACCTCTTCTCCAAGAGGGCGGCGCCCGTGACCGAGGGCAATCCCGCCGTGGCGAGCGTCCTCACCATCCCGGCCGCCGGCTCCGAGGCCAGCGACTCCTGCGTGATCTCCAACGACGACCTCTGCCTCAAGCGGGGCCTCTCCTGCGAGGCCAACCGCCCCGAGCTCGCCCTCATGGACCCCGAGCTCACCTTCACGCTCCCCGCCTACCAGACCGCGGCGGGCGTGACCGACATGTGCGCGCACATCATGGAGCGCTACTTCTCCAGCGTGGGCCCGGTGAGCGTGACCGACAACATCGCCTGCGGCCTCATCCGCTCCCTCATGGAGGAGGCGCCGCGCGTCCTCGCCGACCCCGAGGACTACGGCGCGCGCGCCAACATCATGTGGGCCGGCATGCTGGCGCACAACGGCATCGCCGGGGTCGGCCGCAACGTGCGCCCCGACGCGCGCGCCGGCGGCTGGGAGAGCCACGGCCTGGAGCACGAGCTCTCTGCGCACGACGCCCGCATCGCGCACGGCGCCGGCCTCGCGGTGATCTTCCCCGCGTGGATGCGCTACGTCTGGCGCGAGCACCCCGAGCGCTTCCTCTCGTTCGGGCGCGACGTCTTTGGCATCGAGCCGGTGGACGCCGAGAGGGACGGCGTGGACGTGACGGCGGGGGAGGCCGTGGCCGACGCTGTCGCCGCCACGATCGACGAGCTGCAGGCCTTCTTCGTCTCCCTGGGGATGCCGCGCACGCTGGGCGAGCTCGGCGTCACCGTCGAGATGGTCCCGGCGCTGCTCGAGACGCTCGAGCAGAACAAGGGGGCCGAGTTCGGCGAGTTCAGGCGCCTCACGATGGACAACGCCCGCGCGATCTACGAGTCCGCGCTGTAGGGCGGCGCAGGCCGAGAAGGACGGGCGTACTTCTCGGCGTCCCTCTCGGCGCGCGGGTTGGAGCCACCGCGTCGTCCCCGTCCGCGGGACCGAACGGGTTAGAACCACCGCATCGTCCCCGTCCGCGGGCGTCCACCAAGGGGGACGATGAGGTGGTTCTAACCCAAACGACTCCGGAAACGGGGACGACGAGGTCGTTTTAACCGCGCTCCCGGCGACTTCTGTGCAATCGTTGATTTTCCCCGCGCGGCCCCACGGGCGGCGATAATGGTGCGCGGCCTCACCGCGAAAGGAGTTTCATGGAGGAGCTGTTCACCAACCTCATCAGCCAGTTCGGCTACGTCGGCGTCTGGTTCCTGATCTTCTTCGAGAACGTCTTCCCGCCCATCCCGTCCGAGCTGATCCTGCCGCTCTCGGGCTTCTTCACCACCACGACCGACCTCACGCTCCCCGGCGTCATCATCGCCGCCACCATCGGCTCGATCACCGGCGCCTACATTCTCTACGGCGTGGGCCGGCTCCTCTCCCGCGAGCGCCTCATGACGTTCTTCGGCACGCGCCCCATGCGCCTTCTGGGCTTCAAGCCCGACGACATCGCGAGCGCGGTCGACTGGTTCGACCGCAAGGGCCAGGTCACGGTCCTCATCTGCCGCTGCATCCCCGTCGTGCGCAGCCTCATCTCCATCCCCGCCGGCACGGCCAAGATGAGCGTCGCGCGCTTCTCGCTCTACACGCTCGTCGGCTCCGCCGTGTGGAACACGATCCTCTGCGCGCTCGGCGCGGCGGCCGGCAGCGCCTGGGAGACGGTGACCGAGCAGGCCGAGTGGGCCTCCGACGTCGTCAAGTACGTCATCATCGTCATCGTCGTCGCCGTCGCCGTGTGGTGGGTCGTCAAGCGCATCCTCCCCGCCCTGCGCGAGCGCGACGAGCAGAAGCAGTAGCCGCCGCTCCCCCCGTTCGTCCTTCTCGACCCTTGCGAAGCCCTCCGCTGACCTTGAAATGAACGCGTTCATAAAGGCTGGCGAGAAGGACGACCCTGCCCAAGATCATCGAGAGCCTGCGGGAGCGCATCCTCGACGCCGCGCGCGAGGCCCTCGCCGCCGACGGCTGGAGCGCCCTCTCCATGCGGGCCCTCGCCCAGCGCGTCGGCGTGACCCCCGGGACCATCTACAACTACTTCTCCGACAAGGAGGAGATCGTCGCCACGCTCGCCCTCGCCGACTGGCAGGACGCGCTCGCGCGCATGGGCGCCGTCGCGGCCGCGGCCACCGACCTCGAGCGCGGGCTCTCCGACCTCTGCGACGAGCTCAACGCGTTCTCGGACGCCTACCGCCCCACCTGGCAACAGTACGAGGGCGGCAGCGCCTCGAGCTGCCTCACCCGCTATCACCGCATGCTCCGCGAGCAGGTCGCCCGCGCCGTGACGGAGCGCGCCGGTCGCGCGGACCTCTCCCCGCTCGCCGACGTGCTCGCCGAGGCGCTTCTCGCCTGCTCGGTCAACGCCGACCTCGGCACCACGGCCATGGGAAAGCTGGCGTCCGCGCTCGCCGCGGGCGCCCCGCATACAGAAGGAGGACAAGTATCGTGAGCAGCTTCAAGGGCCTGAGGATCGTCGACAACTTCTACCAGACGTCGGCCTTCTTCCCCATGCCGACGGCGTGCATCTCCACGATGAACCCCGACGGTCCCTCAACATCGGCTCGTACTCGCTGTGCCTCCCGCACTACATCACCGAGAAGAGCTACGCGCCCGTGATCGAGGCGGAGCTCGCCGCCACGGCCGCTCAGGAGGCATAGCGTGAACTGGGTACTTATCGGCATCCTCTGTGTGGTGGCGCTCGCCTGCTGCTCCATGGGCTTCAAGCGCTTCGTGTGGTTCATGTCCATCGGCTACGGCTTTGCCGTGGCGGGCGTCGCGTCGCCTGCGCGGTCTGGGGCGCCGGGGCGGGGGTGCTGACCCCCGGCCTTGTCACGGGCCTGGCGGTCTGCCTCGCCTACGGACTCCGCCTGGGCGCCTTCCGCTACCGGCGCGAGATGGGCAACGCCGCCTATCGCAAGGTGCTCGCCACCAAGGTGGGCAACGAGCCGCCCGTCTTTGTGAAGGCGCTCGCGTGGCTCTTCATGGGCGCGCTCTACGTCTGCGAGACGGCGGGCCTGCACCTGCGCCTGGCCAACGGCACGCCCGACGACGTCGTGCTGTGGGGCGGCGTCGTGGTCATGGCGGCCGGCGCCGTGATCGAGGCCGTGGCCGACCGGCAGAAGAGCGCCCAGAAGGCCGAGCGGCCGGACATGGTCGCCACCGAGGGGCTCTTCTCGATCGTGCGCTGCCCCAACTGCCTGGGCGAGATGCGCTTCTGGACGGGCGTCCTTCTCGCCGGCGCGACGAGCCTCGCCGGCGTGGGCCAGTGGGCCATGGCGCTTATCGGCTTCGTCTGCATCATCTTCATCATGCTCGACGGGGCCCGGCGCATGGCAAAGGGCCACGAGGAGCGCTACGGCGAGAACCCGGAATACCGCGCCTACGCGGAGCGCACCAAGCTGATCATCCCGTTCGTCTGGTAGGCGCTCGACACCCGCAAGGCGGACGCGACCGCGCGGCAGTCCCCGCCGTTCTTGTCGCTCGATCGTACTATACTGTGAGACCCCAACGGGTTGGGTCATGTTCTTGGTCCGGCACACTACATGTTGTGGTATTCCGATCTTTGCAACCATAGCTAACTTTCTCGCCCACAGGGGGGCCCAACTCTGGTAGGTTGGGGTGTGCCGTTATCCGCGCAGCAAGCAACGACCGTTCACAAATGAGGAGCGTGAGCAGTGAGTCAGCAGGAGGCCTGGGCCGGCTTTGTCGGCGGCAACTGGGAGCACGAGATCGACGTTCGTGACTTCATCCAGAAGAACTACACCCCCTACGACGGCGACGAGTCCTTCCTCGCCGGTCCCACCGAGGCAACGACCAAGCTCTGGGACGAGGTCATGGACCTCTTCGCCCAGGAGCGCGCCGCCGGCGGCGTCCTGGACATGGACACCAAGGTCGTCTCCACGATCACCTCTCACGAGGCCGGCTACATCGACGAGCCCCTCGAGAAGATCGTCGGCCTGCAGACCGAGAAGCCCCTGAAGCGCGCCCTGCACGTGAACGGCGGCATCCGCATCTCCGTGCAGGCCGCGCAGCAGCACGGCTACAAGATCGACGACGAGGTCGTCGAGAACTACACCTACCGCCGCAAGACCCACAACGCCGGCGTCTTCGACGTGTACACCGACGAGATGCGCGCCTGCCGCTCGGCCCACATCATCACCGGCCTGCCCGACGGCTACGGTCGCGGCCGCATCATCGGCGACTACCGCCGCGTGGCGCTCTACGGCGTGGACGCGCTCATCGAGGACAAGAAGGCCCAGAAGGCCTCCACGCCCGTCATCATGACCGAGGAGAACATCCGCGACCGTGAGGAGCTCCAGGAGCAGATCCGGGCGCTCGGCGAGCTCAAGACGATGGCCGACTTCTACGGCTACGACATCTCCGCCCCGGCGACCAACACGCAGGAGGCCATCCAGTGGATGTACTTCGCGTACCTCGCCGCCGTCAAGGAGCAGAACGGCGCCGCCATGTCCATCGGCCGCACGAGCACCTTCATCGACATCTACGCCGAGCGCGACCTCGCCCGCGGCACCTTCACCGAGGAGCAGATCCAGGAGTTCGTGGACCACTTCATCATGAAGCTCCGCATGGTCAAGTTCGCGCGCACCCCTGAGTACCAGGCGCTGTTCACCGGCGACCCGCAGTGGGTCACCGAGTCCATCGGCGGCATGGGCGTCGACGGCCGCACCCTCGTCACCAAGACGAGCTTCCGCTACCTGCACACGCTCGAGAACATGGGCACCTCGCCGGAGCCCAACCTGACCGTGCTGTGGAGCACCAAGCTGCCCCAGAACTTCAAGGAGTTCTGCGCCAAGACCTCGATCGCGAGCTCGTCGATCCAGTACGAGAACGACGACCTCATGCGCGTCTACCACGGCGACGACTACGCGATCGCCTGCTGCGTGTCCTCGATGCGCGTGGGCAAGGAGATGCAGTTCTTCGGCGCCCGCGCGAACCTGGCCAAGTGCCTGCTCTACGCGCTCAACGGCGGCGTGGACGAGGTCTCCAAGAAGCAGATCGGACCGCGCTACCGCGTGGTCGAGGGCGACACCCTCGAGTTCGACGACGTCATGGAGAAGTACGAGGACATGATGAAGTGGCTGGCGGGCGTGTACGTCAACTCGCTCAACATCATCCACTACATGCATGACAAGTACTGCTACGAGCGCATCCAGATGGCGCTCCACGACAAGGACGTGCACCGCTGGTTCGCCACGGGCATCGCCGGCCTCTCCGTCGTGGCCGACTCGCTCTCCGCGATCAAGTACGCCAAGGTGCACCCGGTTCGCGACGAGGACGGCGTCATCGTCGACTTCGACATCGAGGGCGACTTCCCGAAGTACGGCAACGACGACGACCGCGTGGACTCCCTCGCGCGCGACATCGTGCACCGCTTCATGGAGTTCATCCGCATGAACGACACCTACCGCAACTCCGTGCCCACCACCTCGGTGCTGACCATCACCTCCAACGTGGTGTACGGCAAGAAGACCGGCGCCACGCCCGACGGCCGCGCGGCCGGCGTGCCGTTCGCCCCGGGCGCGAACCCCATGCACAAGCGCGACAGCCACGGCGCCATCGCCTCGCTGTCCTCCGTCTCCAAGCTGCCCTTCCGCGATGCGCAGGACGGCATCTCCAACACCTTCTCCATCGTGCCGGGCGCGCTCGGCAAGGATGGCGAGGTCATGTTCGACGAGATCGATCTCGATGACATCATCATCGAGAACCCGGTCGACTGCGCCTGCGCAGCCGACGCCTCCGCCCCCGAGGGCGCGGTGGACGGCGAGTAGGCCACGGCTTTTACGGATCAAGCGGGCCGGCGGCGCGGCAACAGGGCCGATGCCGCCGACCCCGACCACAAGGAGGAACCCATGAAGGTCCAGGACGTACCCCAGGCTCAGGCCGACAACCTCGTCGGCATGCTCGACGCCTACGCCGAGCAGGGCGGCCACCATCTGAACGTCAACGTGTTCAACCGTGACACGCTGCTCGACGCCCAGGAGCATCCCGAGAAGTACCCGCAGCTCACGATCCGCGTGTCGGGCTATGCGGTGAACTTCCACACGCTCACGCGCGAGCAGCAGGACGAGGTCATCGCCCGCACCTTCCATCACGAGATGTAAGCGCGCGCATCGCTTCAACCGCCTGCGAGCACCCCCTTGTCCTAAGAGGAAAAGGGGGTGCTCCTTTTGTATGGAAATCTCATGCGTCAATACCGCTTGAACTCGTAAGAGAACCGTTCGACGAATGGGCTGCTAGGCGGGATTGAATATATCCAGGAGAATATCGCCTAGGCACCGAATGGGATGCCGTAAGCCCGGTGCCGGTGGGCACCGCCTGCGAGAAGAGGAGCTCTTCATGAAGGGTTACGCGATGCTCAGGATCGGCGAGTCCGGTTGGATCGAGAAGGAGGTCCCCGCCTGCGGTCCGATGGACGCCATCGTCAAGCCGCTCGCCGTGGCGATCTGCACCTCCGACGTCCACACCCTGTGGGAGGGCGCGATCGGCGACCGCCACAACATGATCCTCGGCCATGAGGGCTGCGGCGAGGTCGTCGAGGTCGGCGAGCTCGTCAAGGACTTCAAGCCCGGCGACCGCGTGCTCGTGCCCGCCATCACGCCCGACTGGAACTCCCTCGAGGCCCAGGCCGGCTACTCCATGCACTCCGGCGGCATGCTCGCGGGTTGGAAGTTCTCCAACTTCAAGGACGGCGTGTTCTCCGAGTTCTTCCATGTGAACGACGCGGACGGCAACCTCGCCCTGCTGCCCGACGGCATCGACCCCGTCGACGCCTGCATGCTCTCCGACATGGTGCCCACGGGCTTCCACGGCGTCGAGCTCGCCGACGTGCAGTTCGGCGACACCGTGCTCGTGATCGGCATCGGCCCCGTGGGCCTCATGAGCGTGGCCGGCGCGGCCCTTCGCGGCGCCTCCCGCATCATCGCCGTGGGCACCCGTCCGAAGTGCGTCGAGGCCGCCCGCGGCTACGGCGCCACGGAGTTCATCTCCTACAAGGACGGCCCCATCGCCGAGCAGGCCCTCGCGCTGACCGATGGCAAAGGCGTCGACCGCGTGATCGTGGCCGGCGGCGGTTGCGACACCTTTGAGGACGCCGTGAAGGCGCTCAAGCCCGGCGGCAAGATCGGCAACGTCAACTATCTCGGCGACGGCGAGTTCGTCACGATCCCGCGCGTCGAGTGGGGCGTCGGCATGGGCCACAAGGACATCCGCGGCGGACTCATGCCCGGCGGCCGCCTGCGCATGGAGAAGCTCGGTGCGCTCGTGGCCTCCGGCCGTCTGGACGTCTCGCCCCTCGCGAGCCACGTCTTCCACGGTTGGGACCACCTCGAGGAGGCGCTCTTCCTCATGCGCGACAAACCGGCCGACCTCATCAAGCCGGTCGTCGTGATCGATTAGCACGCGCTCCCGGCGCGGCGGGTCCGCGCGGGACATCGGGGCGCCGCGGGCGGGCCTTCCGTCCGCGGCGCCCGTTTTTTCGAAAGGGGAGGGCATGCGCATCCTGGTGGTCTCGGGATTTCTCGGCGCGGGGAAGACGACCTTCATCCAAGAGCTCGCGCGCCGCTCCGGCCGCGACTTCGTGGTCTACGAGAACGAGTACGGGCAGGCCGACATCGATGCCCAGGTGCTCGCGCAGACCGACGAGCTCTCCGTCTGGGAGAGCACCGAGAACTGCATCTGCTGCACGGGCAAGCAGGATTTCGCGACCACCGTCCTCACGATCTCAAACACGCTCGATCCCGCCTACCTCGTGGTGGAGCCCACCGGCGTGGCGCGCCTCTCGAGCATCCTCGAGAACGTGCGCCAGGTCAGCTACGAGCGGATCTCGCTGCTTGAACCTTTGGCCATCGTGGATGCGACGGCCTGGGTGCGGCAGCGGGAGCGCTTCCGGGAGATCTATCGCGACCAGGTGGAGACCGCCGCCGTGGTGGTGATCTCCAAGGCGCAGCTCGCGGCCGAGGGGGAGCTGTCGGAGGTGGTCTCGTGGGTGCGCGGGGTCAACCCGGGCGCGCGCATCGAGGCGAGACCCTGGACAGAGCTCGACGACGCCTGGTTCGCCCAGCTGCTCGACCGCGACCTAGACGGGGACGGCGGTCGGCCGGTGAGCGCGGACGCCCCGGCCGACGACGCGTTCGAGAGCCTGTCCCTCGCCGGGATCGAGCTGCCCACGGAGAACCACCTGATCTGGTTCCTCGACGCGCTCTCGGCCGGGGTGTTCGGCGAGATCGTGCGCGCCAAGGGCCACCTCAAGTGCGGGAGCCAGTGGCTGCACTTCGACATGGTGGACCGCATGTGGTCGGTGACCGGCGCGGATCCGGCGGAGCCTGCCGATGCGCACGGCGGAGCGCCGCAGTCGGTCGGCGTGTTCATCGGGCCCTCGGTGCAGCGCCCGTGGCTGCGCGAGACGCTGCTGCCGCTCGTGCGCGAGGCGGTGGCCGCCGGCAACGCGCGCGCGGCGGCCGACGAGGGGAGCGACGTCGGCGAGCACGGCGCCCATGGGCACCACGACCACGTGTGCGACGAGGCCTGCGACCACGAGGGGCACCACCACGGCTGAGGCGCGCGGCGCGCGTGCGCATATGGCGATCATCTGGCGCACGGCGCGATCCCGGCGCCGTTTGGGGTAGGGTAGATGCCTGCACCGACGTCGCCCGCCCCCGCGCGGGCATGAGGGGGATGGCCATGGCACAGATGACGTTCACCGAGGACCCGCATGCGGGCGAGAGCGCCTACGCGCTCGGACGCATCCACTCCATCGAGACGATGGGGACGGTCGACGGCCCCGGGACGCGCTTCGTGGTGTTCTGCCAGGGCTGTCCCATGCGCTGCGCCTACTGCCACAACCCTGACACCTGGGAGTTCGGCAAGGGCGAGGAGAGGAGCGTCGCCGAGCTGCTCGAGATGTTCGAGCGCAACCGCCCCTTCTACCGGCGCGGCGGCATCACCGTAACCGGCGGCGAGCCCATGGCGCAGCCCGACTTCGTGGCGGCCCTCTTCCGCGCCGCCCACGCCGCGCCCGCCGGTCGGATCCACACCTGCCTGGACACGAGCGGCGCCACGTTCTCCGCCGCCCACGCCGAGCGCTTCTCGGACCTCCTGGACGAGACGGACCTCGTCCTTCTCGACATCAAGACGTCGGACCCCGCGTCCCACGAGAGCCTCTGCGGCCTGCCGGCGAGCCACGCGCTGGAGCTGGGGGACGAGCTCGCGCGGCGGCGCATTCCCACGCTGATCCGCCACGTGGTCGTCCCCGGCCTGACCGACTCCGAGGAGGAGGTCGCCGGCGTGGGACGCATCATCGGCGACTGGGACAACGTGGTGGGACTGGACCTGCTCCCCTACCACACTATGGGCACGGTCAAGTACGAGCGGCTCGGCATCCCCTACCCGCTCGAGGGCGTGAGCGCCATGGAGCCCGAGCGCGCCAAGGAGCTGCGCGAGGTGGCCCTGCGCGCCCGTGCCGCACGCCGCGCCGAGCGCTCGAGGTAGCGCCCCTGCCAAGAAACCCGAGCGGCGCATGCCGCCCGACCACGAATCCCGAGTGACGCGTGGCGAGAGGAACGCGTCGCCCCGGATTCTTGGCAGGGGTCGTCGGGGTCCGCCTACGCGCGCTCGGCAATCTCCTTCACCAGGCGCTCGGTCTTGTCCCAGCCGAGGCAGGCGTCGGTGATGGACTGGCCGTAGGTGCCGCCGGTCACGGGCTGGTTGCCGTCGACGAGGTAGGACTCAACCATGAAGCCGCGCACGAGGCCGCGGATGGTGTCGGAGCGGCTCATGGAGTCGAGCACCTCGTGGCAGATGCGGATCTGCTGGAACGGGCGCTTGCCGGAGTTGTCGTGGTTGCAGTCGATGATGGCGGCGGGGTTCTCGAAGCTCGCGGCCGTGTACTTCTCGGCCAGGCGCTCGAGGTACTCGTAGTGGTAGTTGGGGTAGTTGATGCCGTCCAGGCCCACGTAGCCGCGCAGCACCGCGTGTGCGAGCGAGTTGCCGGTCGTGGAGACCTCCCAGTTGCGGAAGATGAAGGTCTGGGGCTGCTGGGCGGCGTAGATGGAGTTGAGCATGACGTCGGTGGAGCCGCCCGTGGGGTTCTTCATGCCCACGGGCATGGGGACGCCGGAGGCCACGAGGCGGTGCTCCTGGTTCTCCACGGAGCGGGCGCCGACGGCGATGTAGGCCAGCACGTCGATGAGGTACTGGTAGTTGGTGGGATAGAGCATCTCGTCGGCCGTGAAGAGCCCCGTCTCCTCGACCACGCGCAGGTGCATGCGGCGGATGGCCTTGACGCCCTCGAGCAGGTCGTCGGCTGCCTCGGGGTCGGGGTTATGGAGCAGGCCCTTGTAGCCCACGCCCTTGGTGCGCGGCTTGTTGGTGTAGACGCGCGGGATCACGACGAGGCGGTCCTTGACGGTCTCGGCGAGCTTGGCGAGGCGCGTGGCGTAGTCGAGCACGGAGTCCTCGCGGTCGGCCGAGCAGGGGCCGATGATGAGCAGCAGGCGGTCGTCCTCGCCGCGCAGGACGGCGGACACGGCGGCGTCGAAGGCGGCCTTGCGCTCCGTCATCTCGGCGGAGAGCGGCATCTCGGCACGGATGTCCTTGGGGATGGGCAGGAGACGCTTGAACTTCATCGACATGCGGGAACCTCCGTCTTGCTCGTGAGTCAACCCCCGCATTATCCGCAGGGCTCCCCCGCGGGGCAAGACGCCGTAAAGCGATGTTCAAAAAACGCGGGCGCCCGACCGGGCGCGGGGGGGGGTTCAGTCGTACCCGAGCTCGGCCAGCCGCCGCCCGAAGTCGCCCTCGAAGGACGCGACCGCGCCGATGTCCCCCGATGCCACGTCCACCATGGCGACCCCTTCCGACGACGCCTGGGATGCCCCCATCTTTGCATATCGCTAAGATGGTGCCGGTCACATCCCATGGCGCGTCGGCAGGCGGCAGGCGCGCGGCAAGAAGGAGGCGCCATGCCCTGCACCACCATCCTCGTCGGCAAGAGGGCCAGCTACGACGGGTCCACGATCGTCGCCCGCAACGAGGACTCCCCCGGCGGCCAGTTTGAGGCCAAGCGCTTCGTCGCCCGCGAGGCGCCCCAGGCCGGCTCCGTCTACAAGAGCGTGCTCTCGCACCTCGAGATTCCGCTGCCCGAGGGCGGCATGCGCTACACCGCCATGCCCAACGCCGACCTGCGCGAGGGACTCTGGGAGGCCGCCGGCTTCAACGAGCGCAACGTGGGCATGAGCGCCACCGAGACCCTGACCTCCAACGAGCGCGTGCTCGCGGCCGACCCGCTCGTGGAGTACCGCGCCGCCCGCGGCACGGAGGGCGAGAAGGACTTCGAGCCCGAGCGTCTGGGCGGCATCGGCGAGGAGGACATGGTCACGCTCGTCCTCCCCTACGCGACGAGCGCCCGCGACGGCGTGGAGCGCCTGGGAGAGCTGCTCGAGCGCTACGGCACCTACGAGATGAACGGCATCGCCTTCTCGGACGCCGACGAGATCTGGTGGCTCGAGACCGTGGGCGGCCACCACTGGATCGCGCGCCGCGTGCCCGACGACTGCTACGTCACCATGCCCAACCAGCTCGGCATCGACGACTTCGACCTCAACGACGCCTTCGGCGAGAGGCGCGAGCACCTGTGCTCGGCCGACCTGCGCGCGTGGATGGACGCCCACCACCTCGACCTCACGCTCGGCATGGGCGCCGGCCACTTCAACCCGCGCGACGCCTTCGGCAGCCACTCGGACGCCGACCATGTCTACAACACGCCGCGCGCCTGGGACATGCAGCGCTTCCTGAACCCGCACGCGGGCCCGTGGGAGACGGCCGCGCCGGGCGCGGACTTCGGACCCGAGAGCGACTGCATCCCCTGGTGCCGCGAGCCGGAGCGCAAGGTTACCGTCGAGGACGTGAAGTACGTGCTCTCCCTGCACTACCAGGGAACGCCCTACGACCCCTACGGCAACGGCCCCGCGTCGTCGCGCGGCCTCTACCGCCCCATCGGCATCAACCGCAACTGCCAGCTCGCGGTGCTTCAGCTGCGCCCCCACGTGGACGAGAAGCGCGCCGCGCTGCAGTGGGTCTCGCTCGGCAGCAACGCCTTCAACGCGCTCGTGCCGTTCTACGCCAACGTGAGCGCCACGCCCGCCTACCTCGCCGACACCACCACCCGGGTCACCACGGACAGCTTCTACTGGGCGAACCGGCTCGTCGCCACGCTCGCGGACGGCGCCTACGCGGCCTGCCTGCCGCACGTCGAGCGCTACCAGGAGCGCCTCACGAGCCGCTGCGCGGCGCTGGTGCTCGCCTGCGACGCCCGGGACGGCGACCTCGAGGCCTGTAACCAGGCGATCGCCGCCGAGTGCCGTCGCGAGACGGACGACCTGCTCGACAAGGTGCTCTTCGAGGCGAGCATGCGCATGAGGAACGGCTTCTCGCGCAGCGACAACTAGGTCGGCCGGCGGGGCGTCCGCGGGGGGAGCGGTCACGATTCGTCCCATTTGGGACGGTTCTGACACACGTCTCCGCGAGACGGGCGCGCCGAGCGCGCGCCCGCGTCCCCCAATCGACCGCCGACCGACACAATCTGAAACCAACCGAACCCTCCGCCCCTCTCACCAGCTGCCGCAGACTCGTGGCAGCCAGCGGGAGATTCGCGTAAGGGTCCGCGTGCTAGGCTCTCCGCCCACCCAATCGACGAGGAGGACCCATGGCACGCGAACGACTCGACGCCCCCGGGGCCGGGGGCAGGACACGACACTCTGGCAGACAGGAACGAGGGGCGAGGCCGCCGCGCCGCCTCCCCCTGCGGGCCCTCGCCCTGGCGATGGCGCTGGTCGTGACGCTGGCCAACGCCCTCGTGCCGGCGCTCGGGGGTGCGTCGGCGGCAGAGACCGAGAACGGGGGCCGCGTCTACCTCAGCGTGGGTCGATGGATCTACTACGGCGGAAGCGGGACCATGGGCACCTCCCGCATGAGCGTCAGCGGCGAGGTTGCCTACTGCTCCGACCCCGAGAACGACTCTCCCAGGTCGGGCCACTACACCCGAGAGCCCGTCCATCCGCGCGCGTCCGGGGGGAGCAGCAGGCCCGTCGCGAGCGTGGAGCGCACGATGTACTACAGCTACGGCGGGCCCGGGTTCGACGCCGACTTCTGGCGCGGCTGCATCGGAGGCACGGACGGAAAGGGTCGGCACTTCGCCGCCGGCAAGGACTGGGACGGCTCGGGCATAACCACCGACGAGTTCTACGCCTACGCACACGTCCTTCTCGCCGAGCGCATGTGCAACAGCGCCTCCGACGCGCTCCACAAGACCTCGACCGACTTCAAGGAGTGGTTCTACTGGAACATCCTCGGCAGAACCTACGGCGGCGGGGCCACCAACCCCAACGCCGTCGGGCCGCAGATAGAGAAGATGAGCGTCCCCGACGGCTTCGAGGTCTATCAGCTGGACACCGGCTACAACTCGAAGTGGCACGAGGGTGACCGCTCGCAGATCGTGGTGACCTTCGAGTACAACCCCTACGTCGAGGCGAGCTTCACCAAGGTCTCCGCCGATGCGACGCTCACGAGCGGCAACGACGAGTACGCCTACGAGGGAGCGTCCTACGACATATTCGAGAAGGACGGCGACAAAAAGGTCGCCTCGATAACGACTGACGAGCGAGGGCACGCGAACTGCGAGCTCAAGCCCAACACGAGCTACTACGCCGTGGAGACGACCGCTCCCAAGGGCTTCGTCAAGGGGACGGGGCGCGTCGACTTCAGGACGGGCTCGGGCGCCGGGTCGGTGTCGCTCCCTGACGAGCCGGGGACCCTGGAGCTCGTAATCGCGAAAACCGACTCGGCGACGGGCGGCGCGGCGCAGCCGGGAGCGTCGCTCGCGGGCGCCGAGTACAAGGTCGTCGACGCCAACGGAGACACCCACGCCGGGACCACCGACGAGGCGGGCCGCGTGAGCTTCGCCGGGCTCCCGCTCGGCACGGTGACGGTCACCGAGACCAAGGCGCCCGAGGGCTACCGACTCGACCCCACGCCCCACGAGTACCACGTGGGCGCGGACGAGCTCCCCGAGGCAGGAGTCGTCACCCTCTCCCCCGCAGACGACTTCGAGGAGGACGTCATCGCCTTCGACCTCGACCTCGTCAAGTACAGCGACACGGGCGACGAGGGCTCGGGGCTGCAGGATCCCGCCGCAGGTGTGGAGTTCCAGGTCATATCCAACACCACGGGAGACGTCGTGGCCACCCTCACGACGGACGAGAAGGGCTTCGCCACGACCGAGGGCGGCTGGTACGGCGCGGGCGAGCGACCCGAGGGGGTCAACGGAGCGCTGCCCTACGACGTCGGCGGCTACACCGTTCGCGAGGTGGCCTCGACCGCGCCTGACGACCACCTCCCTGCGGACGACTGGTCCGTCACCCCCGAGCAGATGGTCGACGGCGTCACGCTGCACTACATCGTCGACAACGCCTTCGCGAAGACGCGGATCCAGGTGGTGAAGACCGACGCCAGGAGCGGTCAGGCCGTGCCGCTCGCCGGCTTCACGTTCCAGCTCCTGGACGCCGAGAAGAACCCCGTGTCACAGGACCTGTGGTACCCCAACCACGAGGTCATAAGCGAGTTCACGACCGACGAGTCCGGGCGGGTCACCTTCCCCGGCGAGCTCAGGCCGGGGACCTACTACATCCGCGAGCTCGCGGCGGTCTCGCCGTATCTGGCGGCCTCCGGGGACGTCGCCTTCACCGTCGAGAGCTCGCCCGCACCGGCGCCGGTCTCCGTCGTGACCTTCCCCGACGACCAGGCGACGGGGTCGGCGACCATAGCCAAGAGATGCGCGACGGGCGCATGGGAGGGCTCGGACGGCGTCCTCGACGAGGGGTGCGACGGCTCGCTCGCGGGAGCCGGGTTCGACGTCGTCTCGCTCGGCGACCTGACGTCGCCCGACGGCACCGTTCAGGCCGTGACGGGCGAGGTCGTGGGACACGTGACGACCGGGGCAGACGGCACCGCCACGATCGAGGGGCTGCCGCTCGGTACGGGTACGGCAACGTACGCCTTCGTCGAGACCGCCCCGGCGCCGGGCCACGCGCTCGACCCGACCCCGCACGAGTTCACGGTCAGCTACGCGGACGACCACACTGCCGTCGTCACCGCCTCGGCGGACGCGTCGAACGAGCCGACGACGGTCAGGCTCGACAAGACGGTCCTGGGGACGGGGGAGCCGCTTGCGGGCGTCACCTTCGCGCTGTGGCGCGAGGACGCCGGCGACGAGGCTGAGCGGGCCCTGCTCACCACCGGCGAGGACGGCTCGATCACGATGCGCCACCTGCTGCCCGGCACCTATCACCTCGCCGAGGTCGAGACCCCCGACGGATACCTCTCGAGCGGCGAGACCCTCACCTTCGTCGTCGACGAGCAGGGGCTGGTGGAGGGCTCGGCCAGCCACGCCATCGCGGTCGAGAACGACCGTACCAAGGTCGAGCTGTCCAAGCGTGACATCACCACCGAGGAGGAGCTGCCCGGCGCGCGCCTCACTCTGCTCGACGCGGACGGAGAAGTCGTCGAGCAGTGGATCTCGACCGACGAGCCCCACCTCATCGAGGCCCTCCCGACGGGCGCCTACACGCTCGTGGAGGAGATGACGCCGCACACCTACGACGAGGCGACGGCCGTCGAGTTCTTCGTCGAGGAGACGGGCGAGGTGCAGCACGTCATCATGTACGACGAGCCGATCCGAGTCTCCGGGCAGCTGGACAAGCGCCAGGAGATAGCCAACCCCACGCGCCCGGGTACGGAGCCGGGTGCCACCACTGACGAGGGCGGGGCCAACCGCGCCGAGGTCTCCGTCTCCGACGACGGGAGCTACGAGTATTCCGTCGACGCGAGGAGCACGAGCACGACCTGGGTCGACGAGTTCACCGTGACGGACGAGCTCGAGGCGGCGCAGGACGGACTGGCCCGGCTCACCGGCATCGTCACACCCGTGGCGGGAGAGGACTACGACGGCCTGCTCAACGTCTGGTACCGGACCGACCTCACCCCGACGGACCACGTCGACGGGAGCGGCGCCAACGCCACGCTCTCCGACGGCCACGAGAACCCCTGGCTTCGCTCGGAGGAGACGGCCGAGACGCTGGGCGACGACGGTCGTGCGCTCTCCTACGAGGGATGGAGGCTCTGGGCGGAGGGCGTGAGCGCCACCGAGGCGACCGAGCTCTCCGTCTCCGACCTCGGCCTCGCCGAGGGCGAGCGGGTCGTGGCGGTGCGCCTCGAGTACGGCCGCGTGGAGGCGGGCTTCTCGACGCGGTCGGGAGACTGGGACCGCGACGACCTCAAGGACCCGCATGACGACGTCGACGACGTGGCACACGCCCACGAGGGGGACGAGCTCGCAGGGGCAGACGAGGACGCGGCCCGCTCGCCGCTGGTCGTTCGCATGCGCGTCACCGACGCCTACGGGGCGGGCACGCGGCTCACCAACCACGCCCGCGTCGACCTGTTCCGCAACGGGGGCGGATCGGACGAGCTCGAGGCGCACGACGGCGACCGCGTCGAGCAGGAGCCCATCGAGACGCTCGCCCCGCTCCCGCGGACCGCGGACGCCGCGGTGCCCGCCCTGGGCGTGGCGGCGTTCGGGGTCGTCGCCCTGCTCCTCGGCATGAGGCGCCGACCGCGCCGCTAGCCGGGAGGCGTCGACAAGAAGGGCGGGAGGGACCATCGAGGCCCCTCCCGCCGCGCATGCCCCCGAGGGCAGCTCGGGTTTGTCGCCCGCCGCCTAGAAGGCGGCCTGGACGCTCTCGCCGAAGGTCTCCTCCAGGTACGCCTTGAAGTCGTCGGTCTTGAGCACGTCGACGAGCGCGGCGATGCGCGGGTCGTCCTCGAGCTCGGGGCGCGTGACGATGATGTTCACGTACTGCTCGCGGATGGCGGTGGACTCGGCGTTCTCGACGGCGACCGCGTCCTCGATGCGGAAGCCGGCGTCGATCGCATAGTTGCCGTTGATGATCGAGAAGTCGACGTCGGCGAGCGTCGCGGGGAGCACCGCCGCCTCCTGCTCCAGGATCTCCAGGTTGTGCGGGTTGTCGACGATGTCCTTCGCGGTGGCCTCGTAGCCGGCCGCCTCGTCGAGCGTGATGAGGCCGAGGTCCTGGAGCAGCATGAGCGCACGACCCTCGTTCGTGGGGTCGTTGGGCACCGAGATGACGGCGCCGTCCGCGACGGAGTCGATGTCGCTCGACTTGCCCGGGAAGACGCCCATGGGCTCGTAGTGGATGCCGGCGACGTTCACGAGGTCGGATCCGTTCTCCTCGTTGTAGTTGTCGAGGTACTGGATGTGCTGGTAGTAGTTGCAGTCCAGGTCACCGGTGACGGTGTCGGCGTTGATGCGCGGGTAGTCGGTCATCTCGCGCACGTCGAGCGTGACGCCCTGCTCCTCGAGCAGCGGCGCGGCGTAGTCGTTCAGGATCTCGGCGTGGGGGCTCGGCGTCGCGCCGATGACGAGCGGCTCGGAGGCCGTCTCGGCGGGGTCGGAGCCCTGCTTGGCGGGAGCTCCGCCGCAGGCGGCGAGCGGGGCGGCTGCCAGCGCGGCGGCAGCGGCGAGGAGCGAGCGGCGAGTGATGGAGAGGTTCGACATGATGGCGTTCCTTTCGGACGAGGTTACTGGATTCGATGGTCGACGCGGCGCGCGACGAGGTCGCAGACGCTCTGGATGATCTGGACCATGGCAATCAGGATGATCACCGCGGCGACCATGACGTCGGTCTGGTAGCGGTAGTAGCCGAATCGGATGGCGATGTCACCCAGGCCGCCGGCTCCGATGGCACCCGCCATGGCGGTGTAGCCCAGGACCGAGATCAGCACGACGGCGACACCGCGCACGATCGAGGGCAGCGCCTCGGGCAGAAGCGCCGAGAACACGATGCGCGGGGTGCTCGCGCCGCAGGCCTCGACGGCCTCGACGCTCTCGCGCGGGACCTCGGCGAGCGACTGCTCAATCATGCGCGCGATGAAGGGCGACGCGGACAGCACGAGCGGCGGGATCGTGCCCAGGATGCCCGAGCCCGTGCCCATGACGAGGCGCGTGAACGGGATGATGAACACCATGAGCACGATGAACGGGAACGAGCGGAGGATGTTGACCACCCAGCCGAGCACCGCGTTGAGCACGGGCATGGGGCGGAGCGACCCCTGCGCGGTCAGGTAGAGCACCACGCCCAGGGCAAGGCCGATCACGTAGGAGATGGCCGTCGGGACGAGCACCATGACGACGGTAGAGCCCGTGCCCTCCACCAGGAGCTCGCCGTACTCGGCGAGAAACGCACTCAGAGCATCAAGCATCCCAATCAACCCTCTCGAGAAGCACCTTGGCGGCCTGGGACTGGGGGTCGGCGAAGACGTCGGCGACGTTGCCGCGCTCGACGACCCGCCCGTGCTCGAGCACCGCGACGTTGCGGCAGATCTTCTCGACCACGCCCATGGAGTGCGTGATCACGATGATCGTGACGCCGGTCTCGCGGTTGATCTGGCGCAGGAGCTTGAGGACGGTGTTGGTGCTCGCCGGGTCGAGGGCGCTCGTCGCCTCGTCGCAGAGGATGTACTCGGGGTCGCACGCCAAGGCGCGGGCGATGGCCACGCGCTGCTGCTGGCCGCCGGAGAGCTGGGACGGGTAGGAGTCGGCGCGGTCGCGCAGGCCCACCATGTCCAGCAGCTCCAGCGCGCGCTCGCGGTTCTCCGCCGTGACGCGGCCGGTCGCCGCCTTGTACGGGAAGCACACGTTGGCGAGCACCGTCTTCTGGGCGAGAAGCCCGAAGTTCTGGAAGATCATCGCAACGCGACGGCGATAGCTGCGCAGCGCGGCGCCCGTGAGGCCCGTGACGTCCTTGCCGTCCACGAGGATCCGGCCGGAGTCCGGGCGCTCGAGCAGGTTGATGCAGCGCACGAGCGTGGACTTGCCGGCGCCGCTCATGCCGATGACGCCCATGATGTCGCCGTCGACGACGTCGATGGAGACGTCGTCCAGGGCATGCGGCGCATCCGGCGCGCAGCCGTAGGTCTTGGTGAGGTTCTGTATCTGGATCATGCGCGAGGCTCCGCTCGATGACGTGGGTGGGAGGACGCCTCCCGCCGGAGACGACCTAGTGAAGGCGCCCGGTCTCCCCGTCCGTGCGACGTGCGCACGACACGGCAGAGTGCCCGGGCTTGGGCATCTCCATGACCACCATCATCGTGATATGTGCGACAGCACTCTTCATGCTGGATACGTTAGCACAAACGACACAATGCGGGCAAGGGGCCGCGTCGACGGACCCTAGTCCTTCTGGCGGCCCTGGACGATGACGCCGGCCACGGCCAGCACGATCGTAGCGACGAGGATCGCCGCGCCGTTCGCCGCGGCGAAGTCGCCGCCGATGTAGGCGGAGAGGGCGTCGAAAGTGGCGGTGGCGTCGCCGGGGACGGCGAGGGCGACGAGCGCCGGGAACGCGAGCCCCGCGGCGAGGAGGTTGGGCGCCACGAACGTCGCGCCGGTCCAGGCGGTGCCCAGGCGCACGGCGAGGTCGGACCAGTGGGCGGCGGCAAGACCCAGGAGCACGCCCGCCGCCACCATGATCACGCCGAGGAAGTCGGCGGCCTCGGAGGGCAGCTGCATCGTGACCACGAACCCCAGCGCCGCGCCCGCGGCAAAGCCCACGAGGAAGACGCCGGCCTTGTAGACGAACTTGGACAGCAGCGCCGCGACCACGCCGAGCACGGCGGCGACCACGAACGAGACGACGGAGCCGTCCGTGGACGAGAGCGCGACGTTGAACACGCCGAGAAACACCAGCAGGCCCAGCACCACGTAGAACAGGCGCTTCCCGAAGAAGCAGGCCAGGGCGCCGACGACGATGTTGACGAGCAGGTAGACGATTGCGAGCTCCATGCTCTTCTCCGCTTACTCGAAGTGGTCGTCGGGCAGGTACTTGGCGAAGGGGCCGCGGCGGGACGTGTCGACGCCGGCGCAGCCCACGGCATAGGCGAACCCGAGCATCATGATGAGCGGCGGCGCCACCATGGAGACGTAGACCACCACCACGACGGGGCCCATCAGCGAGTCCGCCGCGTCGGGCAGGAGCACGGGCAGGGCGGCGAGCAGTATGAAGGCGAGCGCGAGCAGGCCGATGACCAGGCAGACGCGCTTGGCGACGCGGCCCACGAGGATCTTCTTGAACCACATGAGCGCGATGCCGAGCAGCACGCCGATGGCGTAGAGCAGAAGCGGCGCGGCGGCGACCACGCCGAGCTGCACGAGCGGCGAGTCGCCGATGGCCGCTGCGACCACGTCGAACTCGGTCAGGTGGTACCAGGCGAGAAACGCGCAGCATGCCGCCGCGACGACGACCCACGCGACGAGGTTCCCGACAAACGTCGATCTCTTCAAATCGGGCCCCCAGACGGGACGGAGGGGTATGCTTTCCCCGAGCGAACGGAAATGACCGGGTCATTATACCCCCGACCTGACCCTCGCCCGAGGAGGGACCATGACGGACTCAACCAGCTCGACCGCCGCCACCGACGCACGGCGCCCCCTGCGAAAGCGGCTCTACTCGCTCGGCGAGGAGATCGCCAACTCGGTGAGCCACGGGGTCGGCGTCCTTCTCGGCATCGCCGCGCTCGTCCTGCTCATCGTGATGGCCGTCTCGCACGGCGGCGGCGTGCGTCTGGCGGCCGCCATCATCATGGGCGTCTCGCTCATCGTCGAGTACCTCTTCTCCACGCTCTACCACGCGCTCGCGCCCGAGAAGGCCAAGGTGGTCTTCCGCGTGCTCGACCACTGCGGCATCTACCTGCTCATCGCCGGGAGCTACGCGCCCTTCTCGCTGGTGACGCTGGCCGATCGCAGCGGGCTCGTGCTGTGCTGCGCGGTATGGGGCGTGGCCGTGGTGGGAATCGTCGCCGAATGCCTGCTGCGCGAGCGCCAGCCCGCCTGGCTCACCGCGCTGATCTACGTCCTCATGGGCTGGCTCGTGGTCTTCCACATCGGCGACCTCTGGGAGCTCCTGGCACCCCCCGCGTTCTGGCTGCTTCTGGCCGGCGGGCTCAGCTATACCGTGGGCGCGGTCTTCTACGCCATCAAGAAGGTGCCCTACCTGCACTTTGTCTTCCACCTGTTCACGCTCGCCGGCAGCGTCTGCATCACGCTCGCCGCGCTTCTGTTCGTGGTGTAGACGCTCGTCCGGCGCCCCCCGACGGGTTTGGGTTCGAGTTTCCCCTCCTGAGGACCTCATTTATCAAACTGTGAATCTGTTACCTGCGGTTTTGCAGAAATGAAACCAATTCGGGAGCCGCAGCGAACCCAAACCCGAAAACGGTTTGGGTTCGAGAATGCGTCAAAATCTTCGAATTGATCAACTTTGGAACTTGTTACCTGCGGTTTTGCGAAAAGTGAGCCCCGCGTCCCCCACTTTCCGAACCCAAACCCTCAACGCGGGCTTCGGCACGCTGTCGCAGCGCTAAGATGGTCGGCGAGAAGAACCGCCACGCTCAGGGAGGACGCATGATCGACGAGCAGCTCAAGCGCGAGGTGGACGCCTACGTGGACGAGGTCTGGGAGGACGTCGTCAAGGACATGGACCGCCTCGTGCGCCACGACTCCGTGGAGGACCTCGAGCACGCCGAGCCCGACAAGCCCTGGGGCCCCGCCGCAAACGACGCCCTCGTCGAGGCCGAGCGCATGGCGGAGCGCCTGGGCCTCCAGGTCACTGACCTCGACGGCTACCTCGGCTTTGCCGACGTCCCCGGCGCCTCCGGCCCCGAGCGCTACGTCGCCACGATCGCCCACACCGACATCGTGCCCACCGGCGAGGGCTGGAACTTCCCGCCGCTCGCCGTCACGCGCAAGGACGGCATGCTGATCGGCCGCGGCGTGGCCGACGACAAGGGCCCCTTCGTGCTCTCGCTCTACGCAGCCCACTTCTTCGCGCGCCGCGCCGCCGCCGGCCGCGAGCTGCCCTACACGCTGCGCTGCATCATCGGCAACAACGAGGAGACCGGCATGGGCGACGTGCCGTACTACCTCGAGCGCTACCCCGAGCCGCTCTTCTGCTTCTCCCCCGACGCCGAGTTCCCGCTCATCTGCGGCGAGAAGGGCCTCTACGGCGGCGAGTTCACGTCGGGCGTCGTGGCGGGCGAGAAGATCGTGGATCTTTCCGGCGGCACCGTCTCCAACGCCATCCCCGGCAAGGCCGCCGCGCTCGTGCGCGCCGACGCCGCCGCCCTACCCGCCGTGGAGCGCATCGCGGTCGAGCCCGCCGGCGACGGCCTCGCGCGCGTGACGGCCACCGGCATCGGCGGCCACGCCTCGATGCCCGCCGGCAGCGTCAACGCGATCGGCGTGCTCGCGCGCTACCTGCTCGCCAACGACCTCGCGGGCGAGGGCGAGCGCAGCTTCCTCGAGCTTCTCGTTACCCTCACCGAGGACGCCTACGGCCGCGCCGCCGGCGTCGCCGCCACCGACGACAAGTTCGGCGACCTCACGCTCGTGGCGGGCGTCGTGCGCACCGTGGACGGCCGCTTCACGCAGACCGTGGACTCGCGCTTCCCCACCTCCACCACCGCCGACCAGATCACCGCCCGCCTCGCCGAGCTGGCCGCGGCCCACGGCTGCACCTACGAGCCCGGCCGCGGCGAGAAGCCCTTCTACATCAGCCCCGAGAGTCCGGAGATCCACGCGCTTCTCGATACGTACGCCGAGTACACGGGCCGCGAGGGCAGGGCGTTCACGATCGGCGGCGGCACCTACGCGCGCCACTTTGCCCGCGCCTGCGCCTTTGGCCCGCAGGACCCCGCCGACGAGCTGCCGGAGTGGGTCGGCGGCGAGCACGGCCCCGACGAGGGCGTCTCCGAGGAGGCCATGCGCCGCGCGCTCAAGATCTACATCGTCTCGATCGCCCGCCTCATGGAGCTTGACCTGTAGGCAACTCTCTACACTGACGGTTATGCGCAATGCTGACGGTTGTGCGCACCGCTCCTTCTCGCAAAGTCGCAGGTAGACGCTCCGGCCGAGAAAACCGTGTCATCGCAGCCTGTACATAACCGTCGCGACTGCGCATAACCGTCGCGGTTGCGCATAACCGACGGCCGCGCGCCCCCAGATGACGGGAGCGCGCGGCCCTTCTCGTTACGAGATTCCGGAACCGGGGCGCTACGCGCGCATCTCCTCGGTGTCCTCCGCGATCTCGCGGGCGATGCGGTGGAGCTGACGGTCGTTCTCCAGCGCATCGGCGGTCTTCTCCGGCAGGTAGACCGAGAGGCGCCCCCCGAGCGTGCGGAACGTCGCCCAGCCCTCGGCGTCCACCACCACGTCGTCCTGCTCGCCCACCACGCAGGCCCAGGTCTCGCCGGCGTGGCCCGCGCCCACGAACATGCGCTTCTCGCCGCCGTCGCGATCGGTGAGGACCACAGCTACGCCGCTGCCCTCGTGCTCGGCGTCGCCCTCGCGCGTCCAGCCGATCACGTCCGGCGAGTCCAGGAAGTCGTGCTGCGTGCCGTAGGCAAGGCGGCGACGAATCTCCATCAGCAGCGGCAGCTCGCGCACGGCGGGGATGTTGCCGTCGTTGGGCATGCCGTAGAGGTCGCCGTAGAAGACGCAGGGGTAGCCGGCCTCGCGCAGCAGGATCAGCGCGTAGGCGGACGGCTTGAACCACGTCTGGACAAAGGACTGAAGCGCCTGGCCGGGCTGCGTGTCGTGGTTCTCTGCAAAGGTGACGGCGTGCACCGGGTCGCGCTCCACGAGCGTGCCCGAGAAGATCTTGGAGAGGTCCACGTCACCGTTGGAGCAGCTTGCGCGGTAGAGGTTGTAGTGCAGCGGCACGTCAAAGAGCGAGAGGGTCTTCTCGGCGCCCAGGTAGGCCGTGAGCTCGTCAGCCGTGCGGCCCCAGTACTCGCCCACGCAGAAGAGCTCGCGCCCGGCGTGCTTGCGCACGGCGTCGAGCCAGCGCAGGTAGAAGCCCCGGTCGATGTGCTTGAGCGCGTCAAGGCGGAAGCCGTCCAGCCCGCAGGCGTCCACGTACCAGCAGCCCCAGCGCACGAGCTCGTCAAAGACGCGCGGGTCGTTCACGTCCACATCGGCGCCCATGAGGTAGTCGTAGTTGGCGTTCTCCGTGCGGTCCACGGCGCTGTCCCAGTGCTTGCCGTCAAAGAGGAAGATGGCCTTGCGCTTGGCCTTGTCGTCCCAGTCCACGCCGTGGAAGCACGTCCAGTCCCAGGTGAAGTCAGAGTAGGCGCCCGCACGACCGGGGAACGAGAAGCGCGTCCACGCGGAGATGGTCTGCGCGTCGCCGAGCACGACCTCGCGGTTGTTGGACTGCACCTCGCGCGCGACCACGTCCTCGCAGCCGTCCGCGCCGAGGCGCTGGTTGAGCACGATGTCCGCCAGGGCCTGGATGCCGTTTGCCTGCAGCGCCCGCACCGCGGCCTCGTACTCCTCGCGGGTGCCGTACTTGGTGCGAACGGTCCCCTTCTGGTCAAACTCGCCGAGGTCGTAGGTGTCGTAGACACCGTAGCCCACGTCCTCGGCGCCCTTCTCGGCCTTGTAGGCGGGCGGCAGCCACACGGCGGTGATGCCCTGGTAGGCAAAGTCGGCGGCCTGCTCGGCGATGCGCCGCCAGTGCGAGCCGTCCACGGGGAGATACCAGGAGAAGCCCTGGAGCATGGTTCCGTTCACGTTCATTCCCTTCCGTCTGCCGGGACACCGGAGGCCGCGGTCGCCTCCGCCCCGTCGGCCGGAAGCACCTTGCCCTGGCGGTCAACACGAATCGCAAGATACACGCAGGACGCCATGAAGAGCGTGTCGAGGACGAGGTCGAACGAAAGGCCGTAGAGGCCGCGGTCGACAAGGCGCACCACCGCCTGGATCAGGTCGAGTGCGAGGGCGATCGCCGCAAGGGCGAGAAACGGGCGCACCCTGGCGGGCCGGTTTGAACCCCAGATGCCAAGGCAGCCGATGCCGATGCTCGCCGCCGCGGCGATGCCGCCGAAGACGACGAGCGCGTACACCTCCCCGGTGACTGTGAGGGTGATTCCCGAGATGACGGCCTTCTCGCCCTCCCCGTAGACGAGAAGGGCGGCGCCAAGCACCGCAACCACCACGAGGGTAAGCGCACCCTTCAGGATGGTGAGCTCCGATAGGATGTGGAGCACGCGCTGGTGACGGGAGTGCAGGAAGGTCTCACCGGTCACGCCCCTGTCATGCTCCTCCTTTACCTTGTCGGCCAGGCGCGAGCATACGAGCACGTAGACGATCGTGACCGTGAGGACGATGGGGTTGAACAGGATGAACGTCCCCAAGCCCCAGCCCCAGATGATGGCCACGAGAACAGCGAGGCCAACGAGGTAGCACAGGAACCGATACGGCCCGACGCGCGCCGAGTTGTTGGAGGCGAGAAGACCGAGCACCGCGGTGAGGATGAGCAGGCCCGCCGCAACGACGATCATGGTGCCAAAGGTGACGGCCGCCCAGAAGTCGGTGCCGCCGATGACGCTCGGGACAAGAACGACGAGACCGCCAGCCAGCACGGCGACGCCGATGAGGGCCATGAGGATCGAGACGATTCTCAGAACCGCCTGCGCCGGCGTCCTGGGAACCGAGGGCTCAAGGTCCCTCATGCGCCTCCTCCCTTCTGATAACCGAGAGGAGTATACCCGATCGGGGCAACGGGTTCGTGACAGGGACAGCCGGGCGTTATGCCCGCTAGGAGAACGTGGCTGCCTCGTAGTCGGTGAGCGCGACGAGGTAGCCGTGCTCAGAGAGGGCCTGCGCCACCTCGTCGAGCACCTCCTCGCTCTCGGCGCTCACGTGGTGGAAGTGATAGCCGCACGTGACCTCCATGAGGGGGACGGACACCCCCGAGGCAAGCTCGGCCATGAATCGCTCCACGTCGCGGCGGCTCCCGATGCCCAGCTCAGACGAGACCTTGCCGTACACGCGATGGTTGACGAAGACGTCCTCCACGCGACCTCCAAGGTCGACCACGCATGTGAGCTCGTCGGCGGTCTGCTCGGGGCTGTGACGGCACTTGAAGAGCCGCACGGGTCGCGCAAGCGCGTCGTTGGCGATTAGGACGTAGCCGCGGCTCGTGGAGACGATCTTCTCGCCCCGCGTTCGCAGGAGGGCGATGTCGGTGACCACCACCTGTCGGCTCACACCGCTGGCCTCGGCCAGGGCACCGCCCGAGAGCGGCCCCTCCGCGCCGCGCAGCGCCTCGAGGATCTTCTCGCGCCGGGCGTCCCCGGAGCCGACGCTCACCCCAGGACCTCCAGATGCTTGAGCGAGAGGTCGAGAATCGGCGCAGAGTGCGTGAGGGCACCACAGGAGACGAAGTCAACACCTAGGTCGACGTAGCGCCCCACGTTGGCGGCCTCCACGTTGCCCGAGGCCTCGGTCTGTGCGCGGCCATCGATGAGGGAAATCGCGGCAGCCATGTCGTCGTGGGACATGTTGTCCAGCATGATGATGTCCGCCCCGGCCTCCACGGCCTCGCGAACCATCTCGAGGCTCTCGCACTCCACCTCGATCTTGTCAACGAAGGGCGCCGTGGCGCGGGCCATGGCCACGGCCTCGGCAACTCCACCGGCAGCGTCGATGTGGTTGTCCTTGAGCAGGACGCCGTCAGAGAGGCCGTAACGGTGCAGGCTGCCGCCGCCCAGACGCACGGCCTCGCGCTCGAAGAGGCGCATGCCGGGTGTGGTCTTGCGCGTGCAGACGAGCGTGGTGGACGTGCCCTCGAGCGCGGCGGCGATGCCAGCCGTGTAGGTGGCGACGCCGCTCATGCGCTGCAGGTAGTTGAGGGCGGTGCGCTCGCCCTCCAGCAGCACGCGCACGTCCCCCTCGACGGTTGCCACGTGCTGGCCCGCGCTCACGCGCTCGCCGTCCTCCACATCGGCGGTGACGTGCGTGGCAGGGTCGAGCAGCGCAAAGACGCGCGAGAAGACCGCGAGGCCCGCAATCACTCCGTCTGCCTTGGCGATGAGCTGCACGCGGCCGGGACGCGGCTCGGACATCACCGCGGCGGTGGAGACGTCGCCGAAGGGCATGTCCTCGCGCAGCGCAGCGCGGATATGGTCGTCCATCTGCATCTGGATCATCGGATCGGTCATCGTTTCTCCTTTCGCACCATTCAAAAGGGGACCGGTACGGCGCCGGTGAGCAGCGCCACGTCGATCACGTCGCGCGAACCCGCCACAAAGCGGGAGCGCGCCTTGGCAGCAGCGGCCAGCTGGGCCGCGGTGTCCTCGGCAAAGCGGTCACGCATGATCTTGTCGGCCGCCCGCCGCGCAAAGACGAGCGCCTCGAGCAGGCTGTTCGAGGCCAGCCGGTTCTTGCCGTGGACTCCGTTGCAGCAGGTCTCTCCGCAGGCAAAGAGATGCGGCAGCGTGGTCTGGGAGTCCGAGTCCACGCGAATGCCTCCCATGAAGTAGTGCTGCGCAGGCACCACGGGAATCGGGTGCTCGCGAATATCGTAGCCCTCCTCGAGGCAGCGCTCCAGAATGTGTGTGAAGTGACCCTCTATCACCTCGCGGGGCACCCGCTCGAAGGAGAGCCACACGTGAGACGCGCCCGTCTTGCGCATCTCGGCAAAGATCGCCGCGGAGACCACGTCGCGCGGCTGCAGCTCGTCCGTGAACCGCTCGCCGGCGTCGTTCAGCAGGATTGCCCCCTCCCCGCGTGCGGACTCGGAGATGAGGAAGGCGCGACCGGGCCGCTCGCTCCAGAGCGAGGTGGGATGAATCTGCACGTAGTCCATGTGCTCGAGAAGCACGCCATGCTCGGCGGCGATACGGCAGCCGTCCCCGGTGAGGCACGAGAAGTTCGTCGACCTCGAGTAGAGCCCGCCCACGCCACCGGTGGCAAAGACCGTTGCGTCCGCGCGGACCTCCAGCCTCTCGCCGTTCGGACCCGTGGCCACGACGCCGCGACACACGCGCGTGCCGCTGCCCTCAAAGCCCTCAAGGATGTCCGTCATGCACGTGTGCTCGAGAATGCGCGCATGGGGCAGCTCGCGCACGCAGGCAAGCAGGTGCGTGGTGACCTCCTCCCCCGTCACATCCTCGTGATAGACGATGCGCGGTCGGGAGTGCGCCCCCTCGCGCGTGTAGTCCAGCTCCCCGTCAGGCCTGCGGGCGAAGCGAACCCCACGCTTGATCAGGTCGTCGATGATGGGGCGGCTCGCGCGAATCATGAGGTCCACGCTCTCCAGGCGGTTCTCGTAGTGACCCGCGCGCAGCGTGTCCTCGAAGAATGACTCGTAGTCGCCCGGGTCGTGCAGGACGCAGATGCCACCCTGGGCGAGCATGGAGTCGCAGTGGTCCACGGCCTCCTTGGAGAGCAGGACCACCGAGAGCGCCTCAGGCAGGTTGAGAGCACAGTAGAGGCCGGCAACGCCGCAGCCGACGATGACCACGTCACAGTCGATCACCCCGTCAAATGCTTCCGCAAATTGGGGGCTGTCACCAGTTTGCGCAGCGAGCGCGCCGTCCTTCTCGCCAGACACGACGCTACCTCCCCAACTCGAGCATCCGCGTGAGCGCGGCGCGGGCGCCCTCGGCAACCTCGACGGGCGGCAGGCCCACCTCGCCGGAGCCGTCGCGCAGGCACGCGACGAGCCGCTCGACCGTGATGCGGTCCATGTCCGGGCAGGTCGGGCGCGTGGCCGGGAAGTGGAAGCGCTTGCCGGTTCCGGTCGTCTGGCGCTCCAGTTCGCCGCGGACGCCGTCCACGGTGAGGATGATGTAGTCGTGCGCCGAGCCCGCCACGGCAGCCTCGATGATCTGCGAGGTGGAGCCGGCAAAGTCCGCGAGCGCCATCACCTCGGGGCCACACTCGGGGTGCGCGAGCACCGGCGCGTCCGGGAACTTTGCCTTGAGGGCGCGGACCTCCTCGGCGGAGATGTCGCGGTGTATGGGGCAGCAGCCGTCGTTCAATATGACGCTCTTCTCGCCCACCTGGCTCGCCACATAGCTGCCGAGGTGACGATCTGGGACGAAGAGGACGTTGGCCTGCGGCAGCGCTCGCACGATGCGCACCGCGTTGGAGGACGTGACGCAGACGTCGGACCACGACTTCACCTCTGCCGTGGAGTTGACGTAGCACGCCACCGCCAGGTCGTCGCCAAAGCGCTCGCGGGCGGCATCCACCGTCTCGCGGCGCACCATGTGCGCCATCGGGCAGTCTGCGGACGGGTCCGGCATGAGGACGGTCTTGTCCGGCGAGAGGAGCTTGGCGCTCTCCGCCATGAAGCTCACGCCGGCAAAGACCAGCGTGCGGCACGGCAGAGTTGCCGCGAGCTTGGCGAGGGCGAAGGAGTCGCCCACGTGATCTGCCAGCTCCTGGACCTCCGGCGGAACGTAGTAGTGGGCAAGGACCACCGCGTCGCGCTTCTCCTTGAGACGCGCGACCTCGGCACGCAGCTCGTCTGTGAGCATGCTCGCTCCCCTCGTTGGCAACCTCGCCAGTATGACAGCAAACTTTACACCTGACAAGACACCTTGGACGAGAAAAGAGACGGAGGCGAGCAGGCCCGCCTCCGTCCCGGACTTCTCTTGGAGGACCGCGCCTAGGAGAGCTTGACGCCGCCGAGCCAGCCGCAGAGCGGCGTGGCGAGCGCGCTGTAGTGGCTCACCCAGCTGGAGAGGCTCGTCGTGCGGATGTAGCCGATGTTGTCCATCACGGTGCCGCTGTCGATGCAGATGCCGATGTGGCCGTAGATGCGACCGGCAGCGCTGTCGGGCGAGACGTTCACGGCGACGATCATGCCCGGCCGGGCGTTGGAGGGCGACGTGCCGCACCAGCTGTAGTACATGTCGTCGGCGTTGCCCCAGAATGAGCCGATGCCGGCGTTCTGGAAGACGTCGGTGACCCACGCCGCGCACAGGCCGCTGCCCGGGGAGGGCGTGGAGTAGCAGGCGTTGATCACGCGGGCGAGCGAGCCGGAGCCAGAGACCACCGTGTTGCCGCCACCGCCGCCGGAGGGGCGCGAGCCGCCGCCCTGCTGCATCTGCCGGGCGAGCCGCTGCGCGGCGAGAAGCTCGGCGTCGCGCTTCTCCATGAGCTCCTGGACCTCGGCGGAGAGGTTGTCCACGAGCTCCTGGGACTCGATCTGCTTGGCGCGCGCCTCCTCGAGCTGGGCACGCTGCTCCTCCTGGAGCTCCTCGAGCTCGGCCTTCTGCTCCTCGAGCTTGGTGATGCCCGTGTCGTCGTCCGTGTCGAGCTCGGCCTTGAGCTGGCGCACCTCGTCGATCATCGCGCGGTCGGACTCGGTGACCTTGTCGAGGTAGTAGATGTTGCTCGTGAACTCGTCGAACGTCGCGGACGAGAGCAGCAGGTCGAGCGTCGAGAGCGGGCCGGCCTTGTAGCTGGCGCTCATGCGGTCTCCGAGGATGCCCTGCTTGTGCTCGATCTCCAGCTGCTTCTGGTCGATCTCGTCCTGCTTCTGGTCGATCTGGGTCTGCTTCTCCTCGATCTGCCCGGAGACGTCGGCGACCTTGGCGGTGGTGGTGGAGAGCTGGGTGGCGATCTTCTCGTACTCGGCGGCGATGCGGTCGAGCTCCTCCTGGGCCTGCTCGTAGCTCAGCTGGGCGGCATCGAGCTTCTCCTGAGTGGTCTCGGCGGAGGCGATGCCGGGGAAGAGCGTGGTGCAGAGGCCTGCGGCGATGAACAGGCGCAGGGCGTCGCGCCTCGTGACCGAGCGCGGGGTGATGCCGGCGTCCTGGGGGGTGATACGGGTACGGGACATGGAGTCTCCTTGTGTGTGAATCGGCTGCGTTCGAGAAACTCTCCGCACCATTCTAGCCACAATTCAGCTCGGACACGAGACCCACACGAGCCTTGGGGCAAGTTGCGCCCGACGGCCCGTCCGAGCCGCTCAGCGGTTCTCGATGCGCGCGACGTTGCCCACGGTGATGGTGATGCGCCCCTCGGCGTCCGTCGAGAAGTCCAGGTACCCGGGGCGCTCCGCAAGCTCGGAGGGGAACGAGATCTCCACGCCGGTGTCGGTGCGGATCTTGTGGCTCCGGGTGAGCCGGTTGGCCACCCCGCGCCGCACGGGCGCCTCCTCGGGCAGCTTTGCCTCCTGGACGCGCTCCTCGAAGCGCTCGGCGACCTCCGGTCGCTCCGCGAAGACCGTGCGGCCCACCTCCGCGGGCGAGAAGGACTCCTCCACGTCGGCGCTTCTCGCCACGGCGGCCTTGACGCGGGCGGCCTCCACCGCCGGCTCCAGGCCGAACTCCTCCGCCACGTCACGGACGATGACGCTGACCTCGTCGATGACCTCGTGACTGGAGGCCCCGCTCGTGCACTGCAGGAAGCGCTCCGGGATGATGCTCACACGCTCCCCGCCCACGGCGCGCTCCTTGTCATGGAAGTCGATCGCGCCGGTCTCCGCGTCCACGAGCAGGTAGGACGCCACCTTCTGCGAGGGGTTGGGCAGCGTCGCGTCGACGCGGGCGATGTCGTTGGCGTCGCCGGCGACCTCGTGGACGAAGGCCTGGCGGCGCGGCAGCAGCATGACCGAGAAGAACCTGCGGCCCGCCGGCCCGTCGAAGGAGGGACCGACGTCCTCGCCGTCCTTCTCGCCCGTGGCGTCGGTGTCGGTGAAGTCCGCGACGAGCAGGTCGCACTGCTCGAGGTCCTCCGTGCGGCGCAGCTCCTCCCAGAACCACTGCGCGATCTCCGTGGAGAACTCGACGAACTCGCGCTCCCCCGCGAGGTAGCGCTGGAGCTCGGCGGCGAAGGCGGAGTCCGGTGCGAAGGCGCCGTGGCGGCTCTCCGCGTTGGCGGAGATCTTGCGCAGGTGGCGCTGGACGAAGGAGCGCGTGGCGCGGACCGTGAGGTCGAGCGGGCGCTCCGAGAGGTACGTGGAGCCGGAGTCGAAGTCGAAGACGTGCAGGATCGCGCGGTCTACCTTGAGCATGGGGTCCCTTTGCGAGATCGTCGGTCGGTTGCGGTCCACCATGATAGCGCTCCCCGCGGACGCCATCTCCGCCGGAAGGGGATGCGTGCCCCTCCTCTCCAGGGTTTGTGCACTCCCCTCTCCAGGGTATGTGCACTGTTGCGATTCTGATGTTCTTCTCGGCAGCTTGTCTACCAGCAGAAATGTGATAGCAAGGCACCTTATCAATTCTCAAATAGTGCACATACCCGTAGGAGGAGGGGGTGGGAGGGCGAGAAGGACCTCGGTTGATGCGAAAGCGGGCGACGAGCCCGGAGGCCCGCCGCCCGCCGCAAATCGGTCGGAGCCGGCGCCTACTTGCCGTCCTCCTCGCACTCGAGCGAGGGGATCTTGTCGCGGAACTCGTTCTCCGTGGCGTTTGCGTGAGGCGACTTCTTGGCGTAGCGGCGCACCGCGGCGGCGGTCTTGTTGATCGCCTGGAGCGTGCCGGCACCGGCGACGCAGCCGCCCGGGCAGGCCATGCCCTCGAGCAGGTAGCCGGGGTACTTGCCCTTCACGGCGTCCTTCATCATCTTGCGGCAGTTCTCCAGGCCCTCGGCGTTCATGACGTTGACCTCGTGCCCCGGGTCAAGGACCTTGATCGCGTTGACCACGGCGCTGGCCACGCCGCCCGCGACCGCGAAGCCGCGGCCGTCGGCGGAGGCGACCTCGAAGTCGGAGCTGCCCTCGCCCTCGAGCTTGGTGTACTCGTCGATGCCGCGGGCCTTCATCATGCCCGCCATCTCCTCGAACGTGAGGACGAAGTCGACCTCCGAGCGGACGGAGGCGCGCATGGCCTCGAGCTTCTTGGCCGAGCACGGGCCCACGAAGACGATCTTGGCGTCCGGGTGGCGCTGACGCAGCAGGCGCGCGGTGAGGGTCATGGGCGTGAGGGCCATCGAGATGAAGTTGGCGTGGTCGGGGAACTCGGTCTTGGCCATGACCGACCAGGCCGGGCAGCAGGACGTGCCCATGAACGGGATCTTCTCGGGCACCTCCTCCATGAAGTCCTCGGCCTCCTGGACGGTGCAGAGGTCGGCTCCCACGGCGACCTCCTCCATGCCGGAGAAGCCGAGCATGGTGAAGGCCTGGCGCAGCTTGTCGACGTTGCCCTTGCCGCCGAACTGGCCGACGAAGGCCGGGGCGACGGCGGCGATGACCTGGTCGCCGCGGTTGATGGCCTGGATGACCTGGAAGATCTGGCTCTTGTCGGCGATGGCGCCAAAGGGGCAGTTGATCAGGCACTGGCCGCAGGAGACGCACTTCTCGTAGTCGATCTGGGCGCGGCCGTGCTCGTCGGAGCCGATGGCGTGCATGCCGCAGGCGTCGGCGCAGGGGCGCACGTGGTGCTGAATCGCGTGGTAGGGGCAGGCGTTGAAGCACATGCCACAGTGGATGCACTTCTCCTGGTCGATGTAGGCCTTCTTGTCCTTGAAGGTGATGGCGCCCTTGGGGCAGATCTCGCGGCAGGGGTGGGCGAGGCAGCCCTGGCAGGCGTCGGTCACGCGGTAGACGTTGTCCTCGCACGCGTTGCAGGCGAACTTGATGACGTTGATCAGGGGCGGCTCGTAGTAGGTCTCGGGGACGGAGGCGTCGGCGAGGCCGTCGGTCAGGCTCTCGCGCTTGTCCACGCCCTGCAGGGGCAGGCCCATGGCCAGGCGGATGCGCTGCTCGACGATGGCGCGCTCGAGGAAGACCGACTCGCGGTACGTGGCCACGTCGCCGGGGATGATCTCATACGGGAGGTCGCGCAGCTTGCGGCGCACGGTCTTCTCGTCGTCCTCCTTCATCTCGTAGGCGACGCTCGCCACGGAGCTGAAGACCTTGCGACGGATCTCGGTCAGGTTGGTGTACACGCCACGCATGGTGTCGGCCATCGTTGCCCCTCTCCCGGACGCTGTTCCGCGCTCCCCTCAGAAGCGCCTCTAACCAATTAGTATCGCACACGTTGGCGGCTTCTCGCCCAGGGGCGCGGCGGACGGCATGCAGGCCTGCCCGCCCCTGGCCCAAGACATCGCGTGGGCCCCGCAGGGCGAGCGCGCGGGGCCAAGACGACAGTCTGCCGAGAAGAACCGTCGCGAGCCCCCCGCCAGGGCGCGCGGCGGGGGGCGGGGGGCGGGGGGTGCGGACACCACAGTCGGCCGAGAACACCGGGCGCGCGCCCCCCGCTGGGCCGCGCTGCGGGGGACTCGCGACGGTTCCGGCCCGGCGGTGCGCCTACGGGCGGGCGGGAGGCGCCGGCCAGAGGCGCTCGGGCCAGGCAGTCTCCAGGCGCAGGCGCTCCCCGGTCACGGGATGGTCCACCTCCCCGCGCCAGGCGTGGAGGAGCAGCCCCGCCGGTCCTCTCGCCCCGCCGTAGAGCTCATCTCCCACGAGGGGAAAGCCGATCGACGCTAGGTGCACGCGGATCTGGTGGCGCCTGCCGGTGAGCAGCTCCACCTCGAGCAGCGTGCGGCCCCGCGCGCCGTCCACGCGGCGCACGAGCGTCCGGGCGGGCCTGCCCTGCCCCGGGCGGCACGCGCGCATACGCCGGGCGTCGTGGCGGTCCCGCCCGATGGGACGGTCTATCAGGCGCTCCCCACCCGGGAACGCCCCGCGCACCACCGCGAGGTAGGTCTTGCGCATGGCGTGGCCCGCCACCTGGCGGTCGAGCGCCGCCTGCGTGGCGCGGTCGAGCGAGAAGAGCACGAGCCCCGTGGTCCCCACGTCGAGGCGCTGCACGGCCTGCGGGCGCACGTCCGCGCGGCCCTCCGCCGCGAGGTGGCCCGCCACGACGTCCGTGAGCGTGCACGCCCCGGTGCCGTCCCCGTGCACGAGAATCCCCGCCGGCTTGTCGCAGGCGAGAAGAACGTCGTCCTCGTAGATGACGCGCGCGTCGTCCACGCCGCCCCCTTTCGTCCCCACCAGCATACCCGCGCGGCGCGGCGGCCAGGCATGACAGCGCGGCGTGCCCCGCGCCCCCCAAGCGTGACAGTATCGTAAGCTCTACTGATCACCTGCTGTTTTGCCGCCCCTTGCCGTGTCGGGGCCTCCGCGCGGGATGGCGCCGCGGGCGCGGACGGTCTACACTCGGCCCATCTGTTCAGAAAGCCTTCAGGCTGCCGAGAGAGGCGGGCCCGCCATGACGCGCGATGACCTCAAGATGAAGCTCCCGACCACCGGCACGCAGGACGCGCAGGACGCCCCCGGCGGCGAGGAGGACGTCGAGGAGCGGCTCGCCCTCGAGAGCCTCCAGCGGCACCGCCGGGCGCGGCGGCGCAAGAAGATCGTCGCGGCCGGCGTCGCGGGCGCGGTGGTGCTGGCGGCAGGGATCGCCTGGGCCGTCCTGACCGCGGCGCCCGGCGAGTCCACGGAGGCCGAGCCGCTCCAGACGGTCCCGCTCGTGCGCGGCGAGTTCTCCGAGTCCGTGCAGGCCACGGGCACCGCCCAGCCGCTCACCTCCGTGGTGGTGACGCCCAGGGCCGACGGCGTCATCGCGTCCGTGGACGTGGCGCTCGACGACACGGTCGCGGAGGGGCAGGTCCTTCTCACCATCAAGAACGACGAGCTCGACCGGGCCGTCAAGCAGGCCGAGCTCGACCTCAGGACCAAGCGCGCCGAGAACGACGCCGCGCAGAAGGATTACAACGAATCCTACTACTCTGGCAAGGAGGACAAGGACACCCTCGCCGCCAAGCTCATCGCGCTCGAGACCTCGCGCCTCGAGCTGGAGATCGCGCAGGACGCCTACGACGACGCCGTCGACACGGCGGCGGGGCGCACCGTCACGGCCCCGGCGGCAGGCTCCGTCGTGGCGCTCAACGCCGTCGCGGGCGAGGCCGTCGGCGCGGGCGGGACGACGGCCTCGGGCGCCGAGGGCGGCGGGACGGGCCCGCTCGTGCAAATCGCCGACCTCTCCCAGATGACGGTCAAGGTGCAGGTGAACGAGGTCGACATCTCGCGCATCGCCGTGGGCCAGGCCGCGCGCGTGACCTTCTCGGCGCTCCCGGGCGTCATGCTCGACGCGCAGGTGACGCGCATCTCCACCACGGCGGCGGCCGACCCCTACGGCGGCGACGGCGGCGTGGTCACCTATGACGTGGAGCTCCTCATCCCCGACCCCGTGCCCGAGCTCAAGCCCGGCATGACGGCGAGCGTGGAAATCCTCATGCAGAGCGTGCCCGACGCGCTCACCGTGCCCACCTCGGCGCTCATGACCGACGACGGCATCTCCTACTACGTCTACGTGATGAGCGACCCCGAGACCGAGGCCGTGGAGCGGCGTGACGTGAGCGTGCCCGCGCAGAGCGACACCACGGCCGTGATCGAGGGAGAGGTCGCCGAGGGGGACCTCGTGGTGCTCGACCCGTTCTCCGTGGACCCGGCCGCGGTGGCGGGCGGCAGCGCGCCCGCCGAGGGGCCCTCCGGCGCCGAGGACGGCGCGGGCGGCGCTGACGCCGAGGCCGGCGCGGCCCCTGCCGACGACGCGCCGGCGGCCTAGCCATGTCCGCCGTCATCGACGTCCGCGGCCTCTGGCGCATCTACGAGACGGCCGCCGGCCACACCACCGCCCTGCGCGGCGTCTCGCTCCAGGTGGCGCGCGGCGAGTTTCTCGCCATCATGGGCCCGTCGGGCTCCGGCAAGTCCACGCTCATGAACATCCTCGGCTGCCTCGACCGCCCGACGGCCGGCTCCTATCGGCTCGAGGGCGTGGAGGTCTCCGAGCTCACCGAGGACGACCTCGCCCACGTGCGCTCCAGCAGGCTCGGCTTTGTCTTCCAGTCGTTCAACCTGCTGCCGCGCGCCACGGTGCTGCGCAACGTCATGCTGCCGCTCGTCTACTCCGACGCCCCCGCGCGCGACCGCGAGCTCGCCGCCTGGCGCGCCCTGCGCTCCGTCGGCCTGCCGGAGGAGCACTACCTCCACCGCTCCAACGAGCTCTCCGGCGGCCAGATGCAGCGCGTCGCCATCGCGCGGGCGCTCGTCAACGACCCGGCTATCATCCTCGCCGACGAGCCCACCGGCAACCTCGACACCGCCACCGGGGAGATGGTCATGCGCACCTTCCAGCGCATGCAGCGGCGCGGCAAGACCATCATCCTCATCACGCACGACCCGGAGGTCGCCGCCTGGGCCGACCGCACCGTGCACATCCGCGACGGCCGGCTCTTCTCTGACGAGGAGGAGCGCGCCTACCTCGCGGACCTCGCGCGGCGCGAGGGCGCGCCCGGCGAGAAGGGGGCGGGCGAGAAGGGCGGGCCCGCCGCTGGCCCCTCGTCAGCCCCGCCCGCCGCTCCGAAGAACCGCTCACGGCTCCTGGGGGTGCCCTGCCTATGAAGCTCCGCGACCTCGCCTACGAGACCTCGTCCGCCCTTCTCGCCAATCGGGCGCGCAGCCTCCTCACCATCCTGGGCATCGTCATCGGCATCGCGGCCGTCATCGCCATGACGGCGCTCATCGACGGCGTGAAGGCCCAGCTCGTGGGCCAGCTCGGCCTCAACATGTCCCGCACGGTGAGCATCACCTGCTGGCCGCCCGGCAACCAGCCCCTCGACCAGGACGACATCGAGGAGATCGGCCAGGCGCTCTCGAGCGACTACGAGTCCGTGACCGGCTTCACGCAGACGGGCGTCAACCAGGCCTCGAGCCAGACCGCCTCCCTCGAGTACCTGGGCGTGGTCGCCTGCGAGCCCGAGTACTTCTCGGCCATGGGCTACGAGGCCGCCCGGGGCCGGCTCTTCAACGCCGAGGAGGCCGAGGAGGGCGCCACGGTCGTCGTGCTCGGCGGGAGCTCGGTCAAGAACCTCTTTGGCTCGCCCGACGCGGACTGCGTGGGGCAGAGCGTGCGGATAGGCAGCAATCAGTACACCGTCATCGGGGTGGTCGACGAGGGCTTCCCCTACGACAACGACATCTGCTACCTGCCTGCCGAGACCGCCGTCACGCGCCTCATCGGGCAGGGCGGCTACAGCTCCTGGCAAATCCTCGGCTTTGCACGCGAGGGGTCGGACATGTACGCCGTGGCCGCCAACACCGAGAGCTACCTCTACCAGCGCTACAACATCCCCTACCCCGAGGAGGGCCAGACGAGCCCCAGCAGCGACGAGGGCTACGTCTACGTGCAGACGGCCCAGGCGCTCATCGACCAGCTCGACGCCACGACGGCCACCTTCCGCATGCTGGCGCTCGCCGTGGCGGGCATCTCGCTTCTGGTGGGCGGCATCGGCATCATGAACATGATGCTCACCAACGTGACCGAGCGCATCCGGGAGATCGGCCTGCGCAAGGCACTCGGCGCCCGGCGCGGCGACATCACGGGCCAGTTCCTGCTGGAGAGCGTGACCATCTGCATCGTGGGCGGCGCCATCGGCGTGGGCGTGGGCTACGGCGGCGCGTGGCTGCTCGCGAGCGTGGCCGGCTCGGCGCTCGGCTCGATGCTCGGCACGGGCGGCGAGATAGCGCCCGTCATCTCCCCCGCGACCGTGGCTACGGCAACCGGCATCTGCGTGGGGATCGGCGTCGTCTTTGGCTGGTACCCGGCCCGCCGCGGCGCCAGGATGGACCCGGTCGAGGCCCTGCGCTACCAGTAGCGGGCGCCCCGCGCGGCGGCCATCCCGCGCCGAACGCGCACCGCTTTCGCTTGTAGTGTGCTTTCTCGGCGCAACCCCAGGTACACTACAAACGAGATTCGGCAAACGCGCTGGTAGACAAATTGCTACTTACGAGGTCGTACTTGAGACACCCTCGAAAAAGTGCGCTACAAACGAACGGCTTTCGGATACCTACCCAAGACGCGCCGTCACGGCGTCGGCAAGCCCCGCCATGGGCACCTGCACCTGCTCGTGCATGTCCATGTCGCGGACGGTCGCGGCCTGCGCGGCCACCTCGTCGCCGCCGATGACCACGCAGAGGCGCGCGTGCAGCTTGTCTGCCTGCTTGAACTGCGACTTGAGCGAGCGGCCCTGGTAGTCTGCCTCGGTGCGAACGCCCGCGGCGCGCAGGGCCAGGCACACGTCGAAGGCCGCCGCGCGCTCCGCCTCTCCGCCGGTCGTGGCAACGTAGACGCAGCTCGGCTCGTCGCCGCCCATCTCGACGCCGGCCGCCGCGAGCGCGAGCGCGATGCGCTCGAAGCCCACCGCAAAGCCGAGGCCCGGCGTGGGCTTGCCGCCCTCGAGCTCCACCAGGCCGTCGTAGCGGCCGCCGCCGCCGATGGCGCCGACGCCCGAGCCCACGGCCTCCACCTCGAAGACCGTGCGCGTGTAGTAGTCCAAGCCGCGCACGAGCGTGGGGTCCTCGACGTAGGCCACGCCGGCGGCGTCCAGGTAGCGCTTGACCGCGGCGTAGTGGGCGGCGCACTCCTCGCAGAGGTTGTCCGGCGCGAGCGGGGCATCGGCCATGATCTCGCGGCAGCGGTCGTTCTTGCAGTCGAAGGCGCGCAGCGGGTTGATCTGGGCGCGCTCGAGGCAGTCCTCGCACATCTCGTCGGCGTGGTCCAGGATGAAGGCGCGGACCTTCTCGCGGTAGGCGGGTCGGCACGCGGCGTCGCCCATCGAGTTGATCACGAGGCGCAGGTCCTCGCGGGCAAAGCCCAGGCGCTCGAAGTACTGCATGAGCATGATGATGCACTCGGCGTCGGCCGCCGGGTCGCTCGCGCCGAGCCACTCGACGCCCACCTGGTGGAACTGGCGCAGGCGGCCCCTCTGCGGGCGCTCGCCGCGGAACATCGCCTCGGCGTACCAGAGCTTGGCCGGGGCCGCGCCCTGCGGCACGAGGTTGTTCTCCACCACGGAGCGCACGACGCCGGCCGTACCCTCGGGGCGCATGGCCATGCGCTGGCGCGGCTTGAGGTGGCTCTCGCTGCCACGCTCCAGGATGTCGGGCAGCAGCGCGCCGGAGAACACGCGGAACATCTCCTTGCGCACGACGTCCGTGGACTCGCCGATGCCGTGGACGAAGGTGTCCACCTGCTCGATGGCCGGCGTCTCGATCATGTCGAAGCCGTACGCGCCGAAGAGCTCGCGCGCCACGTCGACCATGCGCTGCCAGGCGCGCATGTAGCCGCCGTAGAGGTCCTCGGTCCCCTGAACCCTTTGTGCCATCGTGCGATTCCCTTCTCGCCGTGCGCTTCTCGCGGTTTCATAGCCGTCAAGTATACCGCGAGAGCGCCGCCGGGCGAGCAGAACGCGAGGCCGGGGACGTGCGCTGCTACAATGACCCACAATTCGACACCGGAGGTGGCCATGCGACGCAGACATCGCGCCCTTCTCGCCCTTGCGACCGCGCTCTGCCTGGGCGCCTCGACCATGGTCTGCGCGTGTGGGGTCCCCGCCGACTCCCCCGCCCCCGGCCCCGACGAGGTCGCGGCCGTCGTCGCGGAGGCGTGCCCGAACGAGGGCTACGAGCTCGTCTCCTTCGAGGGGACGAGCGAGCTCCCGCAGCAGGTGGTCTACACGCTGCGCTCCACCGAGCGCGACCTCACGTTCACCGCGACGAGCGAGGTGTACCTCGTCGAGAGCGGGCTCTTCCCCTCCTATTACGACACGTCCCTCAGCTGCGACTACCAGGGCGTCGTGAGGGGGCTCTACTACGACGACGTGGTGTCGGAGCTCTCCGAGCGCGTGGGCGACGGGGCGGGCGGCGGCCTGGTCTTCCTGGCCGACCAGCCCTGCCTCTACGTGAGCAGCTACGAGCAGCTCGAGGAGGCCCTGCGGCTGCTCGGGGAGGTTGACGCCCTCTACGAGCCGGAGCTCGCGTACAACCCCGCCGAGTGGGTCCGGGAGAACGCCTCCAGCTCGGTGGGCATCCGCTGGTTCGACGGGACCCTCTCGGCCGATGACGGCCGACCGGAGGGCTGGGAGCACCTCGGCGACGTGAGCCTCTACGGCGCGCTCGACGCCGAGGAGGAGCTCGGCCGGCTCGCTCGCGCCTACGCGCAGCTCGTCGTAGACGGCGACGCGCCGGACGACCCGACGCTGCCGGACGTGCTCCTCGAGGGCCTTCACCGCATCGCGATCGACCGCGTCACGGTGCGCGGCGCGGAGGTGCCCTTCGCACTGGGCGAGACGAGCTTCGGCGACGCCACGAACCCCTACCAGCGCAGCCGCATATCACATGGCGAGGGCGTCGTCGCGCGCTGGAGCGAGGAGCAGGGCTGCTACCTCGTCCGCGTCGACATGGGCGGCACGGACCCCCGGGAGGGCGACGGGAGCGGCTCCTGGCTCGTGCAGCAGGTGGCGGGCCTCGCGGGCGGCACCTACGAGGACGGCGACGGGTACTTCGCGTGGAGCGTCGACGGCATGGACGGCCGCATGGAGTACCTCGGGCTCGAGGACGGCAGGAACGCTGCGCAGCTGGAGCTGAACGGCCAGACGACCCGCGTGAGCTGCGACGCGAGCGACGCCAGCATCGGCGACGCCGTGGAGATGCCCGTCGACGACTTCGCCGCGCTCTTTGGCCTCACGGCCCGCGTCGACGAGACGGCGGGCGTCATCGAGCTCGTCTAGGCGATCTTGACGACCCAGCCCTCGGGGCCCTCGATCTCGCCGGCCTGGATGCCGGTGAGCGTCTCGCGGAGCTTCGCCATGACGGGGCCGACGTGCTCCATGCCGCCCTCGCCGAAGACGACCTCGGTGTCGCCGTTGACGACCTTGCCCACCGGGGAGATCACGGCCGCGGTGCCGCACATGCCGCACTCGACGAAGGCGCCACTCGCGACCTCCTCGAACTTGACCGGGCGCTCAACCATGGCCATGCCGAGCATGTCCTGCGCCACCTGCACGAGGCTGCGGCGCGTGATGGACGGCAGGATGGAGTCCGTGGCCGACTGCGGCACCACGAGCGTGCCGTCCTTGTCGACGAACAGGAAGTTCGCGCCTCCGGACTCCTCCACGAAGGTGTGGGTCTGCGGGTCGAGGAACATGTTGTCCGCGAAGCCCTCGGCGTGCGCCTGGACGCTCGGGTAGAGCGACATCGCGTAGTTGAGGCCGGCCTTGATGGCGCCGGTGCCGTGCGGGGCGGCGCGGTCGTACTCGGGGACCTTGACGGCGACGGGCTTGACGCCGCCCGCATAGTACGGGCCCACGGGCGTCACGAGGATGCGGAACTGGTACTCCGTGGCCGGCGCGACGCCGATGACCTCGCCGGTGGCCACCATGAACGGGCGCACGTAGAGCGTGGCGCCGGAGCCGAAGGGCGGCACCCAGGCCTCGTTGGCCTTGACGACCATCTTCACGGCCTCGACGAACTTGTCCTCCGGGAAGGGCGGCATCACGATGCGGCGCGCGGAGTCCGCCATGCGGGAGGCGTTGAGGTCCGGGCGGAAGCAGACGATGTCGCCGTCCTTGGTGGTGTAGGCCTTGAGGCCCTCGAAGACCTCCTGGCAGTAGTGGAAGATGCCCGCACACTCGGAGAGCGTGAGGGTGTGGTCGGTGGTGAGGCCGCCCTCCTCCCAAGCGCCGTCCTTGTAGTTGCAGACGTAGCTGTAGTCCGTGGGCTGGTAGGCGAAGCCGAGGCTGCCCCAGTCGATGTCCTTCTTCTCCACTGCCATGGTTGCCCTCCTGCCGGGTTTGTGTGCTGCCGGAAACGATAAACCCATTCCGGGCGAGAGGAACGACAGGTTGCGGAGGTTGTAACATTGCGCGGCGCCAAGCGGCTGCGCAGCGGCGGTGCGCCCCAGACGAGCGACTTCGCTGCGGCGGTGCGCCCCAGCCGAGCGTCACGCGTTCCCAAAAGGAGTCGAGGCAGTATTTTGGCACTCCAGTGTCACTTTTCGCCTTGTTTGTGTGGATGAAAAAGGGCATTGAGGCGATTGCCCATAAGTTTAGAAATCTCTATCTGAGATTACTTTCCTTTCGGCATCTCCAGAATCAGGTCTCTCCGGAACGAGGCACACAAACGAGGCGAAAAGTGACACTGCGGCCCGTTTTTTCTGCCTCAAACGCGTCTCGAGCCGTGATACAACGTACGGGATACGTTTTTCACCAAGTTGAACCGAGGCACCCCATGCGCATGTTCCGCAACGACTACTCCGAGGGCGCCGCGCCCGAGATCCTGGCCGCGCTCACTGCCACCAACGACGAACAGACCGTCGGCTACACCGAGGGCGACCCGCACTGCGAGCGCGCCCGCGAGCTCATCCGCGCCGCGTGCGGGCGCGACGACGTCGACGTGGAGTTCTGCATCGGCGGCACCTCGGCCAACGTCATCGGCGTGACCGGGCTCCTGCGCGACTGGGAGGGCGCCGTCTGCACCAAGGACGCCCACATCAACGTCCACGAGACCGGCGCCGTTGCCGCGTGCGGGCGCACCGTGCTGCCCACCGACGACGCCGACGGCTTCCTCACCCCCGAGGCCGCCGAGCGCGTCTGGCGCTTCCAGACCTCCACGGGCCGCCACATGACGCGTCCCGGCTGCGTCTACATCTCCAACACCACGGAGCTCGGCGGCGTGTGGGACCAGACGCGCTTCGACGCGATCTGCGACTGGGCGGACGAGAAGGGCCTGCCCGTCTTTCTCGACGGCGCGCGCCTGGGAAGCAGCCTCACCTCGCCGGCCGCGGGCGGCCTCACGCTCGAGCACATCGCGGCGCGCTGCGGGGCCTTCTACATCGGCGGCACCAAGAACGGCATGCTCTTCGGCGAGGCCATGGTCATCGCCGACCCGCGCCTGCGCGAGGCCTTCCCGTTCCTGCAGAAGGAGCGCGGCGGTCTTCTCGCCAAGGGACGCCTGCTCGGCGTGCAGTTCGAGACGGCGTTCGAGCAGCCGGCGGACGGCGGCGAGGCGCTCTACTGGCGCCTGGCCCGCAACGCCAACGCCTGCGCCTTCCGCCTGCGCGAGGGCCTCGTGCGCCTGGGCTTCTCGCCCTACGGCGAGGCCCCGTCCAACCAGCAGTTCTTTGTCATGACGCCGGCCCAGCGCGACGCCTTCGAGGCGGCATGCGGCTGCGAGACCTTCTACGAGCTGCCCGACGGCAACGTGGTGGCGCGCTTCGTCTGCTCCTGGGCCACGGCCGAGAAGGACGTGGACGAGCTCCTCGCCTTCGCCGCGACTCTGTGAATTGGGGACTGCTCCCAATTTACAGAAAAGTTTTATGTGAAGTGGGGACAGTCCCCAATTCACGGCTACAGCGCGAAGTCGACGAAGGTGCTGATCGACTCGTCGGCGGCGCTCACGTCCTGGACGATGCCGCCGCCAGTGTAGGCGACGACGTGGCAGCCGGCGGCCTTGGCCGAGCCGATGCCCGTCGGCGAGTCCTCCACGGCGACGCAGGCCCCGGGGGCCGCGCCCAGAAGCTCCATCGCACGCAGGTACGGGTCGGGCGCGGGCTTGCGCCGCTCGACCATGTCGCCGCAGACGATCGCGTCGAAGCGGTCCATGATCCCCAGGCGCGCCACGCCGGTGAGGATGCAGCGCGCCACCGTCATGGAGACGAGGCCCACCTTCACGCCGCGCGCCCGCAGACCGTCGAGAAGGTCGAGAGCCCCGGGCTCCAGCTCGAGCGGGGCCTCGGCGTAGGTGCGGTAGCAGTTGTCGCGCAGGCGCTCGTAGTCGTCGATCGTGCCGGCGACGCCGTGCCTCTTGAGGATCGGCGGGACGGTCACGCGGTCCTCCCCGCCCGTGAGCACCTCGAGCTCCGCCATGGGCACCTCGGCGCCCATCTGCCGCAGCACGTCCTGCACCAGGCGCAGGTTCTCCACCTCGGTGTTGCAGAGCGTGCCGTCGAAGTCAAAGAGCACCGCCTCGAGGTGCCGGGGTCTCGCCATCAGGTCTCCTCACGAACGCGCGACAAAGGACGGCCCCTTTGTATCACCCGGCGAGGCGCGACGCAAAGTCCGCGAGCGAGCCGGGGATGTCGATCCGCTGCGGGCATACCGCCGCGCAGCTGCCGCACCCGACGCAGGCGTCCGGGCGCTTGTCCTCGGGGAGCGTGCTCACGTACATGGACGGGATGAAGCCGCCGTCGCCGCCCGTCACCATGGCCTCGTTGTAGAGCTCGAGCAGCTTGGGGATGTCCAGGCCCTTCGGGCAGTGGTCTGTGCAGTAGCGGCACGCCGTGCAGGGCGCCGTGTGGCGGCCGAGCATGTTGCCCACCACGCGGGCCAGGGCCGCACGGTCCCTCTCGCCCAGCGGGCGCTCCTCGGAGAACGTCGCCACGTTCTGACACAGCTGCTCGAGGTTCGACATGCCGGAGAGCGTGACCACCACCTCAGGGATGCCCTGCACGAAGCGGAAGGCCCAGGCCGCGGGCGACTCGTCCGGGCGCGCCTCGGCGAGAAGCGCGGCGTTCTCCTCCGAGAGCTGCGTCAGCTTGCCGCCGCGCACCGGCTCCATGACCCAGACGGGGATGCCGCGCGAGCGCATCAGCTCGACCTTGCCGCGGGCGTTCTGGAACTCCCAGTCCAGGTAGTTGATCTGGAGCTGGCAGAACTCCATGTGCTCGCCGCACGCGTCGAGGAAGCGCGTGAGGCACGGCAGGTCGCCGTGCGCCGAGAAGCCCAGGTGGCGGATGCGCCCGGCCCGCTTCTGTCCCAGCAGGTAATCGAGGATCCCGTTGGCGGGGTTGAGGTACTCGTCCACGTTCTTCTCGCACACGTTGTGGAAGAGGTAGAAGTCGACGTGCCCGGCGCCGGTCTTGCGGAGCTGCTCCTCGAAGATCTCCTCGACCTTGCCCATGTTGGCGAGGTCGTAGCCCGGGAACTTGTCCGCCAGGAAGTAGGCGTCGCGCGGGTGACGCGCGAGGGAGCGGCCGATCACGACCTCAGAGCGCCCGCCGTGGTAGCCCCACGCCGTGTCGAAGTAGTTCACGCCCTGCCCGAGCGCGTAGTCCACCATCTCGTCGACGGCGGCCTGGTCGGGCTCGGTGTCGCCGCCCTCGACGCACGGCAGCCGCATCGCCCCGAACCCGAGCGCCGAAAGCCTGAGCCCCTGGAAGTCCCGATACAGCATGGCATCCCCTCTCCACAAGCAACGCCCCGTCACCAAGAAAGTATGCCGCTGTCCCCCTCTCAGGTAAGAGGGGACGTTCGGAGACGGCTGACCCGGACAGAGGCCCCGACCTTCTAAGCAGGATCTTCCGCGAAGCGCAGTCCTGCGTGAAGGTCGGGGCCTCTGTCCGGGACAGCGCCCGCGCGATGAGCGTTCTTCTCGCTAGGCGTCCTTCATGATGATGTCGCGCACGATGCCCGAGACGTGGTCGCACGCGTCGAGGCAGAGCTCCATGCGGTCGAAGATGCGCAGCCAGGTGACGGCGTACTTGCCAGAGGCGTCCTCCTCGTCGGAGAAGAGGCGGCGCAGCGCCTTCTGGTAGACGGTGTCGCCCTCGTCCTCCACGGTGCCAATCTCGATGGCCTTGTCGAGCACCACGCGGTCCTTCTTGTAGTCGGGCAGGTGGTTGATCATCTCCTGCATCTCGTGAACGGCGTGGACCGTGAGCTCGGAAATCTGCTTGGCCTCGATGCGCAGGTCGCCGATGTTGAAGAGGTCGAGGCGCACCGCGACGCCGTACATGGAGTCCACGACGTCGTCCATGGCGAGCGCCAGACTGGAGATGTCCTCGCGGTCGATCGGCGTGATGAAGGAGGTGTAGAGCTTGGCCATGATGGACTTCACGCGCTCGTCGCAGGTGGACTCGTAGACCTTCATCTGCGGAATCGAGCTCATGGACTCGGGGAACTCGCAGATGATCTTGTGGTACTCGTCCGCCGCCTCGACGATGAGGGCCGCGAACTCCTTGAGCATGGTGTAGAACTCGTCTTCCTTCTTGATGCGGGGCATGGTGACTCCTTTTCGTTGACGGACGCGCTGGCGAGAAGAACGTGCGGTCGGGACTCGGTCGGGACTAGAACAGCACCAGGAAGAGCCTGGCGAGGATGTAGCCGATGACGCCGCAGCCCGGGAACGTGAAGACCCAGGTGAGGACCATCTCCTTGGCGACGCCCCAGTTGACGGACTTGGGGTCCTTGGCGGCGCCGGCGCCCATGATGGCCGCGGTCTTGGTGTGCGTGGTGGAGACGGGCAGGCCCGTGAGCGTCGCGATGAGAAGCGACGCCGTGGCCGAGACGGAGGCGGCGAAGCCCTGGTACTTGTCCAGGCGCACCATCTCCATGCCGACCTTCTTGATGATCTTCTTGCCGCCCACGGCGGTACCGAGCGCCATGACCGCGGCGCAGAGCACCATGATCCACAGCGGGAAGCCGCCCATCTCGCCGACCGTCATGTTGAGCGAGAGCGCGATGGCGAGCATGGCCGTGGACATGAACTTCTGGCCGTCCTGCGCGCCGTGCATGAGCGCCACGCCGGCGGCGCCGAGCACCTGCATGCGGCCGAAGAAGTTGTTGGCGGTGCGGCGGTCGGCGTTGCGGCAGGCGATCGGGATGACCTTGGAGATCACCCAGCCCGCGAGGAAGCCGAGCACCGTGGAGAGCAGGAGGCCGTAGACGACCTTGATCCACTCGCCCATGTTGACGCCGTCGAGGCCGCCGGAGACCGCGAGGGCGGCGCCGGTGAGGCCGGCGATGAGCGCGTGGCTCTCGGAGGTGGGGATGCCGAAGGCCCAGGCACCGAGTCCCCAGGCCACGATGCCCACCGTGGCCGCGGCCAGCGCGATGAGCGCGGCATGCGAGTCGCCGCCGAAGTCCACCATGCCGGAGATCGTGTCGGCGACCGCGGTGGAGATGAACGACATGGCGACGAGGCCCACGAAGTTGCAGATGACGCTCATGAAGATCGCCGAGTCGACGTCGATGGAACGGGTTCCGACGGGCTCGGCGATGGCGTTGGCCGCGTCGGTGGCGCCGTTCACGAAGATCGTGCCCATGACGAGGACCATGACGATGATCAGAAAGGGGTTGCTCGACAACACGCCGAGGAACTGCTCAAAGCTAATCAAGGGCGAACTCGCTTCCTTCGTGACCGCCGGGGGACGGTCAATTGTCACAGCTTTGTAAACGCCCGATAAGGATAGCGTAAACGCGCATGTTGCAAGGGCGAGAAGCCCGGTGGGACCCCTCGCTCTCCCAGGGCTTACAAAGCCCTTACATTGGGGAGGCGGCCTCCAGGGCGGCTCGGCTGCGGCGCGCCGCCACGAGCACATGCTCGAGCGCACCGCAGCCGTGGAGGGGAGCGCCGCAGGTCACGACCTCGCGGGCGAGCGCGGCGTCGGCGACCACGCTGCCGGCGACGAGGTCCGCGCGCTCCGCGAGGGCCGCGAGGTGCGGAAAGTGGCCGACCACCACCGCACGGGGCCGCGAGCCGTCGTTCCTCTCGGTCGCCATGCGCGCGGCCACCGCGGGAAGGAAGACGAAGGGGTCGGCGCTCGTCGCGTCCTCGACCAGGCCGAGCGCGCCCAGGCGCCCGGGCTGGTTGTGCCAGGCGTTGCGGGCCGCCACGCCCGCCGACGCGACCTCGAAGTCCCAGGACTTGGCGCAGACCGCGAGCCCGCGCAGGTCCTCGAGCGCCGCCGAGCCCTCGCAGCTGAGGTGCGCGCCGCCGTTGTAGAGCAGCACGGTCGCCGGCAGCTCGTCGAGCTGCGTGAGCGAGTAGACGAAGCTCCCCATGAGCTTCCTGCCGAGCACGTCGTCGCCGGTGCCCATGCACTCGGAGGTGATCGCCACCACCACGCGGTGCGGCGCAGGCGAGAAGGACGCCGTACCCGGCGCGGCACCTCGCAGGTCGCCAACTCGGCCTCCGCGTCGCTCACGCCCAGCGCGACGGACGTGGTCACGGTCACGCGCCATTCCTTCTCGCCCAGGCGCTCGCTCGCCACTGCGCAGCCCTTGCCCTCGCCCATGCGCGTGAGGCTCTGCATCGCGATCTCATTGCCCACGAGGGTCTCCACGCTGCCCGGGTCTGCCAGCGCAGCGAGCGCCTTCAGGGTCCGCACCACGGGGATGGGGCACGCCTCGCCCCGAGCGTCGATCGTGAGCACCGTGTCTGCCATGTTCTCTCCTCGCTCGTCTGCCGAAAAACGGTCTGACAACCAGAAAAATTGTAATAGGTCGTTCTATTTTGAAAACTACAGTGCCGCAGACGGCAGCAATGCATCGAGGAGGTGGCTGGTGGGCTTTGCGGAGGCTCTGGGCGTGAGGCCCGGCGTGACGTCGGTCATCGGCAGCGGCGGCAAGACGTCGCTCCTCGCGGCGCTCGCGCGCGAGCTGCCGGGCACGGTTGTACTTACGACAACCACGCACATCCGTCATTTTGACGGCATTTTGACCCTGATTTCGCCAGGTATGTATGGTCTGCGCCAGGCGCTCGTAGAGTCACGCGTCGTCTGCGTGGGGTCGCGGGCCGAGAAGAACGGCAAGCTCGTAACCCCCGAGCTTGGCATCGACGCGCTGGCGTCCCTCGCGGACCACGTGCTCGTGGAGGCCGACGGCGCCCGGCACCTCCCCCTCAAGGCCCACGCCCCCTGGGAGCCCGTCGTCCCCGCGTGCTCGGGCCGCACAATCCTCGTGCTCGGCGCGTCCGGCCTCGGCCACCCCGTGCGCGAGAAGGTCCACCGCCCGGAGCTCTTCTGCGAGCTCGCTGGCTGCACGCCGGACGACCCCGCAACGCCCGAGCTCGTCGCTCGCGCCGCCAACGCCGAAGCCCTCGCCGACGTCGCCCTCGTCAACCAGGCCGATGTCGCGCCCGACGCGGCCCGCGACCTCGCCGCCCTTCTCGCCATCCCGGCGCACGTGGGCAGCGTGCAAACCGGCAGTGACTGCGCCGCATCCAAACTCTGAGTTATGTGCGAGCGCACCTGGCCGCCAATTGATTGCAATTCACATATATACAGGCAAACAGCTTGTGCCGTCCTTCTCGACAACCGAGAAGGACGGTGCGCCCGCACATAACTCAGAGTTTGACGAGCAACAGCCTCGCCCGCTAGCGGCAACCCACCAATTTGCACACCCTAAGCGAGCCGCTGACCGTTGAGACCGTCACGTCCGCCAACCGGCCACCATTACTCTGCGCAAGACACCCGCGGCCAAGAGCAACGCAAGCAAGCCGAGAAGCGCCACTCAGCAGATTCGAGTCAACCCAGCCGCGACGGTATGCTCAATTCGCCGCGGTATGCGCACCGTTAGATTTCACTTCTCCCCAGCTACAGCAAACAGCCGAGAAGAACGTCGGTTCAGGACTTGCGCATACCTTCCCGAGCCGACGCTCTTCTCGGTACCTGGGGACCGAAACGTGAGCCGCCCCCGCGCGTAAGGCTCTACCTACAGGTAGGCCACGGCCTTGATCTCGACCTTGGCTGCCTTGGGCAGCGCGGCAACCTCAAAGGCGGCGCGGCTGGGGTACGGAGCGGTAAAGAACTCGCCGTAGACCTCGTTCATGGCCGCGAAGTCGGCGATGTCGTCGAGAAGGACGGTGACCTCGGCGACGTCGGCCATGGAGGCGCCGGCGGCCTCGAGGATGTTCTTGATGTTGGTCAGGCTCTGGCGCGTCTGGGCCTGGATGCCCTCGCCGGCGAACTCGCCGGTGGCCGGGTCGATCGGCAGCTGGCCAGACACGTGGATCGCACGCGTCGCGGGGGCCGCCACGGCGGCGGAGTAGGGTCCGAGCGCCGCGGGCGCCTTGTCGGTGACGATTGCCTCGATTGCCATGTTCTTCTCCTTTGCTTGAGGGGGGATGTCCCCCGCTTTACGACTGACTTGCGTGCACCGTGCAAAAGTGCCAGGCACCTTTGCACGCTATCTTGCCACGTAGCGGTCGGGGGTGGGACCGCAGGGCTCGGTCGGCATCAAGTTGTTGTTGGTCGGCCCTCCATCAGCTCGCCCTGAAGCGGACCTCGGCGCCCGCCCCGGCGAGGGAGGCGGAGACGGGGCACTCCCACCCCCTCCCCTCGGATTCTACCCTCGCCCCCGGCTGCGACGACACGAACCTGTATTCGCTAACGTAGAAGTCGACAGAACGCTCATCTGGATTTCGACACTTTGCTCAGGAACATGCTGACCACCCCAATGGGGCAGACTTGGTCGTGCTTCGGTTTTCGACTAAGGAGGCCCGGAAGGGAAAATGATCAGCATG
>JAUNEG010000038.1 GCA_030525685.1 Atopobiaceae bacterium | reverse complement strand
CCGCGAGGCGCTGGGCTGCGGCGTTTAGGATGTACGAGAAAACGTCCGCGGTCCCGAGATCGAGCGCAACCTACAACAACCTCGTTACTTTAAGCAGCAGTCACATCCGCGTGCTAGAAGCCGTAAGCCTCCACCGGCACGACGTCCCAGTCCGACTCCGGCGCGTATGCCAGCTCGGAGGCGCCCTGCCCACGACGCCGTTCGCGCTCACGGCCGTTCCAGTGAATGCCGTCGATGAGCTCCAGCTCCTCGTAGAGACGCTGCCGCAGGCGGCGGCGCTTCGCCACGGCCCGAGACGTCAGCCCTACCCGAGGCACTCCAAGGTCGCGGCGGATGCGCGCGACCAGACCGTCCATGTAGTCGAGGTCGTCGTACTGCTCCTTCCAGACGACGTACTCGGGAATCCCGCGCGCCTTGAGCTCGTTGCTGCGTGCGGCGTCCTGCGCGGCGCGTGTCGGATTGCCATGACGCCAGCCGTTGTACTCCACCGCCACGACCCTGGAGAAGTCCGGCACGGGACCGTCTTGTGGCTCGCCGATCAAGATGTCCGGCTTCCTCACGCCCACCGCCAGCGAGTCGTTGATTCGCCGAACCATAACGGGTGCGTTCATCGCCAGAACGTTCAGGCCGTAGCCGCCAAGCGACGGCCTGAGGGAAAGGCGCAGGGTCAGCTTGGTCTCGAGCGGGGACCCGGAGCAAACGCAGGTCCGCGTGAGGGCGCGGCGGATGCGCGCGGTGCCGTGCCGCGGGCCCAGCGCATCGAGGTACGCCCTCATGGACTGCGGCGTCATCAGCGGCTCGCGACGCTGGAACATCCCGTCCTCCGTCTGCGGGCACACCGCATAGAGCCCCAGAAGCTCGGCGAGAAGAACGTCGAGCTCCAGGTCCGTGAGCATGGGCGTCATCTGGAGAGCCACCAGCTCCGGAGACGCACAGACCACCTTGTCCGTCAGCTGGAACGCAGAGCCGGGCGGCAGGGGCTCGCGACAGAGATGGACGCACACGCCGCTTGCCCGGACCCCCGGCCGACCTGAGGCCACGATCACCTCTATGGGCTGCCCCTCCGCGGGACGCGGCACCTGAGCGAGCAAGCCTGCGAGCTCGGCACCTCTGGGAAGGCACACCGGCACGGGCGCGCCACAGCGCTCTCCCGTCGCAAGACGATGGCGGAGGTCCCACCTCCTCAGCGTCTCAAGGGCCGTGGTATGAGAGAGGAAGATGCTCATACCCAAACCCTACCCCACCGATGCCCCGAGACGGCGTCGTTCGAAAAAAGTCATTCACGAATCTGACGCCCGTCTTACGTTTGCTGTCACCGCAGGTCAGTGCCCGCGAATCGCCTGGATCCACGGTTGTGCTCGGCAGAGATCGGGCGCCTTGCCCCGCCAGACCGTCCATGCGGTAACAATCGGGAACAATTCGTACCGGACGGCCTGGGTGCTTAGGCTTCGGGGGTTGTTGCGGGTTGTCTTCGCATTTCTGCTTAGGTTTCAGGGGCTGTTGTAGGTTCGGGAAGCCTTCTCCGCGGCGAGAAGAACCTTCCGCCCACAAAAGCGCAGGTCACCACAAGCCCACGGTCCTTCTCGCCGGCGTGTGACCTACAACAACCCCAGATTCGTAAGCAGCATGCCCTTACAAACCCGCAACAACCCCCAAACCCTAAGCCCCCCTCAGGCAGGAGCGACCTGTACGCAGGAGGCCCCCGACTTCCTAAGCAGGACCTTCCGCGAAGCGCAGTCCTGCGTGGAAGTCGGGGGCCTCTCCCAGCGCGTATCAGGTCAGGCGACTAGTAGTTGATCGCCTGCTCCTCGAAGTAGGCCTTGGGGTGGTCGCAGACCGGGCAGACCTCGGGGGCCTCGGTGCCCACGTGCAGGTGACCGCAGTTGCGGCACTTCCAGACCTTCACGCCCGGACGGGCGAAGACCTCGCCCTTCTCGACGCGCTCGGCCAGCTTGAGGTAGCGCTCCTCGTGGTGCTTCTCGATCTCGCCGACCATGCGGAACTTTGCGGCGATCTCGGTGAAGCCCTCGGCCTCGGCGGTCTCGGCGAAGCCCTTGTACATGTCGGTCCACTCGTAGTTCTCGCCGGCGGCGGCGTCCTTGATGTTGGTCAGGGTGTCGGGAACCGCGCCGCCGTGGAGGTACTTGAACCAGAGCTTGGCGTGCTCCTTCTCGTTGCCGGAGGTCTCGGTGAAGATCGCGGAGATCTGCTCGTAGCCCTCCTTCTTGGCCTTACTCGCGTAGTAGGCGTACTTGTTGGTGGCCTGGGACTCACCGGCGAAGGCGGCCTCCAGGTTCTTCTTGGTCTGAGAGCTCTCAAAGTCAACGGCCATTGGTGCTCCTCTCCTGTCCCCGCGGGGACGCCTGTGCCGGGCCTCGTGCCCGGTATTGAGATAATATATCATTTAGACGGTCCAGCGACCGTCGAGAAGACGGCAGAACCCCTCGCTTTCCAACTCTTTCAGCAGCGAGCGGACGCTCTTCTCGGTAAGCGGCTCTCTCTTGGCCGCGACCTCGACCGCGTTCAGCTCGTCGAGAAGGACCTCGGGCGCGGCGCCGCCCTCGGGCGCATGGGCGAGAAGGACGCGCAGCAGCTCCGCGCGCTTCTGGCGATGCGAGCCCTCGAAGCGCGACTGGCGCGCGTGCCCCCGCGATCGCCGGGACGGGTTGGGGACGCTCCGCTTGAGGTAGGCGCCGTAGTCGAGAAGCGCGTAGTACCAGGCGCGCGGGTCGTCGGCGGGGTCGCTCGCGTCGTCGGGGCAGGTGGCCCGCAGGATGGGCACGAGCTCGCGGTCCGGAACGGACTCCGCGTCGGGAAAGAGCTCGTGAAGCAGGACCGAGCGCACGTTGGTCTCCAGGTAAACGGCAGGCAGGTCAAAGGCAAAGGCACGGATGCCGGCCGCCGTGGCAGGCCCCACGCCGGGAAGCGCCTCGAGCGCCGCGGCCTCGGTCGGGAGCGCGCCGCCGAGCGCGGAGACGGCCTGCGCGGCGCGGTGCAGCGCGAGGGCGCGCCGGTTGTAGCCGAGCCCCTGCCACTCGTCCAGGACGTCGGCGGGCGCCGCCGCCGCGAGCGCGTCGGGCGTGGGGAAGCGCTCCAGCCAGCGCTGCCAGCGGCCGTCCACGCGCGAGGTCTGCGTCTGCTGGAGCATGACCTCCGAGATCCAGACGGCATAGGGGTCGCGCGTGCGGCGCCACGGGAGGTCACGGTAGAGCTCGCGCCCGCGCTCCAGCACGAGGGCGCGGAAGGCGAGAAGGTCGACGTCGTCCGTCATGCGTCGGCGCCGTCGTCCGGGGTGGTCTCGGCCTCGTCCGCCTCGACGGCCGCCGCGCGCGCCTCGTCCTCGGGCAGCAGCTCGAAGTCGCCGCGCAGCACCGGCGAGCGGCCCTCGACGATCAGGTCGTAGAGCGTCACCTTGGAGAAGAGCGCGCGGAGCATGTGCTCGGCGTTGCACCACACCGGTGAGTAGTGGCAGTGCGGCAGGTTGGGGCACGGGCTGCCGCAGCCGTCAGCGTTGTGGCAGACGGAGAAGCAGATCTCGCCCTGCACGGCCTCAAAGACCTGCAGCAGCGTGGTCTCGCGGGGATCGACGGCGAGGCGCATGCCGCCGTTGGCGCCGCGCGTGTTGGTGACCAGGCCCGCGACCGCGAGGTCGTGCTGGATCGACCGCGCGAACGAGTACGGGACGCCGCCCTCGCTCGCCGCCGTGCGCACCGACACGACGCCGTCGGGATTCTCCACCAGCGCGGCGATCATGCGCAGCGCGTAGTCGCTCTTCTTGGAGATGTCCATGGTCCCTCTGTCTCCCGTCGGCTAGTTGTCCCAGTTGAGCACGGGCCAGCCGCGGCGCCGCGCGCTTATGGCCAGCGTCTTGCCCGGGCACACGGCGCGCGCCTCCCGCGCGGCCTCGAGCAGCGGCGCGTCGGTGTGATGGTCGGCGTACGCGCACTCGAGCACCCAGCGCCCCTCCCCGAGGTGGGAGTCGCACCACCGCTCGACCGCGCGGCACTTCTCGTCGCCCGCCACCACCGGGCCGTCGACGCGCCCGGTGTAGAGGCCCCGCCCATCGCGCTCCATGCGCGTGGCGACGATGCCGTCCGCCCCCATCCTGCGCGCCGCGACCTCGGCGATGGGCTCGAAGGTCGCGGAGACGAGAAGGACGAGGAGCCCCCGCTCGTGGCAGCGGGCGACCTCGGCGAGCGCCTGCGGCCGGTAGAGCGGGGCGAGGACCTCGTCGTGGAAGCGCGTCATGAGGGCGTCGACGCCCTCCGAGGTGCGGCCGCGCAGCGCGCCGAAGACGGCCTCGCGGGCCTCATCCTGGCGGAACGGCAGGTGGAGCTTGTAGCGGATGCCCCACCAGGCGAGCCGCGCCAGGCGGGCTGGGGACATCATGCCGTGGGAGAAGAGGTAGCGCGTGAACAGGGACCCCGACTGGCCGTCGATGGAGGTGCCATCGAAGTCGAATACCGCGACCTTCTGTTGCTGCGCGCCGGCGCTGGACTGCATGGATGCTCCGTTCCTCGAGCGATGCGTCACCGATATGATAGCGCGAGCGGGCAATTGCGGGGTGCGCGAGACGATGACAGGTGGGTCCGGAACCCTCTTCGGTCGGCGCGCGGCGCCTAACAAAAAGGGGCCCTTGCGGGCCCCTGACGGTGCGAATGGCGGGATGTAAGGGACTCGAACCCTCGACCTCCGACGTGACAGGCCGGCGCTCTAACCAGCTGAGCTAACACC
>JAUNEG010000013.1 GCA_030525685.1 Atopobiaceae bacterium | reverse complement strand
TGGCCATCGAGTGCTGGGAGCAGAACGGCCTGCACCTGGCCGAGGACCACTTCTACGCGGAGATCATCGACCCCAACACCGGCGAGGTCCTGCCCGACGGCGAGTGGGGCGAGCTCGTGCTCACCACGATCGACCGCGAGGCTTCGCCGGTCGTGCGCTACCGCACGCGCGACATCACGCGCATCCTGCCGGGCGAGTGCGCCTGCGGCTGCACGCACCGCCGCATCGACCGCATCCACGGCCGCACCGACGACATGCTGATCATCCGCGGCGTCAACGTCTTCCCGAGCCAGATCGAGGACGTCATGAAGACCTTCGACCAGGTCTCCTCCTGGTACCAGATCGAGGTCGACACCGACCACCGCTCGCTCGACATGGTCACGCTCAAGGCCGAGGTCAACCCCGACTTCGCCTTCGACTCCGTCGCAGCCGTCGAGCGCCTGCAGAAGGAGATCTCTGCGCGCCTCAAGACGGCGCTGTCCGTGGGCGTCAAGGTCAAGCTCGTGGAGCCCAAGACCATCGCGCGCAGCGAGGGCAAGGCCAAGCGCATCGTCGACCTGCGAAAGGGGATCAAGTAATGATTGACCAGATCACCGTCTTCCTCGAGAACAAGCGCGGCCGCATCGCGTCCCTGTGCCGCACCCTCGGCGACGCCAACATCAACATGGCCGCGCTCTCCGTGGCCGACACCACCGAGTACGGCATCGTGCGCATCATCTGCAGTGACACGGAGGCCGCGCTCGCCGCGCTCGACGCCGGCGGCTACCGTGCGATCAAGACCAAGGTCATGGCCATCGCCGTCCCGCATCACCCGGGCGGCGCCGCGGACCTGCTCGAGAAGCTCGACGACCTCGACGTGGACATCGAGTACTTCTACTGCTTCTCCACGACCGACGACATGGCGGTGCTGGCGCTCAAGATCGCCGACCCGGCGAGCGCCGCGGAGGCGAGCTGGGCTATCGAGAAGGCGGGCTTCCACGTGTTCGAGCAGGACGAGGTCGAGTAGGCGCGTCGCGAGGCTCTTCTCGTCTGATGGGGTGCCATACATTCGTTGTATGGCACCCCATTCGTATATGTATTTTACCGTTAGGCTGACGCGACCTACCATGGACGAGAAGAACAACGTCACGGGAGGTCTCACATGATCTTTGGCATGGGTCCGATGGAGCTCGCGGTCATCCTGCTCGTCGTCCTGGTCATCTTCGGGCCGAAGAACCTGCCCAAGCTGGGCTCGGCCCTCGGCAAGACGGTCAAGAGCGTCCGCGAGGGCATGGAGGGCGAGGATTCCGACGACGTGCCGGTGAGGCCCTTGCCCACGCTCGACACCTCGCGCGCCGTTGCCGTGGTCATGGCGAGGATGCGCCGGGCGCGCTCGTAGAGGAGCCTGCCGGCCTCGGTGGGGGTCACGCCGCGGGGGCCGCGGCGCACGAGATGGGTGCCGAGCTCCCGCTCCAGCTGGGCGAGCTCGTAGGAGAGCGGCGGCTGGGAGATGTGCAGGCGCCGGGCGGCGGCCGTGATCTGGCCCTCCTCGGCGATGGCAACGAAGTACTCGAGCTGCTTGAGGTTCAAGGGGCCCTCCCGGGGACGGCTGCGGCATACGCAGATTGTATCGCGGGAGGTTCCCCTGCCGTCCTTACATATAGCAGCCGTAGGAGACGACGAGCGGGGCGTCGGGGTTGGGGGCGACGCCGGGGTCCTCGTAGCGCTGCACGACAAACAGACATCCCGCCGCCTCGCCGTTGAAGGTCGTCTCGGTGGTGAAGTTGCCCACCTGCTGCCCCTCGGTGAAGGGCGCATCGCCCACGTAGGCGTCGGTGAACTCGCCCAGGCCCGCGGCGTCCGCCGCCTGGCGCGCGATGCCCTCGTACTCGGAGGGGTCGGCGTCGGGGACGTAGAGGAAGACGTCGAAGCCGTTGGGCGCGACCCCGTCCGCGAGCGTCTCGACGGAGGGCTCCCCCGCGTCGTCGCGGAAAGTCGGCTCGGACGCGTAGAGGCTCACGGTGACGGTGCCGTCCGAGCCCTCCAGCGTGACGCCCGCGGGCGTCCCCCTGAACGCGACGGAGAGGTAGGCGTTCTCCTCGTCGTAGTACTCGTCCACCAGCTCGAAGCCGAGCAGGCCGAGGTCGGACGTGACCTCCGAGAAGGACCGCTCGTAGAACGCGGGCTGCTGCCAGCTGCTCTGCTCGGGCTCCGTGGCCGTGCCGTCCATGACGTCCTGGACGGGAGCGCGATCGGTCTGGGCGTCGGTACCCTCCGGCGTCGTCTGGGCGCAGCCGGCGAGAAGCGCGACGGAGAGGCAGAGTGCGGGCACGAGCAGCTTGGTCAGTCGCATGGATCGCTCCGTTCGGGTCGGTTTCCCGTGCACGACCATAGCATGAAGCGGTGTGTTGCGGGGCAGGGTCCTTCTCGCCCCGCGACACCGCGTGAGCGGTGGATTACCAGACGTTTAAGTGGACGTACTGATTTGTAACGGTTTTATCAAGGTACTTTCTATGAACGGTCCTATTGGGTATAACGAACGCGTCCAACGGTTTTGGAAGGGGGGAAGTACCTATGACCAAGGTCAAGAACATGGGACGTCGTCAGCGCAAGGTCCACGACGCCTGCCGCAACGGTTGGTTCATGAGCGGCGAGTACCGCGCGCTGTTCGACAACCACGAGCGTCGCTTCTGGGCTGACAGCCCGAGCATCCTGTTCAACGACGTTGACCAGTGGTTCTCCGCTCACGAGCAGAACCACGCAGACTCGCACCTGCTCGTTAAGTGCGTCCGCGCCGCGTAAGGCGTCGGAACGGGAGCGTTCGTGCGGGAGCCTGCGGGCTCCTTTTTCTTTGGCTTGATTGTCCGACCATACATACCCGTCAGAAATCGGTGCCGGGAGGCTCTAAATCAACGGGTGTGTATGGTTGGCTCTTTCACGTGGTCCAGCATGAGGGCGAGAATGACCGCGAGCCCGCGACGCAGACTGTCCTTCTCGATCCACTCCTCGCGTGTGTGGAGCAGGTCTCCCTCGACGGTGCCCACGGTGTGCGCGGGGATGCCCAGCGAGAGCGGGATGTTGGCGTCCGTCGAGGACTCCTGGTGGTGGATCCCGTCCACGCCGCCCAGCTCGCGCAGGACCTCGTCCGTGCGGGCGACGAGCGCCGCTTGGCCCTCGGGGACGTGCTCGCCGGAGGCGGGTCGGCGGCCGATGAGCTGCACGTCGATGCGTGTCTTCTCCTTGAGGTGCTCCTCCACGAGCACGACGAACTTGCCGTACATCTCCTCGAGGCACTCCTCGGAGGCCGAGCGGTACTCCACGAGCACGCTCGCGTCCTCGGCGATGGAGTTCACCGTGGTGCCGCCCACGAAGCGTCCCACGTTGATCGTGGTCTTGGCGCGCGTGGGCAGCTCGAGCGCGTAGAGGTCCTCGATGAAGCTGCAGAGCGCCTCGATCGCGTTGTCGCGCCCGAAGTTCTCCCAGGAGTGGCCGCCCTCGGTGTGGCACTTCACGCGCCAGCGGTGGCTGCCCACGGCGGAGACCACGTGCATGCCGAGGTAGAGGTCGAAGCTCGTGAACTCGCGCACGCGCCCGTCGTAGTGGCGGAAGAGCTCGCGCGTGCCAGCAAGGTTGCCGAGGCCCTCCTCGCAGGAGTTTGCCACCACGAGCAGGCGCCGGTCGAGCGGCACCTCATGACGCAGCAGGTAGCGCGCCGCGAGGAGCAGCCCCACGAGGTTGGCGGTGTCGTCGCCGACACCCGGTGCCAGGAGGCGCGTCGCGCTCTCGGCGAGCGGCAGCGGCTCGGTGTCGGGGAAGACCACGTCGGTGTGGGCGGCAAAGACCGCGATGCCGTCGTCGCCGTCGTCCGGGCCGGGCAGGCTGAGGATGACGTTCTTGGCGTCGTCGATCCGGACGGCGCCCACCGGGGCGCCTTGGGCGAGCAGCCAGTCGCGGATGAACTCCGCGCGCCGCTCCTCGTGGCCGGACGGAGCCGGGATCTGCGCGAGCGTGCGCAGGAGCTCGAGCTCCTCCTCGTAGCACTCGTCGGCGTATGCCCGCGCGATGTGCGCGATCTTCTCGTCCACCATGCCCCCTTACGCGTGTCTTAAGGGTAGCGCAGGACGTTGCCGCGGCGCGCGCGTTTCCGACGTTCGGGCCACGTGCGCGCCCCGGCGGAACAATGCACAGAATCAAGCACAACTTTCTATATCCACAGTTGGAAATAACGCACATGCACGATTCTGTGCGTTAATCGGGGCGTGCCGCGGACGGGCGAGAAGAACGCGCGGTCCCGGATGTTTCAGGTTTGTTTTTCGCCTTGTGGGTCGTGCGGGGCGGTGCTAGGCTACCCACATCGATAGAGGAGCGGACACGAAGGGTCCCGGAGGAGCCGGCGGGCGCTGATCCCGGGACGAGGCGAGGTCCGCCGAACTGCCAGGCCGGGCGCGGCGCGGCGGTGGGCCCGCGGGAAAGACCCACGGGACTGTCTGCGAGAAGAACTCGCAGGTGCGCTATCCTTGCCGGACGCACGTCCGCCCCGGGGCCGCGCACCTGCACGGCGAGCGAGGGGTGTCATGCAGAAGCGTCCGTTTGTCACGCGCGAGAGGCTCGAGGCCATAGCGGCCGAGTACCCGACGCCGTTCTACCTCTACGACGAGTCCGAGATCCGCCGCCGCGCGGCGGAGCTTTCCGCCGCCTTCTCGTGGAACCCCGGCTTCAAGGAGTACTTCGCCGTCAAGGCCACGCCCAACCCCGCCATACTCCGGATCCTCGCGGAGTGCGGCTGCGGCTGCGACTGCGCCACGGGCGTGGAGCTCCTGCTCGCCGACCGCGCGGACGTGACCGGCCGCGACATCATGCTCTCCTCCAACGACACGCCCGACGAGGACTTCCGCGCGGCGGACGAGCGCGGCGCGATCATCAACCTGGACGGGCCGGACATGGTGGCCTGCCTCCGGCGCGCCCTCAGCGGCCGCGTGCCGAGCACAGTGTGCTGCCGCGTGAACCCGGGCGGGACCTTCGAGAGCGCGAGCGGCATCATCGGCTCGCCGGCCGACTCCAAGTTCGGCATGACGCCGGCGCAGCTCGAGGCTGCCTTCGCGGAGCTCGCCGCCCTGGGCGTGGAGGAGTTCGGCATCCACGCGTTTCTCGCCAGCAACACGCAGGTGAACAACTACTACCCGCGCCTCGCGCGCCAGCTCTTCGAGATGGCCGTCGACCTCTCCGCGCGCCTGGGCGTGCGCATTGGCTTCGTCGACCTCTCCGGTGGCATCGGCGTCGCCTACCATCCGGACGACACCCCCTGCGACCTGGCCCTCATTGGCGAGGGCGTACGCCAGGCGCACGAGGACGTGCTCGTGCCCGCGGGCATGGGCGACGTCGCGGTCTTCTCGGAGCTCGGGCGCTGGATGCTCGCGCCGGCGGGCGCGCTCGTGACCCGCGTCATCCACGAGAAGGTCACCTACCACGACTACCTGGGCGTGGACGCCTGCGCGGCCAACCTCATGCGACCCGCCATCTACGACGCGTACCATCACGTCACGGTGATGGGCTCCGAGGACGCGCCGTGCAAGCGCCGCTACAACGTGGTCGGCCGGCTGTGCGAGAACAACGACCAGTTCGCCCGCGACCGCCTCATGCCCGAGTGTCACGTCGGCGACCTGCTGTTCATTCACGACGCGGGCGCCCACGGCCACTCCATGGGCTACAACTACAACGGCGCTCTGCGCTCCGCGGAGCTGCTGCTGCGCTGCGACGGCTCGGTCGAGCTCATCCGCCGCGCCGAGACGCCCGCCGACTACCTGGCAACGCTGGATGTGTAGCGTGCAGAAGTGCCTGTCCCCTTTGCGCGCGGACTGAACAGAAGAGAGGCAACCATGGACATGACCAACCTGACCGGATCGATCGTCGCGCTCGTCACGCCGTTCACCGAGGACGGCGCCGTCGATTTCCCCGCGCTCGAGCGCCTCGTGGACTTCCACCTGGAGAACGGCACGGACGGCATCCTCGTGCTCGGCACCACCGGCGAGTCCTCCACGATGACCGACGACGAGGACTACGAGGTCGCCCGCTGCGTCATCGAGCGCGTGGCCGGCCGCGTCCCCGTGATCGGCGGCGCGGGCTCCAACGCCACGTTTGAGTCCGAGCGCAAGGCCGCCGGCCTCGTCAAGCTCGGCATCGACGGCCTGCTGCTCATCACGCCCTACTACAACAAGTCCAACGAGGAGGGCATCTACCGCCACTTCACCGCGGTCCTCGACAAGGTCGACGTGCCGTGCATCCTCTACAACATCCCCGGCCGCACCGGCTGCTCCATCAGCGAGAGGAACCTCGAGCGCCTGGCGCAGCACCCCAACGCGTGGGGCATCAAGGAGGCCTCGGGCTCGATCAGCTACGCGACCATGGCCGCCCGCTACCTCTCCGACGACTTCCGCATGCTCTCCGGCAACGACGACATCGTCGTGCCGCTCATGAGCCTCGGTGCCAAGGGCGTCATCTCCGTGTGGGCAGACGTCGCGCCCGCTGCGGTGCATGAGATGTGTGCCGACTTCCTCGCCGGCGACGTCGAGGCCGCCCGCCGCGCCCAGCTCGAGAACCTCGAGCTCATCCACGCCCTCTTCTGCGAGGTCAACCCGATTCCGGTCAAGTGTGCCCTCGCCGAGATGGGCATGATCGGCGAGCACTACCGCCAGCCGCTCTGGACGATCTCCGACGCGGGCCGCGAGCGCCTCGTGGCCGCCATGAGGGGAGTGGGTCTCCTTGCCTAGCGCGATCGTCGTCGGCGGCGCGGGCCGCATGGGCCGCCTCGTGCGCGAGGAGCTTCTCGCCCGTGGCTTTGAGGTGCTCGGCTCCTATGACGTGGACACCATCGACGAGCTGGACGGGTCGGCGCCGGCGGCGGACGTGGCCGTGGACTTCTCCGCGCCCGCCGCGCTGCCGCACACGCTGGCCTACGCGCGCCGCACGGGCGCGGCGGTGGTCTCCGGCACCACGGGCCTCTCGGAGAACCAGCTGGGAGAGCTTCGCGCCCTGGGCGAGAAGAACCGCGTGATCTGGGCGTCCAACTACTCCCTCGGCGTCGCGGCCCTGCGCCGCGCCACGGCGATGGTCACCCGCACGCTCGCCGGCTGGGACGTGGAGATCGTGGAGACGCACCACAACCAGAAGGCCGACGCGCCGAGCGGCACCGCCAAGGCCCTGCTCGCCGCCGTCGACCCAACGGGGGAGCGACCGGTCGTGGGCGGCCGCGAGGGCATGGTCGGCCCGCGCGTCCCCGGCGAGATCGGCGTGCACGCCGTGCGCGGCGGCACCGTCGCGGGAACGCACGAGGTCCACTTCTTCGGCAGCGACGAGGAGGTCTGCCTCACGCACCGCGCCACGAGCCGGCAGATCTTCGTCACCGGTGCCGTGGCCGCCGCCGCGCGCCTGCTGGCGCGCGAGCCCGGCTTCTACGACTTTGATACCCTGATGTTCGGCTAGACGCACGGATCGAGAGGAACGGGTTTGAACGCACAGGAGATCATCGACTTCATCGCCAACGCGCCCAAGAAGACGCCGGTCAAGGTGTACGTGCGCGAGAAGTGCGGGATGCGGCTGGACTGGGGCGACGCCCATGTCTACGGCGGTCGCGACGGCAAGGTCGTCTTCGGCGAGTGGGCCGCCATCGAGCCCGTCCTTCTCGCCAACGCGGACTCGATCGAGTACGCCGACGTCGAGTGCGACCGCCGCAACTCCGCGGTGCCGCTCCTGGACCTGCGCGGCGTGAACGCGCGCATCGAGCCGGGCGCGATCATCCGCGACCAGGTGGAGATCGGCGACAACGCCGTGGTCATGATGGGTGCCGTCATCAACATCGGCGCCGTGGTGGGCGAGGGCACCATGATTGACATGGGCGCCGTGCTCGGCGGGCGCGCGATCGTGGGCGCGCACTGCCACGTGGGCGCGGGCGCCGTGCTTGCCGGCGTGGTCGAGCCCGCCAGCGCCACGCCCGTCGTCATCGAGGACGGCGTCATGATCGGCGCCAACGCCGTGGTCATCGAGGGCGTGCGCGTGGGCGCGGGCGCCGTGGTGGCCGCCGGCGCGGTCTGCGTCGAGGACGTGCCCGCCGGCGCCGTGGTGGCCGGCTGCCCCGCGCGCGTGATCAAGATGAAGGACGAGAAGACCGCCGACAAGACCGCGCTCGTCGACACCCTGCGCTCGCTGTAGCGCCCACGGTCCGACGTTCTTCTCGCCCCCCCGGCGCCGTCATCGCTGGGACACTGACAGCTTTTGCCGCTCGCGAGCCCCCGAGGCGGGCCGCGGGCGGCATTTTCTGTCAGCGTGGCGCGGCGTCAGGTCGGCCGGGGGCCCAGGCGTCCCTTCGCCGACCCGATGCGCCGCCCGCGGAGAAGTTAGCCTGTCAACAGCTCCCAAGGGGAACACTACCCACCGGACCGCCGGCATTCCGGCACGCACACTCCCAAGGAGGGAACACAACATGGCAGTCAACCGCTTCGTCCTGAACAACATCTCCTACCACGGCTCCGGCGCGATCAAGGAGATCCCCGGCGAGCTTGAGCGCCGCGGCCACAAGAAGGCCTTCGTCTGCTCCGACCCCGACCTCGTGAAGTTTGGCGTCGTGGCCAAGGTGACCGATCTTCTCGACGAGGCGGGCATCGCCTGGGAGCTCTACTCCGAGATCAAGCCCAACCCCACGATCAAGAACGTCCAGGACGGCGTCGAGGCGTACAAGGCCTCCGGCGCGGACTGCATCGTCACCATCGGCGGCGGCTCCTCGATGGACACCGCCAAGGGCATCGGCATCATCGTGGCCAACCCCGAGTTCGCCGACGTCGTCTCCCTCGAGGGCGTGGCCCCCACCAAGAAGCACGCCGTCTTCACCATCGCCGTGCCCACCACCGCCGGCACCGCGGCCGAGGTCACGATCAACTACGTGATCACCGACCCCGAGAAGGTCCGCAAGTTCGTCTGCGTTGACGTCAACGACATCCCCGACGTCGCCGTCGTCGACCCCGACATGATGGCCTCCATGCCCGCCGGCCTGACCGCCGCCACCGGCATGGACGCGCTGACCCACGCCATCGAGGGCTACACCACCCGTGGCGCCTGGGAGCTCTCCGACATGTTCCACTTCAAGGCCATCCAGCTCATCTCCCAGAACCTGCGCGACTCCTACGCCGAGGCCAAGAGCGGCCAGCCGGGCAGCGGCCGCGAGGGCATGGCGCTGGGCCAGTACGTCGCCGGCATGGGCTTCTCCAACGTGGGCCTGGGCATCGACCACGCCATGGCGCACACGCTCTCCGCGCACTACGACACCCCGCACGGCGTCGCCTGCGCGATGCTGCTCCCGGTTGCGATGGAGTACAACAAGCCCGTCGTGACCAAGCGCCTGGCCGAGGTCGCCGTGGCCATGGGCGTCGACACCACCGGCATGACCGACGACGAGGCCGCCGACGCCGCCATCGCTGCCGTCCGCCAGCTCTCCGCCGACGTCAACATCAAGCCGACCTGCGACGGCCTTGTCGAGGCCGACCTCGACCAGCTGGCCGACGACGCCATCGCCGACGCCTGCTTCCCGGGCAACCCGCGCGAGGCCGACCACGCCGCCGTCGTGGAGCTGTTCCGCAAGGTCATGGCGTAACACGCATCGTCACCGGGAGGGGCCCGGCACCTCGCACGCAAACTGCCTCGCGCTTGGCGCTCAGGAAGTTTGCCCGGCGAGGTGCCGGGCCCCGTTGTCTCGGCGTTGTGCTGCCGAGAAGGACGGACCGCCTGCGATGGCTTACTGAGCGCTTACACAATCCGGCCAACGATATGTGAGAATCGCGCACGTACAGGACATGGACGCCCGTGGACGCGTCCCATCTCGACCTGCGCGACCTCGGCGAGCTCGCCGACCTGTACGGGAGCGCCTGACGGCGGGGCGTTCTTCTCGGTAGCCGCTACGCCCTGCGGGCGGAGAGGACGGCGTCGATCACCTGGGCGACGCCGCGGTCGTTGTTGGAGGGGGCGCGGAACGAGGCATACTGCTCCATGCGTTTCTCGGCGTTGGCCATGAGGTAGCCGTGCCCCACGCTGGAGAGCATCTCGGAGTCGTTGTCCGTGTCGCCGAGCGCGATCACGTCATCCACGGAGATTCCCAGGTACGCGCAGAGCCGTTCGATGCCCGTGGCCTTGGTGACGCCCTCGTTCATGATGTCCAGCCACACGTCGCCGCCGCACGTGAGCGAGAGCCCCTCGCCGAACGCCGGCGCGTACACCTCGTCGAGCATGGCTGCGGAGTTGGCCTCGGGGAAGAAGAGCGTGTACTTGTTGACCTCCACCGGAAGGTGGTCGAGCGAGTCGACGTACTTGATGTTGTGGTAGAAGGTGCGGAAGAACGCGTCGTGCTCGCGGTCCTGCCGGCGCACGTAGCACGCCTCGAGGCCGCAGATCGTGGGGATGCCGTAGCCATGCCCCAGCGTGAACTCGGTGAGGCGCTGGACGATGTCGGGGTCGATGATGCTCTTGAAGACCACGTCCTCGCCGCAGACCACGCCGGCCCCGTTGTCGGTGACGAAGGCCATGTGGTCCCACAGGCCGGGGAACATGTCGCGCAGCGTGTAGAGGGGCCGACCGCTCGCCGCGGCGAAGAGCGCCCCCGAGTCCTCGAGCGCGCGGATGCGCTCGGGCATCCCCTCGGGCATCGAGCCGTCGTCGGCGAGCAGCGTGTAGTCCATGTCGCTCGCGACGAGGCGCACGTCGCGCAGGTCGTCCTCCAGGTAGCTCCTCACGGGCCCCCCGTCCCCTCGCGGTGTCTCCCGCACAATTCTAGCGCGTGGTCTGGCGCCCGGGCGCTTTAATGCGCTAAAGTGGATGGGCGGCGATCGCGCGAGACGGCGGGGAGGGGACATGGCGGAGCTCGGGGGAGTCGGCGAGGCCGAGAAGAGGCGTCTGCTCGAGGCGCTCTGCTCGCTCGGATCCGCGGAGGAGGCGGAGGCGCTGCTCTCCGACCTGTGCACCCCGCGCGAGATCGAGGACCTCTCCCAGCGCCTCGAGGTGGCCACGATGCTCGCGGCCGGTGCCTCCTACGTCGACGTCTCCCGCGCGACCGGAGCCTCCTCGACCACGGTGAGCCGCGTCTCCAAATGCCTCAACGGCCCGACCGGCGGCTACCGCCTGGTGCTCGGGCGCCTGGACGGCCCGCGCGGCTGAGGTCCGCGGTTCTTCTCGCCGCGTGGGCGCCGTCCGACCCGTCCCGCTTACCTTGCTCAAATTGTGCACGAGTTAGCCACTCTTTTGACCTTGCCTCACCTGCGTTTACGCAGTTGGCGAGAAGGACCGCGCGACTGCAAGCGCCCTAACTCGTGCACAACGCGAGCCCGCGCCTCCGACCGGATGCGACATTTCTGTCCGGTGCTCGGGGTAGGGTAGGATGTGACGAGAAGAACCTCACGTCTGGAGACCCCATGCCGCCGAGCGTCCTCACAGCAACAGACGGGCAGCTAGCCTCACCCGAGCTCCTGTCCCGGGTACGGGACGCGCTGGCATCGTGCGGGCGGGCGGTCGTGCTCGTGCCGAGCTTCGCGCAGGCGCTCGACGTCCAGCGTGCGCTGGCTGGGCAGGGCCTCTCGCTCGGCGTCACCGTGAGCACGCCCGCCGCCTGGGCGACCGAGCGCTGGGAGGTCTGGGGGGACGGCCGCCGCCCCGCCGACGGCCTCGCGCGCGACCTGCTGGCGGCGCGCGCGCTCGGGCGCGCCTGCCGCCGGCCGGGCACACCGCTCGCCGACACGCCCGGCACCGCGGCGCTCCTCGCCGACCTCGCGCGCGCGGGCCTGCCGTGGCTCGCGGCGACGGCAGACGCCGTGCCGGGGGGCACGACCGAGGCGGAGCGCGCGCTGGTCGCGCTCGTGGCCGGCCTGGGCGAGGACCTGCGCGCCGCGGGCCTCGTCGAGACCTGCGAGGTGATGGCCGAGCTGCCGCGCGTCCTCGCCGACGCCGGCGTCGCGGTCCCCCCGGTGACCTTCGCGGGCTTCCCTCACATGTCCCGCGCCGAGATGGCCCTCGCCGAGGGGCTCTCCGAGGCCTTCGACGCCGCCGTGGTCGAGACCGGTGCCGCCGGGCGCGACGTGCGCCGAGCCGAGGAGATCTCCGGTCTTCTCGATGGGCTCTTCCGTCCGGTCGAGCGCCCGCTCGAGCCCACGGGCGCGGTGCGCGTGATCCTGCCGTCCGGCCCCTCCGCCGAGCCCGAGCTCGTCTGCCGGGCGGTGACGGGGCTCGTCGAGGAGGGCTGCACGGACGTCGTCGTGGCCACGCCGGACGTGTCGCGCGCCTGGCGAGACCTGTCGCCGCGCCTCGCCGCCCGGGGCGTATCCGTCCGCGCCCAGCTCACGCGCCCCATGGCGGAGCTGGAGCCGGGTCGCGCCTTCCTCGGCTACGCCCGCAGCGTCGCCCGGCTCGCCGAGCTGGCCCGGACCTGGCCAGCCGCGGAGCCGGTCCCGGACGCCCCGCGCGCCGACACCGTCCGCGTTGAGCTGCGGGACATGTCCTGGTGGCCCCCGCGCGAGCTCTCCGACTTCCTGATCTCCGACATATCCCACATGGACGCCGCGCGCGCCCGGCGCCTGGACGCCGAGTGGCGTGCCAACCGCCTGCTCGTGCCGCCCGTGCTCCTCGGCCAGCTGCGCTCCGAGCGCGTCGTCTCGCCCGAGGTCGCCGCCGCCACGCGCGAGCTACTGCGCGGGAGGCTGGGCTCGGCCGCGTCCAAGCTGCTCATGCCCTATGCGCGGGGGGACGCCTCCGAGTCTCCCGCCGCGCGCGAGGCGGTCATGGCCCTGGGCGCGGTGCTCGACGTCGCGCGCTCCCTGAAGGAGCTCGGCGTCACGGCGGACCCGGAGCGGCCCGGCGCCGTGTCCCTCGCGGAGCTCGTGGGGCTGGCCGAGGCCGCGCTCGGCCGCGCGGGCGTCGTGCTGCGCCCGGAGCGCCTGGCCGAGGGCGCGCGGGCCATGGTCCGGATATGCGACCCCACCGCGGCGAGCCGCCTCGCCCCCGCCTCCGCGGACGCGCTGCTCGTGCTCGGGCAGACCTCGGTCGAGGCCGCCGTCTCCGAGCGGGACGACGTGCGCTCCCACGTCCTGCGCGCCTGGGGCGTCGAGGAGCCGCCGGGGGCCATGGAGCTCGAGCGCGCGCGCTTCTCGGCCGTTGCCCGCGTGCCCCGACGGGTGCTCGCGCTGGAGCGCACGCTCTTCGGCGCGGACGGTCGCGAGTGCTACCCCTCCGTCATGCTCTCCGAGGTCCTCGCCTGCTACGGGCTGGGCGCCGAGGCGGGGGCCGAGAAGACCGCCCTCGCGCTGGGCGAGGGGAACGTGCTCACGCGTTCGGAGGCACCGCTCTCCGAGAACGCCGCGCCGACGGGCCGGCCCGCGTCAGTCGCGGGCGCGGAGACCCCGTCGGCCGCGGGGCACATCGACGCGCGGGAGCGCGCTCTCGTCTCGCCGCCGCCCGAGGGGATGTCTCCGGAGACCACGCGCCCGCTGCTTTCCGCCTCCCAGATAGAGAGCTACCTCGAGTGCCCCTACAAGTGGTTCAGCCTGCGCCGCCTGCGCCTGCGCGACGCCGACGCCGGCTTCACGGGCGCCGAGATGGGCACCTTCGCCCACCGCGTGCTGGAGGTGAGCCGCTCCGAGCTCGTCGCCCGCGCGCGGGAGCGCCTCGAGGGCGGCCGCGTGCTCGCCGACCTGCGCTCCGCGCATGCCGACGCGATGCAGCGGGAGGACTACCGCGAGGAGGTCGGCCGCCTGCTGGCGCGCGCCCAGGAAGAGCCGGCCGAGCGCCTGCCGGGCTCCTCGGTGTCCGCCGGCGAGGGCGGCGCCGACCCGGAGGAGGCCCACGCGGTGCTCGGGGAGGAGTTCTACGCCCACCTCGCCCACCAGTACCAGCTCATCGGCGGCCGCAGGCCCCTGCCGCAGGCGCTCGTCCCGCACCTCGCGCGCGAGCTCGGCCAGCTCGAGGGGCTTCGCCGCGACCTGGGATCGCTGCTCGACTTCGAGCGGGGCATGCTCACGGGCTTCGAGCCCCGCTTCTTCGAGTGGGGCTTCGGCCGCGGCGGCGCGCCGAAGGTCGAGTACGCGGGCGTCCTGCTCACGGGCACGGTCGACCGGATCGACGTGGACGCGCACGGGCAGGTCGCCGTCATCGACTACAAGCACAAGTCCGACGTCGGCTTCGCCAAGGAGTACGACGCCTTCCCGTCGGGTCGCCCGGACGGGTCCTTCTCGCTGCCCCGGCGCGTGCAGTCGCTCATATACGCCCAGGTCGTGCGGCGCGCCTTCCCGGACCTCACGGTCCGTGCGGCCCTCTACCTCTGCACCAAGGGGGCGCATGCCCTGGCCGGCGCCGTGGACGAGAACCTCGCGGACGTGGTCTTCGGCGAGCGGCACCTCTCTCGCAAGAGGATCGCGTCCGTGTCGGTGCCGCGGGGCGAGTCCTTCGGGCGCGACGGGGCGGGCGGCATCGAGGCCCTGCTCGACGCCAGCGAGGAGGCCATCGCCCGCAAGATGGAGCGCCTCATGGCGGGCGACATCGAGGCCGACCCGCTCGACGCGGAGGCCTGCCAGTTCTGCCCGGTGCTCAACTGCGAGAGGAGGCTGCGGAAGTGAGCGGAACGCTTGACCTCTCGAGCCTGAACGACCGCCAGCGCGCGATCGCCACGACCCTCGACGCGCCCCTGTTCGTGGAGGCGGGCGCCGGCTCGGGCAAGACCTTCACCCTCACGCAGCGCATCGCCTGGGCGCTCTCGCCGGGCTCCGGCCCGGGCGGGGCACCGTTCCTGGACGGCCTGGACCAGGTGCTCGTCATCACCTTCACCGAGGCCGCAGCGCGCGAGATCAAGGAGCGGACGAGAAGGACCCTGCGCTCGGCGGGCCTCGCCGAGCAGGCGCTCGCCGTCGACGACGCCTGGATCTCCACGATCCACGGCATGTGCTCCCGCATCCTGCGCCGCCATGCCCTCGACCTGGGGCTGGACCCGGCGTTTGCCGTGGTGGCGGACTCGGCTCAGACGGCGCTGTTCGACCGCGCCATGGACGAGGTCATGCGCGCGGCGCGCTCCGACGACGCGCTCGCGCCCGCCCTCGCCGAGTACGGCCTGGGCATGAGGGGCAAGAGTGGCTACACGGGCGCCATGGGCCTCGTTGAGACGCTGGTGGGGGCCGGTGCCTCGTGCGCCGGGGGCGTGGGCTCGCTCTCGCCCGAGGCAGCGGGTGCGGACTCGCTGCGCGAGGCGCTGGACGCGTTCGCCATGCGCATGGAGGAGCTCGGCGCCTGCAAGCTCACGCCCGCCGCGCGGGGCAAGGTCGACCCCACGCTCGAGGCGCTGCGCGACTTCGCGCGCCTCCCGCTGCGCGAGCGCACCCCCGAGGCGGTCCGCGACCTGCTCGAGGGCAGGGCCATGCCCACCGCGAGCGGGGCGCTCAAGGAGGCCGTCAAATCCGCCAAGGCCGCGCGGGCCCTGGCCCTCGCCGAGGCGCGCTTCTGCGCCGCCGCGCCGCACGCGGGCGCGCTCCTCGAGCTCGCCCGCCGCGTCGAGCGCCGCTACCGCGAGCTCAAGGTCGCCGAGCGCTGCCTGGACAACGACGACCTCGTGCGCGAGGCGCTTCTCGCCGTGCGGGACAACGACGAGGTGCGCCGTGACTACGCGGGGCGGTTCCGCCTCGTCATGGTGGACGAGTTCCAGGACACCGACGAGACGCAGCTCGAGCTCATCGGGCTTCTCGCCGGGGGCGACGGCGCACACCTGTGCACGGTCGGGGACGCCCAGCAGTCGATCTACCGCTTCCGCGGCGCCGACGTCGGAGTCTTCCGCGCGCACGGCGAGAAGGTCGACGAGGCCGGGACCGTCCGTCTCGACACCAACTACCGCAGCCACGCGGACGTGCTCGCGCTCGTGGAGCGCGTGTGCACGGGCGGGGACGGCACGGCACCCGGCGTGCTCGAGGGCTTCATGCACCTCGACGACTGCCCCACGCGCACGGACGGGTACCGGGCGCGCGACCTCCCGCGCATCGACGTCGAGGTGTGCTCCGGGCGCGGCGTGGCCGGCCGTCCGAGCAGGCACCAGGTCGCGACGATGGCGGCGCAGGTTGCGGACGCCCTCGCGACCTATCGCGCCCACGGCGAGCGCGCCGGTGACATGGCGCTGCTGCTGGGCGTGACGACCAACGCCGAGCTCTACATCGACGCGATCCGTGCGCGCGGGATGGAGTGCGTGGTGACGGGCGGCTCCACGTTCACCTCGACCGACGAGGTCAAGGTCATGTGCGCCCTCCTGCACACCCTGGCGAACCCCGCCGACACGCAGTCGGGCCTCTTCCCGCTGCTGGCGAGCGAGATGTTCGGGCTCGACGCCAACGACTTCTGCGAGCTGGGATCGCGGACCCAGGAGAAGCTCGACGCACCCACGAAGCGCGGGATCGACCGCGGCATGGCCACGATGGAGTTCTACGGCGGCCACGAGCCGTCGATGAGGCTCGCCCTGGCGCACGAGGTGCTCGGGCGGGCGCTCGAGCAGGTGCGCTGGCGGCCGGTAGCCGACGTGTGCCTGGACGTGGCGCGCGACTCGGGCTGGCTCGCCCGCCTGGAGGCCGAGGGGACGGAGGGCCGCGCCCGCGCGGCCAACGTGCTCGCGGCGGTGCGCTACGTGCGCGACCTCACCGAGGGCCTCGGGCTCGGCGCCGCCCGCGCGGCGACGGAGTTCGACGCGTGGCTCCGGGTGGCCAAGGTGCCGCCCGCCTCGCTCGCGGGCGACGACGGCGCCGCGGGCGACGGCACGGTCCGCGTGATGACGATCCATGCCTCCAAGGGCCTCGAGTTCGGCGTCTGCGCGGTTGCAGAGTGCTGGTCGCGCCCGCAGTCCGACGCCACGCTGGCGCTCGGGCCGCTGCGTGGCGGCAGGCGCTCCTTCGTGCTGCGCCCCCGCGACGACGAGCACAAGCTCCCCGCGCTCCTCGGCGAGATCGACGCCGAGGAGCTGGAGCCCGGCGCGGGCGGCTGGGAGGCCATGCCGCTCGCGGCACGCTACGCGGCCCTGCGCGCCGAGGACGCGGCGGCGGACGCGCGCGAGCGGGCGCGGCTGCTCTACGTGGCCATGACGCGTGCCCGCGAGGCGCTCGTCCTGGGCGTCAGCGCGGCGAGCGGCAAGGAGGGCGTGCCGTCGTCGGCGCTCGCCGCCGGGACGCTCGAGGCGCTTCTCGGCGACCCGTGCGCCACGAGGGCGGGGGAGACCGAGCTCGACTACGGCGGCAGCGCCCCCGCGCGCCTGCGCTGCGTCGAGGTGAGCACCGAGGGCAGGGGCGCCGACAAGGCCGTCACGGCGAGCTCCGACGGCACGCTCGAGGGCTTCGACGGGCCGCTCCCCGAGCGCGCGGCGGACGCGGTGCGCCCGGGCGTCGCGGGCGAGGAGGCAGGTGCCGCGGAGGCGGGCGTCGGGACGTTCGCGCTCTACGAGATGGCACCGCCCGCCGCCCCGCCCACGGGCCACTGGCGCGCCCGCGAGGGCGTCTTCAGCTACTCGAGCGTCCACGCCCAGCTCGCGCCCCCGCCCGCTCCCACGCGCGAGCAGCGCGCCGCGGAGGCCGCCGGCGAGGCGGACGCCGAGGACGCGGACCGCGCCACGAACCTCGGATCCGCCTTCCACGAGCTCGCCCAGGCCATGGTGGAGTCCGGGAGTGCGGCCGACGAGGCGCGCGTGCAGTCACAGGTGCGCCGCTGGCATCTCTCGCCGCGCGCCGAGGAGCGCCTGAGGGGCGCGCTCGCGCGCTGGGAGCGCTCGTCCGTCCGAGCCGAGGCGCTGTCGTGGCCGCTCGTGCGGGCCGAGGTGCCGTTCTTCCAGCCGCAGCAGGACTCGCCCCACGGCGACTACCTGGAGGGCGCGATGGACCTGCTGTGCACCGACGCGGCGGCGCGCACGGCGCTCGTGGTCGACTACAAGACCGGAGACGCGGGGCTCAGCCCCGAGGAGGTCCGCGTGCGCCACGCGATGCAGGCGGAGTTCTACGCCGGCGTCCTTCTCGCCGAGGGCTTCGAGCGGGTCGAGTGCGCCTTCGTGTGCGTGGAGCGCGAGGACCCGGCCGCGCCCGACGAGCCGCTGGTCGCCCGCTACGCCTTCGGGGCGTGAGGTGCTTCTCGCCCCGGCCGTCCGGCGCCCCTAGAGCTCGCGCTGCTCGTAGAGCTTGAGCGAGACCGCGGCGGAGATCGCGAGCGCCACGGCCGAGAGGGCCACGAGGACCACGCAGCCCACGGCCATGCCGGCCGGCGTGTCCAGCGCCTCGAGCGCGGCGGAGACGAGCTCCATGCCCGGGATGCCGCCGTCGAGCATGCCGCTGTTGCCGAGGACGGCCACGGGCACCACGAGGAGCAGCACGATCACCGTGGGCAGGATCTGCGTGGCGCGCGTCTGGCCCAGGCGAAAGTAGAGCGGCGTCACGATGCTCGCCACGACGGCGCCGATGAGCAGGGTGAGGCAGGTGACGACGGCCATGACGGAGAGCATGTCCGGGTCAAAGGCGAACGCCTCGCCGACCTCGCCGGGCAGGCCCACCGCGCTGACGACGGCCGTTGCCGCGACCGCTGCCACGATACCCACGACCATGCCGAGCAGGCCAAACGTCACGATGGCGGCGTAGCGGCCGAGCACGACGTCGCGCCGGGAGAGCGGGAGCGTGAGGCGGAAGAGCTCCCAGTGGTTGAGCTGGTCGTAGGCGGCCAGTCCCATCGCGCTCATCATGAAGAACATGCAGGTGAGCGTTGCCGGCATCGCGATCGGCGTCTGTATGCCAAGGCCGATGCACAGGCTCACGAGAAGACCCAGGCCCACGAGCTGCCGGGCGTAGTCGCGGAAGATCGTCATCTCAAGGAGGAACGCGCGCTTCATTATCGGACACCGCCCTTCAGGGTGAGGGTCATGTAGTCGTCTATGGTCATGCGGTCGACCGGAATCTCCGGGAAGCTCTCCGCAAAGGCAAAGCGGTCGGGGACGAGCACGTCGATGCCGTAGTCGTGGCGCAGGTAGCGCAGCTCGGCGTCCGGGACGACGCCCGAGTCCGCGATCTTCTCGAGGTCCGCCACGCGGCAGCGCGCGACGCCCGTCTCGTCTGTGATGACGTCCTTGGGCAGGTCAAAGATGATGCGCCCGGCGTCGATGCAGACGATGCGATCCGCGATGCGCTCGAGGTCGCTCGTGATGTGGCTGCTCATGAGGATGGCGCGGCCGGGCTCGGCGACGAAGTCGCGCAGGAGGTCGAGCACCTCGTCGCGCGCCATCGGGTCCAGGCCTGCCGTGGCCTCGTCGAGGACGAGCAGGCGCGCGTCGTGGGCGAGCGCGCAGGCCAGGGAGAGCTTCATCCCCATGCCGCGCGAGAGGCTCTTCACGGTCTTCATGGCGTCCAGGCCAAACTCGGCGGTCAGGCGCTCGAAGCGGTGTGCGTCCCAGGTGGCGTAGGCGCGCTCGTAGATGCGCCCCACGTCGGCGACCTTGAGGTGCTCCGGCAGCGAGATCGCGTCAAAGACGACGCCGACCTGCTCCTTGGTGGTCGCGCCGGACGCGCGTGAGAGCTCGTCGCTCGGTACGCCGAGCACGCTCGAGGCGCCGCCGTCGGTGGGGAAGAGGCCGAGAAGCGCCTTGATGGTGGTGGACTTGCCGGCGCCGTTCTGGCCGATGAAGCCCACGACCTCGCCCTCGTTCACGGTGAGGTCCACGCCCTCCAGCGAGAAGGCGTCGTAATGCTTGGTGAGCCCGCGGGCCTCGATGAGACTGCCGCTCATGTGACGTCCTTTCTGCGCGAGGTCCTTCTCGCGCGTCACTCCAGTACCAGGGCGAACATCTCGGACAGCTCGTCGTCGGTGAGGCCGATCGCCCGGCCCCGCTCAACGGCCTTGGCGAGGAGCCCCTCGACCTCCCTCATCTGCTCCTCGCGGATGAGCTCGGCGTTTCCGCCGGCGACGTAGGTGCCCTTGCCCTGCGCCGTCTCGACCAGGCCCGCCGCCTCCAGTTCCGCGTAGGCGCGCTTGGTGGTGATCGCGCTCACGCGCAGGCTGCTGGCCAGGGCGCGGATCGAGGGGAGCTGCTCGCCCTCCGCGAGCTGGCCCGTCACGATCGCCGACTTGATCTGGTCGGTTATCTGATCGTAGATGGGCCTGCCGCTCGAGGTTGAGATGATGATGTCCAAGTCGCCGTCCTTCCGTGCTGGCCCGCCAGGACGTCTCCTGCGGGCCGACCGTGTATACCCGGTAAGTACAGTATATACATACCTATACACAGTGCAAGCGAGAAGGGCAAAGTTTTTTCTCGGCAATCCGCGGGGAAGATGGCTTAGCGCCTCAGGACCTTCTCCTGCGCGCGTCCGCGGGCGAGCTCGTCGACGAGCTTGTCCAGGTAGCGGGCGTTCTGCTCCACTGGGTCCTCGATGGCAGTCACGTCAACGCCGCAGACCTTGCCGGTGATGAGCGCGCGATTGGGGTTCATCGCCGGCGGCTCGTCGAGCAGCACGCGGCATCGACCTCCGCACGCGTGCGACCCCTGCGCTCGGCCTTCTGCACGAGCAGGGGATAGATTTGCGAGAACGACATCTCCGCGATGGGCTTGCGCGCCATGGGATCCCCTTAGAGGGCATCGACCCGCTCGCGATACTGCGAGATGCTCTGCGTCCGCGAGTGCTCGCGCGTGCTGCTGGGCGGTGTGTGAGTGGTGGCATTTTGAACTGTTTGGATTACATAGTGGTCTATTGTGGTATATAATGAACCAAATGGCTGATTTTGAGCGATTGAAAGGAGGTCCCATGGCAACGACAATGACGTCGCTCAACACCAAGCTGAGCGCCGAGGAGAAGGGCGCCTTCGTCAGGAACACCGCTGCCCTGGGCCTGACGCCGTCCGCCGCCGTCAAGGTCTTCGTTCACATGTTCAACGAGTGCGGTGGCTTCCCGTTTGAGGTTCGCCGGCAGGTGAGCGACGAGAGCGTGACGTACCTCTCCGCAGATGACTACGAGCGCTTTGCGAATGCTCTTGACTCCGCCGTTCCCGCGGCTACCCGAGAGCTGCTTGATCGCGAGTTCCCATGGGAGGACTAGCGTTTCGTCGCATCCGCCCGCTTCTCGACGAGGACGATGTGAGCGGGTTCTCCTCCGGCAACGTCGACAACGACGCCTGGCTCAAGGAGCGCGCGCATCGCGCGATGCGCGACGGGACGGCACGGGTGTACATCCTGCCCCTCTCGACTGGTGAGATGTGCGGCTTCTACGCCCTGAGCACTCATGCGGTTGCGCGCGTTGGGATGCTTGCCGGCTCGTTGCGCCGAAACGCCCCGAACCCAATCCCCTGCACGCTGCTTGGCCAGCTTGCCGTCGATGAGCGCTACCAGGGGGAGTCGGCGGGAGCCAGATTGTTGCAGGACGCCATTCGCCGCGCGGCTGCGGCGTCGCGCATCGTCGCATCGCGTGCGCTTGTCGTCGACCCGGCTGACGAGCACGCGGAGGGCTTCTACGCCCACTTTGGGTTCCAGCGCCTGGAAAGCGATTCTCGTCGCATGTTCGTGCGGCTCTAGTTCGGGCATCGAGTCTCGGTTGACCGCTCGCAAGAAACGTCAACCAGCACTCCTTTGATTCCACCCTCGCTCGACTGCATACTGGAGGTGAGAGCCGGCTGCAGCGTCGAGGGGGAGGCATGGGCAAGAGCGTCAACATCGGTCGCACCATCGCGCGGGAGCGGCGCCGCGCGGGGAGTGAGAAGAACGACCGCGCGGGACGGGCTGTTTTTCTCGTGACGCTCGGCTGGCCGCCTATGCCGCCATCGGCAAGCTAAATGGGAAAGAAGTAAACTATAGATACGTTTAATCTGCCGATAGCGGAGGATGGCGATGGGGTACATCACGGTCGCGGAGGCCGCTCGACTCTGGGACGTCTCCGAGCGCACGGTGCGCGGGTATTGCGCCGAGGGGCGCATCCCCGGCGCCGAGCTCATCGGAAAGACGTGGGCAATCCCGGAGGACGCCGAGCGCCCGGGCCGCAGGCCGCGCACGCGTACGAGGCCGCGCGCGCTTCTCGACGCGCTTCGCGAGGAGGGGGCCGCCGGCACGCACGGGGGCATCTACCATCACGTCCAGGTCGAGTTTGCCTACAACTCCAACCACATCGAGGGGAGCCGGCTCACGCACGAGCAGACCCGGCTCATCTTCGAGACCAACACGATCGGCGTCACGGACGCGGTGCGCGTGGACGACATCCTGGAGGCCGCCAACCACTTTCGGTGCGTGGACACGATCATCGACTCAGCCAACCGGCGCCTGACCGAGCGCCTCATCAAGGGTCTGCACGCCCAGCTCAAGCAGGGCACAACCGACAGCCGCAAGGGGTGGTTCGCGGTCGGCGGCTACAAGCGCCTCCCCAACGAGGTGGGCGGTCGCGAGACGGCCGCTCCCGAGGAGGTCTCGGGCCGCATGGCGGAGCTCATCGAGAAGTACGAGGCGCTGCCGAGAAGGACGCTCGAGGACGTCGTGGCCTTCCACGCCGAGTTCGAGGCCATCCACCCCTTCCAGGACGGGAACGGCCGCGTGGGTAGGCTCGTCATGTTCAAGGAGTGCCTGCGCAGTGGCATCACGCCCTTCATCATCACGGACGAGGTGAAGCTGTTCTACTATCGCGGGCTCTCGCAGTGGGGTCGTGAGCGAGGCTACCTGCTCGACACGTGCCGCGCGGCGCAGGACGCCTTTGCGGAGCTGCTTCGCCGCTTTCGCGTCGAGGGGTAGGGAGCGTTCAGGACGGCGACCGGCGAGAGCCTAGTGCGTCTCACCCACCAGCTTGAGGCCGACGACGCACGCCACGAGGCCCGCGATGAGCAGTACCTTTGCCCATGAGAACGACTCCGCGCCGGAGACGACGCCCCACGCCACCGTGAGCACGGCGCCGATGCCCACCTAGATGGCGTGGTCGGTGCCCCGCGGAATCGAGTCACGTGGGGACTTCTCGTCCTCAGCTTCGTACTGGGTGGGCGGCAAGCAGTTCGCCCGAGAGCCCACGGCGCAGCTCGCGTGAAAAGACAAGACTACAGATGAAAACCATTCGAGCCTATGCCTGCCTTGTCGAGGTGTCGTCTGGTTGGAGGCGCCGCACACACATTCTTGAATCCGGGCTTCGTCCAGAGTGACGAGCTCATCGACGTTCTTGAGGAGATATCGAGCATGTCGGGCATTCGTCGCATGCTCGCCCGCCCTTAAGCAAACGTTAGGAACTGCCGCGTTCTTCTCGCGTATCCTTGTGGCCGATATGAGGGGAGGGGTGCATGGGCGCACGTGTGCTGGTGGTGGACGACGAGCCGGAGATCTGCGAGCTCGTTCGCGTCTACCTCGAGGCGGAGGGCTTTGAGGTGGAGGCGCTCGGGGACGGTGCGGCGGCGGTCGCCCGCGTGACGGACGTCAATGCGCCGCAGCTAGACCTTGCTATTCTCGACGTCATGCTGCCTGGCGCGAGCGGTCTCGAGGTCTGCCGGGCCATCCGCGAGCGCCACAGCTACCCGGTGATCATGCTCACGGCCCGCGACGAGCAGGCGGACAAGATCTGTGGCCTCACCCTGGGTGCGGACGACTACGTGGTGAAGCCCTTTCTGCCGCTCGAGCTCGTAGCGCGCGTGAAGGCGCAGATCAGGCGCTACACCACGTACAACGCAGCGGGTGGGGCGCATGGCGAGAAGGACGGCGTCATCGCCTGCCGCGGCCTCGTGCTCGACGTGCCGGCTCACGAGGTGACCCTCAACGAGCGCCCGCTCGCCCTCACACCGACGGAGTTCTCCCTGCTGCGGATCCTGCTCGAGGCGGACGGCGCGGTCGTCTCCGCGCGCGAACTCTACCAGCGCATCTTTGGCGACGAGTACTACGAGCGCGGCTCGGGCTCCATCACGGTGCACGTGCGGCACCTGCGTGAGAAGATGGGCGACTCCTTCGAGGACCCGCGCTACATCAGGACCGTCTGGGGATTGGGGTACAAGATTGAGCGCTAGCGAGAAGAACGGCGGGGCGTTGCCGATCGTTCTGACCGTCGCGATGGTGGCGGGTGCGATTCTGGTTGCGTCTGCGGCGTTCAGCATGGTCTTCGGCTTTGTTGACAAGGCTTGGAACGGCTCGTTCATGGACTGGTTGACTCCGCAGATCCTGGATATCAACAACCTGAACGAATTTGGCCTCTGGCCGGAGGTGGTGCTGGATGCCTCCGGCGTAAAGTCCCTTTTCCTGCAGCTGGGCATATGCGGCATCGTTCTTCTCGCCACGGGCTGTGCGGCTGCTGCCGTCCTCTCCGCCCGCCGTGCCCGCCGCGAGGAGCGCGCCCGTGCCGCCGAGTTGCTGCGCGTCTTTCTCGCCCGCGACCTGGAGGCCCACGAGGCGTTCCCACCCGGCTGGGAGGAGCTCGAGCTCGTCGCCGCCGACGCCAAGCGCGCCGCCGCGGAGCGGGAGCGCCAGCTCGCCGACGAGTCCGCACGCAGGAGCGACCTCGTGACCTACCTTGCGCACGACCTCAAGACGCCGCTGACCTCGGTGATCGGTTACCTCTCGCTTCTGGACGAGGTGCCGGACATGCCGGAGGCGCAGCGCGTCCGCTACACGGGCGTCGCGCTGGACAAGGCGTGTCGCCTCGAGCGCCTGGTGAACGAGTTCTTTGACATCACGCGTTACAGCCTCACGAACATCGAGCTCGAGCTCGCGCCCGTAGACCTCGCCGGGCTCCTCGTCCAGCTTGTCGACGAGTTCTACCCGGTGCTTGCCGCCCACGGCAACGTGGCGCAGGTGACGGTGGCGGGCACGGTGCGGACCGTCGAGCAGCCGGGCGAGCCGCTCGTGGTCATGGCCGACGCGGCCCGTCTCGCGCGCGTCTTTGGCAACCTGCTGCGCAATGCGATCGCCTACAGCGACGAGGGGACGCCCGTGGAGATCGCGGCCACGGCCGGGGAGGGGGGCGTCGTCGTCACCGTGTCCGACACGGGCGCGACCATCCCCTCGCACAAGCTCCGTGCGATCTTCGACCGCTTCTTCCGGCTGGACGAGTCCCGCGGGAGCGCCACCGGCGGCGCCGGCCTCGGTCTTGCCATCGCGCGCGAGATCGTCGAGCTGCACGGCGGCACCATCTCCGCCGCGAGCGAGAACGGCCTCACCACCTTCGCCGTCGAGCTGCCGCTCTCACACTGAGAAGGCCCACAGGTTCAGGCACTGGCCGAGCACGCGCTCGAGGTCCCAGGGACGCGCGCTGCGCTCGGCGCTGTTGGGGTCGTGCACGACGACCTCGCCGTCCTCGGTCAGGCCAGAGAGTACGATGAAGTGGCCCGTGGTGGTGAAGTCTCCCGGCCCCACGCTGCAGATGACAGGCTTTCCGGCGAGAAGCGCCTCGCGCACGGCCGCCGTGCTGGCGGGCAGCTCCTCGGAGGCAAGTCCCAGCTCTGCCGCGCCGTCGCTCATGAGTGCCCACGCCGTCATCCCGTCAGTCGTGTGGCCGCCGCGCTCCGAGAAGTCCGCCATGGCGGCGGGGTCGAGGTCGTCGCGCCCGGTGAGTGCGACGTAGACCATCGAGAGGCACGTGGGGCCGCACCCGTTCTTCTCGACGGTCCCGCCGGCATAGGGGCGGCCCGCCCACTGTGGGTCGGTCTGATACAGGAAGGGGACTTCACCGGTGCGCCACTCCGAGCGGGGCGTGGAGTGTGCCGGCTGCGCTGTCCCATGAGCCGTCGAGGCGACAACGAACCAGGCGACGACGGCGAGCGCGACTACCAGCGCCCCGACGGCCCCGAGGACAAACGGTACCCGCCGCGCCCTCCTGCGTTTGATGTACCTGCGCGGCGCCACGCGAATCGTGTTCATGCTTCCTCCTTCGACTGGGATTGCCCAAGCCTAGGGGCGCCCGCCATAACGGCGCATGAACCGACTGCTAATACTTCCCTAAGGCGCCGAGGTTCTTCTCGCCACGCGTCTACGCGCTCGGGGTCGCCGCGGCTGCCATCTCGAGCTTGAGAATTTTGCATGCCGTGTAGCTGCGAGAACAAAACGAGCCGCAGCTCGCGCGTCTGGCGCGAGGCGCAATCCCGTCCGCGGCTTCGGCTATCCTAGGTGACGAGAAAAACGCGCCCCCCATACCCCGGAGCACCCATGGCCTTCGTTCACCTCCACAACCACTCGGACTTCTCGATTCTGGACGCCGCCACGCGCGTCTCGGACATGGTCAGGCGCGCCGTCGACCTCGGCATGCCGGCGCTCGCCCTCACCGACCACGGCTACATGTTCGGCGTGCCCGACTTCGACATGGAGTGCCGCCGCTACAACGACGACCAGAAGGACATGCACCAGTGGAAGCATGACCTCGAGTGCTTCCAGAAGGGCTGGGAGCTCGAGGAGCCCGAGGCGGACGCCCCGGACGCCGCGCCGCATGACCGCGTCCACGCGCAGTGGGCCTCCGACGTGCGCATCTGGGAGGAGACCCACGACCTCGAGGCCGTGCGCGCCAACCGCCCGAGCCTGCTGATCAAGCCGATCTTCGGCTGCGAGGCCTACTTCATCACGGATGACTGCATCGAGAAGGGCACGCGGCAGCACCGCTATCACCTGATCCTTCTCGCCAAAAACGAGACCGGCTACGTCAACCTCATGAAGATGATGAGCGAGGCGGCCTCCGGCGACATGTTCTACTACTACCCGCGCACCACCCTCGACATGCTGCGTCGCTACCACGAGGGCATCATCTGCACCTCGGCCTGCGTCTCGGGCATCATCCCGCGCATGTACTTCGACGGCCGCCCGGACGAGGCGCGCCGCTGGGCGCTCGCCTACCAGGAGATCTTCGGGGACGACTTCTACCTCGAGGTCCAGGACCACGGCCTCTCGGACCCCAACTGGGGCGGCTTCACCGACCGCACGCTCTCCGAGCAGATCGTGAAGCTCGGCCGCGAGCTCGGCATCAAGGTCGTCGCCACCAACGACAACCACTACCTCACGCGCGAAGACGCCCCCACCCAGGACGTCCTCTCCTGCATCGGCACCGCCTCGCGCCTGGACGACACCAACCGCAAGCAGATGACCGGCGCCGAGTTCTACATCAAGAGCGAGGAGGAGATGCGCGAGCTCTTCTCGTGGTGCCCGGAGGTCGTCGACAACACGCTCGAGGTCGCCGACAAGTGCAACTACGAGCTCGACTGGTCGCACATGTATCTCCCCAAGTTCCCGGACCTGCGCGAGGGGGAGACCTCCGAGCAGCGCTTCAGGCAGGAGTGCGAGGAGGGCCTCGCGCGCCGCTACGGCGAGAACTGGCGCGAGCTCACCGTGGGCGGGGAGAACGTCAGGGAGCGCTTCGAGTACGAGTACAAGGTCATCTGCGAGAAGGGCTTCGCGGACTACTTCCTCATCGTGCAGGAGTATGTGCGCTGGGCCAAGCGCAACGGCATCGGCGTCGGCCCCGGCCGCGGCTCGGCCGCGGGCGCCATCGTGGCCTACGCCATGGACATCACTACCTTCGACCCGCTCGACAACGGCCTCATGTTCGAGCGCTTCCTCTCGCCGGAGCGCTCGGAGATGCCGGATATCGACATGGACTTCGACGATGAGCGTCGCCTCGAGGTCGTCGAGCACGTCCGCCAGCTCTACGGCCCCGAGCGCGTCTGCCACGTCATCACCTACTCCACGATCAAGGCCAAGCAGGCGATCAACGACGCCGCGCGCGTCCTCGGCTTCCCCGTGTGGCAGGCCCAGAAGCTCTCCAAGATGCTCAACAACGACCCCAAGCTCACGCTCGGCGCCGCGCTGCACAAGAGCGAGAAGCACCCCGACCAGTACTCGCCGGACTTCGAGGCCGCCTACACGGACGACGCCGACTCCCGCCGCATCATCGACGCCGCCCTCTCGATCGAGGGCCTGCACCGCGGCGAGGGCGTCCACGCCTGCGCGGTCCTGATTACCCCCACGCCGGTGAACGACCACGTGCCCACCAAGGTGGACACCAAGGGCGGCGTCGAGATCACCCAGTACGAGGGTCACTCCGTCGCCGACATGGGTCTGCTCAAGATGGACTTCCTGGGCCTGCGTACCCTCACGGTCATCTCCAAGGCCCTCGCCAACATCAAGGCCAACCACGGCGTGGACATCAACGTCGACGAGATCCCCTTCGACGACCCTGAGATCTACAAGCTCATGCGCGAGGGCCGCACCGCGGGCGTCTTCCAGATCGAGTCCGCGGGCATGACGTCCACGATCAAGAACATGCGCCCGACCGAGTACAAGCAGGTCGTCGCCCTTATCGCCCTGTACCGCCCGGGCCCGCTCGGCGCCGGCATGGTCACGAGCTACATCAACCGCATGAACGGGCGCGAGGAGGCCGTCTCCTACGATCCGCGCCTGGACGACATCCTCTCCGAGACCTACGGCACGATGGTCTACCAGGAGCAGGTCATGCGGATCTCCATGAAGATGTCGGGCTTCTCGGCCGGCGAGTCGGACAGCCGCATCCGCAAGCCCGTGGCCAAGAAGAAGATCAAGCTCCTCACCTCGACCGTCTTCCACTGGGACGACGGCAAGGACGAGACCACCTACGACCACTGGATGAACGGCGCCGTCAAGAACGGCTACAAGAAGGAGATAGCCCAGAAAATCTGGGACGACGTCCTCGAGTTCGCGTCCTACGCGTTCAACAAGTCCCACTCGGCCGGCTATGCCATCCTCGTCATGCAGACGGCCTGGCTCAAGGCCCACTACCCACGGGAGTACATGGCCTCGGTCCTCACGTCCTACATGGGCAAGACCGAGAAGATCGCGCACTACGTCACCGCCTACCGCCACGAGGGGATCGCCATTCTGCCCCCGGACATCAACGAGTCCGGCCGCGACTTCACGGCCACGGGCGAGGGCGTGCACTTCGGCTTCGCCGGCATCCGCGGCGTGGGCGAGGGCGCGGGCGAGGCGATCATGGAGGAGCGCGAGAAGAACGGCCCCTTCGCCAACCTCCATGACTTCGTGGATCGCATGGACTCCTCCCAGGCCAACCGCCGCGTGGTCGAGGCGCTGATTTGCTCCGGCGCGTTCGACTCCACGGGCTACACCCGCATGGAGCTCATGCGCTTCGTGGACAAGGCCAATCCCGAGAACATCATCGACGCCGCCGCCCGGCGCCAGAAGGAGCGCGCCACGGGCCAGACCTCCCTCTTCGACCTCTTTGGCAGCGTGGAGGGCTCCGGCTTCGAGAACAGCGTGCCGCCCTCGGACGGCGTGGAGTGGGACCGCTCGATCAAGCTCGCCAAGGAGCACGAGGTGCTCGGTCTCTACGTCTCCGACCACCCGCTGCGTCCCTACGAGTACGCGCTCGCCAAGAGTCGCGACTACACGATCGCGGACATCGAGGTCGCCGAGGAGGTGGCCGATGCCACGGGTGCCGTCCATGAGCGCTTCAAGGTGCCCGAGGGCAAGGTGATCCGTCTTGCCGGCATGGTCTCGGCCCTGCAGAAGAAGACAACCAAGAACGGCGACTCCATGGCCATCGTCACGCTCGAGGACATGGAGGGCGAGGTCACGCTCGTCGTGTTCCCCAAGCTCTACAAGAAGTGCGCCGCCACGCTCGCCGGCGAGGTGGACGCCGAGACGGGCGCGAGCGTGGGCAACGTGTTCGTGCGCGTGGAGGGCAAGCTCGAGCGCTCCGACCGCGGCAACCAGGTGATCTGCAGGTCCGTCGAGCCGCTCGTCCTAGACGAGAAGACCAACCGGCCCAAGGTCATGGAGGTGAACATCCCCGCCTCCATGCTCACGCGACCCTACATGGACAGCCTGGGCGAGGTGCTCGGCCGCTATCCCGGCCTCGACCACGTGGAGCTGCGCGTGGAGGCCACCTCGGGAGACGTCATGCGCATGGAGCTGCCCTGCCGGATCGACGCGCGCAACATGGTCCTCATCGCCGAGATGACCGACCTCGTGGGTCGCCAGGGCAAGGTGCTCGTGGCGTAGGCGGCTGCCGGGGCCCGCGCCGTCTCGTCGGGTGACAGGTTTTGCGCCCCGCGGCCCCTGCGACGTCCGCACGGAACGTAAATCCTGTCACTCGGGTAAGCCGGGGCGGCCGCGACGGGGCTACGCGCCTAGACCGCGCAGCCAGGCGAGGTAGGCGGCGGCGCTGGCCTCGAGCTCGTCGTCGGCGAGGGCGGCCTCGGTGCCGAAGAGCGTGAACGGCTCGGCCACGCAGGTCGCGCCCACGTAGTTGGCCGTCGCGCGGAAGGGGGTGATCACCTCGGCGGGCGTGAAGCCCACGGTGCCCTCGCGGCGGTAGTTGGCCTCGACGTCGCCCGCGCACATGGCCACCGCAAAGCGCTTGCCCGCGAGCATGCGCCCGGGCTCGCCGGGCTCCGCCTTCTCCCCGCCGTAGGCCCAGCCGAGGCCGTAGACCTCGTCGGTCCAGGTGCGCAGCAGTGCCGGCGCGCTGTACCAGTAGACCGGGAACTGGAAGACGATCGTTCCGTGGGCGGCGAGAACGGCGCGTTCGGCCTCCACGTCCTTCTCGCCGAGCGTGCCGGAGGGGTAGAGCGCGTAGAGGTCGCGCACGACGAACTCGTCCGGGTGGGCGGCGAGCTCACGGGCCCAGCGGCGGTTCACGCGGCTCGAGCCGGAGAGGTCGGGGTGGGCTACGATCACGAGCGTGCGCGGGTCTGCGGTCATGGGTCCTCCTCGGGGGCGTGTGGGCGTTCGGTATCGTTTTACCACCTCCGGGTCCCGCCCGCCCTTCTCGGCTTAGGGTCGCCTCCGGACGGGTACGAGAGAGGCAACGGGCGCAGACGGCGCCCGACCCATGAGAGAGGACCCATCATGGCCGAGGTCAAGTTCTACCGCTGCAACCACTGCGGCAACATCGTGGCCGTCGTGAGGGACGGGGGCGTCACGCCGAGTTGCTGCGGCGAGCCCATGGAGCTGCTCGTCGCCGGCTCCACCGACGCCGCCACCGAGAAGCACGTGCCCGTCGTCGCCAAGGACGGCAGCCACATCGTGGTCTCCGTGGGCGAGGTTGCCCACCCCATGACCGAGGAGCACTACATCGAGTGGATCGCGCTCGTGACGGACGGAAAGCTCTGCCTCAAGCACCTGACGCCCGGCGACGAGCCCAAGACCAGGTTCGGCGCCTGCTGCTCCGAGGGCGGCACGGTCTACGCCTACTGCAACCTGCACGGCCTCTGGAAGGCCGACGTCTAGGCTCGGCGACCATCGGACTCGGCGGGGCCCCGGCGACGGGGCCCCTTTCGTGCGCGGCGGTGCTCGGCCCTCCATCCCGTCTTCCGCCCGCCCTTTCATTTGTGCACGAGTTAGGGAGACGCACGGCCCCGTGGACCTTCTCGCCACCTGCGCAAACGCAAATCGATGGGGACTGGGAGCATGGCTAACTCGTGCACAACGTGAAGAGGGCGTGGGGTGGCCGGCCTGTGCGGGGCCAAGCGAGAAGGACGTGGGCCCGCGCCGCTGTGAGACAATGGGCGCAGGCGAGAAGAACGAGGGGGACCATATGAGAATCGGCATCGCGCAGCTCTCCACGCGGGCGGGCGACTTCGAGGCCACCGCGCGAAGCATGGCCGACTATTCGCGCCGGGCGGCCGAGCAGGGCGTCGACCTGCTGGTGTATCCCGCCGCGACGCTCTGCGGCGTCACGCCCGTCCTGGGCGCGGAGCGCGAGGGCCTCCTGCTCGACCTCATCGAGTGCCTCTCCGGCCTCATGGACGAGCTCGCCTGCCCCTGCCTCGTGCCGGTCCTCGTGGACCTCGACGGGGAGCCGCTCCCCGACGCGCTGCTGATTGACGGCGGCGAGGTCCGCCCGGTCCGCCTCGCCGCCCGCCTCGAGTCGCTCGCCTCGGGGTCGCCGGCGGGGGAGGAGGCCCCCTCCGACGCCCTCCCGGAGATCCCCTTCCGCGGCGCCCGCCTCGGCGTCGCGTTCACCTACGACGACCTCGACGTCTACGATGACTATGCCTACGACGTGGACGTGATCGTGTTCCTCTCGCCGTACGGGTTTGCCGTGGACGACCCGTCGAGCGCCCTCGGGAGCTCGCTCGCGGAGGGTCGCTTCCCCGCCGACGCGCGCGCGACCAGGGCGTGGGTCGTGGGCGTGGGCTCGCTCGGCTGCTACGACACGCAGCTCTGCTGCGGCTCGAGCTTCGTGCTGGCGCCGTGGGGGGAGCTCGCCGCGAGCGCCCCCTCGCTCGAGGAGGCGCTGCTCGTCTGCGACGTCGACCCCTCGGCGGAGGGCCCCCTGTCTGATCCGGTCACGCCCGAGGTCTACGACCCGTCGCTTCTGACCTGGGGTGCCCTCGGGATGGGGCTCTCCTCGCTCGTGGGGGAGCTCGGCTCCTCCTCGGCCTGCGTCGCGCTGGACGGCTCCCTGCCCTCCCTGCTCGCGGCGGTGCTCGCCGTCGACGCCCTCGGGCCGACCAACGTGCGCGCCGTCGTCGCGCAGGGCGGCCCCGCCGCCGCGGGCCGTGCGGGCGACGTGGTGCGCGCGCTGCGCCTTCCCGACGAGAACGTCACCATCGCGGACGTCGCGTCCGCGCCCGACGCCGACTCCGCCTCCGACCTCCTGCAGCTCCGCCTGGCGGCCGTCGCGCGCGAGAACGGCGCCGTCGCCCTCGGCTCGCTGGACAAGACGGGCCGCGCCCTCGAGCCGGCGACCCTCTCCGCGGCGGCCCTCCAGCCGTTCGCGGACCTCTACCGCTCCGACCTTCTCGCCCTGGCGCGCATGCGCAACGCGATCTCCCCGGTCCTGCCGGTCGAGGCGCTCGCGGAGGTCCGCGTGCCCGACGTCGTCGCCGGCGAGGGGGGCCTGGGCTCCCCCGAGTCCCGCATCGAGTTCGCCGACCTCGTGCTCTCGGGCTGCGTAGAGTGGGAGCTGTCCCTGTCCGACATCGTGGCAGAGCGCGGGCACGCCGACGTCGTGCGTGCTGTCGTCGGTCGCCTGAGGGACCTCGAGACGGCCCGGCCGGCCCGCGTGCTGGCGCCCACGGTCTCGTCCCGGACGCTCGACGAGGCCCGCGGCCCGGTCTCGCTGGCCTGGCGCGACCGCCCGCGCCCGGACGCCGAGCGCCTGGTGGCCCGCCTCGAGGAGTTCTCCGCGGACGCGCCCGACGCTACCGAGGCGCCCGAGCCCGCGTCCGAGCGGGAGGGCGCGCACGAGGGCGACATCCTCGACCTTCTCGGCTACCTGCGCGACTTCTCGGCGGGCGGCGGGTTCTCGTCCCTCGACGCGGGAGCGGGGAAGGGTGCGTCCGGCCGTCACGGTGGCCAGGGACAGCCCCCGGCGGCGGACCCCTGGGACGGGCCCTTCTCGGAGAACTAGCGCGTCGGCTCCCGGGAGGACGCCGCCCGGCGCTTGTGCTAGGATAGAACGGACGTTCGAACGGCACGCACGGCGGCAAGGGGAAGCATGGTTATTCTCGGCATAGACCCGGGTCTGGCCCACACGGGCTGGGGCGTCGTGGAGACGCGCGGGTCCGCGTGCCGGGCGCGCGCCTACGGCTGCGTGACCACCACGGCGGGCGAGCCCATCGACGTGCGCCTCGGGCGCATATGTCGCACGCTCTCCGAGGTGATCGAGAAGTACGGCCCCACGGAGCTCGCCATAGAGAGCATCTACTTCGGCGAGAACACCAAGTCCGCCATCGCCACGGCGCAGGCGCGCGGCGCGGCGATCGTGGCGTGCTCCACGGCTGGCCTCTCGGTGGGGGAGTACACGCCCATGCAGATCAAACAGGCGGTCGTGGGCACGGGAGCCGCGGACAAGCACCAGGTCACCTACATGGTCCGCAGCATACTCGCGCTGGACCACGACCCGCGTCCCGACCACGCCGCGGACGCGCTCGCCGCGGCGGTCTGCCACGCCAACGTCACGCGCACGAGGAATCTGGGCCAGGCAAGGAGGGTCCTCACGTGATAGTCCAGCTGACCGGCACGCTTCTGGAGGCCACGCCGTCGCGCGTCGTGCTCGACGCAGGCGGCGTGGGGTTCGAGCTCGGCGTCTCGTCGACGACCGCCGCCTCGCTCCCGCACGCGGGGGAGGCCGGCGTGACCGTGCTCGTGCGCATGATCGTGCGCGAGGACGCGATGGAGCTCTACGGCTTCGCCACGCGGGAGGAGCGTGCCCTCTTCGACCAGCTGCGCGCCATCTCCGGCGTGGGACCCAAGCTCGCGCTCTCGGTCCTCTCCACGTTCTCGCCCGCCGCGCTCGCCCAGGTGGTGCTGGCGCAGGACGCGGCGCGCATGGCACAGGTGCCCGGCGTGGGCCGCAAGAAGGCCAGCCGCCTGCTCGTCGAGCTCTCGGACGTCTTCTCCAAGAACGCCGAGCTGCGCGGGCTGGTCGGCCTCTCCGGCCCGGACGCCGGGCTTCCGCCCTCGGCCTCGCCTGTCCCCGCCGGCGTTGAGGCCGAGGCCGCCGAGGCGCTGCTCTCCATGGGCTTCACCTCCCAGGAGGCCGAGCTCGCCCTCGAGGGACATGAGGATGCCGGCGCCGTCACGATCGAGCAGGTGCTCGCCTACGCGCTGCGCCGCCTGGGGAGTGGTCGCTGATGTGGGAGGCAGACGAGAAGGACCTCTTCGCCACGCCCGCGCCCGTCGCGCGCACGGCGGGCCCGCGCGACGTCACCGGCGAGCTCACGGCAGACGACCTCGACCAGGACCGCACGCTGCGCCCGCGCACCCTCGACGAGTACATCGGCCAGGAGCGCGTCCGCGAGAACCTGCGCGTGCTCATCCAGGCCGCGCGCGACCGCGGGGAGTCCCTCGACCACGTGATCTTCTCGGGCCCCCCGGGCCTGGGCAAGACCACGCTCGCGGGCATCGTCGCCAACGAGATGGGTGCCAAGATGCACACCACCTCCGGCCCTGCCATCGAGCGCGCCGGCGACCTCGCGGCCATCCTCACCAACCTCGAGGAGGGCGACGTCCTCTTCGTGGACGAGATTCACCGTCTCAACCATCAGATCGAGGAGATCCTCTACCCGGCGATGGAGGACTTCTTCCTGGACATCGTCATCGGCAAGGGCCCCGCGGCGCGCTCCATCCGCATCGACGTGCCGCGCTTCACCCTCGTCGGCGCCACCACGCGCACTGGCCTGCTCACCGGCCCCCTGCGCGACCGCTTCGGCATCTCGTATCGCCTGGACTACTACACGCCCGCCGAGCTCTCGGTCATCGTGAGCCGCTCTGCGGGCATCCTCGGCGTGGGGATAGACGCCCAGGGCGCGGCGGAGATCGCGTCGCGCTCCCGCGGCACCCCGCGCCTCGCCAACCGCCTGCTCAAGCGCGTCCGCGACTACGCCCAGGTCAAGCGCGAGGGGACCATCACCGGCGAGGTGGCGGCCGAGGCGCTCGAGTTCTTCGAGATCGACGCCCTGGGCCTGGACACCATGGACGTGCGGATCCTCACCGCGCTCTGCTCGACCTTCCGCGGGCGCCCGGTCGGGCTCACCACCGTGGCGAGCGCCGTCTCCGAGGACCCCGCCACGCTCGAGGACGTCTACGAGCCGTATCTCCTGCAGTGCGGCCTCATCGTGCGCACCCCGCAGGGGCGCCAGGCCACGCTCGCGGCCTTCGACCACCTGGGCATCGAGCCCCCGGTCGCACGTTAGGGGGGCGCGTCCTTCTCGGCGTCAGACGAGTTAGAAATGACGGCTCGTCCCCCTCCGAACCCTTCGGGAAGGGGGGACGAGCCGGTAGTTTTAACCCGCGTGCCGAGAAGAACGGGGACGAGCCGGTAGTTTTAACCCGCGTGCCGAGAAGAACGGGGACGATCCGGTGGTTCTGGCCCACGTGAGGCGCGGCGAAGGAGCTACTGGCGGATGCGCGGCTTGAAGCCGGCGGCGAGCAGCGAGGCGATGTCGCTCTCCGTGGCGGAGGAGTAGTCGCCGTAGATCGTGGCCTTGTAGGCGCTCGACATCGTGGCGTAATCGACGATGAACTGGGGGTCCCAGCCGCAGCGGTCGCCGTGGATGATGGCGGCGGAGAAGACGCTGCCGCAGCTCGAGATGTCGGCGACGGAGACCTGCTGCGTGTCGGAGAGCCAGCATCCCTCGCGTGTGACTATGGCGCCGCGGATCGCGGCGAAGTCGTAGCGGTCGACGTTGCGCACGACGACGCAGACCCCGCGCAGCGGGTAGTCGGCGAGCATGCCCTTCGCCCAGCTGAGGCAGTAGTCGAAGACGTCCTCGGTCTCCACCTGCGCGCCCTCGTAGCCGATGATGTCGTCCTCGGAGGCGACGAGCAGGTCCACGTTGGAGAGCAGCGAGCCAACCTTGCGCTGCGCGACCTGGCGCGACTCCCACATTGTCTCGCGGTAGTTGAGGTCCATCACCGTGCGGATGCCACGCCCCTTGCAGGCGGTGAGGCCCTCCTTGCAGGCGAGGTAGAGCTCTTCGGAGATGGCCGGCGCCACGCCCGAGAAGAACAGGACCTCGATGCCGTTGAGCAGGTGGTCCCAGTCGAAGTCGGTGTGCAGGGCGTTGGCCATGGCGGTACCGGAGCGGTCGTAGGTGACGATGCTGGGGCGGATCGAGAGGCCGCGCTCGGAGAAGTAGATGCCCATGCGGTCGTTCGAGCGGATCACCCGGGAGGTATCCACGCCGTAGCGCGTGAGGGTCATGAGGGCGTTGGTGCCAAGGCGGTTGCTCGCGAGCTTGGTGGCAAAGGCCGCGCTCTCGCCCTGCTGCGCGAGGGTGACGGCTACGACGGTCTCCGCACCGCAGTACGAGATGTTGAGGTTAAGCGCGGAGTCCAACCGCTCGTGGTTCAGGGTCGCGAGCCTCATCAGCGGCTCGCCGAAGCAGAGGATGCTCACCTAGACTCCCATCACTATGACGAGCGCGGTCATGATGACCACGCCGAGAAGAACGGTCAGCGCGTTGTCCATGCCCGCGAGTCCCTCGTCGCCCCCGACCCAGAGCGTGTAGAGCGGGCCGGTGGAGGCGGCCGGCGCCCAGGCGAGGACGATCACGACCTGGCGCACGATGCCGTCGAAGGGCAGGACGAACAGGGCGGCGGCGGTGAGGAGAGCGGAGCAGGCCAGGCGCCATCCGAGCAGGCGTGCGAGCTCGACCGCCTTCCTCCCGTCAACGCTGAACCTTATCATAAGTCCAATCATGAACATCGAAAGGAACGCGTTGGCGTCGGCTATCGGTCTGATGAGGGTGATGACCTGCTCGGGCAGGCGCGCGCCGGCGAGCCCCATGGCGATGAGCACGACGTAGCAGTCGAACGGGACGGACGAGAAGAGCGTGCGCGTATAGACCCTCAGGCGGTCGCTGAGACGGTCGTGGTTGGTCCCGAGCGCGAGCGAGCGTATGAGCGCCCAGGTGCCGCCCGTTCCCATGAGGGAGTTGCCGGCGTCGAGCAGGCAGGTGGCGACGACGCCGGCGGCAGGGAAGAACGCCTGGACGAAGGAGAGGGCGAAGCACCCGATGTTGAGCCCGCAGACGTTGGCCTGCTGGAAGATGCGCTCCTCGAGGGGGCGCGAGCGGTAGACGACGTAGGAGGCAAAGCATGCGGCGGATCTCTCCTAGGGTTTAATACTTGGGCTTTCTGACCTTCGAGACCTTCTCGGGGTGGAACCGACGCACCGCGGCGAGGCCGTCGGCAGCAGTGTAGCGCTCGGTCGCCTTCTTGAACTGGATCCTGATCGGGGCGAAGCCGGCGTCGAGGTTGGCCTGAGCGAGGCGTCGCTGCCCACGCCGCAGGCGCGCGGACCAGCTGACGTAGTCCGTCGGGGTGGCGCAGAGATAGGTGTCGTCCTTGAGCTTGAGCAGGTGGACGTCCTCGACCTCCTCCCAGGCGATGAACCCAGGTGCCATGCTGCCGGTGTTGTCGATGATGCCACGCTCGTCGATGACGATCGCGTTACGCTTGAGGTGGATCTTGCGGGCGTTCGACGCGATGAGCCAGACGGAGAAGGGAACCCCGAGGCCTCCGAGCGTGACGCGCAGGAACATCGGGTTGTCGGCGTGGGGGAGCGGCTGGGTGAGCGCGAGCATGCCTGCCGCGAACAGGCACACGCCCATGAACAGGTATATGGCGGGCAGCATGATCTTGGCTCGTATGACGAGCGCCTCGCCGGACGTCTGCTTGGACACGGCCCCTCCCGCCCGCGCCGCGACCTCACGGCGCTTCTCGACTAGCGTAATTATGTAGGAAATGTGTCGAACTTCCTCATAGCTGTCAAGACTTCACAAGAATCCTGTAAATGAGCGAACAAATAAACGAACATAATATGAAGAAGATATGAATAGTACCCCAAATAGCGCATTATACTCTCCGAATACTGTGGAGGAAATATGATTGACGCACAGAGACCTCCAATACGAGTAGAAGCCCGATCGTGGGGCCAGGAGGATCGATCAGGGCAGGCTGCGGAGAAGATCGAGAGGGGGGTAAATGGCAGAGAAGAAGTACATCGTCGGCGTCACCGCGTGCATGATCGGAATCGCGCACACGTTCATGGCCGCCGAGTCCCTGACCAAGGCAATCGAGGCCGCCGGCTGCGAGGCCAAGATCGAGACCCAGGGCGCCACGGGCATGGAGAACGTGATCACCGACGAGGACCTCGCGCGCGCCGACGCAGCGATCATCGCCGCGGACGTGGCGATCAAGAACCCTGAGCGCTTTGATCCCATCCCGACGCTCAGCTGCAAGACGAAAGAGGTCATGACGGTCGAGACCGCTGCTTCGGTCGTGGAAGAAGTATTGGAGGCTATTAGCTAATGGCAGAGATTCAGCGCAAGGGTGCCAAGAGGAAGAGCCAGGGCGCCATTATCTGGGATGCCGTCCTGACCGGCATTTCCTACATGATTCCGTTTATCGTCGGCGGCGGTGTCATCGAGGGCATCGCCAAGGCCATGGGCGGCTACAACATCGCCGCGGACATGGCTGCCGTGGGTGACTACACCCAGTACACGCTCGCCATGGTTATCTACGCCATCGGCGCGGCCATCTTCGACGTGTGCGTTCCCGTCATCGGCGCCTACATCGCGTGGGCCCTGGCCGACAAGCCCGGCCTCGCTCCCGGCTTCGCCGTGGGCGTCATCTCCAACACGATCAAGGCCGGCTTCCTCGGCGCCGTCCTCGGCGGCATCATCGCCGGCTACGTCGTGAACTACCTCAAGGAGCTCTCGAAGAAGGTCCCGACGGATGTCTCCTCGGTGTTCCCGATTCTGCTGATCCCGGTGTTCGGCACCGCCATCACCGCCCTTCTCATGTGGTACGTCGTGGGCGTGCCGGTGAGCTGGCTCAACACGCTCGTCGTCAACTCCCTCACTGACCTCCAGGGTGCCGGCGGCTTCGTCTTCGGCGCCGCGATCGGCGCGGGCATGTCCATCGACCAGGGCGGCCCGATCGGCAAGGCCGTCGCCCTCGTCGCCAACGGCCTCAACGCCGACGGCGTCTTCGGCCCGGCTGCCTGCAAGATGTGCGGCGGCATGCAGAACCCGCTCGGCGTCTGCATCGCCCAGATCATCGACCGCTTCACCGGCAAGAAGAAGTTCACCGACAAGGAGCGCTCGACCACGATCTCCGGCCTCGTCCTGGCCTGCTGCTACATCCAGGAGTACGTCATTCCGTTCCTCGTGCAGGACACCTGGCGCTGCCTCGTTCCCTGCATGATCGGCGGCGCTATCTCCGGCGGCCTCTGCGGCTACTTCGCCCTCGAGTCCGTCGCCGTCCACGGCGGTGTGTTCGTCATCGGCATGATGAGCAACCCGCTCCAGTTCGTCCTGTTCTGGTTGGCTGGCGCCCTCGTCACCGGGATCCTCTACTTCCTGCTTCGCAAGCCGGTTGACCAGGATGCTGAGATGGGCAACAACGGCGTCCTCGACAAGCTGCTCGGCTAGTACCACCACCTGCCATGCGGCGGGGGAGGGAAAACCTCCCCCGCCCTTTTCAGAAACCGGGCCGAACGGCCCCCATGGGAATTGGGCATAGAGGAGGACCCACCATGTACGTCTCCATGAGAGAAATGCTTCGGCACGCCAGCGTCAACCACTATGCCGTTCCCGCCCCCAACTGCCCGGACCTCAACATGGTTCGCGCCGCGCTCGCCGCGGCGGAGGCCGAGAAGTCCGCGCTGATCATCGACGTCTCCCCGCGTCAGATTCACATGAACGCGATTCCCGAGGCCTTCGTCCCCATGGTGGAGGCCCTGGCGGAGCCCCTGAACGTCCCCGTGGCCCTGAACCTCGACCACGGCGCCGAGTTCGAGGACATCTGCCGCTGCATCAAGGCTGGTTTCTCGAGCGTCATGTGCGACGCCTCCAGCCTGCCCTTCGAGGAAAACATCCGCCGCGTCCAGCAGGTCGTGGCGTTCGCGCACGCCAACGGTGCGTCCGTCGAGGCCGAGCTCGGCCATGTCGGCCAGGCGGCCGACGGCGACGGTCGTTCCGATGACATGTATACCAAGGTTGACATGGCCGTCGATTTCGTCGAGCGCACCGGCTGCGACGCGCTCGCGGTGGCCATCGGCACCGCCCACGGCAAGTACCCCGCCGACTACGTCCCCCAGCTCGACTTCGGCCGCCTGGCCGAGATCAAGGAGGCCCTCGGCGAGGACTACCCGCTCGTGCTCCACGGCGGCTCCGGCGCCGGCGACGACAACTTCCGTCGCGCCGTCGAGGGCGGCATCAACAAGATCAACCTCTGGACCGACTACTCGGCCGCCTACGTCGCCGCCCTGCGCGAGTACATGGCCGAGAACGAGCGTCCTGACTACCTCCTGCTCTCCGTCGCAGCCGAGGAGAAGGCCACCGAGTGGCTCGCTCGCTACATGCGCCTCTTCGGCTCCTCGGGCCGCTATCGGTTCGGCGAGGGCAAGATGGAGGAGGCGGACTAGCTGCCATGATGCGCCTCGTCTTCGCATGCGACTCGTTCAAGGGGACGATCTCGTCGACACGTGCGGCGAAGCTGCTTGAGGCCGAGGCCCGCGCCGCGTTCGGCGACGTCGAGTGCCTCGGCCTCGGCGTGGCCGACGGCGGCGAGGGCACGGTCGAGGCGGTCGTGGCGGCAACCGACGGAAGCCTCGTCTCGGCCGAGGTCGAGGGTCCGCTCGGCGATCCCGTCCGTGCCACGTACGGCCTTCTGCCCGGCGACCGCGCCGTCATCGAGATGGCGGCCGCCTCGGGGATAACCCTCGTGCCGCGCGAGGCGCTCGACCCGCTGCGCGCGAGCACCTACGGCACGGGCCAGCTCGTCCTGGACGCGCTCGACCACGGCGCCACCGACGTCTCGCTCGCCATAGGCGGATCCGCCACCAACGACGGCGGCATGGGCTTCGCCCGTGCCCTGGGAGCGCGCTTCCTCGACGCCGAGGGAGAGGAGCTCCGAGGCTGCGGCGCCGACCTCCAGCGCGTGGCCTCGATCGACCTCTCCGGGCTCGACCCGCGCCTCCGTGCCACCCGCTTCCACGTCATGTGCGACGTCGACAACCCCCTGGTCGGCGAGCGCGGTGCCACCTACGTCTTCGGCCCGCAGAAGGGCGCCTCCCCGGAGGCGCTCGAGCGCCTCGAGGCGGGCATGCGCTCCTACGCGACCGTACTCGAGCGGACCTTCGGCACGCTCGTTGCCCAGGAGGGCGGCATGGGCGCGGCAGGCGGGCTCGGCGCCGCCGCTCGCCTGTTCCTCTCCGCCGAGGTCGTCCCCGGCGTCGAGTGGGTGCTCGACCTCGTCGGGCTCGATGACGCCCTCGAGGGCGCCGCGCTGTGCGTGACGGGGGAGGGCCACGCCGACGCGCAGTCCGCACACGGCAAGGTGATCAGCGGCGTCGCCGCGCGCTGCCGGGCGGCGGGCGTCCCCTGCGTCGCGATCGTCGGCGGCATGGACGCGGACGCCACCGAGCTTCTCGGCTGCGGCGTCGGCGCGCTCGTTCCCACGGTCATCGACGCGGCATCCCTTTCCGACGTGCTCGCGCACGCCGAGGAGAACTTCGTCCTGGCGGCGAGAAGGACCTTCTCGCTGCTGTCGATCGGAAGACGGTTGGGAGGGGAGCGCTCGTGATCTCGGGCTCTGCGTGCTGGAACCGCGCGCTGCAGCGGGGGATGTCCCCGCGGTCCTTCGGCGGCCGTGCCGTCATCACCTATGACGACCTTCCCGCCAGCCTCTACCACATGCTGCTCGGCACGGCCCGCCGCACCCCCGGCGCCACGGCGATCGTGGACGACTGGCACCGCGCCACGAGCTTCTCGGGGCTTCTCACCCGCGTCGACGAGCTCGCTGCCCACCTTGCCTCCACGGGCGTCTCCCGCGGGGACAACGTGGGCCTGCTCATGCACGCCGACCTCGAGTTCGCCGTGACGCTCTATGCGATCTCCAGGCTCGGGGCCGTGTGCGTCCCCATCCCCACCAAGTATCGCGAGCCCGAGGCGCGCTCGCTCGTACGCGCCGCCGACCTGTCCGCGCTCGTGGCGGGCGAGGAGTTCGAGGCCTGGGCCCCCTCGTTCGAGGGCCTGGGCGTTCCCGTGGTGTGGTCGCGCGGCGTCGCGGGCGGCTACGGCTTCGCCGGCCTCTCGGGCGTGGGCGTCGACGCCGCGGGCGGGCCCGAGGACCCCGTGATCATGATGTTCACGAGCGGCACCACCTCGGCCGCCAAGGGCGTCGTGCTGCGCAACTACAACGTCTGCCACGCCGCGATGGTCTACGCGCGACTCATGGGGACCACGCCCGAGGACCGCTGCCTCATACCGATCCCCATCTACCACGTGACCGGGCTCATCGCGCTTCTCGTCCAGTTCGTCTACGTGGGCGCCACGACCTACCTGCACCGGCTCTTCGATGCCCGTCGCGTGCTCACCTGCGTGCGCGACGACGAGATCACCTACCTGCACGGCTCGCCGACCTCCTTCGCCGAGCTCCTGCCCCTGCGCGACGATTTCCCCGAGCTGCCGAGCGTCCGCGCGATGCTCTCGGGCTCGAGCTACGAGCCGCTGCCGGCCATGCGGGCCTTCCACGAGTGGATGCCTACGGCCACCTTCCAGGTGGTCTACGGCATGACCGAGACCGCCTCGCCGGCCCTGCTCTTCCCGCTCGACTCGCCCACCTCCGTCTACGCCGGCGCCACGGGCAAGCCCGTGCCGGGCGTCGACGCCAAGATCGTGGACGAGTCCGGCGCCGAGGTCGCACCCGGCGAGACGGGCGAGCTCATGCTCCGCGGCGCCTGCGTCACCGAGGGCTACTACGGGGACGCCGCGCCCGGCCCGGACGCGGAGGGCTGGCTCGCCACCGGCGACATGGCCCGCGTCAACGCCGAGGGCATGGTCTGGGTCGTCGACCGCAAGAAGGACATGATCAACCGCGGCGGCGAGAAGGTCTGGTGCTCGGCGCTCGAGGAGGTCATCTGCGAGCTGCCGTTCGTCTCGGCCTGCTGCGCCGCCGGCATCCCCGACGAGCTCTACGGCGAGGTCCCCGTGGCGGCCGTGGTGCCCGCCCCCGGGACCGCGCCCACCGAGCGCGAGCTCACCGACGCCCTCCGCGGCCGCATCGCCCACTTCAAGATCCCCGTCCACGTGGTCTTCGTGGACGCGATCCCCACCACGCGCGGGGACAAGCCCGACCGCCGCGCGGTCCGCGCCCTCGTGCTCGACTCGCTCAAGACCCCAACGACAGAGGAGAGGTAGCTCATGGCAGCAAACGCGCTCGCGGCAACCTTCGTCACCCCGGAGGAGGTGGCAGCCTCCATCCCGGACGGAGCGACGATCTGCACGATCGGCATGACGCTCGTCTCGGCCTCCGAGTCCAACCTCAAGGCCATCGAGCAGCGCTTCCTCGAGACCGGCCACCCCTGCGGCCTCACGCTGCTGCACTCGTGCGGCCAGTCCGATCGCGCCCGAGGCATCCAGCACCTCGCGCACGAGGGTCTCGTGACGCGCATCATCGGCAGCCACTGGGGCCTCCAGCCGCGCTGGATGGACATGATCGCCAACAACCAGGTCGAGGCCTACTGCCTGCCCCAGGGCCAGATCGCCCAGCTCTACCGCTCCATGGCGTGCGGCCTGCCGGGCAAGATGAGCAAGGTCGGCCTGGGCACCTTCATCGACCCGCGCGTCGAGGGCGGCAAGATGAACGAGTGCACCAAGGAGCTCCCCGACATCTCCGAGGTCATCGAGCTCCACGGCGAGGAGTACATGTTCTACCACGAGGTCCCCATCGACGTGTGCCTGATCCGCGGCACCGCCTGCGACGAGATGGGCAACCTCACCACCACCGACGAGGCCATGAAGCTCGAGGTCTTCAACGCGGTGCTCGCCACCAAGCGCTACGGGGGCCAGGTCATCGCCCAGGTGCGCGAAGTCGCCCAGACCGGCACGATCAACCCCAAGGACGTGACCGTCCCCGGCGTGTTCATCGACAAGGTCGTGGTCTGCCCCAACCCGGAGGAGGACCACCGCATGACGTCCTCCATCTACTTCGACCCGTCCTACGTGGGCAAGCTCCGCGTGCCCGCCTCCGCGGTGGAGCCCGCGCCCTTCAACGAGCGCAAGCTCATCGCCCGTCGCGGATGCAAGGAGCTCTACCCGGGCTGCGTGGTCAACCTCGGCACCGGCATCCCCAACGACATGATGGGCCGCGTCGTGGCCGAGGAGGGCCTCTCCGACCAGGTGATGATCACCGTCGAGAGCGGCATCTACGGCGGCGTCCAGCTCGGCGGCATCGACTTCGGCATCGGCCAGAACCTGCTCGCCATGGTGAGCCACCCCGAGCAGTTCGACTACTACGACGGCGCGGGCGTCGACGTGACCTACATGGGCATGGGCGAGCTCGACGGCGAGGGCAACGTCAACTCCACCAAGATGGGCCCGCGCTGCGCCGGCGCCGGCGGCTTCGTCGACATCACGCAGAACGCCAAGACGGTCGTCTTCCTCGGCACCTTCACCGCCAAGGGCGCACGCTACGACTTCTCGGACGGCAGGCTCACCATCCTCCAGGAGGGCGCCATCAAGAAGATGGTCTCCCATGTGGGCCAGCTCTCCTTCAACGGCCCCGCGGCGCGCAGGGAGGGCCAGCGGGTCGTGGTGGTCACGGAGCGCGCGGTCTTCGAGCTCGTGCCCGAGGGCGTCATGCTCACCGAGATCGCCCCGGGCGTCGACCTCCAGACGCAGGTGCTCGACATGATGGACTTCTCGCCCATCGTGTCGTCCGACCTGCGCGAGATGGACGCCGCGCTCTTCCGCACGGACGGCCCGTGCGGCTTCGCCGAGTCGCTCGGCGCGTAAGGCACACCCCAGAGGCAACTGGCCAAGAAGAGAAAGGGAGCAAGCAATGGAGAACGTCAAGGTAGCGGTCATCGGTTCCGGCCTCATGGGAGGTGGCATCGCCCAGGCGTGCGCGCAGGCGGGGCTCACCGTCGTCAACCTCGACATCGCCCGGGAGCCGCTCGACAAGGCCCAGGCGCTCGTCACCGGCCTCGTGCAGAAGAAGGTCGCCAAGGGCAAGATGACCCAGGAGGAGTGCGACGCCGTGCTCGGCAACCTCTCCTACTCGACCGACTACGCCCAGCTCGCCGGCGCCAAGTTCGTGATCGAGGCCGTCCCCGAGCGCCTCGACCTCAAGCAGGCCACCTTCAAGCAGGTCGACGCCAACGCCGATGCGGGCGCCGTCCTTCTCACCAACACCTCTGGCATCGACATCGACGAGATCGCCGCCGCCACGAGCCGTCCCGAGTCCGTCCTGGGCATGCACTTCTTCTATCCCGCGCCCGTCATGAAGCTCGTTGAGATCATCCGCGGCGAGAAGACCTCCGACGAGGCCTACGAGGCCACCCGCGAGCTTGCCGAGGCCATCGGCAAGACCGCCGCGTCCGCCCCCAACACCCCCGGCTTCATCGTCAACCGCATCATCAACCCCTACGAGAACATGGGCGCCTGGCTCGTCTCCGAGGGCGTCTCCCCGGCGGACGTGGACACGGCCATGAAGCTGGCCTGCAACCACCCGATGGGCCCCTGCGAGCTCATGGACTTCTCGGGCATCGACGTGGTCTACGCCTCCCTCATGAACCTCTACGAGGGCTACGACCACGACGACCTCTATCGTCCCGCCCCGATCTTCAAGGAGCTGCTCGACGCCGGCAGGCTGGGCCGCAAGTCCGGCCACGGCTTCTACGACTACGAGTAGCGCCCGGCGAGAAGGACCCCGAACCGCAACCCTCCAGGAAGGAAGAACATGAGCAGCCGCACCTTTGACAAGCGTCCCGACGACATCGTCATCGTCTCCGGCGCCCGCACGCCGATCGCCAAGTTCGGCGGCAGCCTCAAGACCGTCTCCGCCATCGACATGGGCGCCCTCGTCGTGGGCGAGGCCGTGAGGCGCGCCGGGATCGACCCGGCGGCCGTCGACGAGTGCATCATCGGCCAGGTGGGCTCCTGGGGTCCCAACGGCTTCGTCGCCCGCGCCATCAGCCTCAAGGCCGGCCTCCCCAACGAGACCTGCGCCTACTCCGTGAACCGCCAGTGCGGGTCGGGCCTCCAGTCCATCGCCGACGGCATCATGGAGATCCAGACCGGTCAGGCCGAGGTCGTGGTGGCCGGCGGCTCCGAGAGCCTCTCGCAGCTCCCGTACTACGTGACCGACGCCCGCTGGGGCGCCCGCATGGGCCACAAGCAGTTCGAGGACGGCGTGATCGACATCCTCACCTGGCCGCTCGACATGTCCCACAACGGCGTCACCGCCGAGAACGTCGCCAAGAAGTTCAACGTGAGCCGCGAGGAGCAGGACGCCTTCGCCGCCCGCAGCCAGCAGCGCGCCTGCAAGGCCGTGGCCGACGGCGTCTTCGCCCAGGAGATCGTCCCCGTCGAGGTCAAGGGCCGCAAGGGCGCCGTCACCGTCTTCGACACCGACGAGGGCCCGCGCGAGGGCGTGACCGCCGAGAGCCTCGCTAAGCTCCGCCCGTGCTTCGTCACCGACGGGACCGGCAGCGTCACGGCCGGCAACTCCTCCTCCCTGAACGACGCCGCGGCCGCCGTGGTCATCATGACCCGCGCCAAGGCCGAGGAGCTCGGCTGCACCCCGATGGTCGCCATCCGCGGCTTCGCCATCGCCGGCTACGACGCGTCGCTCATGGGCTACGCGCCGTACTTCTCGTCCAAGAAGCTGGCAGAGAAGCTCGAGCTCGACCTCACCGCCATCGACTTCTTCGAGATCAACGAGGCCTTCGCGTCCCAGGCCTACGCCGTGGCCCGCGACCTCGGCCTCGACCAGGAGAAGGTCAACATCTACGGCGGCGGCATCTCCCTCGGTCACCCCATCGGCGCCACCGGCACGGTCCTCGCGATCAAGTGCGCCTACGAGCTCGCCCGCCGTCACCCCGAGAAGCGCGACGCCATGGTCTCCATGTGCATCGGCGGAGGCCAGGGCATCTCGATGTACTTCACCGCGGAGTAGGCCCCAGGTTCGAGTGACGGTTCAACGGGAGCGGGTCGCGGGGTAGCCGCGCGCAGTTCCGCAGGCGCGCTCTTTGCGCCGAAGCTGTTTGAGCACGGCGCCCTGCGACCCGCCGCCCCCCGGCAGAAACGATGAGGAGTCATTATGGTCAACTTTGAGTATCTCGTCCCGACCAAGGTCGTCTTCGGCAAGGACACCGAGTGCGAGACCGGTCGTCTGATCAAGGAGTGCGGCGGCACCAAGGCCCTCATCCACTGGGGCGGCGACTACGTCCGCGACACCGGTCTGCTCGACCGCATCGAGAAGAGCATGGACGAGGCCGGCGTGGGCTACGTCGAGTTCGACGGCGTCGTCCCCAACCCGCGCCTGTCGCTCGTGAAGGAGGGCGTCGAGCTCTGCCGCCGCGAGGGCGCCGACTTCGTCCTCGCCGTCGGCGGCGGCTCGGCCATCGACTCCTCCAAGGCCATCGCCTACGGCCTGGCCAACGACTTCGACCTCGAGGACCTCTTCCTCCACAAGGTGACCACCGACAAGATCGCCAAGCTCGGCGCCGTCTCCACGCTCGCCGGCACCGGCTCCGAGACCTCCAACTCCACCGTCATCGACATCGACACGATGGGCGAGAAGGTCCTCAAGCGCTCCTACAACCACGAGTGCGCGCGTCCGCTCTTCGCGATCATGAACCCCGAGCTCACCTACTCGCTGCCGGCCTTCCAGACGGCCGCCCCCGGCGCCGACATCATGATGCACACGATGGAGCGCTACTTCACCCGCGAGAAGGGCACGCAGCTCATCGACGCCATGTCCGAGGGCCTCATGCGCACCGTGCGCGCCGCCGTGCCGGCCGCCCTGGCCAACCCCACGAGCTACGAGGCACGCGCCAACCTCATGTGGGCCGGCTCGCTCTCGCACTGCGGCCTCACCGGCACCGGCCTGGTAGGCGACTTCGCGTCCCACGCCATCGGCCAGGAGCTCGGCGCCATGTTCGACATGGCCCACGGCGTGAGCCTCACCGCCATCTGGTCCACGTGGGCCAAGTACGTCCTGGACGTGCGCCCGGAGCGATTCGCCCAGTTCGGCGTCAACGTCTTCGGCGTGGTCAACGACTTCGACGACGTACGCGCCACGGCGCTGCGCGGCATCGAGGCATGGGACCAGTGGTGCCACTCGATCGGCATGCCGACCTCGCTCTCCGAGGCGGGCGTGAACCCCACTGACGAGCAGATCCACGAGATGGCCGTCTCGGCTGTGGAGGCCCGCGGTGGCGACCATGCCGGCGCCTTCATGGAGCTGCACGTCGAGGACATCGAGCAGATCCTCAAGAACGCCCGCTAGACTGTCGCATCCCACCCCCGGGGCGCGCGCCCTCGACCCCGCGCGCCCCACGCAGGCAGGTGCTCCCGGCCCCATCGGAGGGGCCGGGAGCCTTTCTATCCGATGCGGCCACTCGACCCATTTTCGCCCCGGCTGGGATATGATAGGGCCTAGAAAATCGCCCCGTGCGATGCCACGAGCTCATCGATGCAAAGGAGATTCACGTGAGCCAGTTCGTCAGCGAGAAGAGCGTCTTCGTCAACCAGAACCTCGAGTCCCGCGAGGCGCTGCTGCGCTTCGTCTCCGACAAGGCCGCCGAGTTCGGCATCACCGACAACGCCGATGCCGTCTACGACGCCTTCATGGCGCGCGAGGCCATGGGCGAGACCGGCATGACCGACGGCTTCGCCGTGCCGCACGCCAAGTCCGACGACATCAAGGACGCCGCCGTCATCGTGGTCAAGAACGAGCGCGCCCTCGAGTGGCCGAGCTTCGACGAGAAGCCCGTCGACGTCGCCATCGCGCTGCTCGTCCCCGGCGGCGAGGCCGGCACCACCCACATCAAGCTCCTCTCCAAGACCGCGGTGCTGCTCATGAAGGACGAGTTCAAGAACCTCGTCCACGGCACCGACGACGCGGCCGCCATCGCCGACGCCATCAACGCGGGCATCGACGAGGTGTAGGGCGGACCACGCTCGAAGCTTCGGGCCCCGTCGGCGTGCCGGCGGGGCCCTCGTCACAGGGAGGCATCATGTTCAAGCAGGCAAGCGACGCGCGCGTGGCCGTGTTCGTGGCGCCGGGTCTGGAGGAGATCGAGGGCCTCACGGTGGTGGACCTGCTCTTCCGCGCGGGCATCCCGTGCGACACTGTGGCAACCACGCCCGAGCGGACGGTCACGTCCTCGCACGAGGTGACGATCGTGTGCGACCGCTCCGTCGCCGATCTGGGCTTCTCGTTCGACGACTACGACATGCTCGTGCTGCCCGGCGGCATCCCCGGCACGCCCAATCTGCGCGCCTGCGAGCCGCTCTGCGCGGCGCTTGCCGAGTTCTCCGCCGCCGGCCGCCCCCTCGCCGCAATCTGCGCCGCGCCGTCGATCCTCGCCGAGCTTGGCCTGCTCGAGGGGCGTCGGGCGACCTCCAACCCCGGATTCCAGCACGTGCTCGCCGCCCGCGGCGCCGAGCTCCTCGCCGACGAGCCGGTCGTCGTGGACGGCAACCTGATCACGAGCCAGGGTGCGGGCACGGCCATGCTCTTCGGCCTTGAGATCGTGCGCCACCTCCTCGGCGACGAGGCCGTCGAGCGCGTGCGTGCGGGCGTCGTCCTGCGTTAGCGGCCACGGGCGCGCGGTTTTTCTCGCCCGACGCGTGTCGTTTGCGTTTGTGCACGAGTTGGCTGCCCGAAGGCCTGTCTTGGCGCCACGTTTTCCCAGTTGGTGCTCGACGGGAGAGGCCGGTCGACGCGCTAACTCGTGCACAAATCGCACCGGGGGCGCAAGGGGCCGGCGAGAAGGGCGCGCGGCGAGAAGGGCACGAGAGAGGCGGTGTTCGACGAATGGACGCGACCATCTGCGGGGCTTCCGCCTTTGCGGTCTGGCGGACCCCGCCGCTCATGCGCCTCATCGCCGACCCGCTGTGGTGGGGCGCCGACGCGGGCATTCCCATCGAGCGACTCGTTCAGGCCCGGCGAGAGCTCATGGAGGAGCGTGGCCTCTGGCGCCTTGGTACGCTCCACGAGCGGCCCGGCACCGCAGTCTCGCACGAGGCGGCGTATGGGGTGCTGCTCAACCTCCGTACGCTCCTGCCAAGCCTGGAGGCACCCGTTGACGTTGCCGCTTGGTCAAAGGGCGAGCGGCGTGCGTCGCGGCTGCTGCGCCCGCATGTGGTGGACCCAGTGCTCGCCGAGGGCGAGCTCGTGCCGCTTGGGCTGCAGCTCCTGATAACCTCGCCGGCGCTCACGCTGCTCCAGTTGGCGCCGCGCCTCTCGCTGCCGCGCCTGGTCATGGTCGCATCCGAGTTCTGCGGGTCGTTCAGCGTCTACCGGGCGCCGGCGGCGCTGCGCGCGCTTGTCGAGGAGCTCGCGGCTGGGCAGGGCGTGCCGGTCGTGGACGGGTGGCGGCCGTCGTTTGACCGTGAGGGGCATCTCACGGACGTCTGGTCTCGGCCGCCGCTCGCGTTACCGGAGGAGCTTGCGGCGCTGGCCGCTCGGGCGACGGGGAGGTGGGGTCGCCATGCGCTGGCGCAGGCGGCCGAGCTCGTGGTGCCGGGTGCGGCCTCGCCCTTTGAGGTGCAGACGGGAATGCTGCTCGGGTTGGGGCCCGAGCTCGGCGGGGAGGGCCATGGTGGCTTCGTGCACAATGAGCGCCTGGCCCTTGACGCTCGAGCTCGTCGCCTTGCTGGTCAGAGTGCCTGCTACTGCGATCTGTTCTGGCCGGAGGGGGAGGGCCGGCGCGCTCTTGACGTGGAGTGCCACAGCGCGACGTTTCACCTTGGCGAGCGTCGCGAGCTCTCCGACGCGGACCGCGCGCTGGCGCTGCAGAGCACGGGCGTCGAGGTGCTGTTCGTCACATATGCGCAGGTGGCGAGCGCAAGCCGCTTCGAGGCGCTGGCGCAGACGGTGGCGGAGAAGCTGGGTCGCGAGGTGGTGCCACGAGACGAGGGGTTTCTCGCTCGGCGTGCGGAGCTGCGGCGCGAGGTGCTTGTCGACTTCCACGGCCTTCTCGGCTGACGTGGCGCACGGGTTGTGCACGAGTTAGGGGGTGGAAGAATTGTCTTGGTGCCACGTTTTCCCAGTTGGTGTTCGACGGGAGAGGCCGGTCGACGCGCTAACTCGTGCACAAATCGCACCGGGGGCGCAAGGGGCCGGCGAGAAGGGCGCGCGGCGAGAAGGACTCCCGCCCGCGCCTCGCATGTGACAAGCAGGTGACGCCGCCTTGACGGGCGTCGGGGCGCGTGCCATGTTGTGCGGAGCCGTTTCTTCCCCGAGGAGGTCTTTCAATGGAGCGCGTGCGGGCATGTGTGGTGGGGGCCACGGGATACGCCGGGGTCGAGGTGTGCCGCCTCGTGCTGGCGCACCCCGCGCTCGAGCTGACCATGGCAACGGACCGCAAGGAGGCCGGCACGCGCCTGGACGCCGTGTACCCCTCGCTCGCGGGCTCCTGCGAGACCGTGCTCTCGCTGCCCGGGCCCGACGCCATCGCCGCGGCGGCCGACGTGGCCTTCCTCGCCGTGCCCCACACCGCGAGCCTGGCGCTCACCCCCGAGCTGCTCGCCCACGGCGTCAACGTGATCGACCTCTCCGCGGACTACCGCCTCCACGACCCCGCGGTCTACGAGGCCTGGTACGCGACCCCGCACACCTCGCCCGAGCTGCTCTCCCAGACGGTCTACGGCCTGCCGGAGCTCTTCCGCGCCGGCGTCGCCGAGCTTGCGGCACGGCGCGCCGCCGGCGAGGCCGTGCTCGTGGCCGTGCCGGGGTGCTATCCCACGGCGACGGCGCTCGCCGCCGCACCCGCCCTCGCGTCGGGTCTCGCGACCGGCGACCTCGTGATTGCGGACGCCATCTCCGGCGTCTCCGGAGCCGGTCGCGGCTGCAACGCGCGCACCCACTTCTGCCACGCCAACGAGTCCGTCGAGGCCTACGGCGTGGCCAAGCACCGCCACACGCCGGAGATCGAGCAGACGCTCTCCGAGGTGGCGGGCCGCGAGATGTCCGTCATCTTCACGCCGCACCTGGCCCCGCTCACACGCGGCCTGCTCTCCACGGTCTACCTCGAGGCGGCCCCCGGCGTGACGGCCGAGGACGTCCAGGCGGCCTACGAGCGCGCCTACGCCGACGAGCCGCTGGTCACGGTGCTTCCTGCCGGCTCCATGCCGGCCACCTCCTCCGTCTTCGGCACCGCGCGCGCCCAGGTCGGCGTGGCGCTGGATGACCGACGACGACGCACGATCGTCGCGTCCTGCGCGATCGACAACCTCGGGAAGGGAGCGGCGGCCCAGGCCGTCCAGTGTGCCAACGTCGTGCTGGGGCTTCCCGAGACAACGGGGCTTCTCGCCCCGGCGCCCCTCGTCTAGCGCCCGGAAACTGTGCTCCCGGGCCTCCAAGGGAGAAGAACTCATGACTGACTTTTCACCGCTCGCGGTCCCCGCGGCGCCCGACACGCCCGAGGCCTGCGGCTTCGTCCCCTGCGAGGGGGGCGTCTGCGCGGCCGCCGGGGTGCGCGCCGCAGGCGTCTCGGCCGGCTTCCGCAAGAACCCCAACCGTCTGGACCTCGCCCTGGTAGCCGCCGACGAGGCGTGCGTCGCCGCCGCCACGTTCACGACCAACCGCTTCTGCGCGGCGCCCGTCACCGTGAGTCGCGCCCACGTCGCCGACGGGCGCGCCCGGGCGATCGTCCTGAACTCCGGCAACGCCAACGCCGCCACGGGCGAGCCGGGCCTCGCCGCCGCGCGGGAGGCCTGCGCGCGCGTGGCCGCCGAGCTCGGCTGCGCCGAGGACGACGTGCTCGTCGCCTCGACGGGCGTGATCGGCGTGCTGCTACCGCTCGCACCCTACGACGCCGGCGTGCCCGCGTGCGTCGCCGCCCTCGCGCCGACCTCCGCGGGCGCGCACGACGCGGCCTGCGCCGTCATGACCACGGACACCGTGCCGAAGGAGGTCTCGCTCGCCGGCGAGGTCCCGCAGGCCGACGGCGGCACCGTGACCGTGCACGTGGGCGGCTTCGTCAAGGGCTCGGGCATGATCCAGCCAAACATGGCGACGATGCTCGCCGTCCTGGCGACGGACGCCCCGCTCACGGCCGACGCGGCCCGCGAGGCCCTGCGCTCCGCCGTGGGCGTCTCGTTCAACAAGGTGACGGTGGACTCCGACACCTCCACCAACGACTCGGCGTTCCTGCTCGCCACCGGTGCCGCCGGGGGCGAGAAGATCGACTGCTCGCACCCGGCATACCCCGCCGTGGCGGCGGCGGTCCGCGCCGCGTGCGTCGACCTCGCGCGCAAGATCGCCGCGGACGGGGAGGGCTCCACGAAGCTCGTCACCGTGACCGTCACGGGCGCCGCGAGCGCCTCCGACGCGGACGTCGTCGCCCGCGCGATCGCCAACTCGCCCCTGGTCAAGACCGCGATCTTCGGCCACGACGCCAACTGGGGCCGCGTGGCGGCGGCCGCCGGCAAGTGCGGCGTGCCCTTCGACCAGGACCGCGTGGACATCGACTTCCTCGGCGTTCCCGTGTGCCGCGCCGGCCTCACCGTGCCCATGGACGAGGACGACATGCTCCGGCGCTTCGAGGAGCCGGAGGTCACCATCACCGTCAGCCTGGGGATGGGCGAGGCGTCCACGCGCGTCTGGACCTGCGACCTCACCCACGACTACGTTACGATTAACGGCGACTACCGCACGTAGCCGGCAGGGTCGCGGAGGGCGCGGGGAACGTCCGCCGCGAGTTCTGCAGCCGCGCTCTTTGCGGCGAAGCTGTCTGAGCGCCGGACACTCCCCGCGCCCTCCGCAGCCCGGACGACCTCATCGTTCTTCTCGCCAGCGTAGGTAAGGAGCAGCCATGAAGCAGCGCGACAAGCAGGAGAGGGAGGCGGCGGCCTCGAAGGTCGACGTCCTGAACGAGGCCCTGCCGTGGATCCACCGCAGCGCGGGCAAGACCTTCGTGATCAAGTACGGCGGCTCGGCCATGGAGAACCCCGAGCTCTGCCGCCAGGTGGTTGCCGACATCGAGATGCTCAAGCTGCTGGGCATTCGCATCGTGCTCGTTCACGGCGGCGGCAAGGCCATCAGCGCGCACGTCAAGGCGCTCGACCTGCCCGTGCAGTTCAAGGGCGGCCTGCGCGTGACCGACGACGCCACGATGGAGGCCGTGCGCGAGGTGCTCGTGGGCAAGGTCAACCAGGATCTCGTCTGGGCGCTCAACGAGTACGGGCACAACGCCGTGGGCATCTCCGGCGCCGACGGCAAGACCCTCAAGGCCGAGCAGATCGACCCCGAGCTCGGCCGCGTGGGCCGCATCCGCGAGGTGGATCCGAGCCTCATCGAGACCATCCTCGAGGACGGCTACATCCCCGTGGTCGCCACGGTGGGCTGCGCCGCGGACGGCTTCTTCAACATCAACGCGGACGTGGCCGCCGGCAAGATCGCCGAGGCCCTGGGCGTCGACAAGCTCATCTACCTGACCGACGTCGACGGCCTCTACGGAGACGTCAACGACGAGGACACCCTCATCCAGACCCTCACGCGCGACGAGACCCACATGCTGCTGGACTCCGGCGAGCTGGACGGCGGCATGCTGCCCAAGATCCGCTCGATCGCGGAGGCGCTCGACGGGGGCGTCTCCGAGGTGGTCATCCTCAACGGAACCTTCCCGCACTCGCTGCTTCTGGAGATCTTCACCGACGCAGGCTGCGGTACCATGTTCACCAGAGACTAGCCGCGCATCCCCGCGTGGCTCGCCCAGGCGAAGGGAGAGACACCCATGTCCGAAGACGAGAAGAACGACCAGCTCATCGCCGTCAATGCCGAGGAGAAGCGCCTCGACGACACCTTTGTGATGCACACCTACGGGCGCCTGCCCGTCGAGTTTGTGAGCGGGCATGGCGCCACGCTCGTCGATGCCTCTGGTCGCGAGTACATCGACCTTCTCGGTGGCATCGGCTGCGCGAGTCTGGGGCACGCACACCCCGCCGTGGTCGAGGCCCTGCGCGAGCAGGCCGGCAAGATCTGGCAGACGGGCAACTACTTCTATGCCGAGAACCGCGGCGAGCTCGCCTCGATGCTCTCGGCCCTGCTCTCCACCACGACCGACGAGGGCGGCCACGAGATGGGCTCCACTGGCACGCGCTGGAAGACCTTCTTTGCCAACTCCGGCGCCGAGGCCAACGAGGGCGCCATCAAGCTGGCGCGCCGCTGGGGCGAGTTAAACCTCGATGGTGCCAGCACGATCGTGACCGCGCGCAAGAGCTTCCACGGTCGCACGCTGGCAACGCTCGCCGCCACCGGCCAGGGCAAGTTCCACAAGAGCTTCCGCCCGCTGCCCGAGGGCTTTGTCTCGGTGCCGCTGAACGACATCTACACCCTGCGCGAGCGCGTGGAGCGCGGCGGCATCTGCGCCATTATGCTCGAGTGCGTCCAGGGCGAGGGCGGCGTCTGGAACGCCAACTACGACTACCTGCGTGACGTGCGCGAGCTCTGCACCGAGAAGGGCCTCCTGCTGATCATCGACGAGGTCCAGACGGGCTTCTACCGCTGCGGCTCGCCGTTCTGCTTCCAGCGCTCCGGCATCGAGCCGGACGTGGTGGCCATGGCCAAGGGCATCGCAGACGGCTTCCCCATGGGCGCCGTCGCCGCTCGCGCCGAGGTGGCCGACCTGCTGCAGCCCGGAGACCACGGCTCCACCTTCGGCGGCAACCCGCTTGCCTGTGCGGTGGGTCTTGCCTGCTTGAACGCGCTCGAGGAGGGCGAGACGGGCGAGCACGTGCTCTCCGTCGGGCGCCACCTGCGTCACCGTCTCACGGCAATGCCGCACGTGAGCGAGGTCCGCGGCCACGGCCTCATGCGCGGCGCGCAGCTCGACGTGCCCATCGCCACACAGGTCGTGGGGGAGGGCCTCGCTGAGGGCCTGGTCATGAACCACGTCGGAGACTCCATCCTGCGCTTCCTGCCGCCGCTCGCGATTACGGTCGAGGAGGTCGACGAGGCCTGTGACCGCCTCGAGGCCCTCATCAACCGCCTGGCGTAGGGCGTCGGCCCGTCGTTCTTCTCGGCTGGTCTAGCCAAGAATCCCGCGCGGCTTTTCTGTCCGTTTGGACAAGAACCCCGACCCACGCGTCCTTCTCGGCATGCGTGGGTCGGGGTTCTTGATAGAGGTGCGACAAGAGCTTGACAACAAGAGCTTGGCGAGAAGAGCGCCTACGCCTCCGCGCGCTCGGGTACGCGCAGCATCGTGGCAAACCCCGCCACGAAGAGCACGGCAATCGAGAGCACGCCCAGGCTGGAGTTGCCGGTGAGCGCGGTGAATGTACCCACCAGGAACGTGCCGAGAATTGCGGCGTACTTGCCAAAGATGTCGAAGAAGCCAAAGTACTCATTGGCACGTTCCTTGGGGCAGAGCTTGCCAAACTCGGAGCGGCTGAGCGCCTGGATGCCGCCCTGGAACATGCCCACGAGCACCGCCAGGAGCCAGAACTCCGTGGCGGAGCGCAGGAAGAAGGCGGCAAAGAGCGTGATGCCAAAGTAGGCCGCGATCGCGATCAGCAGCATGCGGCGCGTGCCGTATCTGGACGAGAGGCGCCCGTAGATGATGGCGCTCGGGAATGCCACGAACTGCGTGACGAGAAGCGCCAGCACGAGCTGCGTGGAGTCGATCCCCAGCTCGGTGCCGTAGCTCGTGGAGAGCTTGATGATGGTGTGTACGCCGTCGATGTAGAAGAAGTACGCGATCATGTAGTAGCGGATCGCCTGGTTCGCCCAGATCTCGCGCAGCGTGCCGGTCAGGCCGCGGACGGCGCGGCTCACGGCGTGCGGGGCGCGCGGCTTGAAGTGGAGCTGCTGCACGTTCTTGAGCAGGGGCACCGTGAAGGCGGCCCACCAGACGCCGGTGATGATGAACGCGATCTGCATGGCGGTCTGCATCGTGATGCCCAGGGCCTTATAGCCCAGGACCACGCCCAGGCACGCGATGAAGGGCACGCAGCTGCCGATGTAGCCCCAGGCGTAGCCCGCCGACGAGATCTCGTCCATGCGCTCGTCGGTGGTGGTGTCCACCAAGAGCGCGTCGTAGAAGACCATCGACGAGTTGAGCGCCACGGAGGAGATCACGTAGATCACGAGGAACGCGAGCGCCGTGGTCACGAAGCCCAGCGCAACCGTGGCCACGACGCCCGTGCCCACGCAGCCCACGATGAACTTCTTCTTCATGCCCTGCATGTCCGCGATGGAGCCCAGCACGGGCATGAGCAGCGCGATGATCAGCGACGCCACCGTCTCGGCGTAGCTCCAGGCCACCACGACCTCGCCGTCGGCGGAGAGCGAGGAGAAGTAGATCGGGATCACGCTCGTGGCGAGAAGGACGAGCGCGGAGTTGCCCACGTCGTAGACGATCCAGCTCTTCTCGGCCTTGGTCATCTTCTGATGCGCCATGTGCTTCCTTTCCTGCGACGCCACAACGCCTCTATGTTAGGCGAGTTGGGGACGCGCGGCGCGTAAGAAGTGCGTAACGGCGGTGAGAGGGCGGCGAGAAGAACGACGCCCTGCCGAATGGGGCATAATCGACACAGGCGACGACGAAGGGGCCCCCATGCCTGCTATTCTCACGCACGATCTCTTTGGCCGCGGCGTCCTCGAGGACGCGACCAGCCTCCTGAACCTGCGCACGCCTGCCGAGCGGGACGCGTTCCTCCTGGGCAACCAGGGCCCGGACCCGCTCTTCTACCTCACGATCGACCCGCTCATGCACAAGTGGTCCCCGCTCGGCAACGCCCTGCACGCGAGCGCGCCCGCCGAGGTCCTTCTCGCCATGCGCGAGGCGGCGCTGCGCCTGGAGGGCCGCGAGCGCCAGATCGCCCGCGCCTACGTCGCCGGCTTCGCCTGCCACTGGCTGCTCGACTCCACGATCCACCCCTTCGTCTACTTCTGGCAGAACGGCATCTGCTCCGCGGGCGTCCCGGGGCTGGACGAGTCCGCCCGCTCCCGCGTCCACGCCGAGATCGAGCGCGACTTCGACGAGATGGCCCTCTACGCGCTGACCGGTCGCACCGTCGAGCGCTGGCGTCCGCACGAGCGCACGCTTGCCGCCTCGCGCGCCACCCTCGCCGCCATCGACAAGCTCTATTTCTACGCGGCGCTCTGGATCTTCGAGCGCGCGATCGACCCGAGGACCTTCTCCACGGCGGTGCGGGAGTTTCGCCTGGTGCAGCGCGTCTTCGATTCCCCGTCAGGCCGCAAGCGCGACCTCCTGGGCACCGTCGAGCGCCTGGTGACCCGCGAGCCCTTCTCGCTCGTTCGCTCCATGTCGCACCGCGCGCGTCCCGAGGACACCTCCGACTTCGACAACCGCGACCACCGGCCGTGGGAGAATCCCTTCACGCACGAGAAGAGCACCGCGAGCTTCTGGGACCTCTACGACGCCGCCCGCGCTCGCGTGCTGCCGACCGTCGACGAGCTCTTCTCGCCCGACTTTGACCTCGCCGCCTCGCGCGAGCTCACGGCGGACCTCAACTTTGAGGGCAATCCCACGGAGCCTGGGGAGAAGGTCGCGTGGTAGCTCGTTCGGGCGTTCCCGCGGCGTCCTCCGAGGCGACGCGCCACGTTATGCAAGCCAACCGGTCCAAGAACACGGGACCCGAGCTCAGGGTCAGGTCTGCGCTCAGGGAGGCGGGCCTCACCGGCTACCGCCTCCACTGGAAGAAGGCGCCCGGCAAGCCCGACGTCTGCTTTCCGGGCAGGCGCGTGGCGATTCAGATCAATGGGTGCTTCTGGCATAGGTGCCCGTTCTGCGGTCCTTCTCGCCCCAAGACGCACCCAGAGTTCTGGGAGGAGAAGTTCGCGCGCAACCGTGCCCGCGACGAGCGCAACGTACGGCTTCTGATGGAGGCTGGGTGGACGGTGCTCGTTGTCTGGGAGTGCCAGCTCAAGCGCGAGCGATTTGACGCTACGATGGCAAGAATCGTCGCCGAGGTCCGCGAGGCGGGGGAGGGGCACCTCCCTGCGCATGTGGTGGACGTTGGGTCGTCTCCCGCATGGCGCCTGCGCACGGCTCGTGGACGGCGTCGGGGCAGGCGCCGCTAGGGCAAAGGCACCCGTCCGGCGTTTCCGGCGCAGACACGGGCGTCGCGAGGTGCTAGTCTGGTTGAGCGGATGGGCCCCGGGGAGCTTTTCGAGGAGGTTGCGTCCATGTCCACGTATGTCTTCTCCGACGTGCACGGTCATCGTGCGACGCTCGAGCGCGTGCTCATGCGCGTCTCGCCCTCCGATGACGACCGGATCATCTGCCTGGGCGACATGATCGACCGCGGCCCCGACCCCGTGGGCGTGCTCCAGCTGGTGCGCGCGCTCCCGGGTGCGGTTGCCCTGATGGGGAACCACGAGGACCTCATGCTCTCGTGCATAGATAACCGTGACGACCCCCTCGCATCGATGAACTGGGCGATCAACGGGGGAGCGTCCACCTCCGACGGGCTCGAGGCCCTAGACGTGGACGAGGCCAACGACCTCCTCAACTGGGTGGCAGAGCTTCCGCGCTCGGCGTTTGCGCGCGTGGGCGAGCAGCTGTTCCTCATGGCTCACGCCGGTGTGCGCCTGGACGCCCCGGTTCCGGAGGTCTGGGACGAGGAGGGGGCACAGGCATATCTCCTCGCCCAGGAGCCCGAAGACCTCACGTGGATTCGCGAGGAGTTCTGGGGTGCCGAGAAGGGCCTCGCGGCCGACGGCTCCGGCCCCATCGTGATCGCCGGGCACACGCCCACGCCCTACCTCGAGAACATGGCGTTCTCCCTCGACCGCCCTCCCGTCTCCGACGATGGTCTCGCGCGCATGGTTCGCGTGGGGGAGGAGCGCGACCGCTGGGACATCGACTGCGGCGCCGCCGGCGGTGTCGGCTTTGGCCAGGTGCTCATGGTGAGGCTCGAGGACGGCGAGGAGTTCTACGAGCCCGTGCTCGAGGGCGAGTGAGCCACGGAAACCCAAACGAAGACGCGCTCCTGGGTTGAGCGGACGCCTGACGTGTCACATGTGTGACAATGGGTGGGAAGCTATCCGTCAAGAGCGGGGTACTCCATGGCTTTGTCTACAACGTCGCGTGCGGCAGACCTGCTCCACGGCTGCGTGGGATGCGCTCCCGAGAGCGAGGGCTGGGTGCGCCCCGTGCGCTTCACGACCGCCCAGCTGCGGGCGCTCGGCAGCGTGCGCGCCTGGCATCCCGGCCTCTACAAGCGCATGGCCGCGTGCACGGCCGGAGTCTGCCTCGAGTTTGAGACCGATGCCTCTCACGTGAGCGTCGAGGTCGCCCCGGGGGCCGTCCCACGCGGTACCGTCTCGACGCTGCGAGACGTGGAGCGCCATTCGGGGTCCGCTCCTGACCCGGGCGTGGTGTCCGTGGAGATCGACGACCTCCCGCCCGTGGCGGTGCGCCCGGATGACCGCCACCTCGTGGAGATTGACCTTTCGGAGCCGGGTGCAGACCCCGCCGACCCCGTCGCCCTGCCGGGGATGGGTCGCCGCAGGCGCGTGCGCGTGTGGCTTCCCTGTCTCACGACCTGCGCGGTTCGCGACGTCTTCTTCGACGGCGGCCACCTCGGCCCCATTGCCGAGCGAAGGACCCTTCTCGTGCTCGGAGACTCCATAGCACAGGGGTTCGTGGCGGATCAGCCCGCCGCCACCTGGCCGGCGCTTCTCGCAAGGAGGGCTGGTCTCGACCTCGTCAACCAGGGCGTTGGCGGCCAGGTGTTCCAGCCGGGCTCGCTCTGGGGCATGGAGGAACTCGACCCCGCGGCGATCGTTGTGGAGCTTGGCGAGAACTATCGATACGAGCCGTGCGCGGCCTCGGCGATAGGCCGCGACGTGCGCGCCTATCTCTCGGAGGTCGCCTCCGCCTGGCCGGAGACGCCCACGTGGGTGCTCGGCGTCCCGCCCCACACCGAGGACGTCTACCCCACGCACCCGAGGAGCTGCTTTGCCGAGGTGGACGACATCATCTCGGATGCGGCTGGAAGGCACCCCTCCATGACGCTCGTGGACGCCTCGACCCTGCTCGACGGGGACCGCCTCGGTGAGCTTCTGGCGGACGGCTCCGACCACCCGGGCCCGCGTGGCCAGGAGATGATCGCGGGGCGCCTGTATGCCGTCATGGGTCTGGTTGGCGAGAAGGACGTTGAGGCGCAGCCGGAGGAGCGGGAAGAGTCGGGGCGATCGGCTGAGCGGGAGACGCCCGAGGAGCCGGAGGCGCCCAAGACGACGGGGGAGCCCGCCGCGCCCGCCGAGCCGGAGACCGAGGAGCGCGCGCCTACTGCGGCACCTCGTCCCGCCGCTCCCAAGTCCCGTCCAAAAAAGAGCGAGCGCAAGAAGCACCCCTCCTCGAAGGGCCGCAGGTCTCGGCGCTCTCGGCGCTGAGGCTCTTCTCGCCCCCGCTCTGCAGCTAGGCCGGCTCCCAAGCCCAGTCTCTGGAAGGTTGTGCGCACTCTCTCGCAGGTTGTGCGCACAATTAAGATGTTGATAAAAGGCAGCGAACCGCATAGCCCCAGGTAAACGCCCTGGCGAGAAGAGCATCAAACTATGAAGCGTGCGCACAACCTGCGCATCGCTCGGCGTTCCCGCAAAAGCCCCTCGTCGCTTCATCGAAGAACCATAAATCTCGGCTTCAAAGTCGCTGGTTTTTGCCTCGCCGATGGGTAAAACGTAAAATTGTCTCGTTACCTGCCGCCCTGCGGCACCAATACGAATCGAGGAACCCATGAGCAATCTTCATGGTCGCGCGCTCGAGGACGAGTATCTCGGCATCATGCGCGACCTTGGCGGAGACGTGGAGGGTCGAGAGATCGCCGCGTCCTACCTTGCCTCTGCCCATCCCGTTGCCAACCGGGAGGGAACCCCCACCTGGTCCGTCACCCCTAAGATCCTCTGCAGCGCCGAACTGGGCATCCTGCGCGACGCCGCCGAGACGATGGGTCGCGTTCTCGAGCGCGTCACGGCGCGCTTCCTGAGCGACAAGGACTTCCGCGCCCGCTTCTGCCTCCCCGAGGAGGCCGAGGCCCTCTCGCTCCTCCCCACCGGCTACGAACAGCTCATCCCCTTCGCACGCATCGACGTGCTCTTCGACGAGGAGACGGGCGACTTCACCGTGGTGGGCGCTGCCACGGACAGCTCGCTCGGCATGACGGCCTCCGTCGAGGTCACGCGCGCCGCCCAGCTGACCGAGACCTACCGTCGCTTTGCCGAGCTCCACCCCGAGGTGGAGACCTTCGACGTCACCGGCGGCGTCATCGACGCCCTGCGCGAGACCTATATGTCCTGGGCAAACGCCGACACCGACACGCGTCACCCGGAGCGCCCCGCCGTGGGCATCGTGGACTATCCCGAGTCCGCCTCCGCGAGCGAGTTCTCGGACATCATCGAGCGCCTCGCCGACGAGGGCGTCTTCGCGCGCTTCGTTGACATCCGCGACCTGCGCATCGAGGAGGCCGGCGGCCACCGTCGCCTCGTCGACTCCCAGGGCCCCATCGGCTGCGTCTACCGTCGCGCGCTCCTCTCCGAGATGCTCGAGAAGCCCTGTGCCGGAGCCGAGGCGCTCGTCGAGGCCGCCCGCCGCGGCCTCGCCTGCGTGGTCGGCGGCTTCAGGACGTGGCCCGTCTCCACAAACGCGCTTCTCGCCGTGCTCTCCTCCGACGCCGTCGAGGACGTGCTCGACCACGAGGAGCTTGCCTTCGTCCGTGCGCACGTGCCCGAGACGCACCTGCTCACGCGAGAGAGCGACCTCACGCCCTATCTCGCCGAGCCCGGCCGCTGGCTTGCCCGCCCGATGGGAGCCTATCGTGCCAACGAGGCAGTTGCCGGAGACTCCTACGACGACCGCGACGACTGGTGGCGCGTCCTTCTCGCCTGCGCCGAGGAGGGCGGCGTGATCCAGGAGCGTCCGAGCGCCTATCGCTCGCCCGCGGTTCTGGGCGCGCCGGCCGTCGGCGAGGACGAGAGCCGCGCCGGCGAGACCGTGGAGGTCGAGAACATCCTCGGCCTGTACCTCTTCCGCGGTCAGTTTGGTGGCGTCTACGCGCGCGGCGGCTACGAGGGCAGCCACGGCCCGTGGCCCAACCAAGCCACCATGGGCTGCCTCGTCGTCAGGGACTAGCATGTCGATACCCCAGAACAGGCTCGCGCCCGGCCTCACCGGGCGGCTCTCCGAGCGCGCCTCGGCCCTGGTTGCCGAGCGCCTGGCCTCCGGAAGCCTCTCGCCGTTTGCCTGCCGAGACGTCTCAGCCATCCGCCGCGACCCCTGCGAGCGCGACCGTGACACCGCGCTGCGCCCCGCCTTCGTGCGCGACGCCGAGAAGGTCATGCACCTCCCGGCCTACAATCGCCTGGCGGGAAAGACGCAGGTCTTCTCGTTCCGCGCCGACGACGACCTCTGCCGTCGTGGCCTGCACGTGCAGCTCGTGGCACGGGTGGCTCGTGACATCGGCCGCGCGCTCGGCCTCAACCTGGACCTCATCGAGGCGATCGCCCTGGGTCACGACCTGGGTCACACGCCCTTCGGCCACGCCGGCGAGCGCTTCCTCTCCGACGCCTATCATGAGCGCACGGGCCGCTGGTTCTTCCACAACGTCCAGAGCGTGCGCGTCATGGACGAGCTCGCCGGGCGCAACGTGAGCCTGCAGGTGCTCGATGGCGCACTCTGCCACAACGGGGAGTTTGAGCTCCAGCGCTTTGAGACGAGCGGTCTGGCGGAGTTCGACACCTTCGAGCGCGTGGTGGCCTGCTGCTGGGAGCGCGGCGCCGAGACGATCTCTCACCTGCGTCCCATGACGCTCGAGGGCTGCGTGGTGCGCGTCTCTGACATCATCGCCTACGTGGGCAAAGACCGCCAGGACGCGATCACGGCGGGCCTTGCCGACGAGGGGACCTTTGACGACGGCCTGGGCGGCGGCTACAACGCCTGGGCGCTCGCCGCCTTTGTGGCGGACGTCGTGGAGAACAGCGTGGGCGAGGATCACATCGCGCTCTCCGAGGAGGGCTTTGCCGAGATGCGCCGCGCCAAGCGCGAGAACTACGAGAAGATCTATGGCGCGGGCGAGGTCAACGGGGACTTCTCACACGAGATCGCCGAGCTCTTCTCGGCGCTCTACGACCACGAGCTCGAGGCGCTGCGCTCAGGGGACGAGCGCGCGGCGATCTTTGCGCACCACGTGGGGCCGCTCGAGCGGCGCCAAGCGTTCTACGGCCGTAGCTACGACTGGGAGAGCGACCTCGACCGCACCGTGGTGGACTTCATCTCCTCGATGACCGACGACTACTTCATGGCCACCTGTTCCGCGCTCTTCCCGCGCGCGGCGGAGCTCTTCCCGCGCCGCGGCCACTTCGCGG
>JAUNEG010000012.1 GCA_030525685.1 Atopobiaceae bacterium | reverse complement strand
CAGACGGGCAAGACCTTCTACATCCTGGACGAGCCCACCACGGGCCTGCACTTCGAGGACGTGCGCCAGCTGGTCGAGGTGCTCGAGAAGCTCGTGGACGCCGGCAACACGGTGCTCGTGATCGAGCACAACCTCGACGTCATCAAGATGGCGGACCGCGTGCTCGACATGGGCCCCGAGGGCGGCGACGGGGGCGGCACGGTCGTGGCCTACGGCACGCCCGAGCAGGTCGCGGAGGTGCCGGAGAGCTACACGGGGCAGTTCCTGCGCGAGATCCTCGCCCGCGACCGCGCCCGTCAGGCGGGGGCGTAGGCGCATGGCGCGTCGTGAGAGGTTCCAGAAGACCAACGCCATGCGCGAGCTCGAGGCCGCGGGCGTGCCCTTCGCCTACGAGACCTACGAGGTCGACGAGACGGACACGTCGAGCGAGCTCGGTCTCCACATCGCCCGGATGCTCGGCGAGGACCCGGCGGCGAGCTTCAAGACGCTCGTGTGCGTGACAGCGGCGGGGGAGCACGTGGTCTGCTGCATCCCCGTCGCCGACGAGCTGGACCTCAAGAAGGCCGCCGCGGCGGCGGGCGAGAAGAGCCTCAGCCTGATGCACGTGCGCGACCTCGAGTCGGTCACCGGCTACGTTCGCGGCGGCTGCTCGCCCATCGGCATGAAGAGGCGCTTTCCCACGCTGGTCGACGAGACGGCCCAGCTCTTCGACGAGATCCACGTCTCGGGTGGCCGGCGCGGCGTGAGCCTCACGCTTGCCCCCGACGACCTCGTCCGCTTCTGCGAGGCGACCCTCGCCGACATTGTGCGGGGCTAGGCGTCGTCCTCGTTGAGGTCACGCTCGATGAGCTGGCGCAGCCGTTGTGAGCGCGTCTGCCCGTTCCGGGTGGCCTTCTCGTCAAAGGCGCGTACCGCCGGCTCGGGCACTTCGCTGGAGGGGTCTGGGCGTGGAAAACGAGGACGGACCCATCCTCCAGAACGGTTCCCATCAACTCCAGAGCCCTTCCCCGCCCGTCATGCCCAAGGGCGACGAGCGTGGGATGGGGCAGGTCGTCGCCGACGCGCTCGGCGACGACGAAGGCGCTGCTCCATGCTTTCAGCACGCCGGTCGCCGAGAGTTCCGGATGTCGGCGGGGGATGCGTTCATGGATCCGGATGAGGCCCTTCCTCACGGCGCACCTTCCGTTAAACGAAACGTTATACAAAACTAGGGGGAGGCCAAGAAGCAGTTAGGCGGGCGGCGAGTCACCGCCGCCCGCCGCGCCGCTCAGTTGTTCACCACGAGCTCCTCCACGCGGCCGATGAAGATGCGCACGCCCGAGCCAGCGGCGCCACCGAGCATGAGGCCGTGCTCGACGGGGTCGAGCGTCGAGCCCGCCCAGTCGTCCTCATCGTCCCTCTCGCCGCGCTCCGCCTCGAGCTCGAGCAGGCTCTTCAGGAGCTCGCGCTCCGCGGCGGCCGCGTCGTCGTCGAGGTCCTCCCCCTCGAACGTGGGCTCGGGCAGGGAGGTCCCGAGCTCGTAGACCTCGTTCAGCGTCTGGCGACGCCGCTCAATCGTGCGGTCGAGCACGAGGTTACGGACCGCCTCGGCCGACTCGGCCTGGCGCGCCTCGTCGGGCGTGAGCGTGACGACGATCGCGTCGCTCGCCACCTCCCCGAGCTCGCGCAGGTCGCGACAGGTCACGATCACCCGCGCCTCTTCCCAGCTCAGTGCCATGCTTGCTCCCTTCTCTCGGATGTGGGGGCGCCAGCGTAGCAGGGCGTCCCTGACGGCTGTCCGACGCGTGGCTGACGGCAGTCTGACGTCGCAGCTCGCGACCTCCGTACGGCCGGGATGGTTCGATCGTTTGTCGGCGAGAGGGTCCTTCTCGCCCGCGGGAGGCCCCCGCCGGCCCGCCCCGCGCGGAGACGGCGACGACGGCGTGCGATCGCGAACAAACCGGACGGTCCTTGCGCGAGCGCTTTAGTGTGATAAAGTGATGGGGCACGGAACGCGAGGGACGCGGAAGGAAGGGAACGGACGTGACGGCAGCAACGCCCCGTGGCTTCAGGGACATCCTCCCGAGGGAGGCGCTCGCCCGCGAGCGCATCAAGGACGTGGTGCGCGGGTGCTTCTCGGAGCACGGCTACCTCCCGGTGGAGACGCCGCTTCTGGAGGAGCGGTCCGCGCTCGAGCGGGGCGGCCGGATAAAGGACAGCGCCTTCCAGCTCTTCGACACCGACCAGACCCTCCTCACGCTGCGACCCGACCTCACGCTGCCGGCGGCGCGTCTCGTCGCCGGCCGCATGGGCGAGGCCGACCTGCCCGTCCGCCTGCGCTACAGCGCCCCGGTGGTCCGCGAGGAGCCGTCGCTGCGCGGCCAGCCGCGCCAGTTCACGCAGCTCGGCGTCGAGCTCGTGGCCCGTGACGGCATCGCGTCGGAGGCCGAGGTCGTGCGCCTGCTCGCGGAGACCCTCGAGCGGCTGGAGGTGCCGGCCTGGCGCATCGTCTTCGGCTCCCCGGTGCCCGTGACGGCGCTGCTCGATGCCTGCTCGCCGAGCGCGGCCTTCTCCGAGCGCGTGCGCACGCTGGTCCACGACTCGGACCTCGTCACGCTCGACGAGGTGCTGGGTGCCGAGAAGAACCTCGCACCCGCCGCCGCGCGCGCCCTCTCCGAGGCCTGCCGCATGGGCGGCGGCGTCGACGTGATCGCACGGCTCGACGGGCTTCTCGCCGACGCGGGCGTGCCCGAGACGCGGCGCGGCACAGCCGAGCTCTCCGCGCTCGCTGAGGAGCTCGCCGACCTCTTCGAGGCCGGCCGCGTCTCCTTTGACTTCTCGATCATCAACTCGTTCGACTACTACACCGGCATCATCTTCAAGGGCTACGCCGAGGGCATCGCCGCGAGCCTCGCCTCGGGCGGACGCTACGACGCGGTCCTCGCCAACTACGGTCGGCCGGACCTCGTGGCCTGCGGATTCGCGCTCTCGCTCGAGCGCCTGCAGGAAGTGCTCGGCGAGCCGGGCGAGTCCGGCGTGGTGACGCCGGGCGTGCGCCTGGCGGAGCGTCCGCTGCGCGTGGCGGTGCCCAAGGGGTCGCTCTTCAAGGACACGGTGCGCGTGCTCGCCGCGGCGGGGCTTCCCACGGCAGAGCTGGAGAACCCCGGGCGCCGCCTCGTGGTGCGCGAGGGTGACGTCGAGTACGTGATCGTGCGCGCCCAGGACGCCCCGGCCTTCGTGGGTCACGGCGGCGCCGACTGCGGCTTCTGCGGCACGGACTCGCTCGTGGAGGCGGACCTCGACCTGCTGCAGCTCGTGGACATGGGCTACGGGGCGTGCCGCTTCGTCGTGGCGGAGCCGGCAGACCGCGCGGGCGAGGCCGAGCGCGCCTACGCCTGGCGCGGCACGGTGCGCGTGGCCACCAAGTACCCGCGCATCACGCAGCGCTACTACGACTCCATCGGCCAGCAGGTGGACATCGTCACGCTGCACGGCAACATCGAGCTGGGCCCGATCGTGGGCATGACGGACCGCATCGTGGACATCACCGCCACCGGCACCACCCTCGCCGAGAACGACCTCGTGGTCGTCGACCAGATCATGGAGTGCTCGGCGCGCTTCTTCGCGGGGCCTGCGGCGTATCGCTGCGACAGGAGGATTCGCGACCTCGCGGCTCGTCTCGCCGAGGTCGGGAAGGGGAGTGCGTCATGAGGACGGTAACGCTCGAAGGGGGAGCCCGCCTCACGCAGGCTGACCTCAACCGCTCGGGGGTCCTTCCCGCCGAGGTCATGGCGGCGGCCGAGAAGATCGTCGACGACGTGCGCGAGCGCGGGGACGCCGCGGTGCGCGACTTTTGCCTGCGCTTCGACGGCGCGTGCCCGCGGGACTTCCGCGTGCCGGACGAGCTCGTGCGCGGGGCGCTCGACCTCGTGCCGCCCGAGTTTCTGGCCGCGCTCACCCAGGCGCGCGACCAGATCCGCGACTTCCACGAGCGCGAGCGCGAGCAGTCCTGGTTCACCACCCGCGCGGACGGCACGATGCTCGGCGTGAAGGTGACGCCCGTTGCCTCAGCCGCGGTCTACGTGCCCGGTGGCCGCGCGCAGTACCCCTCCACGGTCCTCATGGACACCATCCCTGCCAAGGTCGCCGGCGTGGAGCGCGTGGTCATGGTCACGCCGCCGCAGGCGGACGGCACGCTCTCCGCCTACACGCTCGCCGCCGCTGCGCTCGCGGGCGTGGACGAGGTCTACGCCGTGGGCGGCGCCCAGGCGATCGGAGCAGTGGCCTACGGTACCGAGTCCATCCCGGCGGTCGAGAAGATCGTGGGGCCGGGCAACGCCTACGTGGCCGCCGCCAAGCGCTACGTCTCCGGCGACGTGGGCATCGACATGGTGGCCGGCCCCTCCGAGGTCTGCGTGCTCGCGGACCTCGCGGCCGCGCCCGAGGTGGTCGCCGCCGACCTCATGGCCCAGGCCGAGCACGACCCGATGGCGAGCTGCTACCTCGTGACCTGCTACGCCGCGCTCGCCGAGCGCGTCGAGGCGGCCGTAGAGCTGCTCGTCTCCCAGAGCCCGCGCGAGGAGATCACCCGAGCGAGCCTGGACGACCGCGGCGTGGTCGTGGTCTGCGACACGCTCGACGCCGCCGTGGACGCGATCAACGTGATCGCGCCCGAGCACCTGGAGCTCCACTGCGCGGACGCGCTCGGGCTCCTCGGCCGCGTGCGCAACGCGGGCGCGATCTTCGTGGGCCCCTGGAGCTCCGAGCCCCTGGGCGACTACGTGGCCGGCCCCAACCACACGCTGCCCACGGGCGGCACCGCGCGCTGGGCCAACCCGCTCGGCGTCTACGACTTCCAGAAGCGCTCGAGCGTGATCTGCTACACGCCCGAGGGGCTGCTCGCGGACGCCCCCGCCACGCAGACCATCGCCCAGGCCGAGGGCCTCTGGGCCCACGCCCTCTCCGTCGGCCTGCGCCGTCGCGCCGCGGAGGGTGCCGAGGTCGACGTCCGCGACGTGGCACGCGTTGCCTGGCCGGAGGCGCTGCCCGCGCCGGCCGGCGTCCCGCTGCCCGGCTTCGAGCGGAGGGGCTAGCCATGGCAAAGAAGTGCCTCGACGCCACGGCGCGCCTGCGTCCCGCGCTGCGCACCTTCGAGCCCTACGACCCGCGCTTCTCGCCCGTGCGCGTGAACCTCTCCGCGAACGAGAACACGCACCCGCTGCCTGCGGAGCTCTCCGAGGTCGTGCGCGAGGCCGTGCCCGCCACGCCGCTCAACCGCTACCCCGACCCCATGGCAAACGCCCTGCGCGACGCGCTGGCCGAGCGCCACGGCACGGACCGCGCCCACGTGATCGTGGGCAACGGCGGGGACGAGCTGCTCTTCAACCTGCTCTTCGCCTTCGGCGGCCCCGGGCGCGCGGTCGTGACCTGCCCGCCGGACTTCGCCGAGTACGCCAACTTCGCCGCGATGTGCGAGACGCCGGTCGTCGTCGTCCCGCGCGACGCGGAGGACTTCTCCGTGGACACCGAGGGTCTTCTCGCCGTCGCGGCGGACGCGGCCCTCGTGATCCTCACGTCACCGAACAACCCCACGGGCGGCCTCGTCGACCGCGCGCTCGTGGAGCGGCTGCTCGCGGAGACCGAGGCGCTCGTGCTCGTGGACGAGGCGTACGTGGAGTTCGCCGGCGAGGATGAGAGCCTCGCGCCGCTCGTCCCGGGCAACCCGCGCCTCATCGTGCTGCGGACGCTCTCCAAGGCCTTCGCCCTCGCGGGCCTGCGCGTGGGCTATCTCGTGGCGGACCCCAAGGTCGTGGACGCCCTCGGCGCCGTGCGCCAGATATACTCGGTAGACGTGCTCGCACAGGCGGTCGCGCTCGCCTTCGTGGGACGCCGCGCGCTCCTCGCCCCCGTCGTGGCCAACATCATGGTCGAGCGGGAGCGGCTGGCCGCGGGCCTCTCCGCGCTGCCCGGCGTGCGCGTGTGGCCGTCTGCCGCCAACTTCGTGCTGGTGCGCGTGCCGAACGCCCACCGCACGTGGGAGCGGCTGCGCGACGAGCACTCGATCCTGGTGCGCGACTTCAGCTCCACGCCGGGGCTCGACGACTGTCTCAGGCTCACCGTGGGCACGCGGGAGGAGAACGACGCCCTCCTCGACGCGCTCTCGGTGCTCACAAGGGAGGAATCATGACAAGGACCGCCAAGGTCGTCCGCGCCACCGCAGAGACGGACATCGGGATCTCCGTGGACCTGGACGGCACCGGTGCCGCCGACGTCGAGACGGGCGTGGGCTTCTTCGACCACATGCTCTGCGCGCTCGCGCGTCACTCGCTCGTGGACCTCACGGTGCGCGCCAAGGGCGACACCGAGGTGGACGACCACCACACCGTCGAGGACACGGGCATCGTGCTCGGCCAGGCGCTGCGCGAGGCGCTCGGCGACAAGCGCGGCATCCGCCGCTTCGGCTCCGTGATGGTGCCGCTCGACGAGGCGCTCGTCATGGCGTCCGTTGACGTCTCCGGCCGTGGCGGGCTCTACTGGGACGTGCCCATCGGTCCCGCCAAGGTGGGGGCCTTCGACACCGAGCTCGCGAAGGAGTTCTTCGTCGGGCTCGCTCGCGAGGCCGGCATCACGCTGCACCTGCGCCTCGTCACCGGCGAGAACGCCCATCACATCATCGAGGCAACGTTCAAGGCTGCGGCGCGCGCCCTGCGCGAGGCCGTCGAGGGCGACCCACGCGTCGACGGCGTGCCCTCCACGAAGGGCTCGCTGTGACGGCGCGCCCGATCGTCATCGTCGACTACCACAAGGGCAACCTGCGCTCGGTGGAGCGGGGGCTGGTCGAGGCCGGCGGCACGGCGGTCGTGACGGACGACCCGGCGGCGATCGCCGCCGCCGACGCGCTGGTGCTCCCCGGAGTGGGCAGCTTCGGCGACGCGGCGGCCTACCTGGGGGAGAGCGGCCAGCGCGAGGCCCTTCTCGCCGCACTTGGTCGCGGCGTGCCGTTCCTGGGCATCTGCCTGGGCCTCCAGCTGCTCTTCGAGCGCGGAAGCGAGACGGACGACGGCTCGTGGGCGGCGGGGCTGGGCGTCATGGCGGGGTCCGCCACGCGCCTGGAGTCCACGCGGCTCAAGGTGCCGCACGTGGGCTGGGACCAGCTCGACCTCACGCCGCTCGGCCGCTCCTGCCCGCTCTTCGCGGACGTGGCGGAGGGCGCGCACGTCTACTTCACCCACTCGTATGCGCTCGCGGACGACGTGCCGGCGGAGCTCGTGGCCGCGCGCACGCACTACGCCCGCAGCTTCGCCTCCGCGGCCTGGGACGGCGCCAACACCTACGGCGTGCAGTTCCACCCCGAGAAGAGCTCGGCGGTGGGCCTTCAGATCCTGCGCAGCTTCGTGCGCCTGGCGGGGGGTGCCGCATGATCCTCTTCCCGGCGATCGACCTGGTGGGCGGGCGTGTGGTGCGACTCGCGAACGGCGAGCGCTCTCGCATGGACGTCTACTCCGACGACCCGGCGGCGGTGGCCGAGTCCTTCCGCGACGCCGGGGCGCGCTGGGTCCACGTGGTTGACCTCTCTGCCACGCTCGAGGAGGACGAGGCCGCGCGCGCGGCCAACGACGCCGCGATCCGCGCGATCTGCGCCGTGGACGGCATCTCGGTGGACGCCGGGGGCGGCGTGCGCTCGATGGCCGCGGTGGAGCGCCTGGCGGGCCAGGGCGTGCGGCGCATCGCGATTGGGACTGCGCTCGTGCGCGACCCCGGCTTCGCCGAGGCGGCGGCCCGCGAGTTCGGCGAGCTCGTCGTCGCCGACGTGGCCGCGCGAGCCGGGGAGGTGCGCGTGAACGGTTGGCGCGAGGGCGCGTCGCTCTCCGCCGACGAGCTCGTCGCCCGCCTCGCCGAGCTGGGGTATCGCCACCTGGTCTTCACCGACGTGGCCCGCGACGGGATGCGCTGCGGCATCGACGCCGAGGCGTACCGTCACGTCGCGGGGGTGGCGGGCTTTCCGGTGGTCGCCTCGGGCGGCATCGCGAGCCTGGACGACCTGCGGGCGCTTTCGGCCCTCGGCCCGGACGTCATCGAGGGCGCCATCACCGGTCGCGCCCTCTACGAGGGGTCCTTCTCGCTCGAGGACGCCCTCGCCGCCTTTTCGACTGAGGGGGGCCTATGCTGACCAAGCGCGTCATTCCGTGCCTGGACGTACACGACGGCCGTGTGGTGAAGGGCGTCAACTTCGTGGACCTGCGCGACGCCGGCGACCCCGTGGAGCTGGCGCGCACGTACGACCGCGAGGGCGCCGACGAGGTCGTGTTCCTGGACATCACGGCCACCTCGGACGACCGCGCCACCACGATCGAGCTGGCCAGCCGCGCTGCCGCCGAGCTCCGCATCCCCTACACGGTGGGCGGCGGCTTCCGCGACGTCGCGGGCTGCCGCGCGATGATCGCGGCGGGCGCCGACAAGGTCTCGGTCAACTCCGCGGCCGTGCGCGACCCAAGCCTCATCACCGCCGCGGCCACGGCCTTCGGCTCGCAGGCCGTTATCTGCGCGATCGACGCCAAGCGCGTGGGCCGCGAGGACCGCTGGGAGGTCTACCTGGCCGGAGGTCGGCAGGCCACCGGCATCGACGCCGTGGCCTGGGCCGAGGAGGCCGCGCGCCGCGGCGCCGGCGAGATCCTGCTCACGAGCATGGACCGCGACGGCACCAAGGACGGCTTCGACCTCGCGCTCACCCGTGCGGTGGCGCGCGCCGTTCCCATCCCCGTCATCGCGTCCGGCGGCGTGGGCACGCTCGAGCACTTCGCCGAGGGCATCCTGGAGGGCGAGGCCGACGCCGTGCTCGCGGCGAGCGTCTTCCACTTCGGCACGTTCACGATCCGCCAGGTCAAGGAGTACATGGCGAGCCAGGGCATCCCGGTGCGCCTGGACTTCTAGGGCGGGCGACCATACACACCCGTCGGAACCCGCCCCTCGAGGGCATAAAATCACGGGGTGTGCATGGTTCGCCGAGACACGGGAAGGGAAGGGGAGGACCATGGAGCTGATCTCGATTTCCGACGTGCGCTTTGACGACCGCGGCCTCGTTCCCGCGGTGGTTCAGCAGGAGGGCACTGGCGAGGTCCTCATGGTGGCATGGATGAGCGCGGAGTCGCTGCGCCTGACCCTGGAGACGGGGACCACGTGGTTCTGGAGCCGCAGCAGGCAGGAGCTCTGGAACAAGGGAGCCACCAGCGGAAACGTCCAGCGGGTGCGGCGCGTGCTCGTGGACTGCGACGCCGATACGCTGCTCGTGGAGGTGGACTCGCCGGGCCCCGCGTGCCACACGGGGAATCGGAGCTGCTTCTTCAGGGGGCTCGACGACGGGGCGGACGAGAAGAACGGAGACGTGTGATGGGCGAGCGTACGGAGAACGTCGTCGACGGGAACCTGGGGGAGACCATTGCCGGCCTCGCGGCCGTGATTCACGGCCGTCGCGACGCCTCGCCGGAGGCATCCTACACGGCTCGGCTGCTCCAGGGCAAGGAGGACGGTCTGCTCAAGAAGCTCACCGAGGAGGCGACCGAGGTTGTCATGGCCTGCAAGGACCGCGACCACGACCATATCCGCTACGAGGCCGCCGACCTCGTCTACCACCTGCTCGTCGCGCTCGAGCGCTACGGGGTGACGCTTGACGAGCTCGCCGGCGAGCTCGACGCGCGGCGGCGCTAGGCGCGGTAGCGCGCCCCCGAGAGCAGGATCGACTTGCGCACGAGCACGTCCATGGCGTCGCGCACCGCCTCGGGAAGGCGGCGGCACTGCGAGACCACGGAGAGCTCGGTGCAGGCGAGGATCACGCTGTCGCAGGCGCCCTCGTCCAGAAACCACTCGATCACGCGGTCGAACGCGTCGAGGTCGGGGTCCCGTCCCGCCTTGACGTCGTCGTAGATGATGGACATGACGCTGGCCTGGAGCTCCGCGGGGGGAGTGACGCACGTCGCGCCCAGTGCCTCGCACTCGCGGGCGTACACGCCCGAGGCGACCGTGCCGTCCGTCCCCATGACTCCCACGCGGCGGGCGCCGCCCATGACCACGGTCTCCCGGACGGCCTCGCGCGGCATGTGGATGACGGGGATGCCGGTGAACGCCTGGATCTGGTCGTAGAAGAAGTGCGACGTGTTGCAGGGGATGGCGATGCGGGCGCACCCTGCCTGCTCGAGCAGCTGCACGCACGAGCGCATCGTCGTGAGCAGCGACCGGGCGTCCCCGGTCTGGATCGCGCGCGTGCGGTCGGGCATGGAGGCGCAGGAGAGGATGACCATGTCGATGTGGTCCTGGTCGGTCGCGGCCTGGGTGTGCCGCACCACCTGGTCATAGTAGTACGCGGTTGCCTCCGGGCCCATGCCCCCGATCACGCCGAGCTTCTCCATGCCGCCCCCTAGTCGTGATAGTACCGGCGCATCTGCGCGAGACAGCGGAAGTGCTGGCGCACCATGCGCAGCCAGCGGTGCGGGACGTTGTCGCCCCTCATGAAGACGGGGTTGACCGCCTTGCCCTCGCGGATGAGCCGGTGGGCGAGGTCGCGCAGCCCCGCGTCGCGGACGAACTCGTCGATCGCACGGTAGGGAAGGACCGTCCAGAGGTGCTCCTCGCACGCCGTCTCGAAGGCGGGCTCGAAGGGACGGTGGTAGACGTACTCCTCAACGACGTACTTGGCGACGTTGAGGCCGGAGCCCGTCACGTAGTAGTTGCTGCGGCCCTGGCGCGTGTTGAAGTCGAAGAACTTGAACGAGCCGTCGCGCTCGTCGTACTTGACGTCGAAGTTGGAGAAGCCCACGAAGCGCAGGTCCTCCAGAAGCGCGCGGACGCTCTCGCAGAGCTCGTCGTTCGGCTCGGTGATGATCACGGCGTGGTTGCCCACCGCGTGGGGCTCGTGCTCCTCGAGAAGGACGTGGCCCAGGCACATCATGCGCACCGTGCCCGTCTGGTCGGAGTAGCTCGTGAGCACGCGCATGCGCTCGTCGTTGCCGGGCACGCGGTCCTGGATGATGAGGTCGTCGGAATAGCCGGAGGCGTAGACGTCGCGGATGGTGGACTCCAGCTCCTCGCGCGAGGATATGGCATAGGCCTTCTCCTGCGAGGCGAAGGGATGCGCCCAGTACTCGATGCCGTCGGAGGGCTTGAGGATCATCGGGTAGGGGAAGTCGATGGCGTCGAGGGCGGAGAGCGGCTCGCCGTCGGGAGTCAGCATCTCTCGCGTGAAGGTGAGGGTGTGCGGATAGGGCACCCCGTGCTTCTCGCAAAGCTGGTAGAAGACCTCCTTGCGCTGGGCGCTGTCCATGATCTCGAAGGGCCCGTACGGCGCGACGACGTTGTCGGCGAGCGCCCCGGCGTCCTTGGCCTGCGCCACGAGTGCGACGTAGCTGTCCCCGCAGCCCATGAGCACGACCGTCTTGTCGGCGTGCTCGCCGGCGATGGCGTTGACCGTGCGCAGGAGGGTGTCGTAGGTGTCAATCGCGGGGTCGTGCCGGTAGTCGGCTATGCGGCTGCGGTAGGAGGGGCCGGTCCCGTACTTGCCGATCACGATGCTCTTCACCTGGTACTGTTCGTAGAAGGCACGTGCGACGGAGTAGGCGTTGATGTCTCCTCCCAGGAGCACGGGAACGAACTCACGGTCGACGAACCTCATGGGGCGCCTTCCTACGCGGGGCATGGTTACCGGACGACCCGCACGCGGCGCGACGTCAGAGAAGAAAGTATAGCGTCCGCCCGTGACGCCGCGCGCATATGCGCCGTTTCTGCATGAAACGATGGCAGAGGCAGCGTGGCAGGACGCGAGTCGATACAATCAGGAGACCAGGACGGAAACGAGGAGGGTGATGGTGTCGAAACACCAGCGTCCGCAGGGGCGGCACTTCGCTCGAAAGACGGGCGAGAAGGATGACGACTTCCAGGGGTCTGGAGACTACGAGAGCGTAGGGCGCTCGGCCAGCCTCATGACGGGTCTCATCATCGTGTCGCGCGTGACCGGCTTCGCCCGCACGTGGGTCATGGGCATCGCCTTCGGCGTCTCCTACCTCGCCTCCTCCTACAACATAGCCAACAACCTCCCCAACATGCTCTACGAGCTCGTCATGGGGGGCATGCTCGTCACGGCGTTTTTGCCCGTGTACATGGAGGCGCGCCGCAGCGGCGGGCGTGAGGCGGCCAACGCCTACGTCTCGAACCTCCTCTCGGTCCTGCTCGTCCTTCTCGGCGGCATATCGCTTCTCGCCATCGCCTTCGCCCCGGCCCTCATCTGGACGCAGTCGTTCATGAGCGGCGGGGAGGAGATGGAGGTAGCCGTCTACTTCTTCCGCTTCTTTGCGATCCAGGTGCTGTTCTACGGCCTGGGGTCCGTGTTCTCCGGCGTGCTCAACGCCCACCGCGACTACTTCTGGAGCAACTTCGCCCCCACCCTCAACAACGTGGTGGTCATCGCCAGCTTCGCGGCCTTCCCCGCCCTCGAGGCGATGAGCTCGGGCCTGGCGGTGACGGTGCTCGCCGTGGGCACGACGCTGGGCGTCTTCGCGCAGATGGCATGTCAGATCCCGGCGCTCGCCAAGTACGGCCTGCGTCCGCGCTTCCATGTCGACCTCGCCGACAGGCGGCTGAGGAAGACCGTCTCGCTCGGCGTTCCCACGCTGGTCGCGACCGCGTGCACCTTCGTGACGGCGTCCGTGCAGAACTCGGCGGCGCTCGCGGTCCAGCCGGGCACGGGCGCGTCGGTGATCGCCTACGCGCGCCTGTGGTACACGCTTCCCTACGCCCTGATCTCGGTGTCGCTCAACACGGCCCTCTACACCGAGCTCGCCCGTGACGCGGCGCGCGGCGACGACGACGCGGTGCGCGCGGGCTTCTCGCGCGGCGTGGCGGAGCAGCTCTTCTTCCTCATCCCGTTCGCGCTCTACCTCGTCGTGTTCGCGGAGCCGCTCAACATGATCTACAGCTCTGGCAGGTTCGACTACGAGGGCGTCCGCCTGGTGAGCGAGTACCTGCGCTTCCTGGCGCCCGCGCTGCCGCTCTACGGCGTCTGCATGCTCGCGCAGAAGGGGTGCTCGGCGCTTATGGACATGCGACCCTATGCCGTCTTCATGGTGCTCGGCTCGCTCATGCAGGTCGTCTGGGCGCTCGTCGTGGGCGTGCGGCTCGGTGGGGGCATGCCTGCGATCGCGTTCTCGACGGTTGCGTTCTACCTGGTCGCCAACGCCGGCGCCGTCGTCTGGATGCGTCGGAGGCTGAGGGGCCTGCGGGTGCGGGCCATGCTGCACGGGGCGGTCCTCGGCCTGGCTCTCGGACTCGTCGGCGCCCTCGCCGGCGGCGCGGTCCTCCGGGCGCTCGAGACCCTCGTCGCGCCGCTGACCGTCGTCGGCGCGGGCGGGGCCGCTGAGGTCGCGAGCCTGGGCCGTGCGCTGGCCTACGTCGTGGTCTCCGGCATCGTCTCGCTGGTCGTGACGTTCGTCCCCGCCGTCGCGCTCCGGATCCCCGAGGTCGGCATGCTCTCGTCGATCACGCGGCGGCTCAAGAGGTAGCCATGGCGGCCGACCTCAGACAGGTGGGCGCGGGCGCCCGGGGGACGGACGAGCACCTCGCCCTTCTCGCTGCGCGCGTGGCGCAGGTCCCCACCGACCCCGGCTGCTACCTGTGGAAGGACGGCAAGGGCGAGGTCGTCTACGTGGGCAAGGCAAAGAGCCTGCGCGCCCGCATGCGCCAGTACGTGACGCTCTCCGACGAGCGCGAGAAGATCCCGCTCATGATGCAGGTGGTGCAGGACTTCGACTACGTGGTCGTGGGGTCCGAGCACGAGGCGCTCGTGCTGGAGCGCAACCTCATCGCGCAGTACCACCCCTACTTCAACGTCGACTACAAGGACGACAAGAGCTACCCGTTCATCGCCATCACCGAGTCCGACGTCTTCCCCGCGATCAAGTACACGCGCGAGAGGCACCGCAAGGGGACGCGCTACTTCGGGCCCTACACCGACGCGCGCGCCGCCCGCGAGACCATCGACACCCTGCGCAAGGTGGTGCCCATCTGCACGGCCACCTGCGCCGAGTGGAAGCGCGCCAAGCGCCTGCTGGACCGCGACCCCTCGCAGGCGGCCGTGGCCAACCTCGTGCTGGGCCAGCGCTGTCGCCCCTGCTTCGACTACCACGTGGGCCGGGGCCCCGGCGTGTGCGCGGGCATGATCGACACGGTCGAGTACGCCCGCCACGTGCGCCAGGTCGAGAGCTTCCTCGCCGGCAACCGCCGGGCCATCGTGGGCGAGCTCACCGAGCAGATGCGCGAGGCGGCCGCCAACCTCGACTTCGAGCGCGCGGGGCGCCTCAAGGCGCGCCTCGACGGGCTGGACGCCCTCGACGACCGCCAGCAGGTGGTCCTCTCGGGGAACGTGAGCGCCGACCTCGTGGGCATCTATCGCGAGGAGACCATCAGCTGCGCCTGCGTCTTCGTGGTGCGCGAGGGCCGCACGGTGCGCTCGGTCGAGTTCATCCTCGACAAGGGGCTCGACGTGAGCGAGGAGGAGCTCGTCGGCGGCTTCGTGAAGCGCTACTACGACGAGACGGCCGACATTCCGGCCGAGGTCGACCTGGACTGCGAGCTCGTCGACGCGGAGGTCGTCGAGGGATGGCTCGCCGAGAAGCGCGGGCGACCGGTGCGCCTCCACCACCCGCGCCGCGGCGAGAAGCGCCGCCTGCTCGACATGGCCGCCGAGAACGCCCGCCACGCCCTCATGCGCCACATGGTCAAGACCGGCTATGCCGACGAGCGCACCAACCAGGCGCTGCTGCAGCTGGAGAGCGCGCTGGCGCTCGACGCGCCGCCGCTGCGCATCGAGTGCTTCGACATCTCCACGCTGCACGGCCACTTCACGGTGGCCTCGATGGTGGTCTTCACCAACGGGCGGCCCGACAAGTCCCAGTACCGCCGCTTCAAGATCCAGACCCCGCTCACGGAGGCGAACGACTTCGTGAGCATGTCGGAGGTGCTCGGGCGGCGCTACGCACCTGAGCGCATGGCCGACGAGCGCTTTGGCTCGCGCCCCGACCTTCTCGTCGTGGACGGCGGAAAGCCGCAGCTCACCGCTGCCATGGCGCAGCTCGGGGAGCTGGGGCTGGACATCCCGGTCTGCGGCCTCGCCAAGTCCGACGAGGAGATCTTCGTGCCGTGGGACGACACGCCGGTGGTCCTGCCGAGCGGGTCGCCCTCGCTCTACCTGATCAAGCAGGTGCGCGACGAGTCCCACCGCTTCGCGATCACGTTCCACCGCGAGCTGCGCGACAAGGCCATGACGCGCTCGGCCATAGACGACGTCCCGGGCGTGGGGCCCAAGCGTCGCCGCGCGCTCATGAGGCGCTTCGGGTCCATGAAGCGGCTGCGCGCCGCGAGCGAGGAGGAGATCGCCGCCACGCCGGGCGTGCCCGCCGAGGTGGCGCGCGCCGTCTGGCAGGCGCTGCACGAGCTGGGGCCGGAGGATCCGGCCGAGAAGGACGCGGGCTCGCCCGCGGGAGGGGAGTAGCATGTCCGTCCATCCCGTCGCCGCCGCCCTGAGCGGGCGCGTCATCGCGAGCGTCCAGGCCTACCCGGGCGAGCCGCTGCGCCACCCCGAGACGATGGCCCAGATGGCCCGCGCCTGCGAGCTGGGCGGGGCCGCGGCCATCCGCTGCCAGGGGCTCGCCGACATCGCGGCGATCAAGGGGCGCGTGGAGGTGCCCGTGATCGGCCTGTGGAAGGAGGGCCACGACGGCGTCTTCATCACGCCCACGCTGCGCCACGCGCTCGCGTGCGCGAGTGCCGGCGCCGACGTGGTGGCGCTCGACGCCACGGACCGCCCGCGCCCGGACGGTCGGACGTTCGAGGAAATCCTGGCGGGCGTGCGCGCGGCGAGCGACGTGGCGCTCATGGCCGACTGCGCCACGATCGAGGACGTCCGCCGCGGCGTGGCCGCCGGCTGCGAGCTGGTCTCCACGACGCTCTCGCACGGGCGCGCGGCGGCGGGGACCGTGCTCGACGACGGTCCCGACCTGCCGCTCCTGCGCGCGGCGGTCGCGGAGTTCCCCGAGGTGCCCATCGTCTGCGAGGGCCACGTCCACACCCCGGCCGACGCGCGCGCCGCGCTCGACGCCGGCGCCTGGGCGGTCGTGGTGGGCACCGCGATCACGCACCCCACCACGATCACGAGCTGGTTCGTCGCCGCGGCGGGGGAGTGACGGGCGCACGTCCCTCTCGCCGCGCGCCTCGTGCACGGAACTGCCGCTCGTGAATTCACGAGCGGGCCTTGGCGCGTCCGGGGCTTCGACTACCATGGGGGGGCGAGAAGAGCCTCGCGCGAGAAAGGACCTCCCCATGCCCGACGCCGCAGCCGCCGCCGCTGCCGCCCACGAGGCCGTGAAGAACCGCCCGTTCCCCGACGACGTCTTTACTGCGCCGCAGCTCACCTGGGCCGTGATTGGCTGCGGCGTGATTGCCAACCAGATGGCGGAGGCGCTCGCCCTCGCCGGCCGCCGCATCCACGGCGTGGCCAACCGTACCCGCGAGAAGGCCGCGGCATTCGCGGAGCGCCACGGCGTCGAGCGCGTCTACGACACCGTCGAGGACCTCTACGCCGATCCCGAGGTGGACGCCGTCTACGTCACCACCCCGCACAACACGCACATTCGCTACCTGCGCGGCGCCCTCGCCGCGGGCAAGCACGTGCTCTGCGAGAAGTCCATCACGCTCAACTCCGCCGAGCTCGACGAGGCCCGCGCGCTGGCCGAGAAGAACGGCGTGGTCCTCATGGACGCCACGACGATCCTGCACATGCCACTCTACGTCGAGCTGCTGCGCCGCGCCCGCGCGGGCGAGTTCGGCCGCATGAACCTCGCCCAGCTGAACTTCGGCAGCTACAAGGAGTACGGCGACCTCACCAACCGCTTCTACAACATCGACCTCGCCGGCGGCGCGATGCTCGACATCGGCGTCTACGCGCTCTCGCTGATGCGCCTGTTCATGGAGAGCCAGCCCACCGAGGTCGTCTCGCTCGGCAACCTGGCCACGACCGGCGTGGACGAGGCGGGCGGCGTCGTCTGCCGCAACGCCGAGGGCCAGCTCGGCGTGGTCTCGCTCACCCTGCGCTCCAAGCAGCCCAAGCGCGCGGTGCTCTCCTTCGACCGCTGCTACGTTGAGGTCGAGGAGTACCCGCGCGCCGATGAGGCCACGATCGTGTGGACCGAGGACGGGCGGCGCGAGGCCGTGCGCGCGGGCGAGGAGGCCTACGCGCTCTGCTACGAGATGGCCGACCTCGAGGCCGCGGTGGCGGGGGACGCCGAGAGGCGCGCCCTTCTCGGCTACGCCGCCGACGTCATGGAGCTCATGACGCGCCTGCGCGCCGACTGGGGCGTCGTCTACCCCGAGGAGCGGTAGGCGCTCGTCGAGGAGCGGCTTGCGCAGATCGCGTCCGCCGTCGCGCGGCGGGGCGAGCTCAAGGGGGCGACGGGCGCCGCGTGAGCTACGCCGCCTTCGACGACGCCATGATTCTCACCTGCGGAGACGTGCCTGCCGAGTACCGCGCGCGCAAGAACGCGGTCGTGATGGGGGAGTAGGCGCCGCTGCTTACGAATCCGGGGTAGTTGCAGGGCGGCGCAGATTTCGTGCTTACGAATCCGGAGTAGTTGTAAGCACGAACGCCCGACCCACGGCGAGAAGAACTTCTCGCCGACAAAAGGCCTGTTGGCGAAAAGTCGACGGTCCTTCTCGCCGCCGCATGGCGCGCCGAGAGGTACAACTACCCCGAAAACGTAAGCGGAAATCGCCGTGCGCCCTGCAACTACCCCGGATTCGTAAGCGTCCCGCGCCGCCGCCGGGCGGCTATACTGGGTCCCAGCGAGAAGGGAGACCCATGAGCGATGCCGGCCAGCAGATGCGCGCCGCGGAGGGTGCCGCGCGCGTGCCCGACGTCGTGGTGATCACGGGCATGAGCGGCTCCGGCCGCACGCAGGCCCTCCATGTCTTCGAGGACATGGGCTACTACTGCATCGACAACCTCCCGCCGCGCTTGCTTCTGCAGCTCGCGGAGCTCGTGGGCATCAACTCGGGGGTGGGGCGCCACCTCGCCGTGACGTGCGACCTGCGCAGCCAGGGCCTCTTCGACGAGTTCGCGGAGTCGGTCACGCGGCTGCGCGAGCACGAGATGACCTGCAGCGTGGTGTTCCTCGACACCTCCGACGACGTCCTCATGCGCCGCTATGACGAGAACCGCCGGCGCCACCCGCTGGCCGCCCCCGGGGAGAGCGTCTCGCACGCGATCTCCCGCGAGCGCGCGCAGCTCGCGGCCGTCCGCAACGCCGCCGACCTCGTCATAGACACGAGCCAGCTGCGCCCGCGCGACCTGCGCACCCGCCTGCGCCGCACCTTCTCCGAGCTCACGGACCGGCAGCTCATGGAGGTGTCGGTCTTCTCCTTTGGCTTCAAGCACGGCATGCCGGTCGAGGCCGACCTCATGATCGACGTTCGCTTCCTGCCCAACCCCTTCTACGACCCGGTGATGCGCACGCTCACCGGCAAGGACCGGCTCGTCGCCGACTTCGTGTTGGGGAACCCCACCACCGAGCGGTTCATGGACGCCTGGCAGCAGCTGCTCGACGTCGCGATGCCGGGCTACGTCGCCGAGGGCAAGAGCCACCTTGCCATCGCGGTGGGCTGCACGGGCGGCCAGCACCGCAGCGTCGCCATCGCCGAGGCCACGGCCGCCTACCTCGAGAAGAGCGGCTACCACGTGAGCATCTCGCACCGCGACCTGGCCCTCGCCAACGCCCGGACGAGCTAGGGGCGCCATGTCGTTCACCGCCGAGGTCAAAGACGAGCTCTCCCGCGTCGAGGCGCCCGCGCGCGCGGCCGAGCTGGCGCAGCTCTCCGCGCTCGTGCGCATCTGCGGGACGCTCTCGTTCCACGGCTCGGGGCGCTACTCGATCCGCGTGGCAACGGAGACGGGCGCCGTGGCGCGCACGGTGATCAAGCTCACGCACAAGCTCTTCGACCTGGAGACCTCGCTCACGGTGCGCCGCTCCGTGCTGCACAAGACGCGCAACTACCTGATCGAGATGCCGGTCCAGGAGGGCCTGGACGCGGACCTGGTGCGCATGGGGATCCTGACACCGGGCCGCGGCCTCACGCCCGGCGTGCCCGCCACGCTCGTGTCCTCGCCCGAGGCTCGCGCCGCCTACGTGCGCGGGGCCTTCATGGCGGGAGGCTTCATCGCCGACCCGCGCGGCGAGTTCCACCTGGAGATAGCCGTGACGGGGGAGGACTATGCCGCCGACCTGGCGCGCCTCGTCGGCGCACTCGGCGCCTCGGCGCGTCTCAACCGGCGCCGCGGTGCCTTCGCGATCTACCTCAAGAGCTACGACGACGTGAGCGCGCTCCTGCGGGCGATGGGAGCGCGGCGCATGGCGCGCTTCGTCGAGGTGGCGCGCGCCAAGAAGTCCGTCAAGAACGACGTCAACCGTCGCGTGAACGCCGAGATGGCGAACCAGGCCCGCTCCACGGGCGCCGCCGCCGAGCAGCTCGAGCTCATCGAGCGCGCCGAGCGGCTCCTGGGGCTCCCCTCGCTGCCGCCGGCGCTGCGCGACTTCTGCCGCGCCCGCCGCGCGCACCCCGAGCTCAGCCTCGCCGCCCTGGGGGAGATGCTCGACCCGCCCGCCTCAAAGTCGGCCATGTACCACCGCTTCCTGCGCCTCCAGGCCCTCGTGGACGAGGCGGAGGGCGACGCCGAGAAGGACGAGCGGCCCTGACGCCCCTCTCGTCTGCCTGCCCCGCCGTGCGGCCGGTAACGTTTTCGGGCCCGTTTTCGCTGCCTTTCGCAAGGTCGGTGACGCCCGCGGCGCCGCAGTCGGGCCCTCTTCCCTTGGCACGCGCTATGGGAACATTCTTGCGTCGACGGCGGAAAACGGGGCGCCTGCGGCCGAAATGCCTCCGCATTCAGATTAAGCCGCCCACGCGCCCGCGCGTGGGGTACACTATCGGATGGTTAGGGCATCCTGCCCGAATGCTTTGGGTCGTCGAGGGAGGTCCTTGGCGACACCGTGAAAGGAGAAAGCATGGCAGTTAAGGTTGCAATCAACGGCTTTGGTCGCATCGGCCGTCTGGCTTTCCGTCAGATGTTCGGTCACGAGGGCTCCGAGATCGTCGCCATCAACGACCTCACCTCCCCCGACATGCTCGCGTACCTCCTGAAGTATGACTCCACGCAGGGCAACTACGGCCGCGACCACGAGGTCACCTCCACCGAGGACGCCATCGTCGTCGACGGCAAGGAGATCAAGATCTACAAGGAGGCCAACGCCGCCGACCTGCCCTGGGGCGAGCTCGACGTCGACGTCGTCCTCGAGTGCACCGGCTTCTACACCTCCAAGGCCAAGGCCCAGGCTCACATCGACGCCGGCGCCAAGAAGGTCGTCATCTCCGCCCCCGCGGGCAACGACCTCCCCACGATCGTCTACAACGTCAACCACGAGGCGCTGACCGCCGATGACAACATCATCTCCGCGGCCTCCTGCACCACCAACTGCCTCGCCCCGATGGCCAAGGGCCTGAACGACTTCGCCCCCATCGTCTCCGGCATCATGACCACCATCCACGCCTTCACCGGCGACCAGATGACCCTCGACGGCCCGCAGCGCAAGGGTGACAAGCGTCGCTCCCGCGCGGCCTCCGAGAACATCGTCCCCAACTCCACCGGCGCCGCCAAGGCCATCGGCCTGGTCCTCCCGGAGCTCAACGGCAAGCTGATCGGTGCCGCCCAGCGTGTCCCGACGCCCACCGGCTCCCTCACCAACCTCTACGCCGTGGTTGACAAGGTCGTCACCAAGGACGAGGTCAACGCTGCCATGAAGGCCTACGCCGAGACCATCCCCGAGACCTTCGGCTACGTCACCGACGAGATCGTCTCCCGCGACATCATCGGCGAGACCCACGGCTCCATCTTCGACGCCACCCAGACCATGTGCTCTGACCTCGGCAACGGCCAGACCCTCGTCCAGGTCGTCTCCTGGTACGACAACGAGAACTCCTACACCTCCCAGATGGTCCGCACCATCAAGTACTTCGAGAAGTTCGTCGCGTAGCTCTCGCTTCGCATCAGCTTCGCAGGGGTGCGGTCGCAGCTCACAGGGCCGCGGCCGCACCCCCTTTTCGCAGGAACCCGTCAAAGGAGCAAACCATGGCCTTCACCAAGAAGACCGTCCGCGACGCCGACGTTGCGGGCAAGCGCGTCCTCATGCGCGTGGACTTCAACGTCCCCCTGAAGGACGGCGTCGTCACGGACGACACCCGCGTCCGCGCCGCCATCCCCACGATCGAGTACCTCAAGGACAAGGGCGCCAAGATCATCCTCATGAGCCACCTCGGCCGCCCCAAGGGCGACGGTCCCGAGCCCCAGTTCTCCCTCAAGCCGGCTGCCGACAAGCTCGCCGAGCTCACCGGCTATGACGTGAAGTTCGTCGACGACACCTACGGCGAGAAGGCCAAGGCCGCCGTCGACGCGCTCCAGGACGGCGAGATCCTCGTCCTCGAGAACGTCCGCTTCGACAAGCGCGAGAAGAAGAACGACCCCGAGATCGCGAAGACCCTCGCCTCCTACGGCGACATCTTCGTGCTCGACGCCTTCGGCACCGCGCACCGCGCCCAGGGCTCCGTCGTGGGCCCCGCCGCCTACCTGCCCGCCTACGCCGGCTTCCTGCTCGAGAAGGAGGTCGACACCCTGACCTCGATCTTCGCCGAGCCCGAGCGTCCCTTCGTCGCCATCGTCGGCGGCTCCAAGGTGTCCTCCAAGATCGGCGTCCTCGATCACCTGATCGACTCCGCCGACACCCTGATCATCGGCGGCGGCATGGCCTACACCTTCTTCCTCGCCCAGGGCATGAGCGTCGGCCTCTCCCTCAAGGAGGAGGACTGGGTCGAGCGCGCCGGCGAGATGCTGAAGAAGGCCGAGGAGAAGGGCGTCAAGATCCTCCTCCCGATCGACAACCGCGTCGCCGACCACTTCGGCGAGGACGCCGTGCCGGAGGTCGTCGCCTCCGACTCCATCCCCGACGACCGCGAGGGCATGGACATCGGCCCCGAGACCGAGAAGCTCTACGCTGACGCCGTCAAGGCCGCCAAGACCGTCTTCTGGAACGGCCCGATGGGCGTCTTCGAGTTCGACAACTTCGCCCACGGCACCGAGGCCGTCGCCCGCGCCATCGCGGACTCCGACTGCACCTCGATCATCGGCGGCGGCGACTCCGTCGCGGCAATCAACAAGTTCGGCCTGGCCGACAAGATGAGCTGGATCTCCACCGGCGGTGGCGCTTCCATGGAGCTCGTCGAGGGCAAGGCCCTTCCTGGAGTGGAGGCGCTTCTCGATGCGTAAGAGGATGATTGCTGGCAACTGGAAGATGAACAAGACCTACAGCGAGGGCGTCGTCCTCGCCCAGGGCCTTGCCGACGAGCTCAAGGACGGCACCGGCGACGTCGACGTCGTCGTCTGCCCGCCCGCCGTCGACCTCAAGGGCGTCTCCGAGGTCATCGAGCAGACGAGCGCGCCGTTCGCACTCGGCGCCCAGAACGTCTACTGGGAGGAGTCCGGCGCCTACACCGGCGAGACCGCTCCCAACATGCTCGAGGCCGTGGGCGCAACCCACTGCGTCATCGGCCACTCCGAGCGCCGCGACTACTTCGGCGAGACCGACGAGGACGTGAACAAGAAGGCCAAGGCCCTCATGGCTCACGGCATCGTGCCGATCTCCTGCTGCGGCGAGTCCCTCGAGGTCCGCGAGGCCGGCGAGCACGTCGAGTTCGTCGTCGACCAGATCAAGAGGGACACCGAGGGCCTCGAGATCACCGACCCCTCCAAGTACGTGATCGCCTACGAGCCCATCTGGGCCATCGGCACCGGCAAGACCGCCACGGCCGACGACGCCCAGGAGGTCTGCGGCGCCATCCGCGCCACCCTCGTCGAGGTCTTCGGCGAGGAGACCGCCTCCGGCATCCGCGTCCTCTACGGCGGCTCCGCCAAGCCCGAGAACATCGCGGGCTTCCTCGAGAAGGAGGACGTCGACGGCGCGCTCGTCGGCGGCGCCTCCCTCGTGGCCGAGAGCTTCGCGGCCATGGTCAAGAGTGCCATGGCGTAGTTCTTCTCGACACGCGTTGAGGCAGGGGCCCGGAGTCGTCCGGGCCCCTTTTCTGTTGGGCCTGTGCGACGAAGGCGTGTCCGGGAAACGGCGATGTTCCCCGCGAAAGCAGGGGGCGCGTCTAGAAATCGGCGACGTTCCCCGCCCAGTCTGGGTCTGGGCCTTGCTGCGGAGCGGGAACCCCACCGATTCCGGGACGGTGGGGCGAGAAACCCCGTGATTCTCGGACGGGTTCTTCTCGCCCGTGTAGAAGGTCGCCAATTCCGGGACGCACGCAGGTCGTTTGCGGAGAACCTCGCCGATTTTGGGACACGGCCCTCTCCCGGCGCCCCTTTGGGCGGAGGCGGAGGGGCCGAGAAGAACGTGGAGGAGCGGCGAGAAGGACGTACGCCCCAGAATCTGTGCTATCATTACCAGCTGCTATGAATCTGTCCTGAAGGAGCCTCAGTGAACCCGCTCAACGTCATCCTCACCGTCCTGCTGTTCCTCTCCGGTGCGCTTACCGTGATCCTCGTGCTCATGCACTCCGGCAAGGGCACCGGCGTCTCGGAGATGATCGCGTCCTCGCTCTACAACTCCGGCACCGGCTCGGGCGTGCTCGAGAAGAACCTCAACCGCCTCACCGTGATCACCACGGCGGTCTTCGTCCTGTGCGTGGTCGTCATGGCCCTGACGTTCCCCACCGGCACGCTCGGCTAGGGCGAGAGGACAACGAACCGCCGCGCCCCCGGGTACCGCTCACGCGGCGCCCGGGGGCGCAAAGGTTTCAGATGCGTGTCGGGACGGAACTCTCACGCTTTTTTGGAGTAAAGTAGCGACCCGTCAAGATAGGGGCAGTAGAAACCCCTGTCACGGACCGAGGGACGGGGCAAAAAGCTTGCCCGCCTCGTTCATAGGAGGAGGAAACAGTATGGCTCAGGAGAAGATGGGTGGTGTCACTCGTCGTTCGTTCGTGAAGGGCGGTCTCGCCGCCAGCGCGCTCGCCGTGCTCGCCGGCTGCGGCCAGAAGGGCGGCGGCGAGGCTGCCACTGACGACGAGACCACCGCTGCCACCGGCGGCACCCTTCGCTACTACATCAACAACCCGTACTGCATCGATCCCTTCAACCTGCAGGAGGATCAGGGCACCAAGGTCGGCTTCCAGCTCTTCGACTCGCTGACCCAGTACAACTTCCAGGAGGGCAAGCTCGAGTGCCTCGCCTGCGAGAGCTATGACGTCAACGACGACGCCACCGAGTTCACCTTCCACCTGAAGGCCGCCAAGTTCCACGACGGCACCGACGTCAAGGCTGCCAACTGGAAGTACGGCTGGGAGCGCATCGTCAACCCCGCCACCAACCCCGAGAACCCCTCGGTCATCGGCTACCACCTCGCCATGGTCGACGGCTATGACGCCCTCGCCGCCGGCGAGGCCGAGGAGATGACGGGCATCACCTGCCCCGACGACAGCACCCTCGTCGTCAAGCTCTCCTACAGCTACGCCGACTTCCCCTACGTCGCCTCTCACCCGGCCCTGGCGCCCATCCCCGACTCCGCCAAGGAGATGGAGCAGGTCAAGTTCGGTCTCGCCCCCGTGGGCAACGGCCCCTTCAAGATGGACGGCGAGTGGGTCGACGGCCAGTACATCAACGTCGTCCGCTTTGACGACTACTACGGCGAGCCCGCCATCCTCGACGGCGTCAACTTCATGATCCAGAAGGACGTGGAGACCGCCTACAAGGAGTTCCAGGCCGGCAACCTCGACGTCTGCGACATCCCCGTCGCCTCCCTCGCCTCCGCCGCCGAGACCTACGGCACCTCCGAGGACGGCTACACCATCACCCCGGGCCACCAGTTCCTCAACGGCACCGAGCCCTCCACGTACTACCTGACCTGCAACGTCGCTGACGGCCCGTTCGCCGACGTGAACCTGCGTCACGCCGTGTCCATGGCCATCAACCGCCAGGCCATCTGCGACACGCTCTTCAACGGCTCCCGTACCCCGGCTGACAACATCGTCCCGCCCGGAATCGACGGCTACGAGGAGGGCGCGTGGCAGTACGCCAAGTACGACGTCGACGCCGCCAAGGCGATCCTCGACGAGTACTACCCCGCTGACGCCGACGGCAACCGCGGCCTCGAGCTCGAGATCACCTCTAACCAGGACGGCGGCCACAAGGAGGTCATGGACTCCGTCATCTCCGACCTCGCTGCCGTGGGCATCTCCTGCGTCGCCGACACCCCCGACTGGGCCACGGTCCTCAACCGCTACCAGAAGCTCGAGTACCAGTTCGGCCGTCTGGGCTGGGTCGCCGACTACCCGATTATGGACAACTTCCTGTTCCCGCTGTTCTACACCGGCAACGGCGACAACCGCGCCGGCTACAGCAACCCGGATGTCGACGAGAAGCTCATGGCCGCCCGCTCCACCGTTGACGACGCCGAGCGCAAGGCCGCCCTCCAGGCCGTCAACAAGGAGATCGGCGAGGACATGCCGGTCATCCCGCTGATGTTCTACACGCACACCTGCGTCGGCGGCCCCAACGTGGCCACCCTGTACCTCGACCCGCAGAAGAAGCCCGACCTCGCCAAGGCCCAGCTCGTCAGCGCTGAGTAGCTTTGGTGGACAAGGGCTTCTAAAGATATAATTTCGATTATGTCTGTGCAGGGCGCCCGTCCTCGTGGATGGGCGCCCGCCTTTTGATGGAACAGGTAGCAGGGAGAAGTCTATGGGGAAGTACATATTGAAGCGCATGCTTCAATTCATCCCTGTCTTCATCGGCGTGACGATCATTCTGTTCGCCATGAAGGCAATCGTGCCCGGTGACCCGATCTCGATGATCACCGGTGGCCGTGCTGTGCCCGAGCAGACGCGTCTTCGGCTCGAGGTGCAGAACAACATGATCTACGGCGACGAGAACGGCCAGCCGATCTACGACGAGAACGGCGAGACCATTCCCGTCCCCATCTGGGAGCAGTACATCCGCTACATGGACGATCTTCTCCATGGCGACCTGGGCAGCTCCTACTCCAAGAATCGCCCGGTCACGGACATCTTCGCCGAGAAGTACCCCTACACGATCCGCCTTGCCGCCTGCGCCATCTGCCTGGAGGCGGTCATGGGCATCGGTGCCGGTCTCATCTCGGCCGTGAAGCGCTACTCGTTCTGGGACGTCCTGGTGACGCTCGTGACCTCGGTGCTCGTCGCCGTCCCGGCGTTCTGGCTCGGCATGATCCTGCAGCTGATCTTCGGCATCTGGCTCAAGAACATCACGGGCGGCGCCTTCTCGATGCCCATCTCCGGCTCGGGCGGTCCGACCTCCCCGTACCAGGACTTCATGCACTACATCCTGCCGGCGTTCACGCTCGCGGCGGTCTCCACGGCCTATACCGCGCGCATCATGCGCTCGCAGCTGCTTGACGTCCTCAACCAGGACTACATCCGCACGGCCAAGGCCAAGGGCCTCTCCAACCGCGCGGTTATCGTGCACCACGCCCTCAAGAACGCCCTCATCCCCGTCGTCACCTACATCGGCATCGACTTCGGCGCGATGATGGCGGGCGCCATCCTCACCGAGACGGTCTTCAACTGGCCGGGCGTCGGCTACGAGATCTACCGCGCGATCTCCGGGCGCGACTGGCCGCTCGTCATGGGCGGCGTGACGATCATCATCGTGGTCGTCATGGTCATCAACCTGATCGTCGACATCAGCTATGCCTTCCTTGATCCTCGCATCAGGCTGGGTAGCAGCAAGAGCGAAGACTAGGAGGGGAGAGCATGCTGTATCCGAGCCCCACTCAGAAGCTGGGCATGGAGGCCGCGTCCGAGGCCGTGGCCCAGGAGCACGACAAGGGCAGCGGCGCCTCGCGCACGCTCTGGGGTGACGCCTGGAGGCGTCTGCGCCAGAACAAGCTCGCCATCATCGCGGCCGTCTGGATCATCTTCGTCGCCCTCGTCGCCATCACGGCGGACCTCTGGGCGCCGCAGCTCCTCGGCTCGCCGACGGCGGCCGACACCACGCAGATGGCCGCGCAGTCGCTGCAGCCGCCCTCGCTCGAGCACCCCTTCGGCACCGACGTCACCGGCCGCGACATCCTCGTCCGCGTGATCTACGGCGCCCGCATCTCGCTCACGATCGGTCTTCTCGCCACCGCGATCTCCACGGCGATCGGCCTGGTGATGGGCGCCCTCGCGGCCTACTACGGCGGCATCTGGGACACCATCATCATGCGCGCCGCCGACATCTTCCTGGCCTTCCCGTACGTGCTCTTCGTCCTGTGCCTGATCGCTGCCCTGGGACAGAGCATCACGAACGTGTTCGTGGCCATCGGCATCCTCGGCTGGCCGAGCATCGCGCGCGTCTTCCGCTCCGCGATCCTCTCGGTCAAGGAGAACGACTACGTCGACGCGGCCCGCGCGATGGGCGCCTCCGACGCGCGCATCATCGCCCGCCACATCTTCCCCAACTCCGTGGCGTCCATCGTCGTCTACGCGACGATGAACATCGGCTCCGCCATCCTGTCCGAGGCGGCCATCTCCTTCCTCGGCATGGGCGTCCAGCCGCCCAACCCCTCCTGGGGCATCATGATCCAGGACGGCCAGGCCTACCTCATGACGGCCCCCTGGCTCATGATCATGCCGGGTCTCGCGATCCTCTCCACCGTGCTCGCCTTCACGCTGCTCGGCGACGGTCTGCGTGACGCCCTCGACGTCAAGATGAAGGATGCATGATGGCAAAGAAGAAGAGCGATTACGTCGATCTCAAGACGCAGCCCATCCCCGAGGGGCACCACCTGCTCGAGGTCGACAACCTCAAGATGTTTTTCCACACCGAGGACGGCGTGGTCAAGGCCGTCAACGGCGTCTCCTACACGCTCGACCGCGGCGAGACCCTCGGCGTCGTGGGCGAGTCCGGCTCCGGCAAGTCCGTGACGCACATGACCATAATGGGCCTCATCGACATGCCCCCGGGGAAGATCGAGGAGGGCGACGTCCGCTATCGCGGGAAGTCGCTGCTCGAGATGAGCGAGCAGGAGATGCAGCACATCCGCGGCAACGACATCGCCATGATCTTCCAGGACCCCATGACCTCCCTGAACCCGGTCTACAAGATCGGCCGTCAGGTGGGCGAGGGCCTGCGCCTGCACCGCGGCTGCTCCAAGAAGGAGGCCCTCGAGCGTGCGACCGAGCTGCTGCGCCTCGTGGGCATCCCGTCCCCCGAGAAGCGCGTCAACGAGTACCCGCACCAGTTCTCCGGCGGCATGCGCCAGCGCGTCATGATCGCCATGGCGCTGGCCTGCGACCCCGACATCCTGATCGCCGACGAGCCCACCACGGCCCTGGACGTCACCATCCAGGCCCAGATCATCGAGCTCATGAAGGGGATGCAGGAGAAGAACGGCAACGCCATCATCATGATCACCCACGACCTGGGCGTCGTCGCCGACATGGCCGACAAGATCATGGTCATGTACGCCGGTCGCCCGGTCGAGTTCGGCACCGCGGACGAGATCTTCTACGAGAGCCGCCACCCCTACACCTGGGGCCTCATCCGCTCGATCCCCGAGCAGGCGATCGACGAGAAGAAGCCGCTCACGCCGATCCACGGCAACCCGCCCTCGCTCGTGAACCTGCCCTCCGGCTGCCCGTTCGCGCCGAGGTGCCCCTACGCCGTGGACATCTGCCACCAGAGGGAGCCCGAGCACATCGTCGCCGAGACCGGCCACTACTCGGCCTGCCACTTCGCCGACGACCCCGAGTTCCTCAAGTTCGCGCCCGACACCTCCCGCTCCCGCGGGAAGATCGCCACGGGCATGCCCGACACGCTTGGCCCCGACCTGACGGGAGGTGAGGACTAAATGACCGACACCGCGAAGGAGCCTCTGCTCAAGGTCGAGCACCTCTCCAAGGAGTTCCCCGCCGAGTCCGGCATGATCGCCGGCCGCTTCTCCAAGCGCGTCGTCTCGGCCGTCAAGGACATCTCCTTCGAGATCTACCCCGGTGAGACCTTCGGCCTGGTCGGCGAGTCCGGCTGCGGCAAGTCCACCACCGGCCGCTCCATCATGCGCCTCACCAACCCCACGGCGGGTCACGTATACTTCGAGGGCAAGGACGTCGCCCAGATGAGCAGCAAGGAGCTCAAGGCCATGCGCCGCGAGATGCAGTTCGTCTTCCAGGACCCGCAGGCGTCGCTGAACCCCCGCATGACGATCGGCGAGATCGTCTCCGAGCCGATGGTCATCCACGGCATCGGGACCAAGGAGGAGCGCATCGAGCGTGTCCGCGAGCTTCTCGACGTCGTCGGCCTGAACCCGGAGCACATCAACCGCTACCCGCACGAGTTCTCCGGCGGCCAGCGCCAGCGCATCGGCATCGCCCGTGCCTTCGCCCTGCGCCCCAAGCTCATCATCTGCGACGAGCCGGTCTCGGCGCTCGACGTGTCCATCCAGGCGCAGGTCCTGAACCTCCTCAAGGACCTGCAGGACCACTTCGGGACGGCGTATCTCTTCATCGCCCACGACCTCTCCGTCGTGCAGCATATCTCCGACCGCGTGGCCGTGATGTACCTCGGCAAGATCGTCGAGATCTCCGACTGGAAGACGCTCTACACCGAGCCGCACCACCCCTACACGCAGTCGCTGCTCTCGGCCGTCCCGGTGCCCGACCCGGACGTCCAGAAGACGCGCAAGCGCATCATCCTCCCGGGTGACCCGCCCTCGCCGATCGACCCGCCGAGCGGCTGCCGCTTCCACACGCGCTGCCCGATCGCCCAGGCCGTCTGCTCCGAGGAGCAGCCCGAGCTGCGCGAGGTCGCGCCGGGTCACTTCTGCGCGTGCCACTGCGCGGCCGTGAACCCGATCAAGGAGACCTCGATCGAGCTTTAGGCCCGTGGTCCTTCTCGGCTCTGTGAAGCCTGGCGCCCCCGTCCTAGCGCGGGGGCGCCATTTTTCAAATTGGTGCTTGCACCGGATGGGGGAGTGGTGCATACTATCCCTTGCGCGAAAGCGCAGTGACAAGTCGGAGTGGCGGAATTGGCAGACGCGCTAGCTTGAGGTGCTAGTGACTGACTAAAAGGTCGTGCGGGTTCAAGTCCCGCCTCCGACACCACGAAGGTGCACGGGCCCCGAAAGGGGCCCGTTTTCGTATGCGGACAGGCCTGCGGGCCTGCGGCGTCACGTGGTACGCTAGCCGAGGGGAACCGCGACGAGGGGGCTCGCATGGCACAGGGCGCACTCAGCAGGCGCGTCGAGGGTATCGGAGAGGGGGGCGTCGTCGGGACGTTCTCCAAGATGCTGCAGCTCACGAGCGAGGCGGTGCTCGTCTTCGACGGCGCCGGCCGCGTCCTGCTCGCCAACGAGGAGGCCGAGGGGCTCTTCGCGGGCCCTGCCGGCATCGTGGGCTCAGACGTGCGCCTCCTCTTCCCCTCCTCTGACGGCGCCCCCGCCGCGGGCGAGGTGGCGGGGGGATCGCTCCCGTTCCCGCTCGACGGGACGGCGGGCCTCGTCACCTGCCTCACGCCCTCGGGGCGCCAGCTCGAGGTGCGCGTCCGCTGCGACCGCGTGCGCGCGCCGGGCGAGACGTACCTCCTGCTCGCGATCCCCGCCGGCCGCGACGAGCTCGTTGGGCATGAGGCGGAGCGCGCCCTCCTGGACCTGCGCCGCGCCAACCACCGCCTCTCCGGCACGCTGAACATCGTGCTGGACACGATAGACGCCGACGACCTCCAGGCGCTCTTCGGGCGCGTCCTCGAGGAGATAACCGAGACGATGGAGGCGGACGGCACCCTCGTCTACCTCTCCGAGTCCGACGGCTTCCGCCTGCGCGGCGTCTCGAGCTCGCTGCTCGACGACCGTCTCGCCCGCTTCATGCCGTTCGGCCGCAGCATCGAGCGCGTCGCGGTTCACGACGGACATACGGTGCGCCTGCGCGTCAAGGCGCCCGACAACGACGCCCTGCGCCATGGTCGCCTCACCCACCGGGAGGTCGTGAGCGAGGAGACCCACGAGGTCATACGGGTCAGGAGCGCGCTGCTGCCGCCGTTCACGAGCTTCATGGTGGTCCCCGTGTGGTTCGGGGGGCATGTCATCGCGATCATCGAGGTGGGCTGGCGGCGCATGCACCCGCTGCTCAAGGACGACGCCAGTCTGCTCGACTCGGTTGCCCACTACCTCTCGGTCCAGCTGGCGAGCGCCTTCACCGCGCTGCGCTCCCAGCGTGCCGACCAGCTCGCCTCCCTGGAGACGGAACTGCGCGAGGAGCTGCTCGACGCCGCCACCGAGGGCGGGGACGAGCGCGTGGTCTCGTGCATGGAGGACGTGATGTGCACGGTGTCGACGGAGCTCGAGGCCACGGTCGCGCCCGTGCTCCCGTCGGCCGCGAGCGGCACGGTCGTCGTCGACATGCCGGTGAGCGGCCCTCGGGAGCTCTCCCTGGACCTCGACGCGCTCGTCTCGCCCCATGCGCTCGACGGGGCCGCGGTGGTGCCGATTTCCCCCGAGTCCGACCTGTCGCGCATGCTCCGAGAGCTGGGGGAGCCCTGCGTCGGCGCCCTGCTCGACTTCGGGGAGCTGTCGGGCGCCCCGCGCCGCGCGCTTCTCCTGCGCGCCGACGACGTCGAGCCCCTCGGGGAGCTCGAGGTCGAGTTTCTGCTCGACCTCGTGGCGGACGTCCGCGACATCGCACGCGGCCAGGAGGCGCGCGAGCAGGACAAGCGCATCTCCCAGGCGCTCCAGACGGGCATGCGCAACGAGCTCCAGCATGTGGAGGGCATCACCGCCGAGGCGGTGTACTCTTCGGCGACGGCGTCGGCGCTGGTGGGCGGGGACTTCTACGACCTCGTCCGCCTCCCGGGCCGGCGTGCCTGCGTCATCATGGGCGACGTCTCGGGCAAGGGCGTGGAGGCCGCGTCGGTCTCCGCCGCCGTGAAGACGGCGCTCGCCGCCTATGCCTGGGAGGGGCTCGCCCCGGCGCGCATGGTGCGCTCGCTCAACGAGTTCCTCCTAGGCTTCTCGCGCCTCGAGACCTTCGCGACGCTCTTCGTGGGAATCGTCGACCTGTCCGAGGGAACGATCCGCTACTGCTCGGCCGGGCACCCGCCGGCGCTGCTCGTGGGTGTCGGCGCCGACGAGATCTCGACCCTGGACGTCCAGTCCGGCGTCGTGGGGGCCTTCCACGATATCGTCTACCAGGACGGCATCGCGCATCTGGTCCCTGGCGACGTGCTCCTGCTCTACACCGACGGGACCACCGAGGCGCGCAACGGGGACGGCGCCTTCTTCGGCGAGGACGGCCTGCGCGAGGCGGCCATGCGGGAGTCCGCGGGCGACAGGCCCTTCGAGGGCTTCGTCGGGCGCCTGCTCGAGACGCTCGAGACCTTCACCGGTCGCAACCTCGAGGACGACGTCGCCATGATGGCGCTGCGCTTCGACGAGGTCGGGCGGGGCGAGGGGGACGCCCCGGCCGAGGCGGCCGTCCCATCCGCCGAGCGGGCCTCCCCACGGCGTTAGGGCACGCCCGCGCGGGGAATAACTAGGGCATGGCTGCCCGCGTGAACATAGCCCTCGTCCCCGTCGAGGGGGACCTCGACGTGACAACGGTCCCCGCCGTGCGCCGGCGGATCGACCGCCTCGTGTCGAGGGGCTGCCGACGCATATTCCTGAACCTCGCCGACGCGAGCTACGTCGACTCGGCGGGCATGGGCCTCATCCTCACCGAGCTGCGTCAGATGCGCTCCAAGGGGGGCCTGCTCTCGCTCATGAACGTGTCCGACCAGGCCTACCACGCGCTCCGTCGCATGAGGGTGCTCGACCTCATGCCCGTGCGCCGCACGGGCCCGCACGCCCTGCCCGCCAACCTGGACCTGGGGGTGCTCCCCCAGCGACGCATGACGTTCCGCGTCGACGAGGGGTCGCTCATCGACGCCCGCGCCCGCGTCGCCGACCTTCTCGGCGAGCTGCCGCTCACCCCCGACGAGGTGTTCGACATGACGCTCGCGGTGGGGGAGGCGCTGGGCAACGCGGTCGACCACACCTGCGCGGGCGGGGTGCTCGTCACGGTGGCCGACTACCCGGACCGCGTGTGCGTGGAGGTCTCGGACTGCGGGTGCGGGTTCGAGCTCGCCGAGGACGAGGAGCCGCCCGAGGCGGGGCCGTGCGCCGAGCGCGGGCGCGGCATACGGCTCATGCGGCTGCTCACGGACTCGGTCACCATATCGCGCAAGGCGTCGGGCGAGGGGACGGTGGTCCGGCTCGTGAAGCTCGTGGGTCCCGCCGCCCGCGTGCGCCCCTGATGCCGCGCCGCCCGCCCGCTTCACGTTTTCTTCATCCGTTCGTGGAAAGACGCTTGCGCGGGCGGGTCCCGCCCCGTATAGTATTCTCTGCTTTTGCGGGCTTAGCGCAGTTGGTAGCGCGCAACCTTGCCAAGGTTGAGGTCGCGGGTTCGAACCCCGTAGCCCGCTCCATGAAGCTCCGGGCCGAGCCTCTCGGCCTTTTTCATACGGCGAAGTGGCCAAGTGGTAAGGCACGGGCCTGCAAAGCCCTGACCCCCGGTTCGAATCCGGGCTTCGCCTCCAGACCTTGATGGGCGCCCTCCGGGGCGCCCTTTTTTCTCGACCGATTAACATACAGAATCGTACTGTGCGTTATTTCCAACTGCGGATATAGAAAGTTGTGCTCGATCTTGTGCGTTATCCGCGGGGCGAGAGGGGCGCGCGATTTGGAGCCCCCGGCCTTCTCGCGACTTTCAGGAACCGAAAAGCAACGTGTCGCGCAGGTGGTGCCGCCCCCGCCGCGACAGCGCGTCGGCCGGCGGGGTACATTGTGCAGTGGAAGACGACGCGGCCCTGCCGCAGAGAGGAAGTCATGCCATGAGCGAGTACCCTGACTACGGCGCCCCCGAGCCCGAGGGCCTGAGGAGAAGGACCGAGGAGACGGACGGGCAGGACGCGCAGGCCCGCACCGAGGCCCGCCCGCCCGCACCCGCTCACCCCGCGCCCCCCGACTTCGACCACGACCCGGCGCCCAAGCACGAGAAGGGCGGCAAGCCCCGCACCGGCCTCAAGGCGCTGCTGATGGGTCTTCTGGGCGGCGTCCTCGGCGCGGGCCTGCTGGCGGGGACGCTGTTCGCGACCGGCGTCGTCGGCACGACGGACCCGCAGATCGTGGCCACCGACGGCACCCAGCAGATCACGATCGACCCCTCCGACGAGGACACCACCACCGCCAACGCGGTCGCCGCCAAGGCGCTCCCGTCGGTGGCGACGATCTACTGCACCTTCGCCGAGGGCGAGGGCATGGGCTCCGGCGTCATCTACGACACCGACGGCAACATCATCACCAACCACCACGTGGTGGAGGGCGCGGAGAGCATCTCGGTCACCTACAACGGCAAGAGCTACGACGCCACGCTCGTGGGGACTGACCCCTCCAGCGACGTCGCGGTGATCCACGTGGACTTCGGCGACGACGAGGTCACGCCCATGGAGGTCGGCGACTCCTCCGCGCTCCAGGTGGGCGACTGGGTCATGTCCGTGGGCAGCCCCTTCGGTCTCGAGAACTCCGTCTCGCAGGGCATCGTCTCCGCGCTCTCGCGCAGCACGCTGCTCAGCGGCGCCTCGGGCAACACCCTCTACACCAACCTCATCCAGACCGACGCCACGATCAACCCGGGCAACTCCGGCGGCGCGCTCGTGAACGACCGCGGCCAGCTCGTGGGCATCTGCACGCTCTTCTCGTCCGACACGGAGAGCTTCGCCGGCATCGGCTACGCGATCCCGAGCGACTACGCCACGCAGGTCGTCGACAAGATCATCGCCGGTGAGACGGTCACCCACGCCTACATCGGCCTCTCCATGCAGACCGTGACGCCGTCCAACGCGCTCTCCAACGGGCTGGCGGTCGACGAGGGCGCCTACGTCGTTGAGGTCACCGAGGGCGGGCCGGCCGCCGAGGCGGGCATCCAGGCCGGCGACGTCATCACCAGCATCGGCGGCGAGACCATCGGCTCGGCGGACGGCGCCATCCTCGCCGTGCGCTCCCACGAGATCGGCGACACCGTGGAGGTCACGGTCATGCGCGGCGACCAGGAGAGGACCTTCGAGGTGACGCTCGGCTCCGACGAGGCGCTCCAGGAGCAGCAGGAGGAGGAGACCGTGACCGTCAACGGCCAGGAGATCAGCGTCGACGACCTCATCCGCCTCTACGAGCAGTACCAGCGGCAGCGCAATAACCCCTTCGGACGCTAGCGCGTCGGGAAGGGCGGCGACTCTGGGCCCCGTGCCGGCAGCGTGTCCGGCGCGGGGCCCTTCTCGTCGGCCGGCGTCGGTCGGGCGCCCGCCGTCCTTCTCGAGTGACGGGTTTTACGTGCCGCGGGCGGCCGTGCGCCCTGGCAGGCTTTCGAGTGACAGGTCGTGCGCATCGTGGGCGCCCGATGGCCGCGACGGGACGCAGAACCCGTCACCGGCGCCTGCTGGCCGCGCGGGAGGGGCGCGCGAGGCGGTCGGTCCCGGGCTTCTCGCAATTGTTGTCCGGTGGGGCGGGTAAGATTTACGCCAGGCGAGAAGGACGGAGGGTCCCATGGCGGAGATCAGGTGCCCGCACTGCGGCGAGGTGTTCCAGGTCGACGAGACGGAGTACGCGCAGATCGTGCGCCAGGTGCGCGACGCCGAGTTCCGGCGCGAGCTCACGGCGCGCGAGAGGAGCGCCGAGCGCGAGCGCGAGAGCGCGGTCGAGGCGGCCGTCGCGCGGGCGCGCCAGGAGGCGCTGACGTCCTCGGCGCAGAAGGACGCGGAGATCGCCCAGCTCAAGGCCCGTGTCAGGGAGAGCGCGGACGCGCTGGCCCTGGAGCGCGCGCACGCCGAGAAGAGCCTCGCCGAACAGCTCGCCGAGCGGGAGCGCCAGATCGCGCAGCTCACGGAGCAGCTCAAGGCGCGCGAGTCCGCGTTCGACGCCGAGAGGGCCCTCGCCGTCACCCAGGCCACCGGCGAGCAGGACCGCCGCATCGTGGAGCTGGAGGGGAGCCTGCGCGCCGCGCAGCTCGAGCGCCAGCAGACGGAGGCCACGCTGCGCCAGCAGATGGCCGAGCAGGCCCAGTACAAGGACCAGACCATCCGCGACCGCGAGGACGAGATCGAGCGTCTGCGCAACCAGCGCGCCCGCCTCTCGACCAAGCTCATCGGCGAGACGCTGGAGCAGCACTGCGAGATGGAGTTCAACCGCTGGCGCAGCCTCGGCTTCCGCGGCGCGGAGTTCCACAAGGACAACGAGGTCGTGGGAGGCTCCAAGGGCGACTACGTCTTCCGCGAGGTGGACGATGACGGCGTCGAGGTCGTCTCCATCATGTTCGAGATGAAGAACGAGGATGACGCCTCGGCCGCCTCCAGCCGCCACAAGAACGCCGACTTCCTCAAGAAGCTCGACCAGGACCGTCGCAACAAGAACTGCGAGTACGCAGTGCTCGTCTCCATGCTCGAGCCGGAGAGCGAGCTCTACAACTCGGGCATCGTGGACGTCTCCTACGAGTACGAGAAGATGTACGTCATCCGCCCGCAGTTCTTCATCCCCATGATCACGCTGCTGAGAAACGCCGCGGAGAACGCGCACTCCTACCGTCGCGAGCTCGCGGAGGTCCGTCAGCAGAACATCGACATCACGCGCTTCGAGGACGCGCTCGAGGACTTCAAGGACAGGTTCGGGAAGAACTATGAGACGGCGTCCCGCAAGTTCCAGACGGCGATAGACGAGATTGACAAGACCATCGCGCACCTCCAGAAGGTCAAGGAGAACCTCACCTCGTCGGAGAACCAGCTGCGTCTTGCCAACAAGAAGGCCGACGAGCTCACCATCAGGAAGCTCACCTGGAAGAATCCCACGATGCGCGAGAAGTTCGCCGAGGCGCGTGCCGAGAGGGGGGAGACGCTCGACGCCGTGGAGCCGGACGAGGTGGAGTAGGGCCTAGCGCCCCAGCGCGGCCAGCGCGTCCGCGACGACGCCCTCGACGGTGATGCCGCAGCTGGCGAGAAGGGCGTCCGGGTCGTAGCGGTCCACGAAGGCCCGCGGAAGCCCGTAGCACAGGGTACGGACGTCGTCGGTCGACAGGGCACGGGTGCAGCGCTCGCCGAAGCCGCCGTCCAGGATGCCGTCCTCGAGGGTCACGATCACGCGATGCCCGGCGGCGAGGAGGCCGAGCAGGGCCTCGTCGGTGGTGGTGGCGAGGCGGGGGTTGACCAGCGTGGCGCTCACGCCGCGCTCGCCCAGCGCGTCCGCGACCCGCTCCCCGAGCGGGAGGAAGTCGCCGAGGGCGAGCAGGGCAACGTCGGATCCCTCGCGCAGGACCTCCCAGCCGCGGGCGTAGTCGTCCGCGCGCGCGAAGTCCGGCCGGGACACCACGCCCTCTGCGACGGGCACGCGAATGGCCACGGGCCCGCCCTCGTGCTCGATCGACCAGGAGAGCATGTCGAGGTACTCCTCGATGCAGGTGGGGGCGAGGTAGGTGAGCCCGGGCATGGACCCGAGCATGGGGATGTCGAAGAAGCCCAGGTGGGTGGCATCGGAGGTGCCGAAGGCGGACGCGCCGAAGACGAGGATGGTCACCGGGGCGGCGTTCAGGCAGAGGTCGTGCCAGAGCTGGTCGTAGGCCCGCTGCAGGAAGGTGGCGTAGATGCCCAGGACCGGTCGGGCGCCGCCGCGGGCGAGCCCGGTCGCGTAGCTGACCGCGTGCTCCTCGGCGATTCCGACGTCCACGAACTGGGCCCCCGCCCGCGCGCGGAGCTCGGGGGTGAAGCCCATGATGTAGGGGGTGGCGGCGTTCACCGCGACGACGCGCGGGTCCGTCCGCATCCAGTCCATGAGGAGCGCGCCGGTGACGTTGGCGTAGTTCTCGTCGGCGGGGTGGGCCGCGGCGCCGGGCAGGGCGGCGCCCGTCTCGACGTCGAAGGGGACGGCGTGGTGCCAGCCCTCGGGGTTGCCGGCGGCAGGCGCGTAGCCATGGCCCTTCTCGGTGTGGACGTGCAGCACCACGGGGTGGTCCGTGCCGCGCAGCTCGGCGAGCGCGGCCTCGAGGGCGGTGATGTCGTGCCCGTCCTCGAGGTAGCGGTAGTCCAGGCCCAGCGCGCGGAACGCGTTTCTCGGCGCCTCGCCGTGGGTGGCCCGCAGCTCGGCGAGGTTGCGATAGAGGCCGCCGTGGTTGGGGGCGATGGACCACTCGTTGTCGTTCACGACGACGATGAGGTTGCTGCCCAGCTCGACGGCGTTGTCCAGCCCCTCGAAGGCCAGCCCGCCGGAGAGCGAGCCGTCTCCGATGACGGCCACCACGTCGTACTTCTCGCCCGCGAGGTCGCGCGCCGCCGCGAGGCCGCAGGCAAGGCTCACGGACGTGGACGTGTGGCCCATGGCAAAGAGGTCGTGCTCGGACTCGGAGGGGTTGGAGAACCCGGAGACCTCGCCGTAGCGCGCGGGGTCGAGGAACGCGCCCGCGCGTCCGGTGAGCATCTTGTGGGCGTACGTCTGGTGGGAGACGTCGAAGACGATCTTGTCGCGCGGGGTCTCGAACACGCGGTGGAGCGCGATGGTGAGCTCGACGGACGCGAGGTTGGAGCCGGTGTGGCCGCCCATGACGGACGTGCTCCCGACGATGGCGGAGCGGATCTCGGCGGCGAGGGCGGGGAGCGCGGAGGCGGGGAGGGCGCGGACGTCTGTGGGCGAGCTGACGTGCTCGAGATGCATGTCCCCTCCCTCTCCCTCGGATGTCGCTCTGGCCCTCAAGCATCGCACATTTTCGAATCAAAGTTGTGTCGCATCTGCGGAAAGCCCGCGAGCGAGAAGCAGGGCATCCGGCTAAAATGTGCATATGTCTGCGACCTGGGAGGAGCTCATGCCAAAGATCGTGATCACAGCCGAGACCGGATGCGACGTCACCCCCGCCGAGGCGGCAGAGCTGGGCGTCGTGCTCGTCCCGATGCACGTGACCATAGGCGAGAAGACCATCGACGACGGCGAGCTCACCCCCGCGGAGATGCTCGAGCAGTGCCGCCAGCTCGGCGTGCTGCCCAAGACGAGCGGCTGCACCCCTCACGACTTCCAGGTCGTGTTCGACCGCATCCATGCCGAGGACCCCGAGGCGCAGATTCTGCACGTCGCCTACTCCGCCGTCACGACCTGCTCGCTCGCGTCCGCCGAGGCGGCGGCCGAGGGGCGCGACTACGTGGCGACGCTCGACACCCGCCACGTCACGATCGGGCAGGGCCTCGTCGTGCGCGAGCTCGCTGCCTGGCTCGCCGCCCATCCCGAGGCCACCCTCGACGAGGCCCGTGCCCACGCCGAGGACGTCGCCGCGCGGACCCGCATGGCGTTTCTCCCCGGCGACCTGGGGTACCTGCGCGCCGGCGGGCGTCTCTCCAACGTGGCGTTCCTCGGGGCCACGCTCCTCAAGATCAAGCCCGTGGTCGAGCTCGTGGACGGCAAGCTCGTGGCCACCAAGAAGCTGCGCGGCTCCATGTCCTCGGCCGCCGTCGCGCTTGTCGACTACCTGGCGCTGCGCGAGGAGTTCGACCCGTCGCGCATCGTGTTCGTGAAGTCGCCGGGCCTGCCCGAGCAGGTCGTCCAGACGGTGGAGGGCCACGCCCGCGACCTGGGCTTCGAGCGCGCGGAGTGGTACGAGACCGGCAACGTCATCACCTCGCACTGCGGCCCCGGTGCCCTCGGCGTCGCCTTCCTCGCCCGCGCGTAGGGGCGCGGCGGCTCGTTCTTCTCGGCGTCTGCTGTCCCGGAAATCGGGAGGTTCCCGCATCGGCGGTTCGTTGCGTCCGAGAATTGGCGACCTTCTCCGATGTCAGACGCATCTTGCGCGGGAAACCCCGCGATTCCCGGACGCACGGCCGAGAAGGTCGGCGATTCCGGGACAGACGGGCGCCGCTTGGCGAGAAGCTCGGCGATTCCAGGACGCCGTCCCCGCACAGGCCGGGAAGGCCGACGATTCTGGGACACGGCAAACGCCGCCGTGCGCCTCGGGCTACAATGGCGTGCGTACAAGCCGTGAGGAAGGGCATGCGTGAACCTGGACGAGCTGGAGATCGGCAAGGACGCCGTCGTCGCGTCGGTGGACTGCGACGAGCCGTCGCTGCGCCAGCACATCCTCGACATGGGGCTCACACCCGGCGTGGAGGTCACGCTCATGAAGCGCGCCCCCATGGGCGACCCGCTGGAGATCCGCCTGCGCGGCTACGAGCTCACCCTGCGTCGCGACGACGCCGCGCACATCGCGCTCACGCAGGTGCACGACATGCACGACGCCCCGCGCGGCCGCGAGCGCCTGGAGGCCGCAGAGCACCCCGCCATCGGCGAGAGGTACGCGCCGCGCGCGGCCGGCACGGCGATTCCCGAGGGACGCCCGCTCAAGCTGGCGCTGGCGGGCAACCAGAACTGCGGCAAGACCACGCTCTTCAACGCGCTCACGGGGTCGAACCAGCACGTGGGCAACTTCCCGGGCGTGACCGTCGACCGCAAGGACGGGCAGATCAAGGGCCACCCCGAGGCCACGGTCACGGACCTGCCGGGCATCTACTCGCTCAGCCCCTACACGAGCGAGGAGGTGGTGAGCCGCCGCTTCATCCTCGAGGACGACCCGGACGCGATCATCGACATCGTGGACGCCACCAACATCGAGCGCAACCTCTACCTGACGCTCCAGCTCATGGAGCTCGACCGGCCGATGGTCCTTGCGCTCAACATGATGGACGAGCTCACGGCCAACGGCGGCACGGTGAGCGTGAACCGCCTGGAGGCCGCGCTCGGCATCCCCGTGGTGCCCATCTCCGCGGCGCGCGAGGAGGGCATCTCAGAGCTCGTGGAGCACGTGCTGCACGTGGCGCGCTTCCGCGAGCACCCGGGGCGCGTGGACTTCTGTGCGCCGGAGGGCCCCGACCACGGCGCCCTGCACCGCTGCATCCACGGCATCGGCCACATCATCGAGGACCACGCCGTCGCGGCCAACCTGCCGGTGCGCTTTGCCGCGACCAAGCTCATCGAGGGCGACCGCCTTGTCATGGACACCCTCGGGCTGGACCAGAACGAGCTCGACGCCGTGGAGCACATCATCTGCCAGATGGAGGGGGAGAGCGGGCGCGACCGCATGGCGGCCCTCGCGGACATGCGCTTCTCGTTCATCGAGGGCGTCTGCGCCGAGTGCGTGGTCAAGCCGCACGAGAGCCGCGAGCACGCACGCTCGGTGGCGGCCGACCGCATCCTCACGGGCCGCTACACCGCCATCCCGGTGTTCGTCGCCATCATGGCGCTCGTCTTCTGGCTCACCTTCGACGTGGTGGGCCAGCGGCTCTCCGACCTTCTCGCCGCCGGCATCGACTGGGTGACGGCGCAGGTCGACGCCGCGCTCACGGCCTTCGAGCTCAACCCCGTGGTGCACAGCCTCGTGATCGACGGCATCTTTGCCGGCGTGGGCAGCGTGCTCTCCTTCCTGCCGATCATCGTGGTGCTTTTCATCCTGCTTTCGATCCTCGAGGACTCTGGCTACATGGCGCGCGTGGCCTTTGTGATGGACAAGCTGCTGCGGCGCCTGGGCCTCTCCGGCCGCAGCTTCGTGCCGATGCTCATCGGCTTCGGCTGCTCGGTCCCCGCGATCATGGCGACGCGCACCCTGCCCTCCGAGCATGACCGCAAGATGACCGTCATGCTCACGCCGTTCATGAGCTGCTCGGCCAAGGTGCCGGTCTACGCGCTCTTCTCGGCCGCGTTCTTCCCGGAGTGCGCGCCGCTCGTCATGATCGCCCTCTACCTCATGGGCATCGTGGTGGGCATCCTCGTGGCGCTCGTGCTCAAGGGGACTGCCTTCAGGGGCGACCCGGTGCCCTTCGTGATGGAGCTCCCCAACTACCGCATGCCCGCGCCGCGCACCGTGGCGCGCCTGGCCTGGGACAAGGCCAAGGGCTTCGCCACCAAGGCGTTCACGATCATCTTCGTGGCGAGCGTGGCGATCTGGTTCATGCAGACCTTCGACGTGCGCCTCGACGTGGTGTCCGACCAGTCCCAGAGCATGCTCGCCGCGCTCGGCGCCCTGCTGGCGCCGCTCTTCGCGCCGCTCGGCTTTGGCAACTGGCGCGCGGCGGCGGCCCTGGCGGCGGGCTTCGGCGCCAAGGAGAACGTCGTCGCCACGCTGACGGTCCTCATGGGCGGCTCCACCGCGGGGCTGCCCGAGCTCTTCTCGCCGCTCACGGCGTTTGTGTTCCTCACGTTCACGCTGCTCTACACGCCGTGCGTGGCCGCAGTTTCCGCGGTGAAGGCCGAGCTGGGGACGCGCATGATGTGGGCCGTGGTCGCCATGCAGTGCGGCGTGGCGTGGGTCGTCGCGCTCGCGGTGCGCCTGGCGGGGATGGCCCTCGGCCTGGGGTAGGGATCGCGCCCTGGGCGCCCCCTGTTTCGGGTATGTACACTGATGTAACTTTGATATTTGTCCATGGTTTGTGTTTCCGCAGGTAGACGACGCGGTTGGCTGAGAATCAAAGTCTGAACTGTGCGCATACCCGCGAGAGGGCGCGGTCGCCGGGGCCGAGAGGAGGGCGCCGACGCGAGCGGGAGCGCCCCAAGTGGGTACACAGTGCCTAGGAACCGTTTACGTGCCGCTGACGCTGACCGCCTATCATGGGCGGCACTGACCAAAGGAGAGACCATGGCAGACGAGAAGGACGAGGCGTTCGACGCCACCTATCACCGCGGACCCGTGATCCTGCGCGGGCCGATGATCCCGTCGGACACCACGACGGGCAACCTCCTCGCGCCCGAGGCGGACACCGACTGGCTGCACATGGACCCGTGGCGCGTCCTGCGCATCCAGGCCGAGTTCGTGGACGGCTTCGGCGCGCTCGCGGAGCTGGGGCTGGCGGTGAGCGTCTTCGGCTCGGCGCGCACGCCGCGCACGGACCCGATGTATCGTGCCGCGCGCCACGTGGGCCGCAAGCTGGCCGACGCGGGCGTCGCCGTGATCACGGGCGGCGGCCCGGGCATCATGGAGGCCGCCAACTGCGGCGCGGCCAAGGCAGGCGGCAAGTCCGTGGGCCTGGGCATCGAGCTCCCGCACGAGCAGGGCATCAACAAGTGGGTTAACCTGGGCATGACCTTCCGCTACTTCTTCGTGCGCAAGACCATGTTCGTGAAGTACTCGCGCGGCGCCATCATCTTCCCGGGCGGGTTCGGCACGCTCGACGAGGCCTTCGAGCTGCTCACGCTCGTGCAGACGCACAAGGTCGCCCGCACGCCCGTGGTCCTCTTCGGCACCGAGTACTGGCGCGGCCTCATGGGCTGGCTCGAGGGCACCGTGCTCGAGGAGGGCAACATCTCGCCGCTCGACCCGGAGCTCGTCATGGTGACCGACGACGAGGACGAGGCTGTGCGCGTGGCGCTGAGCGAGATCGTACGGTAGCGCCCGCGCGCCGCGCCGCCTAGAACGTTGCCATGATCTTGCGGAGCGCCTCGGCGGCGGTGGCCTCGTCGGGCCCCTCCACACGAACGACGATGTGCTCGCCGCTGCGGATTCCGAGCATCATGAGCTCCATGGGCTGCGTCACGCCCACCGTGCGTCCCGCGTGCTCGAGCGTCACGCGGCTGCGCCAGCGCTGGGCCTCGCTGGACAGGAGGACCGCGAGCTGCACGTGCAGCCCCAGGGAATCGGTTATGTGACACGGAATCTCGAGCATGACGTCCTCTCGGGGGTCGAGGTGGCTGCCCACTAGCATAAGCTACGCTCATGCGGGTCGCTTTGGTGAATTTGCATCGCCAAACGCCGCCCCGTCTCCGGCGGGCGGTAGCTGGGATACCATGAGCGGCATGGCCGACTATCAGCACATAGCCAACGGCTTCGAGCCCATCTTCGACGAGCGCAGCCGCGTGCTGGTGCTGGGCTCGTTCCCCTCGGTGCTCTCGCGCGAGAACCGCTTCTACTACGGCAACCCGCGCAACCGCTTCTGGCGCGTCGTAGCGGAGGCGCTGGGGGAGGCGGAGCCCGCGCCCGGGGACATCGGGGCAAAGCGAGAGCTGCTGCTGCGGCGCGGCGTCGCGCTCTGGGACGTGATCGAGTCCTGCGACGTCCGCGGGTCGAGCGACGCCTCCATCAGGAACGTGGTCCCTGCCGACGTGGCGAGAATAACGCGCGTGGCGCCGATCGGCGCCGTGCTCTGCAACGGGGGCACCGCGGGGCGCCTCTACCGGCGGTGGCTCGAGCCCGTCACGGGCCTTCCCGCCGAGGTGCTGCCGTCGACGAGCCCGGCGAACGCGGCGTGGTCGGCGGAGCGCCTCGCCGGGTGCTGGCGCGCGGCCCTTCTCGCCGCGCTGGGCGCCTAGACGCCGAGAAGCGCCTCGACCTCGGCGCGCTCCGGCATCGCGGGGTCCTTTCGGTTGCATGCGTTGCGAAATCGATTCCACACCCAGTAGGGCGCTTGAGTTGCGACTGCGCTGTTCTTCTCGGCAAACGGTTCGGCGGTCGGGAGGCTAGCGGGTGGAGTTCCTCGTCACGACCTCGTAGCCCATCTTGACCTTGCGCGGAACGTTCTCCTCGCCCGACATGAAGCCCACGAGCATGCGCGCCGTCTCGGCGCCGGAGGTCTTGTAGTGGTTATGGACCGTGGTGAGCGTGGGCGTGACGATCTGCGAGATCTCGGAGTCGCCCACGCCGGTCACGACGACGTCCTCGGGGACGCGCCGACCGTACTCGCGCAGGCAGGTGAGGGCGCCGTAGGCGATCGAGTCGGTGGCGCAGACGATGGCGTCGAGCTCGGGGCAGTCCCCGAGCAGCGCCTCTGCCTGCTCGTAGCCGGAGTCGACGGAGAACTCCGCGATGCGCAGGGCCCGCTCGGGCACCTCGAGGCCGGCGTCGGCGCACGCCGCGAGGAACCCCCTGCGGCGCATCTGGCCGACGGCGGCGCCCTCCTCGAAGACGCCGATGTAGGCGGGGTGAGTCGCCGTCCTGAGCGCGACCGCGGCGACCTCGCGCATGGCCGCGTAGTCGTCCTGGTAGACGCAGGAGCAGACGTCGACGTCCTGGTCGAGCACCACGGCCGGCACGGGCAGGCCCGCGATGGCCTCGCGGTGCTCGGGCGTGATGACGGTGGCGATGAGGATGACGCCGTCCACCTGGCTCTTCTCGGAGAACAGGCGCAGGTAGTCCACCTCGCGCGCGGCGTCGTTGTCCGTGTTGGCGAGAAGGACCTGGTAGCCGGCCTCGTTGAGGACGAGGGTGATGCCCGCGACCATCCGGCTGACCGAGGCGGAGTTGATCTTGGGGATGATGACGCCCACGACGTCGGTCTTGCCGGTGCGCAGGGACTTTGCCTGGCGGGAGGGCACGTAGCCGGTCTTCTCGATGACGCGGCGGATGGCGGCGCGCTTCTCCTGGCTGACGTAGCCGTCGTTCAGGTAGCGTGAGACGGTTGCGCGGGACACGCCCGCCATCTGGGCGATCTGGTTGATGTCCATGTTAACGTTAACCTCCCTGTTATGCCCCTAGTGTAGCGCACGCGGTGCGCGTGGCGGGAGATCGCCGCCCCGGCGGCGCGGCTGCTTCACGGCTGCATGGAGGTCATCTCGGCCGAGGCCGAGCTGACCGAGATAGACTCGCGCTTCGGGGACGCCGACCACGGGATCACCATGTCCAAGATCGCCTCCGCGATCAGCAGCTCCGTGGCCGGCGCCAACGGCACCGTCCAGCAGATGCTCGACGACGCGGCGATGTCCGTGATGGTGCTCCACGGCGGCAGCGCCGTGCCGCTGTGGAACACCTGGCTCGACGGTCTGCAGGAGGCGGCGCCCGACTCCAGCGAGGTCACGGTCGAGCAGCTCAAGGCCGAGCGGGCGAGCGGCTGACGGGCGCGGCGCGGGCCCTGCGGCGCGGGCGCGACGTTCTTCTCGTGCGCCATGTGCTGGGTGCCTTTCTGACTGGAAACGTTCTCACATCCATCGGCATTGTAGGACGCCTGACGCCCGCGCGCCCGGCAAATCCCGTGAGCGTACTCCGGCTTCGCCGAACGCACGCCGCTACGTTCAACCGTGCGTTAACGGTAGCGGTTACCAAAGGTTAACCATCGGCCATGTGCAACCATTAAAAGAATCTAGGGCAAGAGAGTGCCGGGGGGGGGTCATGAACATCAAGCAGGTCAGATACGTCTGCGCCATCGTGGACCTGGGGAGCTTCTCCGCCGCCGCCGCGCGGGAGGGCGTCTCCGTGCAGGCGGTCTCCAAGGCCATGGCGGAGCTCGAGGGCGTGCTCGGCGAGCCCCTCTTCGAGCGTCGCAGCGCGGGCGTCACGCCCACCCCGCTCTGCCGCGCCTTCGCGACGCGCGCCCATCGGGTGCTCGACGAGTGGGACGCGCTCGAGCGCTTCGCGAGCGCCCCCGCGATCCCCTTCCGCCTGGGCTTCTGCTACCTGGAGTATCCGGGCATCGACCGGCTCGTCCGCCTCATCTCAGCAGTGACGAGCAAGATCCTCGGCCGTCAGGTCGACGTCGAGCTGACGCCCTGCGTGGACGCGCTCGACGCGCTGCGCTCAGGGCGCGAGGACGCCCTCATCACCATGGGGCCGCTCGAGGCGGACGACGTGGCGTGCGGTCAGCTCGGCACCGTCTCCTCCGACGTGCTCGTCTCCACGGGCCACCCTCTTGCCGGCAAGGACGTCCTCACGCTCGACGACCTCGCGGACTATCCCGTGCTCCGACCGGTGGGCTTCGAGCACTACGCGCACGCCGTGGTCGACGAGTACGTCAGGCGGGGCCTGCGCTCCGAGGTCGTGGACCTTGCCCCGGAGGGCCCGTCCTTCGACCCCTCCATCGTGGACAGGGGCTACTCGTTCATCTTCGTCGGCAACGTCACCGGGGCGCCCGAGGGCTTCGTCATGCGCCCGCTTGCGAAGAGCGACGGCCTGTCGGTCCCCATCTGCTTCTCGTCGCTGCGCCGCCCCGGCGGGCTCGACCTCTCCTCCTGCCGGCGCTCCCTCGCACGCCTGAGCCTCTTCGGCTAGGCCCCCAGGCGGACGTTCCCGCCGCAACCGAAACGCAACCTGCCGTTGCGCTTCGCCGACGGGCCGAACGACCAGCCGACAAGCCCCTCGATTATCTCCCTGCTCCTCAGACACCCAATCGGGTTGTATCCCTTCATGGCCGAGCGTATGTCTCGCATCGTTATGGGATGCCCGTCGGACGGCGACGGCTTGCGCCCCCAGTCGCTGTCCATGAGCTTTCTCAGGTCGTGCTCTAGAGACGATTTCGAGACGTTGCAGTTGTAGGCGAGGCCAGCCAAGACGAACATCGACATGTAGCGCGAGCCGGGCTTCGTCTCGGCGAGCACCCTTTCGAGCGTGTTTTCGTAGAGCTTCCTGCTCCTCGGCCTGAGCTTCACGCGGTGCCCGTTGGTCGTCTCGGCATACCCTCCCTGCGTCTCGCGCCAGTGCAGACCGTTCACGAACGAGCTCTCTCCAGCCTTGATGGCAGCGTCGGCATCGGCGATGGTCATCTCGGCGGCCCTGCCGAACGTCTCGTCATCTATGCACCCCCTGGCGTGAAGCTTGCGGATGTAGGCAAGCTGCTTTTCGCTCGCTGGCGACTTTCCGCCGCCCTTCCTGCCGGTCATGGCCGCAAACCCATCGGAATCCCAATCGCCGACGTCATAGGGCTTCAGCTCGGCCCCGATTTGGTCGGAAAGGGCGATTGGATCAATCATGGGGCGGCTCGCGCCTTCCCTCACGAAGAGACGGGCCGGATACCCGTTCTTTGAAGGGGAGCCGGGGGCGCGGAAGGCATGGTTGTAGGCGGCGCACGCCTTATCGACCTTGAACCTGTTCTTCGGCAGCCTCTCGTCGAAGTGGGCGTACAGGAGTTTGATGAAGGAATCGTACTTGGAACGCCTCGGGGATGACTTCGACAGCAGGGGTATGGACTGGCCGAACACGTACCATAGCTGGATGCCCGTTCCCGAGAGCATGAGATAGTTCGGCGTAAGACCCTCGTTCTCCCAAAGGAACTCGAAGAGGCTTTCCATCACCCATCTCGCTTGGAAGTGCTGACCCTTGTCGTCCTCGACGCGGTCGATGTCCACGCACACGCCGCTTATGTGCGTCATGACGTTCTTCTTTGACGTCGAGAACCTGAGCCCGTCCCTGCGGGTCGGCTCCCAGAATCTCCCGAGGTAGATGAAGGACGTCTCCTTCTGGACGGCCTCTGTGAACGTCTCGTAGTCGTCATAGACCTGATATGGGTGCTTCCTGTCCCGGTGGTTGACGAGGATGGGGCAGGGCTCGGGCAGGAAGGCGGACACCTCGGTGCCGTAGAGGTCACGGTAGAACTGATGGATTGTCGGAACGTCCTCGGGCAGGGAGAGGAGACTGTATCCCCTGCCGTCATCGTCGTAGACGTATGACCTTGCAGCGGAGTCCAAGCACCACTCGTTCCTGTCCCGCCTGTTCCGCGCTTGGTCGAGCCAATCGGCGCGAATCTCGCACCAGCCGGGCTGGGACAGGACGAAGCGGGCCTGCTCCGTCTGATACGCCAGCTCCCTCTCCTGACGCTCGGCCTCCTCGGCGAGCTGCTGCTCGCTCCAGAAGGCGAGGAGGGCTTCCTTCTGCTCGTCGGGAAGGGAGGAGGAGCGAATTTCAAAGGGGTTGATGCGTACGGTCGGATGGTCGGGAGTGATGCGGCCGGAAGGCATGGGGACCTCCAATCCGAGCGGAAGGGGACTCCCCTTCCCTTGCCCTATCCCCACAGTCAGCATTGAGGGGTGTAATTTGAACAATAGAAGTGTATCACTTGGTACGGAAAACGGTCCCTTGGAAGCCCGTTTTTCCGTACCAAGCCAAGGCTGATAGCCCGTATTTCGTTGTTACGACAACTGGCCTCGCGGCCAAGACGAAGCCCCCTGCGGAACGGCTCCCGAGGGGGCTTCCGGCTCTCCTGCTGGCCGTCTACCTGTCCTTGCCGAGGAGGAACCCGGCTCCGAAGATGACGACCGGCAGGGCGATTCCCGCGATGAGGCCGGGCGCGCTCGTCACCTTCACCGACGCACCACCTTCCCTGACGTGCGGGCCGCGGGGCCCGCTCTCGCACCGCCGCGGGGCGGTGCCCTCCCGCCCCGCGGGAGCGGCGGCCGGCGCGGGCCGGCCCTCCCTCGCGCGGGCAAGGGCAAGCCGGGAGGGGACCGCCCGGTGTCCCGTCGATAAGGACGTTTTACGTCCGTTGACGGGACACGAAGCTTGCACGCCACTGGCGGTCGTCCCACTCGAAGCCCAGACAGCCCTCGGTCAAGCTCCGCCACTCGCTCTCGCGCTCGCTGATTTTGGCCTTCAAACGCTCTGATTCGCTTTCTAAGGCCCTCAACCTCTCCTGCAAGCTTTCCTCTCGCGCTCCATCGCTTCGAGCCGTCCAGGGCGCTCTGAGGCTCTCTGAGACCATCTGCGGAGCGGGTTCCAGCCCCCTTTCTCTAATCGTGGGTTTGCGGTTTTCAGAAATCGGGAATCGGGAACCACGGTGAAGCCACCGTGCCGATTTCCCGAAAGCGTTTTTCGGAAGTCCGAAAACGCGGTTTTGGACTATATCAAGGATGAAGCCATCCGCGTGTTCTTACCCCCTTTCGGGAGGGACCCTAAGTCCGCCCGAAAGGCAAGATGGAAAGGGAGGAAAATGCCGCCAAAAGCGGGATTTGAGTACCCTTTCCCAAATCTTGCAACTCGGAGAGTGGCCTTGGCCGGTGAGCACTGCTAGTACAGCAGTGCGAGAGTGCTCGCGGCATGGAAACGGGGGTGACGCCACCCCCGTTTGCGTGTTGGGAGCACGGTGCTTTTGATTTGGTATACTAATAGGGTATACTTACTAGAAAAGAAGGGAGGACGGCAGTGGTCAGAGTGCACGGGAACGCCCTCAAGCACGGGCTTACCAGCGAGGAAGTCGCGTATGCGTGGGAGAACCCGATTCGGTGCCGCCAGCGAAACGGCACGGATGACCCGCCGCTCTGGATTTCGGTCGGCTCGCTTCCCGATGGGAGGTTTGCCGAGCTGATTGGGTTCATGGATATCGACGGCGTCTGGTGCGTGTTTCACGCGATGGTGCCGCCGGCGAAGAAATTCAAGCGTGAGCTGGGATGGAGGTAGACATGAACGGAATTGTTGCCGAGAACGGCAGGGTCGTGACCGACGAGATGATTGCCGACTGGGAAAGCGCCCTTGAGCGCGATGAGTGGCCCAGCGGATGGGTCAACGTCGGCGAGATCGTCGAGGGCAAGCTCCCGAAGGCCGCGCCCGAGACCGTGACGCTGTCACTCAAGGTTCCCGCCGCCATGAAGCGGGCTCTTGAGAAGGAAGCGAAGGCCGAGGGCAAGTCAACGGGCGCATATGCCCGTGGAATCCTCGCCGACGGCCTCATGGCCATAGCGTAAATAGGTAAATTCATGCGCGAGTATCTCAAGAGCTACAGATATGATTTGCTTGCAGGTGAGGAAGGGTAGTCGGGTCAATGCAGCAATGCGTGACCACGGGGGCGGAGTAGTTCCGCGCAGCGGATCTACGGAGACCTCGTTCACGGATTGCGGAATTGACGCGACGGTCAGCCGACAAGACCAGACTTGATTAAGGGTCGATGGACGCTCTGCTCCATCGACCCTTTCTTTGCCCAAGCCTGCGAGCGCGTGTGACTTTCTTGTTCGAACCAGGGGAGTCGTTCCGGCCCAAAGGGTCGGAACACTGCGTCATGAGAGTCGGAGCCACGGAAACGTTGCACTAAATCACATGAGTCATGGCAACATCTGCAAATAATAGGACGTCGGCTACCACTAGCGCGATTCCCCCCACTTTTTGCTCGTCTTTACACTTCCCAGTTCTGACAAGCCCAATGTAGAAGACAATCAATGCCGCCTCAATTACGAGAAGGGCAAACTGAATTCTCGCATCTGCCGACATCCTCAAGATTCCGGAGACGAAGAAAAAGGAAACCCACGTCATGCCGAGTCGTCCGAACAGCGGGCTTCCTAAAAATGCGGCTAGCGTCCCCACGATGGCAAGGGCAAGTCTGACGGGGAGGACGACATCCTGCATCGAACCGACAGCAACCATTGTCACAAAGCAGACGGCAAAAACGATGGAGGCAATCTTGTTGATTCGGGTGCTCCGATCGTCCATTTTTCGCAGCGCCATTGGTTCATCCAATCGTGCAAATCGCCAGCTAATAGAAGCTAACGCTGTTTACGGTCCTGAGAGTGTCGTAGTAAATGTGAGCCCCGGTCGTGGGATGGATGGTATACCGTTCAGTCAAAGTAACTTTGAGCTTTAGGCCATGATTGGGGTCACCATCGGAAAGGGCGTCGAGGATGCGTCCTATGTTGTCGTTAACGAATCCGGCGACGAACGTCCCAACGATGGAAAATCCAACGATACCGGCTATTGCTATCAGAATGCCGGCAACATTCGACACGCTTCCAGCAATCGACTTCAGCTGCTGATACGAGATGTACTCGGTTTCCTTCCTCGATGGCCCATTGTAAATTGGCTGAGGATCATGGTCGATAACACCCTTGGTCTCCGGGACATCTTGATAGGTTTCATCAACCCCGAGAATAACAACCTGAACCGTAGCTGACGAATAGGCCTCTCCAGTTTTCCTGTTATAGGAAATGGTTTCCTGAGATCCATCCGGAGCCACGGCAGCAGTGATTCTGTACGGGCCAGATTCACTAATGGAAACAATCCATGTCCCGTAGGAGTCCTGGATAGAAAAAGTATCCTCATCGATTATCTCGACCGAAACAGGAGACTCATCTGGAAATTCACCGACATCATCAGTCTGCGCTGCAAGTGCACTCTTGGGGATTAGAAGAAACGAGGCGGCAGCCGCAGCGGACGAAAGAAAGGTTCTGCGCGTGAGCTTCATGAGGCACCTCCAATATCATCACCATTTTGCTGAGTGATTGGCGGCATCGAATGCGATTCGGTACCGCTAGGATAGGAGGCCATTTTCACGGGGATAATGGGTTCTGATGCGGACAAAATCTATCGGAGACATAAACCCACCCCTCGCCAATGCAGTTTGATTGATGGGATATACCCTGACCTCGCCCTAAGAGAACAGAACATCTTTACTGTTCGGCTAATGGATAAATCAGCGCCATGAACGGATGTGTCGCATTAGGTCAAGGGTGCACAATTTGACACCCTACTGAATGGAAGGGCCAACCACGACTATCGGGAGCTCAGCCCCAGAACCGCCACCACGGTCGCTTCTTCTGCTTGCTCGACTCGAGCGCCGGGGGCGGTGGCTGCGGCGGCAGCTGCACGCTGACGGGCTGGCTCTCGATTGCCTTCGTGAGCGTGGCTGCGAGGGCGACGAGGTCTGACTTCGTAACCGGCTTCTCCCCCGTCTCGGCGGCGATGCTCTGACGCACGAAGTGGAGCACGGCCTGTGCGCGGGAGAGGTCGTTCGCGGCGGCGTAGATGTCTATGACGGACAGCTCCTTGAGCGGCACGCGCAGCGATATGTGTTGTGTGTTCTTGCTCTTCTCCGCCATCGTTTCCCCTGTTGATCCGGGTGTGCCACAAAGCGCGCACACCTCATTCTACCGTGTGGGACAAAGCGAGCACACCCGCCCTATCTGCCGCGCCTCACCGTGATCACGTGGCCGGTGATGAGCGGCCTGTGCTCCTCGTCCCACTCCTCGCGCCACCCCGGCTTGAGCCACTTGTTGACGGTGTTGCGGCTCATTCCGAGCGCTGCGGCGACCTTCCTGTTGCTCTCGCCCGGATGCTCGACGGCATAGGCGCGCACGATGTTCTTCTTCTCCGGCGCACCGCTCCTGTTCCCGTTGTCCCACCAGTTCGAGCCTTTGCGCTTCTGCCTAACGTCGCGTATGGCACGCGCCTCTTCGAGGTGTTCCGCTTGCCTGTTTCCATTTCGGCGGTTTCGATCAATTCGGAGGCCGGAGAAGTACTCCCCTGTTGAGCCGGGTGTGCCACAAAGCGCGCACACCCCATTCTACCGTGTGCGACAAAGCGAGCACACCCGCCCTACCTGACGTATCTCACCGTGAGCACGTGGCCGGTGATGCGCGGCCTGTGCTCCTCGTCCCACTCCTCGCGCCACCCCGGCTTGAGCCACTTGATTACGGTCGGTCTGGACACGTCGAGGGCGCGGGCAATCTCGCTGTGGCTTGCCTCCGGGTGCTCGACGGCGTAGGCGCGTATCCGCTCGCTCTTCGTGGGCGCGCCGCCCTTGTTGCGCCATGAGCCGTCTGGGTAGTCAACATCCCTAAGCGCGCTCATCCTCGCAACGTGCTCGGCTTGGGTTCTACCATTGCGGCGGTTTCGATCAATTCGGAGGCCGGAGAAGTACTCGATAGAGCCGATGGGGAACGTGGCGTAGACCTTGTTTCGGTACGCCTTGAGCGCCTGGGCGATGTCGCTGGCGTGGAAGTGGTTCGTCTCCTCGGTGGTGCGCCCGTCGAACACCTCGAGGAGCGAGTAGGCGTCCTCCTTGAGCTTGGCGTAGGGCACGTCGCACTTGATGGCGTAGATGGCGAGGCACATGATGCAGTGGTACCGGTGCCCCGGCTCCGCGTCGGCCTTTATCTTGCGCAGCCACCACTCGTAGACGCGCGGGTTCACGTGCCACTTGTAGTCCTTGATTTCCTTCGGCGGCTCGCCGTGCAGGATGCGGCGGTCGTAGCACTCCGGCCACCGCTCCTTGGCGACCTCGAGCGGCACCTTGCCCTCCCCGTGCTCGACGTAGCGCCCGTTGTTCGCTATCTCGAAGCCGTCTATCTCGCCGCGCAGCATCTTTCGGATTCCGGCGCAGCGCTCGGTGTAGTAGCGCGTGCCGACGTTCGGGCGCGGCTCCCAGTCGAGCAGCGCGTCTATGGTCCACTTGCCGCCGTAGCGGAACGCGGTCACGGGGAAGTCGCTCGAAACGACCCTCTGCGTCTCCCTGTCCACGTCGAGCTTCGTCCGCGTGCCGGGGATGCGGTAGGGCTGCACGAGACCGGAGTACTGGCGGTCGCCGCTCTGCGACGTGTACTCGTTCCAGCACAGGTCGATGAGCGCGTGCTTCAGGGCGTTGTAGCACTCCTGCTGCTTCTTGTAGCAGGTGACGGGCTGCTCTAGGACGTAGTACAGGTGAAGCCCGGTGCCGGAGTTCACGATGAAGGTCGGTGTGGGGAGGAACCCTATCTGGCACTGGTGGAACACGTCCGTGAGCTGCTGAGCGCCCACGTAGTCGAGATCAACGACGATGGCGTGCAGGTAGCGCAGGTGCTCGAGGTCTTTGGCCCCACCGAGGAACGAGCACGGGGTCATGAACGCCACCTGGTTCGTCCACTTGGTTATCTGGGTGAGGTCATCGAGGACGTAGTGGTTCCTGCGGTAGACGCCCTTGCCGTCCTTCCTCTCGTGAATCACGTTGGCGATGGCGACGAACTTCCCGTCATGGGGCGCAGCGGGGTTCACCCGGTAGGCATCCTGCAAGAAGCCCTCCGGGAACACCTCACGGTAGAAGCGGTAGGGCGTCACAGGCTCACCAAGCTCAAGCATCAGGGCGGCGTGCTTGTTGACGTACTCGGCAACCTGCTCGTCAACGCTCCGAACCTCTGCCATTGCACCCTCCATCCCCAACCACAACATATAGGGGTCGGCGGCGGCGGCGCCGATCATATTATTATTCAATGAAGCTATTTTACACCCTCGATACGGGCACGCCGCCAGACCTTTTATTTATCAATACAGTAATTGGTCACCCATGAGGAAGCCCCCTGCGGAACGGCGTCCGAGGGGGCTTCCGGCTATCCCCGGCGCTTGTAGACCTCGCGCCTGTGCGCCACATCGACAACGAGGATCAGAAGCACGCCGTCCTCGATGTCGCAGATGATTCGGTAGTCGCCGACCCGATAGCGCCACAGACCAGCGAGGTTTCCGGTCAGCCCCTTGCCCATGCTCCTCGGGTCATCGAGCTGCGACACTTCCCACAGCTTGGCCGTGATTCTCTTGGCGACCTGCTTGTCCAGCTTCTTCATCTCCCGCTGGACGTCCTTGTCGATTTCAATCCGCCAAGCCAAGGCTGTCCTCCAGCTCGTCGAGGCTCACGGTCTCAAGCCTTCCCGCACGCCAGTCTTCGACCTTGCGGAGAATCCCGTACTCGTACTCAAGGCGGTCGATGGACTCCTCAAGAGCCTCGTTGATGTAGAAGCTCCTCGACCTGCCCGTGCCCTGCGCGAGGCGCGTGTAGCGCTCCATCACTTCCTCCGGCGCCCTGATTGCCGTCAGCGCTGTCGCCATGTCGCCCCTCCCTTCGTTGGTGTATGTCGGTATATACTATTATATAACAACTTTCCACGCTCGCGACGGGGACTGGAAGCAAATCGACATGGACGCTCTGGCGGCGTGGATTGACCGCTACGGCTACAAAATCACCGAGTGCAGGGCCGAGGAGCTGCCGACGGCTGACGCCGCGAAGCGGCTGCGCACTTGGGAGCGCAAAGGCAGGGATCGCGAGGAAGCGGCAGACAGGAAGGGTTAAGTCCGTGAACCTCTTGGAGGTCGCCTCAGACGACGTGGTGCGCTGGTTCGGGGCGTGCGAGACGAAGGCCGAGTGCCGTCAGCTCGCGCTGGACATGAAGAAAATCATCGACTCGGTGGCCGCGATACAGGAGGGGGCCGTCGAGGGGCGGGAGGACGGTGGTCGGCGTTGACGTGGCGCGTGACGGTGCTCACGGACGACGGCAGCTGGGTGCCCGTTCCCGTCGATGCCGACTCGATGGAGGAGGCCGTCGCCGCCGTCATAGACCGGCGCGGCGTGGCGAACGTCGTGGAGTGCGAGCCTTGGGACGAATGGGCGCGACGCCACCGCCCGCGCTTCAAAGTCGGCGACGCCGTGAGGTTCGAGACGAAGTGGGGCGAGCTGTCCGGGACGGTGGGGACAGTGGACTACCGTGGGCGCGGGCGGAGGGCCTTCAAGGGCTGCGACTGGTCCTATGACGTCTTCGTGCGTGAGTCGCCCGCCTGCGACGGCGAGCCGTGCCTCCACAAGCACGTGCCCGAGTGCGACGTGAGGCCGGTTTGAGGCACTGCCGCCGCGAGGGCTGGTTGTTTTATCCAACAGGGTATGGGCGTCGGTTACAATCCGGGTGACAGCCAAACCGTTGTCGGGCAACCGCAGCCAGAGGGACGGCGGGCGCGGTAGGCTCTCCGGGCAATCGCAGCCCACGAGATACCGCCGCAGCGAAGATCTCGGCACCAACGGCGCAAACGGAGCGCCGCGAGGGCCGGGGTCTTCCATGTCAAAACGACATCGTTCACCAGCTCGTTTAACATAATTTACGGATTCCAGCTAACACAATTTCTAGGCTGTGTGTGCGGCCCATCCAGCTGCGCGAGCGCCCTGTTTTGGGTCTCCTGTCCTTGGGTATCAGCATAGTATGATATGATGTCACATCATATGTTCGAGAGGAGGACGCCTTGAGCACGATAGGGGTTCACCCAAGGGTCACGCAGCGGCACCCGGAGGTCACGCCGGAGGACGTCACCGCCGCGATGCGCGGGATGATTTCCTATCACCAGCGCCCGACGGGCGAGTGGCTGGCGGTCGGCCTTGACGGCAGGGGGAGGCTCGTTGAGCTGGTCTACCAGTACGACGAGGAGGACGACTTCTTCTTTGTGTTCCACGGAATGACACCGCCGACCGGCAAGACGCTCCGCGAGCTAGGATTGGAGAGGTGAGAAGCATGAACGTATCCGAGTACATGAGGAAGCACGGCCTCACCGACGCCGAACTCGACGCGATGGCCGCTCCCTACGAGAGCGGAGACTATCCGAGCGGGGGCGGAGAGGTCTTCACCGGCTCCCACCTCGACGCGGTGGGCAAGCGCCGCGTGACGGTCATCTACGACGCGAGAGACACGCAGCGCGTGGCGGCGATAGCCCGCAGCCGGGGGGTCAAGACCTCAGAGGTCTACCGAGACGCACTTGACTACTACCTAGCAGCCCAAGCATAACAATGCACTTATCGCAAAACTCGGGCCATGCGACTTGAGTATCGGTGTAAGAGTGGACCGCCAGTGGCATATTCCTACCGCCTATCGAATGAATCTAAAGCCATGAACATGCGGCTATTATAATTCATTCTGAAGTCAGCGGATGGCGCGCCTTCAGAATAAGCAGACGGAGTAAAGGAGGCAAAAATGATTGCAAGAAGGATGGCTGCATTAGCATTCTCCATCACCCTTGCGCTGACGGCACTTGTGATTTCTGCCTTTAATCCGACACAGGCATATGCCGAAGAGTCCTTATCTAATCTATCTCAAGAGCAAATCAGCGAACGCTTCGACGAACTCTACGATAAGTATGATCCAGGCGACGTAGTTACCGGTGAAGATGCCAAGTTCATTGAGATGTATGCGATGGACGCGCAATCGCCACAAACAAGAGCTCAAAACCAAACGAGAAACTTCAACCAAACGAAAACCCAGTATGGGACAACAGTACGCTTCAGCGGAAGCTTTTGGCATAATGGAACATTTGAATACAACTACGGCGGCAATACGAAAGCAACAGTAACATCTGGTTCGACTCCAAAATCAATGACCATGAGCGTCAATTGTCAATCCTATGGAGTCGTTTCTGGAGGATATGTCATTGCGTATGAGGGAAGCGTGTCTCATACCGCAAATAACGTCAAGAGCACGAGTATGAATAAGAGCAAGAGCTACAGTGGTATCGTGGTTGTTTACTATGTCAACGCCTCGTTGGATGTAACAACGGCCGGAGGACAGGGCTTCAATATTGTGATTTCATAGGCATATAGCAGAAGCAATCGCCGTCGGCCAAACCCGTTTGGCCGACGGCGCTGAAGAGGTAGTTGTTTTGTCTACCAGGAATCTTATTAGCATAACAACGATTACTTCGATTGTTCTATATCTGCTATATAAAGATACAGTTTTTAATTATTTCCATGGATGCTCGTTCTCAGTGCGCGAAATAACCTATTTAGAATGGTTCATATCGCTGTTTTTTATTGCTTTGGTAGCTCTTTCAACATATAGGCGCAGAAGCAGTGTCGTAGCGTCACTCGTATCTGCATGTATTATTTATTTGCTAAACGGATTTTCTGCCTACGCCTTGAGACAGCACGTTGCAAGCGACTTGACACACCTTCTGTTATTTACTTTATGTATTTCACTGTATTCCGCCGTCATCGCTTCCCACGAGCTGTATGCAAAAAACAAGACCTAGATGAGATTAGCTATACATATGTATAAAATACATATGTATAGCTAATCTACCTGCGAAATCCTCCATCTAAGTCCGTCAACGATGAGCCTTGTCAGGGTCGTCCCGCGCTCCTCCGCGTATGTCTGGGCCTCTCGCTTCAGGTCGTCCGGCAGGAGGATGGTCGTCGGCCTCTTCGGTGCCTTCGTGCCGTCCCCTTTGTTCTTGGTGTCTTGGTTGTCCATGAGCAGCGGGCCGGCGTTCTGCCGCTGTGGGGCGATTATCGGCTTGGGCCTCTTCTTGACCGCCATCAGGAAAGCGCCTCCTCAATCTCCTTGAACACGTCCTCGTACCCGTATAGGTCCTTTCCGAAGGAGTGCCCGAAGAAGTTCTTGATGTCCTCGCGCAGCGGTATCTGCGCATCGAAGTACGACGCCTCGCGCTCCTCCATCTCGTGCTCCACGGCTGCGAGCGCGAGCGTGTGTGAGCGCGTGCGCGTGAGGAGCACGGCATACGGCTTGCCGGACTCGACAAGGTTCTCGGCCGTCACCCACGTCTGCTGCATGTCCAGACCGGCTGGCGTGGTCGGTATCACGACGAAGTCGGCCTTCTCCTTGGCAGCGTCGAGCGCCTTGCCGCTCGGGGCGCAGTCGATGAAGCACCATGTGTCGGCCTCCGGCCTGAGCGCCTTTATCCTCGTCGCGTTGATCGGGTCGATGGGGAAGGGGAGGGGCTCACCTGCCTGCTCAGCCGTGTCGTCCCACAGCGTCGCGCTCCCCTGCTCGTCGGCGTCGAGTACCTTCGACCCATGACCAGCCCTGACGGCTGCGGTCGCGAGGGCTATGGCCGTGGTCGTCTTGCCGACGCCCCCCTTGATGTTCAGAACCGGGATTATCACGTTTCCCTCCCTAGTATACATACGTATAACATGCATATGTATACCATGATGAGCAGCGCATTTACCTAACAGTTTGGCGAATGGTTTCCGGTTCTGGCGTCTTTGATTCCAGCCGATTCACACGCCGATAACCAGTATTTCGATACGGTCGTCATGGACATGCCAAGCGCCTTACTCGCAGAACGCTTGGACGCTGTTGGGTTTTCCAAAAGAAAATCTGAGAGGCGCTTCTCCTTCTCGGCCGCTTGCTCCTCATAGTACAGATTGCGCATATAAACGCAGTAGCTTTTAGGGTCAGTCTGCAAGTGCTCAATGCGCTTCCGCGCGTTGCGCGATAGGTGGTGTGCGCAACCGCGGCGCTCGGCTACAGTGGGGCAAAGCCGGCGTAAGGAGGGCGTCATGATCTATGGGATGGGGCCGATGGAGCTCGTGATAATCTTGATTCCGATCCTCCTTGGCCGTATTGTTCCGTGGGTCCTCTTCATCGTGCTGGTGGTCCTCGCCATCCGCTGGTTCCTGCGGCAGGAGAAGGCTGACAAGAGCCCCGAGACCGTGGCCGCGCGCCGCTCGCTCGGCGAGGTGCTGCGCGCTCACCGCGAGCGCTGCAAGATGACGCAGGAGCTCGTGGCCGAGAAGCTCGGCGTGAGCCGGCAGGCCGTCTCGAAGTGGGAGCAGGGCGCGTCCGAGCCGTCCACCACGAACCTCGTGAAGCTCGCTCGCCTCTACGGCGTGGACCCCGCGACCTGCTGCGCGAGGTCGAGGGGTAGCGGCCGCGTCCTCTCGGGTATAACGAACGTGACGGGCCCACCCGAGAGGAGCGCATCATGGACGAGATCATCAGGGCCATGGAGGAGCGCCGCAGCGTGCGCGCCTACACCGACGAGGTCCCGAGCACAGAGCAGATCGAGGCCGTGATCGAGGCCGCGCTCTGGGCGGCGAGCGGCATGGGCCAGCAGGACCCCATCATCGTCGCGATCACGAACCGCGAGCTGCGCGACCGGCTCTCCGCCATGAACGCGGAGATAATCGGCGACCCCGACCGCGACCCGTTCTACGGCGCGCCGGTCGTCCTCGTCGTGCTCGCCCCGCGCGACCAGCGCAACCGCGTCTACGATGGCAGCCTCGTGATGGGCAACCTCATGCTCGCCGCGCATGCGCTCGGCCTGGGCAGCTGCTGGATCCACCGCGCCCGCGAGGAGTTCGACGCGCCCGAGGGCAAGGCCATTCTCGCAGAGCTGGGCATCGCGGGCGACTACGAGGGAATCGGCCACTGCATCCTGGGGTACCCCGCGGAGGTTCCCGAGGCCGAGCCGCGCCGCGAGGGCCGCGTGTTTCTCGCCGAGTAGGCGTCGCGCGGGGTGGTTCGCGCCTGCTACACCTGTCGTGGGCTTGTCGGCGCCCTTTGTGCTTAGGACTTCGGGGTAGTTGTAGTGTCCGGTCGTTTGGATGCTTACGAATTTGGGGTTGTTGCGCCTCGCCGAGGGCGCTCCATCGTCGAGAAGCGCTGTCCCGTAGGAGCCAACTGCGGTTTTATCGGCGAGAAGTACTTCTCGCCACAGGGAGCAGCGCCAGAGCCTACAACTACTCCGAATTCTTAAGCGCTCGAATGCGGCGAACCTACAACAACCCCGAAAGCTTAAGCACCCCCTTGTGTGGGTCCGGCCATCCACGGGGTTATGCGTTCCCTCGACAGGGACATGCTTTCCGCCCGCAGGCACGGGCGTTCTGCTAGCCTAGGAAGGCGCCGGGTTCTTCTCGGTGTCTTTTCCTTTGACGGGAGTGAGCATTCGTGGATCTCAGCCAGGCCATAGACTGCGCGAGCGCCCTCGTGTTCCCGGGGTTCCTCACCGATGACGCGACGCTCTCCGCGGAGCGCACGCGCAACGAGGACGCCCTGGTCACGCTCATGAGCGCCTGGCGCGATGCGCCGGCGGACAATGAGCCCTGCGCCTTCGACCTCATCCGCTCGCTCGCGGACCGCAACCGCGACCTCTGCGACCGCTACGGCATCGAGCGCCTGCGCAACGTCAACGTCTCCACGCTCGCTCGCTCCCTCTCGAACGAGGACCTGATCCATGCCGTCGCCGTGCTTCAGCACCGGCGTGACGCGCAGGTGGCGCGGCTCGCCGGACCGGACGCGCGCGACCTCAACGTTGCGTGGGTGGACGCGCCGGTCTCGGGCATGGTCGTGGGCATCGACATCGAGACCACCGACCGCGACCCCGCGCGCGGCTACATCATCAACGTCGGCCTCGAGTTCATGACCGTGGGCCCCGACGCGCGCCCGCATGACCCCTTTGCCGGCTACTTCGGCCTGCCCGAGATGTATGCCGAGAAGGGCGTGCCGCTGGCGGACATCCACAAGATCTCGTGGTCCGACCTGGAGGGCAAGCGGCCGTTCCGCGAGGACAGCCGGGCCCAGGCGGCGCTTCTCGCCGCCCTCACCGCCTACCCGTACATGGCCCACAACGCCGCGTTCGAGGACTCGTGGTTCATGCTGCACATCGACGGCTACGCGGAGGCGCGCAAGGCCGGGCGCGTGGTGCCCATCGACACGCGCGACATCTGCCGCCGCGTGGACCCCGAGACCAAGACGCTCCCTCACGAGCAACGGCCCGCCTCGCTCGAGAGCTGGGCGCGCCGGCGCGGCACGCTCAGGGCGGGGGAGTCCGAGCGGCACCTCGGCCTCGACGACGTCGAGCTCATGCTCGCCACGGTCCAGGCGGAGTTCGCCGAGCGCAACATGCTGTAGGGCAACGCGCGCATGCCCTTCTCGCCATGAGAAGAGGCGGAGCCCCTCAGGGCCCCGCCTCTGCGCCTGGGCGTGTGGGGAGGACGCTACTCGTCGCCGAAGCTGATGCCGAGCGCCTTGGCCTCACGGACGAGGTCGCCCTCGGGGTCGACGTACTTGAGCTTGCCGGCGACCTCCTCGAGCGGAACGCGGGTCATCTTGCCCTTCTTCTGGGCGACCATGAAGCCGAACTTGCCCTCGAGGCAGCCGAGCGCGGCCTCGACGCCGCACTGCGTGGCGAAGATGCGGTCCTGGGCGTCGGGCTGGCCGCCGCGCTGGGTGTGGCCGGGCACGGCGATGCGGATCTCACGGCCGGTGCGCTTGTCGATCTCTGCCGCGATGTCGTAGGCGATCGACGGCGTGGTGCGCGAGGCCACGAGCTTCTTGTACTCCTTCTTGGAGAGGGCGGCCTCCGCCTTGGAGATGGCACCCTCGGCGACCACGACGATCGTGAAGCGCGAGCCGGCCTTGTCGCGGTCCTCGATCACGCGGACGACGTTATCCATGTCGTAGGGGATCTCGGGGATGAGAATGACGTCGGCACCGCCGGCGACGCCCGCGTACAGCGGGATCCAGCCGACCTTGTGGCCCATGATCTCTATCACGAAGACGCGGCCGTGGGAGCTGGCGGTGGTGTGGATCTCGTCGATGCAGCGGGTGGCCACCTCGACGGAGCTCGTGAAGCCGAAGGTCGTGTCGGTGCCCCAGGTGTCGTTGTCGATCGTCTTGGGCAGGGCGATGACGTTCAGGCCCTCCTCGCGTAGGCGGTTGGCCGTCTTGGTGGAGCCGTTGCCGCCGAGCATGAACAGGCAGTCGAGCTTGAGCTTGCGGTAGGTGTGCTTCATCGCCTCGACCTTGTTGATGCCGTCAGCCTCGGGCGTGTCGAGCAGCTTGAACGGGGTGCGGCTCGTGCCGAGAACGGTTCCGCCGCGCGCGAGCAGGCCGGAGAAGTCGCGGTTGTCCATCATGCGGTAGTGCTCGTAGATCAGGCCCTGGTAGCCGTCCTCGAAGCCGTAGACCTCGACGGGCTCGTCGGACTGGCGGTAGAGCGTCTTGACGATGCCGCGCATGGTTGCGTTGAGCGCCTGGCAGTCGCCGCCGCTCGTGAGAAGACCAACTCGAAGCATGGGCATTCCTTCCCTCAGGACCACGGATAGGAAAAGTATGCGCCTAATTTGGCCGGCCGTACGCGGTTCTCCGCAAACGGTATCGCTCTCAGGGATTTACGTGGGGCTTACGCACGGCGACCGTACGTGGGCCTGCTACCATGGGCGAGAGGAACTCGAACCGAGGAGGGTCCCATGACGCCGGACGAGAGGCGCGAGGTGCAGGAGGCCGTGTCGGCTGGTCGCAGGGCGCTCGCCAGCCTGGAGGAGGCCGCCGACGCCCTCGGCAGCGCGAGCAACTGGGGGCTCTTCGACCTGGTGATGGGCGGACCTTTGACGAGCGTCCTCAAGCACTGGCGCCTCAACGACGCCCGCGGCGCGCTCGACCAGGCCCGCGCCGACCTCTACGCGTTCACCCGCGAGCTCGCGGACGTTCGCGGCATCGAGGCGCTGCGCGTGGACGTGGGCGCGATCGCCTCGGCCCTCGACGTCCTCGTGGACAACCCCTTTGTGGATCTCTACGTGCAGAAGAAGATCTCCGACGCCGAGGACAACGTGGACGCTGCGATCGCGGCCACCAAGACCGTGCTCGCTCGGCTCGAGGCGGCGCGGTAGGGAGATCGTTGCCCGTTCGATGGCCCCAGGGCAGTTTTTCGGCCTTGCTGTGTCACTTTTTGCCTTGTCTGAGTGGATTGTTCCGCCCTGTCTGAGCGAGCCGACAGACTGGTCGACAAAATGCCTGCTGGCGAATGGGCCAAATCCACTCGCTTCCCGCAATGGTCCTTCGTGGCACTCAGACAAGGCGAAAAGTGCCACAGGGGCACCGCTTTTCTGCCTTGGGCTCCGCCGCAATGTCACACAACCGTAAACGCGTGTCCAGGTCCTGTCGGGCTGGTCTTAGAATCAGCGCAGCGAGTTTTGGGTCACAACGGAAGGGCAAGCACCAATGGGCAGCATGCAGGAGATTCTCCACGCGCCCCACGAGCAGATCGAGCAGATCCAGCTCGAGGGCATCAAGAAGACCGTGATCGCGTGCTACGAGAACGTGCCGTTCTACAAGAAGAGCTTCGACGACGCCGGCTTTGACCCGTACTCTGTCAAGAGCCTCGACGACCTGCAGAAGGCACCGTTCGTCACCAAGCAGGACCTGCGCGACAACTACCCGTACGGCATGTTTGCCACGCCGCTCTCCGAGGTGAAGGAGATCCACATGTCCTCCGGCACCACCGGCGTGGCGACGGTGGGCGGCTACACCCAGCATGACCTTGACATCTGGGGCGAGTGCTTCGCGCGCGGCATCGAGTACGCCAACGGCGGCAAGGACGACGTGGTCCACGTCTGCTACGGCTACGGCCTGTTCACCGGCGGTCTGGGCGCGCACTACGGCGGCCTCTACTCCGGCGCCACCACGATCCCCATGTCCGCGGGCAACACCGAGCGCCAGATCCGCGTGCTCAAGGAGATGGGCTCCACGATCATCTGCTGCACGCCGAGCTACGCCATGCACATCGCCGACACCGCCCTCGAGATGGGCATCGATCCGGCGCGCGACTTCCACCTGCGCGCGGGCATCCACGGCGCCGAGCCCTTCAGCGAAAACTTCCGTCGCGACCTGGAGCGCAAGCTCAACTATCACGTGCTCGACGTCTACGGCCTCACCGAGACCATGGGCCCGGGCGTGGCCATCGAGTGCTGGGAGCAGAACGGCCTGCACCTGGCCGAGGACCACTTCTA
>JAUNEG010000011.1 GCA_030525685.1 Atopobiaceae bacterium | reverse complement strand
TTCACGCATGGAGTCCGGCTCGCTCAAGGGGCTTCTCGAGGCCCTCCTGCTCGTCTCGGACGACTCCGTCCCGGCGACGGTGCTCGCCGAGGCCGCCGGCGTCCAGCCGGGCGAGGCCGCCGAGGCGCTCGCGGAGCTCGCCGCGGAGTACGCCGACGCCAATCGCGGCTTCCAGCTCCGCGAGGTCGCGGGCGGCTGGAGGCTCTACACCCACCCCGCCTACCACGACCAGGTGGCGGGCTACGTGCTGTCCTGGGACACGCGTCGTCTCTCGCAGGCGGCACTCGAGACGCTCGCCGTTATCGCGTACCACCAGCCCGTCTCGCGCGAGGGCGTCCGCGCCATTCGCGGCGTCAACTCGGACGGTGTCATCGCCTCCCTGCGCGAGAAGGGCCTCGTCCGCGAGGTCGGTCGCGAGCGCGACCGCGGCGGCGCCCAGCTCTGGGGCACCACGCGCCTCTTCCTCGAGCACTTCGGCCTGCGCAGCCTCCGCGAGCTCCCGCCGCTCGAGGACTTCGCCCCTGACGAGGAGTCCAAGCGGTTCATCCGAGAGCGCCTCTCCGGCCGCTCCATCGCCTCGACGCTCGAGGAGACGGCGGCCGACATGGACGACGAGCGAGAGCTTCTCGACGACTACGAGCGCGACGAGGACGGGGGAGTCCAGGCAGATGAGTGAGCCGCTCCGGACAAGCGGGCTCTACCCGATGCGCCTCCAGCGCTTCCTGGCGCGCGTCGGCGTCGCCAGCAGGCGCGGGTCCGAGCGCCTCATGATTTCCGGGCGCGTCAGCGTCAACGGCGTCGTCGTGACCGAGCTGGGCAGCAAGGTCGACCCCGAGCGCGACGTCGTGACCGTCGACGGCAGGGTGTGTCGCATCGACGAGAGGCCCTTCTCTGCGATCCTCAACAAGCCGTCGGGCTACGTCACCACCATGAGCGACCCGTTCGGCCGCCCCACCGTCGCCGAGCTCGTGCCCACCCGCGAGCACCCAGGCCTCTTCCCGGTAGGGAGGCTCGACCAGGACACCACCGGGCTTCTGCTCTTCACGACCGACGGCGACCTGGGGCAGGCGCTGCTGCACCCGTCGCGCCACGTCGAGAAGCACTACGTCGCCCTCGTCGTGGGCACCCCGAGCGAACGGGGGCTCGACCGGCTGCGCCGCGGCGTCATACTCGACGACGGCCCGACGGCGCCCGCCCGCGTCGAGCTGATCCCGAACGACGACCCGCGCTTCTCGGTGGTTGCGCCCAACGGGGCGGGCCGCAGGGGAAGCGGCGAGCCCAACGCCGTCGTCGGCCTCACGATCCACGAGGGCAGGAAGCACCAGGTCAAGAAGATGCTGCTCGAGGTCGGTCATCGCGTCCTCGCGCTCCATCGCGACGCGTTCGGCCCGCTCGGGCTGGGCGACCTCGCCGAGGGAACGTGGCGCGAGCTCACCGAGGCCGAGACCTCCGAGCTCACGGCGATCTGCAACGAGAGAAGGAGTGACCATGATCGTAGCCGTTGACGGTCCGTCCGGTTCCGGCAAGTCATCGGCGGCGCGCGAGATCGCGCGGCGCTGCGACCTCACCTACCTCGACACGGGTGCGATGTACCGCTCCGTCGCGCTCACGTGCCTCGAGCGCGGCGTCGACCCCGACGACGCCGAGGCCGTCGCCGCCATCGCCAGCGACGTCCGCATCGAGTTCCTGCCGTCCGAGGGCGGGCAGCGCGTCGTCGTCGATGGCGTCGACGTCACGAGCGAGATCCGCACCGCCGAGGTCGAGCGCGCCGTCTCGGCGGTCTCCGCCAACCCGGCGGTCCGCGAGACCATGGTCGCGCTCCAGCGCCGCTTCGGCGAGGAGGGCGACGTCGTTGCCGAGGGACGCGACATCGGCACGGTCGTGTTCCCCGCGGCCAACGTGAAGGTCTTCCTCAGCGCCTCGCCCAAGGCGCGGGCACGTCGCCGAGCCGTCCAGCGCCAGGGCGGAAACCTGGCCACGGGCGACGAGGTCGCCGTCGACGCCGGTGACGAGCAGGCGATCCTCGCCGACCTCGTACGTCGCGACACCTACGACTCGACGCGCGAGACCTCCCCGCTGCGCCCTGCCGACGACGCGGCGCGCATCGACTCCTCCGAGCTCTCCTTCGAGGAGGTCGTCGAGGCCATCCTCGCGCTCTCGCCCGAGCTCGCCGCGCGCGCGGGGAGGGCCGGCGCATGAGCGAGAAGGACGGGCGCATGCGTGCCTTCGCGGGCAACACCCTCGACGACTATTACGACCACGACATCCGGCAGCACCCGCTGCCCGGGCGGCTCCTCATCGGCGCCGTGGTCCGCATCCTCTGGGTCGTCACCAAGTTCCTCTGGCCCTGGCGAGTGGAGAACATCGAGCTGCTCACCGAGGACCCGCGCGGTCGCGTCATCATCATGAACCACGAGTCCATGCTCGACCCCGTCGTGGTCGTGGTCGCTCTGTGGCTTGCCCACGTCCCCGTGCGCATCGTCTACAAGAGTGACTTCGACCGCATCGGTCCCGCCGCCTGGCTCTTCTCGCGTGCGGGCGGCTTCCCGGTGCAGCGTGGGACGGCCGACATGAAGACGGTCCGCCGCGCCCGTGCCATGCTCGCCCGCGGCGAGTCCGTCCTCATCTACCCGGAGGGGACGCGCGTCCGCGACGACGCCGATGCCCAGACCCACGGCGGCTACGCCATCATGGCTCAGCTCGCCAAGGCGCCCGTCCAGCCAGTCGCCATCATCGGCGCGCGCCGCCTGTGCTTCCGTCGGCCCGTCTACGTGCGCGCCGAGAGGCCCATCGAGTGGTCTGAGGTCCCCGGCGAGAAGCGCAAGGAGCAGCTCGCCGAGATGGAGCGGCGGGGCATGGAGCGCGTCTACGCCCTGCGCGAGCAGATGCGCGCCGACTACCCGGGGGTGGACTGAGGTGCCCGAGATCCGCATCGCGCGCGAGGCGGGCGCCTGCTACGGCGTCGAGCGCGCCCTGCAGATGGTCGAGGCTGCGGCTGACGAGCACGAGGGGGCCGTCCACACGCTCGGCCCGCTCATTCACAACCCGCGCGTCGTCTCGGGGCTTGCCGAGAGCGGAGTTGACGCCGTCTCCTCGCCCGAGCAGGCCGCGGGCGACACCCTGCTCCTGCGCACGCACGGGACCGCTCCCGAGGAGGAGGCGCGCGCGAGGGAGCTCTGCAGGCGCGTCCTCGACGCGACGTGCCCCTTCGTGAAGAAGGTGCATCTCGCCGCCGAGCGTCTCTCCCGCGAGGGATACCAGGTCGTCGTCGTCGGCGAGGCGGGGCACCCCGAGGTCGAGGCGACGCTGCCGCATGCGCCCGGCGCCGTGGTCGTGGGCTCTGCGCAGGAGGCAGCCGGGCTCCCGCACGCGCGCAAGGTCGGCGTGGTCGTTCAGACGACCGCCCGCCGCGCCCTTCTCGCCGAGGTCGTCGAGGAGCTGCTCGCCCGCGCGGAGGAGGTCCGCGTCATCAACACGATCTGCGAGGCCACGGCCGGCCATCAGTCCGCCGCCGACGAGCTCGCCCGCGAGGCCGACGTCATGGTCGTGATCGGTGGGCGCAACTCCGCCAACACGACGCGCCTGGCCGAGATCTCGGCGGCGCGCTGCCCGCGCACCCATCACGTGGAGGGCGACGACGAGCTGAGGCCGGAGTGGTTCGAGGGTGCGGGCCTGATCGGCATCACCGCGGGCGCCAGTACGCCCGCGAGCCAGATCGAGGCCGTGCGCGACGCCATAGCCGCAATGGTGGGGGAGTAGCGACCGGACGTCCTTCTCGCCCCACGGCGAATAACGCACAAAATCGTACCTGTGCGTTATTTTCAACTGGGCATATAGATTGTTGTGCTTGATTGTGTACGTTACTGGTGCGCGGGAGTCGTCGGGCGAGAAGATCGGGGGTGCGGCATGGCCGAGCAGAGGCGCGCGGACTACGCCTCGACGCGGGAGCGCTCCCTGGGCGCGTGGGTCGCCGCCGTGGAGGAGGGGAGCCCCGCCTGGGAGGCAGGGATCGAGCCGGGCATGCGCGTCGAGCGCGTGAACGGAGTCGTGCCGCGCGACCTCATCGACTGGCGCTGGGAGGCAGACGGCGGAACCTGCGAGCTCGAGGTCTTTGATCCGCGCGACGGCACCACGACCCCCTGCGAGCTCTGGCGCGAGCCCGGTCAGGACTGGGGCGTCGACTTCACCGACGTCCTCTTCGACGGCATCCGCACCTGCGTGAACGCCTGCCAGTTCTGCTTCATGGCGATGCTGCCGCCGGAGGCGCGCGCCACGCTCACCCTGCGCGACGACGACTACCGCCTCTCCTTCCTGCAGGGCAACTTCGTGACCCTCACGAACGTTTCCGACGAGGAGGCCGCGCGCATCGTCGCCTGCGGGCTCTCGCCGATGAACGTCTCCATCCACGCGATCACGCCCGAGGTGCGCAAAAGCCTCATCGGGCGCCGAGCGGGCCGCGGCATCGAGGTGCTCGAGCGCCTGCTCGCGGGCGGCATCGAGGTGCACGCCCAGATCGTCCTCTGCCCGGGCATCAACGATGGCGCCGAGCTCGCCGCCACGCTCGACTGGGTCGAGGCGCGCCCCGGCATCACCTCCCTCGCGATCGTGCCGCTCGGCTACACCAAGCACAGCCGCCGCTTCAAGAGCTCCTACTCCGACGACCCCGAGGCCTCCCGTGCCGTGGTCCGTCTGCTCGAGCCCTATCAGCAGCGGGCGAGAAGGACGCTCGGCATCACGCGCTTCCAGCTCTCCGACGAGTTCTACGTCGACGCCGACCTGCCCGTCCCGCCGGCGGAGACCTACGACGGCTACCCGCAGTTCTACGACGGCATCGGCATGCTCCGAAGCTTCCTCGACGAGACGGCGCTCGTCGCACGTGAGCGCGCCTGCGACCTGCGACGCGTTGACGAGGCGCTTACCGAGAGGGGCCTGCGCGCGGAGCTCGTCTGCGGCGAGGCGGCGTCCGAGACGATCGGCGCCTTCTGCTGCGCCCTCTCGCCCGCCGGCCGAGCTCGCACCCGCTCGATCCGGAACGACTACTTCGGCGGCGACGTCAACGTGACCGGCCTCATCGTGTCCGAGGACCTGCTCGCCCAGATGCCGGATGAGCTTGAGGACACGCTCGTCGTGCTCCCCGAGGTGATGTTCAACTTCGACAAGCTCACCCTCGACGGGGACACCGAGGCGCGCATCCTCGACGCGCTGCGAGCCCGCGGCGCCCTCGTGACCGTGAGCGTCCCCAACCCAGGCGACTACCTCGACGCCCTTCTCGCCATCCTCGGTCTGACTGGCCGCCGCGCGCCGACAAGTCCGTGACACCAGCTCGCGCCGGCGAGACGAGCGTCCGCCGCGAGTTCTTGGCGCGTCCTCGGCGCCAGGCTGTCCGAGCGCCGGATACCGGTCCTGCCGGCGCGGGCGGACACCCCATGAATTTCTCGCGTCTACCGGGTAAAACCGACCGTTCGTGGTAAGATTTCCCCGCAAATCGAATAGCGAGGAGACGAGATGCCCAAACCCGTAGTCGCCGTGGTCGGCCGGCCCAACGTCGGCAAGTCCACGCTCGTGAACCGCATCGCAGTGAGTCGCGACGCCATCGTGCACGAGTCGCGCGGCGTGACGAGAGACCGCTCCTATCACGAGGCAGACTGGAACGGACGCGAGTTCACCCTCATCGACACCGGCGGCATCGAGTCCGTCAAGTCCAAGGACGTCTTCGCCCCGCGCATTCGCGAGCAGGCCCTCATGGCCTGCGAGGAGGCCGACGTCATCGTCTTCGTTGTCGACGGCAGGACCGGCGTGACCGACGAGGACGAGGAGGTCGCCCGCATCGTTCGCCGCACGGACAAGCCCGTCTTCCTCGTGGTGAACAAGAAGGACGACCCCGCCACCGAGCAGGACGGCCTCTGGGACTTCTACGCCCTCGGCGTCGGCGAGCCGCGCCCGCTCTCGGCCGGCCACGGCCACGGTACCGGTGACCTGCTCGACGAGATCGTCGCCGCGTTCCCCGAGGAGGAGGCGGAGGAGCCCGGGGACGACGTCCTCTCGCTCGCCATCATCGGCCGACCCAATGTCGGCAAGTCCAGCCTCGCGAACCGCCTCGCCAACAAGAAGCGCTCGATTGTCTCCGACGTCGCCGGCACCACGCGCGATGCGATCGACACCATGATCGAGTGGCAGGGTCAGACCATCCGCCTCGTCGACACGGCCGGCATGCGCAAGAAGTCCCAGGTCCACGAGGACGTCGAGTACTACAGCCTCGTCCGCGGCCTCCAGGCCATCGAGCGCGCCGACGTCTGCCTGCTCGTCGTCGACGCCACCGTCGGCCTCACCGAGCAGGACCAGAAGGTCGCCGGCATGGCCATCGACCGCGGCCGCGCGCTCGTGCTCGTCCTCAACAAGTGGGACCTCGTGGAGGCCGAGCAGCAGCGCGACGAGATCGTTGCCTCGATCGACAAGCGCCTCGCCTTCGCGCCCTGGATTCCCTCCGTGAACGTCTCCGCCCTCACGGGGCGCGCCACGGACAAGGTCCTGCAGCTCGCCGTCCGTGCCGCCGAGGCGCATTCGTCCCAGCTCAGGACCACCGAGCTCAACGACTTCCTCGCCCAGATCCGCGAAGGGGGCCACACGCGCAGCGAGAAGGGCCGCCGCCTCAAGATCCGCTACGCTACGCAGACCGGCACAGAGCCCCCCGTCATCTCCCTCTGGTGCAACGCCCCCGACCTCGTTGACGACAACTTCGAAAGGTTCCTCGAGAACCGCCTGCGCCAGCGCTTCGACCTCACCGGCACGCCGGTGCGGCTGAAGTTCCGTCGCTCCACCGAGGGGGGCGAGCGCTGATGCAGGGGCTTGCGCTCTGGACGGCCGTCTTCACGCTCGGCGCCTACCTCGTCTGCGGCATCCCCTTCGGCCTTGTCGTTGCCCGGTTCATGGGCCACGTCGACGTTCGCGAGGTCGGCTCGGGCAATATCGGCACCACCAACGTCGCGCGCTCCGTCGGGAAGGGCGCCGCTGCGGCGACGCTCCTGCTCGACCTGGGCAAGGGCCTCGTGTGGATGCTCGTCGCCCGCTACGCCGTTGCGGCGCTCGCCCTCGGCGGCGACGTCGCCGCGCTCGACCACACCACCGCTTTCGGGGCGTCGCTCGCCTTCGTCTTCCTCGGGTGCATCTGCGGTCACGTCTTCTCGCCCTACCTTCGCCTCCACGGTGGGAAGGGGATCGCCGCCGGCTTCGGCGCGGCCCTCGGCCTCTACTGGCCCATCGGCCTCGCCGCCCTCGCTGTGTTTCTCGTGCTCGCCGTCCCCACGCGCTACGTCTCCCTCGGCTCCGTCTTCGCCGCGGCGTCGCTGCCCGTGTGGTGCGTCGTCTTCGGCTTCCCCGCGGCCGCCATCGCCCCCGTCGCCGTCGCAGCCGTCGTGGTGATCTGGTCTCACCGCGAGAACGTGCGTCGGCTCGCCCGCCATGAGGAGCGCCGCTTCTCGTTCCACCGCTCTGACAAGGAGGAGACGCACTGATGTCCGACAGCGTTCTCATCGCCCCGTCCATCCTCTCCGCCGACTACCTGCACCTCTCCGACGAGCTCGAGCAGGTCTCCTCCGCAGACCTGATCCACTTCGACGTCATGGACGGCCACTTCGTCCCCAACCTGACGTTCGGCCCTGACATGCTCCGCGCCGTCGCGGCGGCGAGCGACCTGCCGGTCGACGCCCACCTGATGGTCTCCAACCCCGACGAGGTGACCGAGAAGTACCTCGACGCGGGCGCCTCCATCGTCTCCTTCCACTACGAGGCCGCGCCGCACGCGCATCGCCTCGTGCAGCTGATCAAGGACCGCGGCGCCAAGGCCTCGATCGCGCTCAACCCCGCCACGCCCGTGAGCGTGCTCGAGCCGATTCTGGACGACCTCGACATGGTCCTCGTGATGAGCGTCAACCCCGGCTTTGGCGGCCAGACGTTCATCGAGTCCACCCTCCGCAAGCTCCGTCGCCTCCGCCGCATGTGCGACGAGCACGGCGTGAGCCCGCTCGTCGAGGTCGACGGCGGCATCTCCGCACGAAACGTCGCCGAGGTCACGACCTCCGGCGCCAACGTCTTCGTGACTGGCAGCGCCGTGTTCGGCTCCGCCGACCGCGCCGCGGCCATCGAGGACATCCGCGCCAACGCCGTCGCGGCCGTCTCCAAGACCGCCTAGGGGCGCCGTGACGGAGAGGCTCACATACCTCGACTACGCGGCCTCGTCGCCGCTGCGCCCCGAGGCCCTCGAGGCCATGGGCGCCTACGACGAGGCTTCGTATGCCGGCGCGAACCCCAACTCGCTCCACACGCTCGGCCGGTTGGCGGCCAGGGCGCTGGACGGGGCGCGTACCGACCTCGCGCGCGCGCTCGGCGGCGGGTTCCGTCCCTCCGACGTCACGTTCACCTCGGGCGGTACCGAGTCGAACAACCTCGCCCTTCTTGGCATCGCCGAGGGAGTCCGGGCGCGCTCGAGCCGCCGGAGGCGCGTGGTCGTCTCGGCCATCGAGCACGACTCCGTCCTCGACCTCGTGGGCCCGCTGCGCGAGCGCGGGTTCGAGGTAGACCTGGCGCGCCCCGACCGCTCCGGCGTCGTGGGCGCCGACGCTCTCGCCCCGCTTCTCGACGACGCCTGCGCGCTCGTCTCCGTCATGTGCGCGAACAACGAGACGGGTGCGATCCAGCCGGTCTCCGAGCTCGCGCGAGCAGCCCACTCCGTCGGCGCCCTCTTCCACACCGACGCCGTCCAGGCGTTCGGGCACGTCCGCCTCGACCTCGGGGACGTCGACGCCGTGAGCGTGGCCGCGCACAAGATCGGCGGCCCGGTCGGCGTCGGCGCGCTCGCCCTGCGTGGGCGCGTGCCGCTGCGCCCCCAGAGCTTCGGCGGCGGGCAGGAGGCCGGTCGTCGCGCGGGCACCCAGGACGTGCGGGGAGCGCTCGCCTTCGCCGCTGCGGCCCGGGCGTGCCAGGCCTCGCTGGAACCCGTGCGGGAGCTCGTCTCGAGGCGCGCGAACAGGCTCTACGAGCGCCTCTGCGCGACGGGGACCGGCGTCGTGCCGACCGTCTCGGCCTCGGTCGACGAGGGGCGCCTCCCCGGCATCGTGAGCGTCATGGTGCCCGGGCTCGACTCGGAGACCCTCATCCTCGCCCTCGACCAGGCGGGCTTCGAGGTCTCCGCCGCCTCCGCCTGCTCCTCGGGGTCGCTCGAGGCGAGCCACGTCCTGCTCGCCATGGGCATCCCGCGCGACGAGGCCCTGGGCTCACTGCGCGTCTCGTTCGACGAGCGCGTCGCCGAGGAGGACCTCGACCGCTTTGCCGCAACGCTCCTGAACGTCGTCTCCGAGCGCACCCATCGCTCGAACCGCTAGAGAGAGGTACCGATGACCGAACCCGCCGCCCTCATGAGGCTCCAGGAGCTCGACCTCGAGCTGCTCAAGCACGCCTCCACGCTCTCCGCCATGCCGCAGCGCAAGCGCCTGCAGACGATCGGGCTCGCGAGCCGCAAGGTCGCCTCAGAGCTCAAGGGCATCGTAGGGCAGCGCAAGGACGCGCAGACCGACGTGACCGAGGCCGAGGAGGCGCTCGCGCACTATCGCACCAAGACCGCTGAGGTCCAGGCCGAGGCGGACGCCGGCGAGCACACCCACCGCGAGATCAGCTCGTTCGAGCAGCAGCTCACCTCGCTCGCCAAGCGCATCGAGAAGTCCGAGTTCACCCTCGGGCCCCTGCGCGAGCGCCTGGAGCGCCTGGAGCGCGCCGAGCGCAACGCCCGGCTCACGGCCGATCGCCTCGAGGCCGAGCGGGCGACGACGCAGGCCGAGCTCGAGGAGGCGTCGCGCGACCTGCGCGCCCAGATCGTGACCCTGTCCCACGAGCGCGAGCAGGTGGCCGCCGAGCTCCCAGCCGCGCTTCTCGAGCGCTACGAGGCAGCTCGCAAGCGCTTCAAGGGGCTTGGGGTGGAGCGCCTGCGCGGCAACGTGCCGTCGGTGTGCCGCGTGAGCCTCCAGCCAAGCCAGTTCCACGACCTCGCGCAGCATGGGGAGATCACCGAGTGCCCGTACTGCCACCGCATCCTCGTCACCTCAGAGGAGGAGTAGGCATGGGAGCCGAGAAGAGTCGCGTCCTGCTCGCCGTCTGTGGCGGTATCGCCGCCTACAAGGCCTGCGAGGTGCTGCGCGGCCTTCAGAAGGCGGGCTGCGAGGTACGCGTGACCATGACCGATGACGCGACGCGCTTCGTCGGAGCCGCGACCTTCGAGGCGCTCTCCGGCTCGCCCGTTGCCACCTCGCTCTATGACTATCCCGGATCCGCCATCCCGCACATCGAGCTCGCCGAGTGGGCGGACGTCGCCGTGGTGGCGCCCGCCACCGCCAACGTGATGGCGAAGATGGCCTGCGGCATCGCCGACGACTGCCTCACGACGACGCTTTTGGCCTGCTCGTGCCCCGTTCTCGTGGCACCGGGCATGAACGTCCACATGTGGCGGAACGCCGCCACGCAGGCCAACGTCGCCACGCTGCGCGAGCGCGGGGTTCGCTTCGTCGGTCCCGACAGCGGGCGGCTCGCCTGCGGGGACGTGGGCGAGGGCAAGCTCGCGGGCGTCGACGAGATGGTGGCGGCCGCGCTCGCGCTTCTCGCCCCGCGCGACCTTGTCGGGCTGCGCGTGCTCGTGGACGCCGGTCCCACGCACGAGGCCATCGACCCGGTCCGCTACATCGCAAACCGCTCCACCGGCAAGATGGGCTACGCCATCGCAGCCGCCGCCGCGTGGCGCGGGGCGGAGGTGACGCTCGTCTCTGGGCCCACGTCGCTTGCCACGCCAGCTGGCGTGCGTCGCATCGACGTCGAGAGTGCGGCGCAGATGCACGATGCCATGCTCGCTGCGTTCGACGCCGCCGACGTTGCCATCTGCAGCGCGGCGGTGGCCGACTACACGCCCGCGGCACCCGCCGACCGCAAGCTCAAGAAGAGCCGCGAGCACCTGGACGCGATCAGGCTCACGGAGACCGCCGACATCCTGGCCGACCTCTGCGCCGCGAAGGGCGGTCGCCTCGTGGTGGGATTCGCCGCCGAGACGGACGACCTTCTCGCCCACGCGCGGGAGAAGCTCGACCACAAGGGCGCCGACCTTGTCGTGGCCAACGACGTGAGCCGTCCCGAGTCCACCTTCGGAGCGGACACCAACCGCGTCGCTCTCGTGAGCGCGGAGGGCGTGGAGCAGCTTGAGACCATGCCGCTCGCGAACGTGGCCGACGTCATCCTTGACTGGGTCCGGCATCGCACCTCCAGGCGGTGACCCGCGACGTTTCTGCCCTCAAAGCCGACTTCTGAACAGGTTTAGAAGTCGGCTTTGAAGGCAGGTTCTCTTTGAGTCATGCCCCGGCTGACGGAAGACCCCGTAGTATTGACCCGCGTTTATCGCTTGTCGACAGGAACTACCATGAACGAGCTGCTCATAGGCTGTCACCTCTCAACGTCCAACGGCTATACCGCCATGGCGGCCGACGCTGTTTCCATCAACGCCACCACGTTCGCGTTTTTCACGCGCAACCCTCGCGGCGGGAACGCGCGCGAGCTCGACGAGGGGGACTTCGCCGCGTTTCTCGCGACGCTCGAGGAGCACGGAATCGGCCCGCTCGTCGCTCACGCGCCCTACACCTATAACCTGTGCTCGGCCAAGCCCGAGACCGTGGAGTTCGCGCGTCGCGCGATGCGCGAGGACCTGGAGCGGATGGAGCGGATGCCCGGCCACCTCTACAACTTTCATCCCGGTGCGCACGTCAAGCAGGGCGCAGACGTTGGCGTCCGCCTCATCTGCGAGGGCCTGAACGAGGTGCTGGAGCCCGGCCACCGCACCACGGTGCTTCTCGAGACCATGGCCGGCAAGGGCACCGAGGTCGGGCGCTCCTTCGAGGAGCTGGCCCGCATCATCGAGGGTGTCACTCACGACGAGCTGCTCGGCGTGTGCCTGGACACCTGTCACGTTGCCGATGCGGGCTATGACATCGTGGGCGACCTCGACGGCGTGCTCGACGAGTTCGACCGCGTGATCGGATTGGGGCGCCTGCGCGCCCTGCACCTGAACGACTCCAAGAATCCGCTCGGCTCTCACAAGGACCGACACGAGCGGATAGGGGAGGGCACGCTTGGCCTCGAGACCTTCCGCGCCGTGGTCACGAACCCGCGCCTCGAGGGCCTTCCCATGATCCTCGAGACCCCGCAGACGGGCCTTGACGGCTGGGCCGCGGAGATCGCGATGCTTCGTGGCCTCAAGAGCGACCACCTCGCCACAACGTAAACTGACGCACGGGCACTGAATCGACCCGTCACCCATTTTTCTCTGGATTTGGGTGATGGCGGACGGACCTGATTACCCTACGGTTTTTTGAGACATCACGTTTGAGTGGACGTAGCACGCCTGCTTGCAGGGGGTCAGCAACAACCTCACCAAAACGGATACTGCGGATAGGCTCCTGACGGCAGACGCGTTCATTCCCGCGTATCAGCAGGGCACGTCAACCACCGCGTTCAGCCTCGACGGTTCTGGCAATCTCTGGGCCAACGGCAGCGATCTCGACCAGTACGAGTTCGAGGTTACGGCGGTTCAGGGCGACATGGACGAGGGGAATCAGGGCGACCACATCCGCATGACCGGGCAGATCGTCAATGGCGCCCAATAGCTTGCGGTAACACAGACCATCGTCGAAACAGTTCATGAACGCCCTGCAGACGCTTACTATCTCGCCCACGGGAAACCAACGGAGTTCGATGGCGTGGTGTATCCGACGCTCTAGCGGTAGCGCAACGTTTGGCAACGCGTCCTCGGCGAGCACCACGGTCACGGTGTCCGGGTCCTCCGTGACCGTGAAGGCCATACAACGGCTCTGACGTGCGATGAGTGTCGGTATGAAATCAAGGCGGCGAGTACCGGGCATGTGCTCGGTGCGTACCAGAAGGGGACCAACGGACAGCGCAGCCGCAGCCGCACGAGCGAAGGCTGCGCCTATACCGAGTGGGAGAACTGCACCCATTCGACTCCGACTTGCACGAAGACGACCCACGAACAGGTCTACGAGTGCCGTGACGCCGCTCGCCATAGGCGCGCTCGCGATCGTAGCCGGGGAGCTCCTTCGCCGCGGGTCCCGTTTCTGAGGTGCGGACCGTCGTCCTTCTCGCCTGGGTTTGAGCCCGTATAATGTGGGACGAAAACCTCAACCGAGAGGCTGTCTCACATGGGAATCCTCATAGGTCTCGAGCGCGTGGGGCACGAGTGGCCCGGCAAGCGCGTGCTCGATGATCAGACCATAGGCATCAACGAGGGCGAGCGCATCGGCATCGTCGGCCGTAACGGGGACGGCAAGTCCACGCTGCTGGAGATTGTCGGCCACGTGCTGGAACCGGACGCCGGCACGGTGACATGGCGGCGCGGAATCACTGTCGGCTACCTCGGACAGGCGGACGACCTGGATGACGGGGACCCCGTCCGCCGCGCGATATTCGGTGACGTTCCCGAGTACACCTGGGCCTCCGACGCCCGCATCCGCGCGATCCTGGACGAGCTCGTTGGCGACCTCGACCTTGACGGCCTCGTGGGCGAGCTCTCCGGCGGTCAGCGCCGCCGCGTGGACCTCTGCCGCGTGCTCTGCCACACCTGGGACGTCATCCTCATGGACGAACCAACCAACCACCTTGACCTCGCTGCCATCGAGTGGCTGGCGGGCCACCTCAGGCGTCGCTGGCCGGCGGGGGAGGGCGCGCTTCTCGTGGTCACGCACGACCGTTGGTTCCTCGACGAGGTCTGCGAGCACATGTGGGAAGTCCACGACCGCCGCATCGAGCCCTTCGAGGGCGGCTACTCCGCCTACATCCAGCAGCGCGTGGAGCGCGAGCGCCAGGCCGCCGTCATGGAGGAGCGCCGCCAGAACACGCTGCGCAAGGAGCTCAACTGGCTCGCGCACGGCGCCAAGGCGCGCACGAGCAAGCCGCGCTTCCGCGTGGAGGCGGCACGGGCCCTCATCGCCAACGACCCTCCGCTCAGAAACCCACTCGAGCTCAAGCGCCTCGCCGTGAGCCGCCTGGGCAAGCAGGTCATCGAAATGAAAGACGTGAGCTTTACCTACGCGAACGGCCCACGCGTGATTGATGGCGTGAACTGGATCATTGGCCCCGGCGACCGCTATGGCATCCTCGGCGCCAACGGTGCCGGCAAGTCGACGCTGCTCGCGCTCATGACGGGCGCCCTTGTGCCCACGTCCGGCTCCGTGAAGATCGGTGCATCGGTGCACTTTGGCTTCATGAGCCAGCATCTCGACGCGCTGGACGAGAAGGGCGACTGGCGCGTGCTCGAGGTGCTGGGTCGCTACAAGCGGAGCTACCTCGTGGGCGGCAAGATGCAGAGCCCCACGCAGCTCATCGAGCGCCTGGGCTTCGAGCAGCTCGAGCTGCAGAACTTCATCAAGGGCCTTTCCGGCGGACAGCGTAGGCGCCTCGCGCTCCTCTGCGTGATTCTGGAGGAGCCCAACGTGCTCGTCCTCGACGAGCCGGGCAACGACCTCGACACGGACATGCTCGCCGTGATGGAGGACATTCTCGACAGCTGGCCTGGGACGCTTCTGGTGGTGAGCCACGACCGTTACCTCATGGAGCGCGTGACCGACGACCAGTTCGCGCTGCTGGATGGCCATGTGCGCCACGTTCCTGGCGGCGTGGACGAGTACCTTCGCCTGCTGGGCGAGAAGGGCAGCGATGCTGAGCCTGTCACCACAAACGAGCCGCAGGCAGATGGTCCTTCTCGGCCAATCGAAAGCGGTCTTTCCAACCAGGAGCGACGCGAGCTCAAGAAGCGCTTCGACGCGGTGAGCCGCAGGCTGGAGAAGACGGCGGGGGAGCCCGAGCGCCTGAGAGCCGATATGGCATCCGTGGACGCGAGCGACTACGCCGCCCTCATGGCCGCACAGGAGGCGCTGGACGCGTGTCTCGCCGAGCGCGAGGCCCTCGAGGACGAGTGGCTCGAGCTCTCCGACCGTCTCGGCATCGAATGATTAGAAAGGGAGCTGCAGCCCTTTGAATCATGGTGCGGAGCGAAGGGCGGCCTCGAAGGCGTCAAGGTCGGTCGTGTCGGGATGTCCCAGCGCACGGTCGAAGTTCTCAATCATCGGCTCGAACCTCTTCGGTTCCTGCTCGGCCATCTTGACGCAGCGCTCGCGGACGGCGGGCGGCATCTGGCCCTGGCACATGAAGCGACCCACGACCTGGGCGCCCTCGGGAAGCGCGGACTGGAAACGGTCGAACACGCAGTCGTAGTACGCCTGGCTGCCGCCGAAGCCGCAGGTGCCGAAGAGGAAGACCCTCTTGCCGTCGAGCGCCCCGAGGCGGCTGTCGAGCGCGGGGTCCATGCCGCCCTTGTCGGTCCAGGAGCCCACCAGCACGAGGTCGGCATCGGCGACCGGCGTTCTTGTTCCCGTTTGGCGGGGACTAGACCTCCCAGGCGGACTTCTTCATGTCCACGCGACCGTCGGGTCGGAAGGACACGCCCTCTGCCTCGAGCATGCGCCTCTGCTCGCCAGGCCCTCCGAAGGCAAATCCCGGCGCCAGCGAGCCGTCCGCGAAGACGACGCGATGGCACGGGACGCCGCCGGCGACCCCGGGGCTTCCGTGCATGGCGTAGCCCACCTGACGGGCACGGCGTGGCGCGCCCATGAGCCGCGCGACCTGACCGTAGCTGGCCACGCGCCCCTCGGGGATCTGGCGCACCACGTCCCACGCGCGTTCGAAGAACGACTCCTCCATGCGATGTTCACCCCATAATCCCAGGAAGACCTCAAAGGCAGATTTCGGCCCCACCTGTGTCACTATATGCGCCGTGTGTGTGAATGTTTTTGTAAACTTCAGCAGATTGAACAATGGTGGAAGAGTATTCGCAGGAATAATCCGCCTGTGGGATTCATGTCGAAGAGACTCGTCCAAGACCCCCACTCAGCAGAGCCAAATTGTGACACAGGTGGGTGGGTATTCTGCCTTGGAGCGTGAGGTTTCCATTCTGCTGCGGATGCCTCGCATGAACTATAGTCGTGGTAACGTCCTCGTGACGTCAATCGGAGGGAGCATCATGGAGCTCGACAAGAACACTACCGCCCTGCTCGTCATCGACGCCATCGAGGCCGTTGGCGACGACTCGCTCTATGACCCTGACGCAGCGACCGCCGCCTATCGTGCCGCCGTGGCACGCTCCGTGGCCGCCTGCCACGCGGCCGGCATCCCGGTGATCTACTGCAACGACGCGCACGTCCGCGGCCTCGACCGCGAGCTCGACCTCTGGGGCGAGCACGGCGTCGCCGGCGAGGTCCGCGTCTTCCCCGAGATCGAGCAGGCTCCCGGTGACATCACCATCCCCAAGCGCCGCTACTCCGGCTTCTTCCAGACCGACCTCGACCTCACCCTGCGCGAGCTCGGCGTCAAGACCGTCATCGCCGCGGGCGCCGACACCAACATCTGCGTCCTGCACACCCTTGCCGACGCCTACTTCAACAACTACGCCTCCGTCGTGGTGACCGACGCCACGATGACCTTCCTCTGCGGCACGCAGGAGGGCGCGCTCGAGCACTGCGAGAAGTGCTACGGCTCCGAGCTCGTGACCGTCGCCGAGCTGGAGGCTGCCCTGGCGTAGCCCTCTTCACGGCTCGGGTGGCGCTTCACGCGCCCCAGCGCTCGCGCACGGCTCCGAGAAACGCCTCGGCGGCGGGGGAGAGGGACTGGTAGCGCTTCCAGGCGATGAACACATCCGCCGAGATCGCCCATCTCCCGGCTGGCCTGCTCGGAGAGAATGAGCGAGCGACTTGCCAGGTCAGCCGGAGTCACGCAGGCAAGCTCCGCGAGCGGGTCGTCCTCGCGCATGAAGGCGCCCCAGCGCTCATGCGCGGGCAGGTGAACAAGTACTACGACCTCGCGCTCGTTAACGATGAGCTTGCCGTTGAGCACTACCACAACCTCGAGCACCACGCGAGCGAATGCATTTGCTGCGGCCACTGCGACATCCGCTGCCCGTTTGGCGTCGCCCAATCCGAGCGCATGCGCCAAATCGCCGAGCACTTTGGAAGGTGACCATTCTCGCTTGCACGCCGCACGACGGGATGCTATAGTTCTTCCTCGCACGACGGGTGGTGGCGCAGTTTGGTAGCGCACTTGACTGGGGGTCAAGGGGTCGCTGGTTCGAATCCAGTCCACCCGACCAGCACTTTCGAGGCCAGGGGGCAGTCCCTGGCCTCTTTTCGTTTCAGGCAAGCAAACGTCTCGTGCACAACGCCATCCGCATACCGCGCCGAGCCTATGATGTTCTCACGGTAAGACCAACCATTGGAGGATCTTATGGCACGCGTGTACAACTTCTCCGCCGGTCCCGCCGTGCTGCCCGAGGGCGTCCTCAAGCAGTGCGCGGACGAGATGCTCGACTACGCCGGCTGCGGCATGAGCGTCATGGAGATGAGCCACCGATCTTCCGCCTTCACGGGCATCATCGAGGGTGCGGAGGCGCGCCTGCGCTCCCTCATGGACATCCCCGACAACTACAAGGTGATCTTCACGCAAGGCGGCGACTCGCTGCTCTTCTCGACCGTCTTCATGAACCTCGCCACCAACGGCAAGGCCGACTACGTGATCACGGGCAACTGGGCCAAGAAGGCCTTCCAGGAGGCACAGATCCTCGGCGACGCCGCGGCCGTGGCCTCCTCTGCGGACAGGAACTTCTCCTACATCCCCGACTGCTCCGACCTGCCCATCCGCGATGACGCGAGCTACCTCTACATCTGCGAGAACAACACGATCTACGGCACCAAGTTCCCCGAGCTGCCCAACACCAAGGGCCACGTGCTCGTCGCCGACCAGAGCTCGATGTTCCTCTCCGAGCCCGTCGACGTCTCCCGCTACGGCCTCATCCACGCCGGCGTGCAGAAGAACGTCGGCCCCGCGGGCGTCCAGATCGTGATCGTGCGCGAGGACCTCATCCCCGAGGACCTGCCCGGCGTGCCCACCATGCTGCGCCTCAGGACGCAGGCCGACGCAGGCTCGCTCTACAACACGCCCAACTGCTGGGGAATCTACGTCTGCGGCCTCGTCTTCGAGTGGATCGAGAAGAACGGCGGCCTTGCGGCGATGGGGGAGCGCAACGCCGAGAAGGCCAAGGTGCTCTACGACTTCCTAGACGAGTCCACGCTCTTCTCGTCCACGGTTGACCCGTCCTGCCGCTCGCTCATGAACGTGCCCTTCGTCACGGGCGACAAGGACCTCGACGCCGCCTTCGTCAAGGAGGCCTCCGGGCACGGGCTCGTCAACCTCAAGGGCCACCGCTCCGTCGGCGGCATGCGCGCGTCGATCTACAACGCCATGCCGCGCGAGGGCGTCCAGGCGCTCGTGAGCTTCATGAAGGACTTCGAGACGCGCAACGCGCGCTAGGGGAGGGGACATGTACGCCGTCCACTGCATGAACAACATCTCGACCGTGGGCACCGAGGCCCTCGAGCGGGCCGGCTACGAGTTCGTCGACGACCCTGACAGGGCCGACGCCTGGCTGGTGCGCAGCGCCAACCTCCACGAGATCGAGGCACCGGCCGGGCTCCTCGCCATCGCGCGCGCGGGCGCGGGCGTGAACAACATCCCCGTCGAGCGCTGCGCCCAGCGCGGCATCGTCGTCTTCAACACCCCGGGCGCCAACGCCAACGCCGTCAAGGAGCTCGTCATCTGCGGCATGCTCCTCGCATGCCGAGACGTCATCGGCGGCGTGGAGTGGGTCCACGAGGCGAGCGACGACCCGCAGATCGCCAAGCGCGCCGAGAAGGCGAAGAAGCGCTTCGCGGGCTGCGAGCTCGCCGGCAAGCGCGTGGGCGTCATCGGTCTCGGCGCCATCGGCGCACAGGTTGCCGACGTCCTCATCGCCCTCGGGGCCGAGGTCATGGGATACGACCCGTACCTCTCGATCAACGCCGCCTGGGGCCTCGACCGCCGCATCGAGCACGCGACCGAGCTCTCCGACCTCCTCGCCGCCTGCGACTTCGTGACGCTGCACGTACCCGCGACCGACGAGACGCGCGGGATGATCTCGGCCGAGGCGATCGCCCACATGAAGCGCGGCGCGGTGCTGCTCAACTTCGCCCGTGACGCCCTCGTCGACGAGCAGGCGCTTGCCGAGGCGCTCGACGACGGTCACCTCGCACGCTACGTGACGGACTTCGCCAACCCCGCATCCGCCAACATGAAGAACGCCATCGTCCTGCCGCACCTCGGCGCCTCCACCGGGGAGGCCGAGGACAACTGCGCCGTCATGGCCGCGCGCCAGCTCCGGGACTACCTCGAGAACGGCAACATCGCAAACTCGGTCAACTACGGCCACGTCGACCTCGGGCCGCTCGGCGAGGGGTCGCGCGTCGCGCTCTTCCACGACAACGCACAGGGCGTCATCGGCCGGCTCACGCAGGTCCTCGCCAACAGCGGCCTCAACATCGAGAACATGAGCAACGTGAGTCGCGGCGCGTACGCGTACACGCTCGTGGAGGTGAGCGGTGCGGTGTCTCCCGAGACGGGGGCCGAGCTCGCCGCCCTCGACCACGTGACGCGCGTCCGCGTCATCGCCCGCGAGGCCTAGCGGGGGCCCGAGTGAGCGGCCTTCCCGAGAAGGACCCCTGCGCCCACTTCGCGCACGAGGACGACTATCCCGGGCTCGACCTCGAGGGCGCCGCACGGCGCCTCGGGGCCGCGCTCGCGCTGCGCACCGTCTACGACACGCCGCAGACCACCGACTTCGCGCCCTTTGACGCGCTCTATGACCTCATCTGCTCCTCCTTCCCGCTGATCTCGCGTCACGGGCGCACGGAGCGGGTTGGTCACTCCATCCTGATAACTGTGAGCGGCACGGATCAAGAGCTGCCCGCCGCGCTGCTCCTCGCGCACCAGGACGTCGTTGACGTCGTCCCCGGGACGGAGGAGCTCTGGGAGCACGACCCCTTCGGCGGGCACGTCGACGAGGAGTGGGTCTGGGGAAGGGGCGCCCTCGACATCAAGGAGATGCTCATGGGCGAGCTCGAGGCGCTCGAGCACCTCCTCTCGCTCCATGGGCGGCCGAGAAGGACCATCATCCTCGCGTTCGGCGAGGACGAGGAGGTGACCAGCCTCGGTGCGACCGCACTGGCGGCGGAGCTCGAGAGGCGGGGCGTCCACGCGGCATTCTCGCTCGACGAGGGCGTGAGCACGTTTGCCGACGCCGCGCCCTACGGTGCCCCCGGAACGGTGGTCTCGGACGTCTGTCTCTCCCAGAAGGGATATCTCGACCTGCGCCTGACCGTGCGCGGCGAGGGGGGCCACTCCTCCAACCCGTTCGGCGGCACCTCGCTCGAGCGGCTCTGCGTGGCTATCGCCCGGCTTGCGGAGCACCCGCTCCCGCCGAGGCTCATAGGCCCGGTCGCGAGCACCTTCGCGACCCTCGCGCCGCTGGTCTCGACCGAGCCCGTCAGCTCGCTCGTCGCAGACGTCGAGGGCAATGCGGACGAGCTCGCACGTCTCGCCGCCTCGGTGCGCGAGCTCCACCCGCTCGTGTGCTCGACCATGGCCGTCGACCAGATAGGCGGAAGCTCGCCCGCCCCCAACGTCATGCCGGCCGACGCGACCGCCACGCTGAACCTCCGCCTCCTGCCGGGGACTACGGTCGAGGACGTGCTCGCCTGGGCGGGCGGCCTCGTTGGACCGGAGGTTGAGGTCGAGGTCCTGCACGCCACGCCCGCGGGCCGCGTCGACGAGTCAGGCGGGCCGGGCTACGACGAGCTCGTCGGGGTGATGGGTCGCTACCACCCCGGGACCCTCGTCGTCCCGTCGATCATGTGCGGAGGCACCGACTCCGTCCGCTACGAGCGCGTCTGCGGCAAGCTCCTGCGCATGACGCCCTTCCGCCCCGCGCACGACGAGCTTGCGCGCGGCCTTCACGGCTTGAACGAGCGCATATCGCGCCGCGTGTACGCCCAGGGCATCCGCGTCCTTCTCGCCCTTCTCGAGCGCACCGTGCTCTAGACGGCTGATGATGCGCTGACGCGCGGAGGCCCCGGGGGCGTATCGATTTGCGCTAACATGGGTAGCCTGTGAATGGCTTCAGACAACTTCGAGCTGAGAGGGCGCACGTGTCAGAGAGAGTAGACCGCACGAAGGATCTCCTCAAGAACATCGCCGACGCCGATGCGGCCGAGCGCCAGGCAAACGGTCGCGCCGATGCCCTGGTGGGCACCTCCGATAACCCCTCGACGCAGGTCTTCACCGTCGCCAACGTCATCACGTTCTGCCGCCTCGGGCTCACGATCGCGTTCCTCCTGCTCTTTGCCGCCGGCCACGAGCGCACCATCGCGCTCGTCTGCTACGTCGTGGCGGCGACCACGGACTTCCTGGACGGACAGGTGGCGCGCCGGACGCAGACCGTGAGCTGGCTCGGGAAGATCATGGACCCCATCATGGACCGCATCCTGCTGTTCACCGGCGTGCTGGGGCTGCTCATCGTCGGCGAGCTCCCGCTCTGGGTGCCCGTCTTCGTCATCGGCCGTGACGTCTATCTCGCCGTCGGGAGCCTTGTGCTGCAGCATTACCGCCGTCGTCCCGTCGACGTCGCCTACGTCGGCAAGGCGGCGACGGCACTGCTCATGTTCGGCTTCTGCGACCTCCTGCTCGGGCTTCCCGTGGTCGAGGGTCTCGGGCTCGTGGACGTCGCGTGGCTGCCCGGCCTCAACGACCTGAGCGCCGCTGTCGGCATCTTCTTCGTCTACGCGGGCGTCATCTGCTCCTTCGCCACAGCGATCGTCTACACCGTCGAGGGCGTCAGGATCGTCCGCGGCAGCAGGGCGCAGCGATGAGCGACGCGCGCACCGGCGTCCTGCACGAGGAGCACGCGCTCCTCGGCGCCTCCTTCGAACCCTCCGAGACGACGGGCCTGCTCGCCGTCCGCTCTTACGCACGCGAGGCCGCCTGCGCGCCCGCCGCGGGGGAGGCGAGGCTCACCGACCTCACCGGCGCTGCCTACCTCCTCCTGAGCGGGTCGGACGCGGAGCCTCTCGCGTACGCGGCCTTCGCCGGGTCGCCGTTGCCGGTAGGCGAGTGTGCGTTCTCGGCGACGCTCTCGGGCGACGGCGCGCTGCTCTCCATGCCGCTGGTCGCCCGCTGCGGCGACACCGAGTTCGTCGTCATCGACCCGTCTCCGCGCGGGGAGGCGCTCGCGGCCTGGACGGGGCTTCTCGCACGAGCCGAGTCCGACGGCGTCCGAGCCTTCCCGCTCGTCTCCATCTGTGACGCGAGCGAGATGCTCGTCCCGCTCGCGCTCTGCGGCCCGGCAGCCGAGCACGTGCTCTCCGACTACCTCCACGGCGTCTCGCTCCCGGCGCCGGGACAGGTTCGCCAGCTGCGGCTCGACGCCATCGGCGTCGTCGTCGTGCGGCCGGGCGCACCGCTCGCCCAGGACGTCATCGTCGTGCTCGTCCCGCCCGCGCGCGCTCGCGTACTATGGAGGAGCCTGCTCTCCTTCACCGAGGTCTCTCCCGTTGGCGTGCCCGCGTTCGCAGGCATTCTCGCGGGCGCCCTTCCCTGGGGGGAGTTGTCCGTCGGGGCCGGCCCCGAGCGCGTCAGCCGCGACCGACTCGTCCGCTGGGGCCTCGTGAGGGACGGGGGCGACTTCGTGGGCGGCCGAGCGCTGGCATAGCCGTCTTCAGTCGAGAGAGGGGACGCGATGAAGTACTCGATCAACGCCAGGAAGGCGCCGGAGGCCTTCGGACCCTATTCGCAGGGCACCACCGCCGGGCGCCTCGTCTTCGCCTCCGGACAGCTGCCGATCTCGCGCGAGGACAACCGGCGGCTCGTCGACGGAGGCATCCGCGAGCAGACCGAGCGCGTCATCGACATCATCGAGGACATCCTGTCCGAGGTCGACTGCACCCTCTCCGACGTCGCTCAGACCACCGTCTACCTTGCAAGCCTCGACGACATGGCCGCCATGAACGAGGTGTACGCGCGCCGCTTCTCAACGCCGACGCCCGCAGGAGCCGTCGTCGGCGTGAACGAGCTGCCGCTCGGCGCACTCATTGAGATGGACTGCGTCGCCTGCCGCTGAACCGCGCTATTATTGAGTGAGCTAACCCAACGAGGGGAGAGACATGCCCACAGCCAACCCTGACGCGACCGAGATCTTCCGTATGTCGCCCGCCGACGCCACGGTCCCCGACCTCATGGGCGCCCACCGTCCGGCTCACCCCACGCTCACCATCGTGAAGGGCCCCCAGATCGGCGAGGTGTTCGAGCTCGACTCGCCGCAGATCACGCTCGGGCGCGACCCGCACAACAGCGTGTTCCTGAACGACATGACCGTGTCGCGTCGCCACGCCCGCATGGAGCTCGGTCCCGCGGGCTCCGGCCAGGCCACGATCGAGGACCTCGGGTCGCTCAACGGCACCTGGGTCGACGGCGCCATCACCACGCGCGCGGCGCTCAAGGACGGTTCCACGATCCAGATCGGAACCTTCCGCATGGTCTTCCACACCAACGCCCGCCCGCGTCGGATCGACACAGAGGCATAAGCCACCATGCCCGACGCCGGCTACCTGACAATCGGCAAGGTCGTCAAGAAGCTGCAGCAGCAGTATCCCGACCTCTCGATCTCTAAGGTGCGCTACCTCCAGGACGAGGGGCTGCTCAACCCGTCCCGCACGCCGAGCGGCTACCGCCTCTACTCGCAGCGCGACGTGCGTCGCCTCGAGACGATCCTCTATCTCCAGAAGAACCGGTTCCTGCCGCTCTCCGTCATCAAGGAGGAGCTCGAGCGCTCCGACGCCGGACAGCCGAGCGCCGCCTCCGAGACCGGATCGGACCGTCTCGCGGACACCATCACGCTCCCCGTCGACGACGAGGAGACGATCGACAAGCTCCACCCGCTCGACCGCGTACCCGAGCTCACCGGCGTCTCCGCCAGCTTCGTGAGGCAGCTCTCCGAGGCGGGGGTCATCAAGCTCACGCGCTCGCCGCACGGTCGCGACCTCGTGGACGGGCGCGATCTCGGCCTCATCCGGATCTGCGACGAGCTCAGGCACTTCGGGATCGGTCCCAAGAACCTCAGGCAGTACGTGATCGCCGCCAACCGTGAGTCCTCGATGTTCGAGCAGGCGCTCGTCGTCTACGCCGCCAAGGCAGGCGGGGTGGAGATAGGTGACACCGAGGTCGCGCGCAGCAGGTACGAGCAGGCGTTCTCGCGCATGCTCGGCCTCACCAACGCCGTCCGAGACGAGCTCATCGCCCGACGCGTCGCCAAACCGTTCCAGAACAAGGGGCCCGAGAAGAACGCCGGGGCCCGATAGGGGAGGACCATGGACACCTTCGACTTCGAGAGCCGCATCATCGACATCCCTGACTATCCCGAGCCCGGCGTCGTCTTCAAGGACATCACCCCGCTCTTCGACGACGCGGAGGCCCTGCGAGCGGTCGTCGACGCGATCTGCGAGCGCTTCGCGGATGCCGGCATCACGAAGGTCGTCGGCGCCGAGGCGCGAGGCTTCGTGGTCGGCGCCCCCGTCGCCTACCGCCTCGGTTGCGGCTTCGTTCCCGCCCGCAAGCCCGGCAAGCTCCCCCGCGAGGTCTACTCCGAGTCCTACTCGCTCGAGTACGGCACCGACGAGCTGCAGATTCACCGGGACGCCCTCACCTCGGAGGACCGCGTCCTGCTCGTCGACGACCTGGTCGCCACCGGCGGGACGGCCGTCGCCACGGCCCGCCTCGTCGAGCAGTCCGGTGCCAGCGTAGCCGGCTTTGCCTTCATCCTGGAGCTGAGCTTCCTCAACCCGCGCGAGGTCATCGCACGTGACTACCCGCAGGACGTGTTCACGCTGGTCAAGGTTTCTTAATCCGTCCTCCTGGACGCACGACAAGGCCGCATTCGGCCTTGTGCCCATCGTATGGTGCTTGCGTACCTGCGGTGGGTTGCTCCTATAATGGGGCTCGTACGCCAACGAAGGGATGACATGAACCTCTCGAGAAGAGCCGTCCTCTCCGGACTGATTTCGCTGCCCGCCGTGGCAGCTTCCATACTTTGCGCAAACGACATCGCCCGCGCCGACACCGCCGACGAGCTTGCGGCCGCGCAGGCGCGGCTCGAGTCCCTTGGCGCCGAGCTCTCGAGCATGCAGTCGCAGCTCGCGTCGGCCACTACCAAGCTCGAGGAGACCGACTACGCCATCGGCGAGAAGAGCGCGCAGATCGACGAGCAGCGCGTCCTGCTCTCGGACAAGCAGGCCCGTCTCGGCGAGCTCATGAAGGCCTCGTACAAGACCGGCGGGACCTCGATGCTCGACTTCGTTCTCAGCGCCGCCAGCTTCGAGGAGCTCGTCACGCGCGTCTACTATCTCGACAGCATCTCCGAGAGCGAGTCCGCTGCCATCGACGAGGTGAGGAACCTCGCTGCCAAGCTCGAGCAGGACATGGCCGACCTCGAGGAGCAGAAGGCCGACCAGCAGGACCAGGTCGACGCGCTCAACTCCCAGGTCAGCGACTACCAGTCCCGTGTCGCCGAGGCGCGCGAGGTGTACAACTCCCTCGACGCACAGCTCCAGGCGGAGCTCGAGGCGCAACGCAACGCCGAGATTCAAGCTGCGCTCGAGGCCGCTGAGCGCGAGGAGCGGCAGAGCGGCGGCGGGAACGGTGGTGGGAACACCGACAACAACCACGACTCCGACCGCGAGCCGACCCATGACGACGATGACGATGACGACAGCTCCGTTGGTGGCGGTGGGAACACCGGCGGCAGCGGCGGCCATGCGCCCTCCGGCGGCGGTGTGGCTACCGCGCTCGCAATGATCGGCAAGCCCTACGAGTGGGCTGCGACGGGCCCGGATGCCTTCGACTGCTCTGGTCTCGTCTGCTACTGCTACGGACGCGCCCGTGGCCGCACCACCTACCAGATGATCGAGAACCTCAAGAAGACGGGCGACTGGAAGACGAAGCTCTCCCAGCTCAACTACGGCGACCTCATCTTCCCGCACAGCGGGCATGTGGGCATCTACCTTGGCGGGGGCGAGATGGTCCACGCCTCCAACTACGGCGTCGGCGTCATCCAGAGCAACGTTAACAGCTTCTACGGGGGCTCGATCCTCGGCGGCGGCCCCTACTAGCGTGGGCTCCATGGGTGAGAGGGCGTCTGTAAACGAACCCGTCAGGCGACGGCTCTCCCGTCGCTTCCAGGTGACTCTCGTCTGGGAGGGCGCGCTAGTCGGCCTCGTCGGTGGGGGAGTGGTGACGCTCTACCGGCTGGCCCTCTCGCTAGCCGAGGATACGCTTCGCGCGGCCACGGGGGCCGCGGCAGGCCACGTTCTCCCCATGCTCGGGTGGCTCGTTCTTCTCGCAGTTGCGTTTCTGCTGGTCAGGCATCTCACTCTCTGGGAGCCGGCGACCTCGGGGTCCGGCATCCCGCAGATCGACGCCGAGGTCATCGGCCGCTACGACGCCCCCTGGGCGCGGGTCGTACCCGCTAAGTTCCTCGAGGGGACGCTGGTCGCGCTCTCCGGTCTCTCGCTCGGGCGCGAGGGCCCCTCGGTCCAGCTCGGCGGCATGTCGGGAAAGGCCGTCTCGCGCGCGCTCGGGCGCAGGAGGGGAGAGGAGCGCCTGCTCGTCACCTGCGGCGCGGCCGCGGGAATGTCGGCCGCCTTCCACGCGCCGCTCACGGGCGTGCTCTTCGCCCTCGAGGAGATCCACAAGGAGTTCACCGCGCCGCTCATCATCTCGGTCATGTGCTCGGCCGTCGTCTCCGACTTCCTCGTCTCGCAGGTCGTGGGCATCTCGCCGGTGGTGAGCCTCTCGTTCGTGACGAACCTGCCTCATGTGGACTATCTCTTCGTCGTGACGCTCGGGCTCCTCTGCGGGCTCCTCGGCGCCCTCCATAACCGGGGGATGTTCGCCGCCCAAGGGCTCTACGCGCGTATCCCCGAGCGGCTCGCCGGCCTCCGCCTGGCGATTCCGTTCGTCGCCGCGGGCATCGTTGCCTTCACGTGGCCCGAGCTCATGTGCGGCGGAGATGCGATCGTGGAGCTGCTCAGGAACTCCGCCTTCCCATCGCTCGCGGCGCTGCTTGCGCTCCTTCTCGCAAAGTACGCCTTCACGGCGCTCTGCTTCGGCTCCGGGGCCCCGGGAGGGACCCTCTTTCCGCTTGTGGTGCTCGGCGGCCTCGTGGGCGCCGCGTTCGCGGTTCTCGCGGTGAGGCTCGGCCTGCCGGCCATGTTCAGCCCCAACTTCATAGCGCTCGGCGTAGCAGGGCTCTTCGCTGGCGTCGTTCGTGCGCCGGTGACCGCCGTCGTGCTCGTCTTCGAGCTGACGGGCTCCCTGGACGCCTTGCTCTCCGTCTCGATCGTCTCGGTCCTCGCTTACGTCGTCTCCAGCCTCACGAAGGTCGACGCCTTCTACGAGCACCTGCTCGCTGATCTGCTGGGCTCACAGCCTGAGAGGCGGATTGCAGACGTCAATCGGGCCGAGAAGGACCTCGCGACCGTTCGGGTGGGGTCGGGGAGCCGTCTCGAGGGGATGCTCGTGCGGGAGGTTCCCTGGCCGGACGGCGTGCGCGTCCTCATGATCGAGCGTGCCGGCGAGCATGTCATCCCGACGGGTGACACGAGAATCTGCGCGACGGACGAGCTTCTGTTTGTCTCTAGGTCCGGTTCGCTTGACGACGCGCGTCTGAAGCTCGCGCTCATGTGCGAACAACGCGTAAGACCCTCATAGGGGGAGTGGGATGAACGGGTGGTCGGGAATCGCCCTGTTATGCAGCTGTTTGCGAACTCACCCTCACTTTACATAAGATATATTATCGCGGTTGTATAGAACCCAAAGTCGAATTCGGTTTGGGTTCGAATCGGCGCTCGTTCTGACTGCTGAGCAGCATAAGCCCGGATTTCGAACCCAGACCCTTCCGGGCCCTCTCGCTGACCCTCAGGGTTTGGGTTCGTCTGATCAGCCCTCGACAGGCAGGCCGAGAAACGCCGCCGCGCTCGTGGCGGCCATGGCGCCGTCCGATGCCGCCGTCACGATCTGCCTGAGCGGCTTGCGACGCGCGTCGCCGGCCACGAAGAGCCCTGGCGTCTCGGTGGCCATGGTCTCGTCGGTTATGGCGTATCCGCTCTCGTCGAGCCTCACGAGGCCTCTCAGGGCCTCGGTCTCGGGCACGCGGCCCACGAGCACGAACACGCCGCGCGAGCCCTCCTCGAAGCTCTCGGCGTACTCTCGGCCCGTCGCGTTGTCACGAAGCGTCATGCGGCTTAGCAGCGCGCCGCCGGAGACGGACACGACGCTCGTCAGATACCTCAGCTCGACCTTGTCGTTTCGTTCGAGCTCTTCGACGAGCGCGCGCTGGGCTCGCATGTGGTCCTTTCTCACGACCACCGTGACCCGGGATGCGATCCTCGCCAGAAAGAGCACCTCCTCGGCAGCCGAGTTGCCGCCGCCAATGACGTAGACGTGCTTGTTCCGATAGAACATGCCGTCGCAGGTGGCACAATATGATACTCCCCTGCCAACATATTCAGACTCGCCCTCGAAGCCGGCCGGTCGGGGCCGCGCCCCTGGTGCGGCCACGACGGCTCGCGAGACGTAGGTGGACTCGAGGCCGCTGACCTTGAAGAGGTCAGACCCGCCTCGCGTTATCGACGTGACGGGGTCCATGACGATTCTTGCCCCGAGGTCCTCTGCCTGGGCGCGCATCGCCTCGACCAGCGAGAAGCCGTCGACATGGGGCACCCCCGGGTAGTTGTCGATCTCCGTCGTGAGGATGACCTGGCCGCCGAGCGCCTCGCGCTCGAGCGTCACGGCGTCGAGCATGGATCGGCTCGCGTAGATGGCGGCGGAGAGCCCGGCAGGGCCCCCGCCGACGATAACGAGGTCATGGACGTGCTCGCTCATGGCTCTCCCCTCTCGGCTCGCTGCCTACTGAATACCCAGTTTCTGACATTCTAGTCTAAATGAGAGGCGGCGACTCGCATTTGAGCCGCCGCCCTGAACGCGCCGAACTCTCCCCCGCCGAGGAACTAGGACTCCTTCGGCCTGGGCAGGACGAGGTTCATGAGGATGCCGACGAGCGTGGAGGTGGCCATGCCCGGAAGCGTGTAGTCACCAAGGGGGATGGAGATGCCCGACGTCTCCATGCCGACACCCAGGATGATCACGACGGAGGCGATCATCAGGTTGCGGTTGACGTCGAAGTCAACGCGGTTGGAGACGAGCATGCGCAGGCCGTTGGAGGCGATGAGGCCGAAGAGCAGCAGGCTCACGCCTCCCATGACCGGGCTCGGGATCGACTGGATGAGCGCCGCAAGCTTGGGGCAGAAGCCGCCGACGACCAGCGCGAATCCGGCGGCGTACCAGAAGATCTGGGTCGAGTAGACGCGCGTGACGCTCATGACGCCGATGTTCTCGGCGTAGGTGGTCGTCGGGGGGCCTCCGAGGAAGCCGGAGATGACCGTGGAGATGCCGTCGCCCGCCAGCGAGCGCGGGAGCATCTCGCGGTAGTCCTTGCCGACGATCTCACCGACGGCGAGGAGGTGGCCGATGTGCTCGATCACCACGACGACGGCCACGGGGGCCACCAGGGCGATGGCGCCCGGGTCAAAGCGGGGCATGGACATCTGCGGGAGTCCGATCCACGCCGCCTCGGCAACGGGGGCGAAGTCCACGAGGTCGAGCGCGAGCGAGACGAGGTAGCCGACGATGATGGCGAGAAGGACGGGAACGGTCCCGACGATGCCGCCCATGCTCGAGAAGACGACGGCCGCGGCGAGGGTCACGAAGGCGACGATCGCACCGGTGCCGTAGAAGACGCTCGCCCCGGCGTCGTCGGTCGTCATGAAGGCCATGTCGGCGGCCGTGGCGGCCAGGCCGACGCCGATGACGACCATCACGGAGGCGACGAGCACGGGAGGCAGAAGCCGGTCGAGCCAGCCCGTGCCGACGAGCCGGATTATGCCGGAGACGGCCAGGAAGACCAGGCCAGCCACGACGACGCCCGACATGGCGGCGTCGAGTCCCTGCGTTGCGCCGACGGCTAGGATGGGGCTGATGAAGGCGAAGGAGCTTCCAAGATAGCTCGGAATCTTGTTCCTCGTGACGAGCAGATAGCAGATCGTGCCGATGCCCGAGCACATGATGGCGACGTTGGGGTTGAGCCCGGTGAGGACGGGCACGAGCACCGTGGAGCCGAACATGCTCATCATGTGCTGGATGCCCAGCGGGATGGCACGCCCCACGGAGACGCGGTCGTCGACGCCGATGACCTCACGCTCGTGTGCGCTCATGTCTCACACTCCCTTCTGGGGACAACAGATACAGAAAAAGGCCCGGGCAAGACGCCCGGGCCCGTGGCTGCTAGGCAACGAGGAAGTAGATCAGGAAGGCGATTGCCGCGACCCACATCAGGGGCCTGACCTTCTTGAGCTGACCGGTGACGACGGCGACGACGACGTAGGCGATGAAGCCGAGGCCGATGCCGGCGGAGATCGAATAGGTCATGCAGATGCCGGCGACGATCATGAAGGCGGGGAAGCCGTCGAGGATGTCGGCCCAGTCAACGCCCGCAACCTCGCTCATCATGAGGTAACCAACGTACACGAGGGCACCGCAGGTCGCCGCGGAGTTGACGCAGGCGATGAGCGGCGAGAGGAACGCGGCGAGCAGGAAGAGTACGCCCGTGGTGATGGAGGTCAGGCCGGTGCGACCACCGTCGGCGGCGCCGGAGGCAGACTCGACGAAGGTGGTGACGGAGGAGGCTCCGACGAGGCCACCGACTGCGGCGGCCGCGGAGTCGACGATCAGGATGGGCTTGATGTCCTTGACGTTACCGTCCTCGGTGAGGAACTCGCCCTGCTTGGCGACAGCCATGGCGGTACCCATGGTGTCGAAGAAGTCGGACATCATGAGCGAGAAGGCGAGGATGAGCATCGTCGGGTTGGTGACGACCTTTGCGATGCCCATGATGCCGTTCTCGTCGGCCAGGAAGGGCGCGCCGAAGGTCGCGAAGTCGAGGGTGGAGACGATGCCGGTCGGAGCGGTGGTCACACCCAGGGGAATGCCGCAGATGACGGCAACGATGATGCCGAGCAGGATGGATCCCTTGACGTGGAAGGCCTCCAGGACAACCGTAGCGACGATCGAGATGATGCCGACGATGAACATGGGCTCGGTGATGGTGCCGAGGGCGAGAAGCGTTCCCTTGTCATTCACGATGATGCCGGCATTGGAGAGGCCGATCATCGCGATGAACAGACCGAGGCCGACGGAGATCGCGCGACGCAGCGAGACGGGAATCGCGTCCATGATCGCCTCGCGCAGGCCGCAGAGAACGAGCAGGAGAATGGCGATGCCCTCCACGAAGATGATGGCCATGGCGGCGTGCCAGTCCCCGCCGCAAACGCCAGCGGCAGCGGCGGCGATCATGGAGTTGACGCCCAGGCCAGAGGCGCAGGCAAGGGGCCTGTTCGCAAAGAGGCCCATGCAAACGGTCATGATGGCGGCGCCGAGGCAGGTGCCCGTGACGATCGCGCTGGGGGAAACGTCAGGCATCGCACCGCTGAGGATGCTGGGGTTGACGATGATGATGTAGGCCATCGCCAGGAACGTGGTGAGACCGGCGCGAACCTCCTGGCCGGCGCTCGATCCCCTCTCCTGCATCTTGAAGAACTTCTCCATTAAGAGCCATCCCTTTCTTACCGTACGTGCAGAACGTATCTCAGACGCCGAGAGCGGCGACAAGATCAGAGCTAGACGCCACTCGAGCCGAAGCCGCCGGCACCGCGGTCGGTCTCATCGAGCTCGTCGACCTCGACGAGCTCGATCACGGGGACCTTCTGGATGACGAGCTGGGCGATGCGCTCGCCTCGCTCGATGTGGATCGGCTGGGCGTCATCGAGGTTGACGGCGCAGACCTTGAGCTCACCGCGGTAGTGCGAGTCGATGAGGCCGGGCGTGTTGGCCATGGAGAGGCCGCGCTTGAGGGCGAGCCCGCTCCTGGGCTGCACGAAGCCGGCATAGCCCTCAGGAATGGCGACCGCGAGCCCGGTTGAGATCAGCCGGCGCTCGTGGGGCGCGAGGGTGACGTCCTCGTTCGCCCTCAGGTCGAGACCAGCGTCGCCCTCGTAGGCGTAGGAGGGAAGCTCGACGGAGGGGTCGAGGCGCTTGATGGGCAGCTCTATGCGGTCGTCAGTCATTGAGACTCCTCAGCTCCTCGCTGAACTCGTCGACGTCCTTGAAGTCGCGGTACACGGAGGCGAACCTGACGTAGGCGACCTTGTCGATGGAGATGAGGCGCTTGAGCACCATGCTGCCGACGTCGACGGAGGACACCTCGAGGGTCCCGCCGTCGCGCAAGCTCGCCTCTACGTCGTCGATGAGGCCCGTGAGCGTGGAAATGGGGATGTCACGCTTCACCGTGGCCGTGAGAAGGCCCCTCAGGAGCTTCTGCCGGTCGAACGGCTCCTTGTGTCCGTCTCGCTTGACGACGACGATCGGCATCTCCTCGCAGCGCTCGTACGTCGTGAAGCGGAAGCCGCATCCCGCGCACTCGCGGCGACGACGTATCGCATCGTTGTTCTCCGAGGGACGAGAGTCAACGACCTTGGACTCCTCGCAGCCGCATCTGGGACAGCGCATCGAACCTCCTCCGCAATTCGCAGAGGACAAGGTATCACAAAACGCACAAACTTGCCTTCGGCAACCGTGTTGGTAACCATTTGGAAAGACCGCGCCCCGTACGAGGCGGCTCGAGACTATCCCAGGACGGTCGAGGGGACCACGAGGGTCTGACCGGCGACGAGGGCGGCGTCGGTACCGTTCCTCTCGGTGATCCAGGTGACGATGTCGCGCGTGGGGACCCCGTCCACGCCGAGCGACTCGGCGATTCCCCAGAGCGTGTCTCCGTCGTCTACGACGACTGTGCGCTCGGGGAGCTGGTCGAGGGCCTGGGTGCGAGCGGCCGCGCCGAGGGCGTCCGTGACGAGGCTTGCAATGCACAGCGAGGCGATGACGAGCGTGCAGCAGAGGGCGGCGCAGACGCGCTGGCTGAGGCTCAGACGCACGGGGCGCTCGGATCGGTGGGCGGCCTCACGTGAGAGCCCGCCCTCGATGAGGACGAGATGGGGGTACGTGCGGGTCTCGAGGGCGGCGTTGCCGTCGTAGGCCTGCGCGGCGATCATGGTGCTTGTGGTCATCTCTGTCCCCTTTCTCTTCTGGTCTGGGTCAGTTATACCGACCGAGGCGGACAACAATTGCCCCTTGCAAACCAGAACATCTGTACCCTATTATGTGAGTACAGATGTTCGTGTCAAGAGATATTTAGAACAAATGTTTGCGCCCGGGTGCCGGGTGTCGTAGTATGGGACCAAGGACAAGGGAGGTACCCATGGCAAAGGGAAAGCTCGGTAAGCGGCAGCTGGCCATCTATGAATTCATCCGCTCCTATTCGGACGAGCATGGCTACCCGCCCTCGGTGAGGGAGATCGGCTCCGCCGTGGGCCTCGCCTCCCCCTCCACCGTCCACATGCACCTCAAGGTTCTCGAGGAGCAGGGGCTCATCAAGCGCGACTCCAAGAAGCCGCGCACGATCGAGGTCATGGACAAGCAGGAGGAGCCCGCAGGCGGCCTCGCACGTGTCACCCAGGGCCTCAACGACAACGTCATTCGCCTCCCCCTCGTCGGCCGCGTGGCCGCCGGCGTCCCCATCCTCGCGGAGCAGAACGTCGAGGAGACGCTTGCCCTGCCCACCTCGATCGTGGGCGACGCAAGCTCCTTCATCCTGCGCGTGAGGGGCGAGTCCATGATCAACGCAGGCATATTCGACGGTGACTACATCGTCGTCAAGGAGCAGCAGGACGCGCATGACGGAGAGATCGTCGTCGCCCTCATTGACGACTCCGCCACGGTCAAGACCTTCTATCGCGAGAAGGACCGCGTGCGCCTCCAGCCCGAGAACGACACCATGGCCCCGATCTACGTGGAGGATCCCGTCATCCTCGGGCGCGTCACCGCCCTCATCCGTTCCGTCTCATGACGGCTGTGACCCACGGCTCGTCTGACGATGCGCCCGTCGCCACCAGCGGCGGGCGCATCGGCGTGTTCGACCTTGTGCGGGGCATCTCCGTCATATCCATGGTCCTGTTCCACCTCTGCTACGACCTCCGATTCATAGCGCGGTTCGAGAGCCCCATGGACTGGTTCGCCCCTCCCCTGCAGGACGTCTGGCGCTGCAGCATCTCCTGGACGTTTCTCTTCGTCGCGGGCTGCATGTGCCCCCTGTCGCGCAGCAACCTGCGCCGCGCCGCCCAGTACGGACTGGTCGCGCTCGCCATATGGGTCGTCACCTCCATCGCCTCCGTGGACACGCCGATATCCTTCGGCATCATCTACTGCATGGCATCCTGCACGCTCGTCGCATGGGCGCTCGGCCGTGTTGGGCTGCTGCCCCGGGGACCTCTCGCCGCCCTCGTCCTTCTCGTGGCGTTCCTGGCGCTTCAGGGGCTCTCGGACGGGGTCGTGGGCTTCGGGGCCCTCTCCCTCGAGCTGCCCGGGGAGCTGTACGCGACGCCCTGGCTGTCATGGCTTGGCCTGCCCGACGCCGCCTTTGCCTCGGGAGACTACTATCCCCTGCTCCCCTACCTCGCCCTGTATCTCTGCGGAGCATCGATGGGCGCCTGGTGGTCAAGGCGCGGCTATCCGGAATGGGCAAGGCTGGCCAACGTCGCGCCCCTGAACTTCGTCGGGCGCCACGCGCTGGCCGTCTACGTGATCCACCAGCCCGTCCTTCTCGCCCTCTGCTCCCTCGTGGGCTAGCCCTCCCCCTCGACGGAGTACGGGGCGAGCGAGGCCGCCATACGGGCGTCGGCGCGGACGGTGGCGAGGAGACCCTCCTGCACGTAGCTCTCTCGAATGACCTGACAGCGCTCGTGGACCATCTTGAGCAGCAGTCCCTTGTCGTAGGGGACCAGCACCGTCAACGAGACGCTGTCGGCGCTCGCCTCCTGAGCGATCCGGTAGAGCAGGCCACGGACGCCCTCTCCCGAGAGCGCGGAGAGGAACTGCGCGTCGGGATGGGCGACGCGGACGTCGCGCAGTTCGTCGGCGTCGAGCAGGTCGCACTTGTTCATGACCTCGACGCAGCGGATGCGGTCGGCGCCGATCTCCTCGAGAACGGAGCGGACCGCCGAGATCTCGAGCTCGCGATGCGGGTCCGCGGCGTCGACCACGAGCAGCACGAGATCCGCGGCCCGGACCTCGGCTAGGGTCGACTTGAACGATTCCACGAGCATCGTCGGCAGATTCTGGATGAAGCCGACGGTGTCCGTGACGGTGATCTTGCGGCCCTCCTCGAGGTCGAGGGCGCGCGTCGTCGGGTCGAGCGTCGCGAAGAGCTCGTCTCGCACGTAGACGCCAGCCCCGGTGAGACGGTTGAGCAGCGTGGACTTTCCCGCGTTGGTGTAGCCGACGAGCGCCACGCGGTAGACGCCGGAGTCCCAGCGCGCCTTGCTCTGGACGCCACGGCGCCTCTCGAGGCGCTCGAGCTCGCGTCGAAGCGTGGAGATGCGAGCGCGGACGAGGCGACGGTCGACCTCGAGCTGGCTCTCGCCCTGGCCAAAGCGGCTTCCGATGCCGCCGCGCGTCTGCTCGCCGACGAGATGGCTCCACATGCCTCGCAGGCGCGGCAGCACGTACTGGAGCTGCGCGAGCTGCACCTGAAGGCGCCCCTCGCGCGTCTTGGCGTGCACGCCGAAGATGTCGAGGATGAGGGCGGTGCGATCGATTATCTTGACGGGCTCCCCCACCGCCCGCTCGAGGTTCGCCTGCTGGGAGGGCGTGAGCTCGTCGTCGAAGATCACGACGTCGGCGTTGAGGCTTCGCACGTAGGAGCAGAGCTCCTCGACCTTGCCCTTCCCGATGAAGGTCTTGGGTACGGGAGCGTCGAGGCGCTGCGTCATGGTGAGGACGACCTCGGCCCCGTCGGTCTCGGCGAGACGGGCGAGCTCCGCGAGGGACTCCTCGCAGCTCCAGTCGGAGCGACCGAGGTCGACGCCGACGAGGATGGCCCGCTCGGGGACCGGTGCGGTAGAGAACGGCTCGAAGCGCGCCATCTAGCCCTCCCCTCGCGCGAGGTCGGAGACGATGCGCTCGCAGGCCTCCTCGAGACCCAGCTCGCCCATCTCGAGCCACCTGACGCGCCCGTCGTGGCGGAACCACGAGAGCTGGCGCTTGGCATAGCGGCGCGTTCGGCGCTTGACGAGCTCGACGGCCTCCCTGAGCTCGACGCGCCCGGAGAGCGCCTCAAGGATCTCCTTGTAGCCGATCGCCTGTCCTGCGGTGACGTCCGAGCCAAGGCCCCGACCGGCGAGGGCACGGACCTCCTCCACGAGGCCGGCCTCGACCATCTGGTCCACGCGGGCGTCGATGCGAGCGTAGAGGTCCTCTCGTGGCCACGAGAGGCCCCATATGCGGGCCGGGTAGTGGGCCGCGCGCTCATGGAGGCCCTCGTGGTGGCGGGCATAGGAGACGCCCTCGTCGGACATCTCGAGCGCGCGCACGACGCGCCTGACGTTGTTGGGGTGGATGAGCGCGGCGCTCTCGGGGTCGCGCTCGGCGAGAAGCGCATGCAGGGCGTCGGCGCCCCGCTCAGCGGCGATGCGCTCATAGCGCTCGCGGACGCCGCCGTCCTTCTCGCCGACGGGGAACGTCATCTCGTCGATAACGGCATTGAGATAGAGTCCCGTGCCGCCGCAGAGCACGGGCGTGTGACCCTCGGCGAGGAGCGCGTCGACGCAGGCACGGGCGTCGGTCTGGAAGCGTTGGACGGAGTAGTCCTCGTCGGGGTCGACGACGTCGACCATCAGGAGCGGGCAGCGGCGCTCCGCAACGGGCGTCTTGGCGGTGCCGACGTCCATGCCCCGATACACCTGCATTGCGTCGACGGAGACGACGGAGCTCCCCAGGCGCGTCGCGACGAGCTCGGCGAGCGCGCTCTTGCCGGACGCCGTGGGGCCCACGACGCAGACGACGGGAAGCCCTCTCACCGAGGTCCGCCCTCCACGCTGCCGCGGAGGTACCAGGTCCTTGCCTCCTCGACGCGGACGTCGACGATGCGACCGACCAGGCCCTCGGCCGCATGTCCCTCGGGAAGCGAGAAGTGCACCGTGCGGTTCTTCTCGCTGTGCCCGACGAGAACGCCGCCGTCCTTCTTGGAGCTGCCCTCGACGAGCACGCTCACGAGCTGGTGGAGGTCCGACTGGTTGGCGTCGTGCGCCTGCTGGGCGACGAGCTCCGCAAGCCGGTCGAAGCGCTCCTGGATCACCTCGCGGGGCGTGTCGTCCGGCATCTCGGCGGCGGGCGTGCCGGGACGCGGGGAGTAGATGAAGGTGAAGGCGGAGGAGAAGCCGGCCTCGCGGACGAGCGAGAGGGTGTCCTCGAAGTCCTGCTCGGTCTCGCCCGGGAAGCCGACGATGATGTCGGTGGAGAGGGCGAGGTCGGGCATGGCGGCGCGCAGGCGACCGACGAGCTCGAGGTACCCCTCGCGCGTGTAGCGACGGTTCATGGCCCTGAGCACGCGCGTAGAGCCGCTCTGGACGGCGAGGTGCAGGTGCGGCATCACCGCAGGGGTCTCCGCCATGGCGCGGATGACCTCGTCGTCGAGGTCCTTGGGGTTGGAGGAGGTGAAGCGGATGCGCTCGATGCCGGTTGCGGCGACGCGACGCAGGAGCTCGGCGAACCTCGGCTCGCCGTAGATGTTGCGCCCGTAGGAGTTGACGTTCTGGCCGAGCAGCGTGACCTCGCGCGCGCCGTCTGAGACGAGCTGCTCCACCTCGGCGACGATACCCTCCATGGTGCGGCTCTTCTCGCGCCCGCGGACGTGGGGAACGATGCAGTAGGTGCAGAAGTTGTTGCAGCCCGTCATGATGGGCACCCACGCGTGGAAGCGCTGGGCGCGATGGCTGGGAAGGTCGGTCGAGAAGGGGCGGTCCTCCTCGACCGTGTCGACGGCCACGCGCGAACCGTCGCCGACGAACGCGTCCGCGAGCAGCGTCGGAAGGCTCGCAAGGGCGCTCGTGCCGAACACGACGTCGGCGCAGGCGACATGCTCGCGGATCTTCTCGCCGTCCCGCTGGGCGATGCAGCCGCCGATGGCGACGACGCGGCGTCCCGAGGGAGGCACCGGGGCGCTCACCATGGCCGAGGCCTGTCCGTAGAGGTGCTGGTCCGCCTTCTCGCGCACGCAGCACGTCATGAAGACGACGATGTCGGCCTGGTCGGGGTCGTCCACGCAGACGCACCCGCACTCGTCGAGCACGCCGGCGACGCGCTCGGAGTCGTGGAGGTTCATCTGGCAGCCGAAGGTCCTTACGTAGTACGTCTTTCCGACGAGCTCGACGGGGTGCTCCATCAGGCCTCGACCGCCTCGACGCCCGCAGGGGTGGCGGGGGCGGTGATACGGTGCACGTAGACGGCGATGCGGATGGCCGTTCTGCTCTCGCCGCCGATCTCTACGTCGGAGAAGGTCGGGGCGCAGGAGATGTCGATGCCGGTGGGGATGAGGAAGCCGCGCGCGATCGCGATCGCCTTTATGGCCTGGTTGACCGCGCCCGCGCCGATGCACTGGATGTTGACGGGGATGCCGTCCTTGACGAGCCCGGCGATCGCGCCGGCGACCGACGCCGGCGAGGACTTGCTCGAGACCTTCAGATAGTCCATGTGAAAACTCCCGTTGCGTTGCTACGACGTTAGTGCTTCGTTGCTGGTCTGTCGTTCGATTTTAGAGGTTGTCGGCCGTGCTGAGAAGTGCGGAGCAGCTAGTCTGAGGGCCTGAGGTCGAAGGTCACGGTCAGGCGGTTGCCCGTGACGCGGACGCGCGGCTCGCCGGCGAGCGAGAGGTAGTACCTGTCCGCGAGAAGGCCGAAGTCACGCTCCATGACGCGGGAGAACTCGTCGACGTCCGCGGGGGCGAGCCTGAGGCCGCGTCGGTCACGAGTGAGGTCGACCTCGTGGGCCGAGGCGGCGCCGGGACCCGCGGAGGAACGCGTCAGTCGCGCGAGGACGCTTCTGAGCGGCGCGATCTGGCCGGAGACGATCCGGTGGGCCGTGCGCTCGGACATCTCGAGGCCGAGCGCCATCGCCTGCTCGCGAAGCTCGCGGGCGTCGGAGGCCGCGCGCAGGCGCTCCACCACGGGCAGCTCCTCGAGGGAGTCCAGGAAAAGCAGGTCCGCACCCTCGACGGTCTGCCGCGCACGGGCGCGGGCCGTCGCGGCGACCTCGGCCGGCGAGCCGAGGTGGACCTCGCAGGTCCCGCGCTCCTCGAGCGCGAACTCGCAGCAGGTGCGCACGATGTTGTGAGGCCCGCGCACGCACGTCTCGTTGCCGTCCTCATCCACGCCAAGCGCGGGCCAGCTCGACTGGTCCGCGCGCTCCGGGAGGACCGTGGCGTCGGTGACCACGCGAAGGGCTGACCCCTTGCCGGGGGCCGAGGACATGACCTCGGCCGAGACGGCGTTCTCGCGGATGGAGAAGAGCGCCATGCCGCGCCCGTGGACGCCCCAGCGGTCCATGTGGACCGACTCGAGCTTGGAGGTGACGCGGGCCTCGAAGACGCGGTCGTGCATGTCCTCGGGGATACCGGACCCGTCGTCGAGCACGCAGGTGGTGCGACGGTCCCCCTCGCGGGAGGTGGCGACGTAGATGTGTCGAGCGCCGGCGTCACGGGCGTTGCGGAGCATCTCGATGAGCGCGTCCTCGACGCACCGTACGTCGTGTTTGGCCTGACGGCGCTCTGCCTCAGCGACGCGGAGCCTGACGAAGCCCTCGCCAAGGCTCTCCTCGACGCGCAGGGCGCGGTCTCCGCCCATGGTGGAGACGAAGCCAGCGAGGTCTGAGGCGCCGGACATGGCCCTACTTGGCGACGTCGACGGCACGGGACTCGCGAATCACGACGACGCGCACCTGACCGGGGTACTCCATCTCGTCCTCGATCTGCTTGGCGATGTCGTGCGCGAGCACAGTCGCCTGGGCGTCGGAGATCTTCTCGGGCTCGACCATGACGTGGAGCTCGCGACCGGCCTGCATGGCGTAGGTGCGCTCGACGCCCTCGTGGGCATTGGAGATCTCCTCGAGCTTCTCGAGGCGCTTGATGTAGTTCTCGGCGGACTCGCGTCGGGCGCCGGGACGTGCGGCAGAGATGGCGTCGGCGGCCATGACGAGGACGTCGAGGACCGTGTCGGGGTCGACGTCGGCGTGGTGGGCCTCGATGGCGTGGACGATCTCGAGGCGCTCGCCGTGACGACGGGCAAGGTCGGCGCCGATGACGGCGTGCGGGCCCTCGACCTCGTGGTCGATGGCCTTTCCGAGGTCGTGGAGAAGGCCGGCGCGCTTGGCGGGTGCCTCGTCAAGACCGAGCTCGGAGGCCATGATGCCGCAGAGCGCGGAGACCTGGATGGAGTGCTGGAGGACGTTCTGGCCGAACGAAGTGCGATAGCGCAGGGCGCCGAGGGTCTTTACGAGCTCCGGGTGCAGGTCGTGGATGCCAGCGTCAAACGCTGCCTGCTCGCCGGCCTCGCGCACGCGCTCGGCGACGAGGGCCTCGGCCTTCTTGTAGAGCTCCTCGATACGGGCCGGGTGGATGCGGCCGTCGGCGATGAGGTTCTCGAGGGCGACGCGCGCGGTCTCGCGACGGACGGGATCGAAGCTCGAGAGGACGACGGTCTCGGGCGTGTCGTCGATGACGAGCGAGACGCCGGAGACCTGCTCGAAGGTGCGGATGTTGCGCCCCTCGCGGCCGATGATGCGACCCTTGAGGTCGTCGGAGGGGATGTGGACCGAGGTGACCGTGATCTCGCCGGCCTGGTCGGCGGCGCAGCGCTGGATGGCGGTGGAGATGATCTCGCGGGCGGTCTTGTCGGCCTGGGCGCGGACGCGCTGCTCGGACTCCCTCAGGATCTGGGCCTCCTCGCGCACGGACTCGGAGCGGACGCGGGCGAGCAGCTCGTCGTGGGCCTCGTCGGAGGAGAGCCCGGCGATGCGCTCGAGCTCGGCGCTCTGACGGTCGAAGAGCTCGTCGAGGTCGCCCTTGCGACGGTCGAGCTGTCCCTGGAGGCTGGAAAGCTGGTGCTCGCGGCGGTCGAGGGCGTCGTTGCGGTGGTCGAGGGACTCCTCGCGCTGCATGATGCGGTTCTCGAGTGACTGGAGCTCGCTCTTGCGCTTCTTCTCCTCAGCCTCGGAGGTCTGCTTGAGCGCGAGGATCTCCTCCTTGGCCTCCAGGACGGCCTCCTTCTTGGCGTTCTCTGCCTGGTGCGCAGCCTCCTGGGCGATGCGCTCGGCCTCGGACTGAGCGGAGGCGAGGCGCGCCTCTGCGTCCCTGAGCTTGGAGCCGCTCTTGCCGGCCAAGAAGAAATAGACGAGTGCGGCGCCGACGACGAGGCAAACCGCCCCGACGACGATGGTAATGGGGTCTGTCATGTCTGCTCCTCAGGTTCAGTTCATCAGTGGGTTCAGGAGACCGTGCGCGAGCGCGACGGAACCCGCCGTGGAGGTGCGTCTGACGCTTGCCGCATGAGCGGCTATGGCAGCTATCGTGACGTACAGAGAAACATAATCGGCAGCTGGCAGACCAGCGAGAGAATGCGCTCCACGAGCAGTACTATCCTAGCCCCGTTGTAAGGATTCTGTCAAATGCGCCGCAGGTAGGACCCCGCCGACGTCCCGGAGTCGACGGAATGCTCGACTGAGGGGCGAGACGAGTCACGTTTTATACGACCTTCTGCGCGCGGAAAGCCGCTACCCCTCCGCCTGGCCGAGAACCTCGCGCGCGACGGACGTGGAGATGCCAACCGAGAAGCCGCGAGAGCACAGGAAGCGAACGAGCCTCTGGTAGTCGTTCCTTCCGGTCAGACGACGCCTCGAGGCAAGGGACAGGGCACGCTGGCGCTCGTCGTCGAGGGTGACGAAGTCCTCCGGCCAGCCGGGGACGTCGATGGGCGAGATCCCGCGTCGGGAGAGCTCGCGCTCGATCTTCATCCTCCCCCACCCGGCCATCACCTTGGAGCGGGCGAAGGCGGCGGCGTAACGGGCGTCGTCGACGATGCCGACCTCTACGGCGCGCTCGACGAGCTCCTCCACGACCTCGGAGCGATAGCCGTCGCGAAGAAGACGCTCGGAGAGCTCGGCTCGTGAGTAGTCGCGTCGTCCGACGAGGCCCTCCATGCGCTCGTGCGCGCACGAGCGCGAGATCTCCCTGACCTCATGCAGCAGCTCTGCACGGCAGGAGGGCGCGCGACGGTCAGCCGCGAAGAGAGTCTCCAGCCGCCTTCCCACGACGACGGGAATCGAGAAGGTCTCGTCGCCGTGGTCGGCAGCGGAGACGAACAGGGTGGCGCGAGGGGTCTTTCCGGCCATGGGTGCCCTCGAGCCGCGCTCGGGCAGACGGATCTCCCAGGAGAAGGCAGGAGCAGACACTAGAGGGAGTCCCCGTCGAGGCCGGGGACCTCGACACCCTCAACGATCTCGCCCACGCGCTCGTCTCCGAGCTCGAGCCCGCATGCGACGCGGACCTTGTGGTCGATCTCGTCCATGAGGTCGGGGTTGGAGGCGAGGAATTCCTTCGCGGCCTCGCGGCCCTGGCCGAGGCGCTCCTGCCCGTAGGTGTACCAGGCGCCGGACTTGTTCACGACCTCGTAGTCGACGGCCATGTCGAGGATGGAGCCCTCCTTGGAGATGCCCTGGCCGTACATGATGTCGAACTCGGCCTGCTTGAAGGGCGGGGCCACCTTGTTCTTGACGACCTTGACGCGGACCCGGTTGCCGATGGCCTGGTCCTTGTTCTTGATGGAGTCGATGCGGCGGATGTCCATGCGGACGGACGAGAAGAACTTCAGCGCGCGGCCGCCCGGGGTGGTCTCGGGGTTGCCGAACATGACGCCGATCTTCTCGCGCAGCTGGTTGATGAAGATGCAGGTGGTGTTGGACTTGGAGAGCGAGCCGGCGAGCTTGCGCAGCGCCTGGCTCATGAGGCGGGCCTGCAGGCCGACCGTGGAGTCGCCGATCTCGCCCTCGATCTCGGCGCGTGGGGTGAGCGCCGCGACGGAGTCGACGACCACGACGTCGATGGCCCCGGAGCGGACGAGCATGTCGCAGATCTCGAGCGCCTGCTCGCCGGTGTCCGGCTGGGAGATGAGGACCTCGTCGATGTCCACGCCGATGCGGGCGGCATAGCCCGGGTCGAGCGCGTGCTCGGCGTCAATGAACGCGACGACGCCACCCATGGCCTGGGCCTCGGCGAGGATCTCGAGGGAGAGCGTGGTCTTGCCGGAGGACTCGGGGCCGTAGATCTCGACGATGCGACCGCGGGGGACGCCTCCGATGCCGAGCGCGGCGTCGAGCGCGATCGAGCCCGTCGGGATGGCCTCGACCTCGAGACTGGGGCCGTCGTCACCGAAGCGCATGATGGCGCCCTTGCCGAACTTCTTCTCGATCTCGTTGGTGGTGTCGTCGATTACCTTCTGACGCTCCTCACCGGTGGTGCGGGGACGAATCTCCTTGGTGATGCCCTTGCTCTTGGCCATTCCTGCTCCCTTGCTCGCGTTCCGATGCGATGGTATACGAACACCCGTTCTGTGTCAACGGGTTTGGGAAAAGCGTATCGGGGGTCTCTTGCGCCAAAATGACGTTCGCTCCCCGCGGGCTGACCGGAGGCTGCCAGGCCGACTGCGGCGCGCCGTGAGGACCAAGGCAGCGAGCCCGGCCTGAATTCTCACCGTCGCGCGGCGTCCAGAACGGGAGAAGCCAGGCTCACAGGCTCTCCATGACCGCGGCACGGAGGAGACCAACCGCGGTGGAGACTGCGGCGTGGCGCACGCCCGCACGGTCCCCGTCAAAGCGAAAAAGCCGCGAGACGACCCCGGTCGGGCCCGCGACGCCCATCCAGACGGTTCCCACGGGCTTTCCCGGCTCCTCGCCGCCCGGTCCGGCGATGCCGGTGACGGACACCGCGTAGTCGCACCCGAGCGCCCCCCGCGCGCCCGAGGCCATCTGCTCGGCGCACTCCGCGGAGACGGCGCCGAGGGAAGGGTCGTCGAGAACGTCGCCCGAGACGCCGAGGACCTCGCGCTTTACGGGGATGGCGTAGCTCACGACGCCGCCGCGCACGACGTCGGACGAGCCCGGGACGGACGTGAGCGCGCCGCAGACGAGCCCGCCGGTGCACGACTCGGCGGTCCCGACGGTGACGCCGCGTTCGCGCGCGAGGTCGAGAAGCTCGGAGCAGGCGCCGTGGAGATCGGGGTCATGCGAGAAGATCGAACGCTCCCCCATCGCTACCTCCCGAAGACGACATGGCGGGCGTTCCAGAAGTACTGGGCGCCCGAGACGACGGTGAGCACGACGGCGACCATCATGAGGACCCAGGCGAGGAGCCACACGGGTCCGGAAAGGTCATAGCTGCCCGCGGCCTCCAGGGCGAGCCAAAGATAGTACGCGCAGAGCGACACCATCGTGACGGCAGTCTTCGCCTTGCCAAGCTTGTCGGCAGCTATCACCTCGCCGTTTGAGGCGGCGACCATGCGCAGCGCGCTCACGAGGAACTCACGCGCGAGGATGATGAAGACGACCCACACGGAGACGTGGCCATGCGAGAGCAGGAGCAGCAGGGCCGAGAAGACCAGGAGCTTGTCGGCGATGGGGTCGAGGAACTTGCCGAAGTCGGTGATCTCGCCACGCGAGCGCGCGAGGTGTCCGTCAAGCTTGTCCGTGAGCGAGAGCGTCACGTAGATGACGAATGCTGCCACGGCCAGAGAGGCGTCGTCGCGGATGTCCGCGACGGCGGCTACGAACATGAAGACCGGGATGAGGGCGATTCTCACGCAGGTCACGATGTTCGCGAGCGTCCAGGTGTCCTTCTCGCCGGCCATGTCACTCACCCTCCCCCACGAGCTCGTAGCAGAACGAGTCGACGAGGTCGACGGTCACGATGTCGCCGACCGTGGCCTCGCCGTACGGGATGTGCACGGCACCGTCGGAGTCGGGCGCCTGGAACCAGGCGTGACCGATGAGCTCGAGGCCGTCCGCGCCCTCCTCGACACCGTCGACGATGACGCGGACGCGCTCGCCCACGTGGGCGGCGGTCGCGGAGAAGCCGAGCTGCTCGGTGAGGTCGATCAGGCGCTGCGTGCGCTCGAGCTTGACGCCCTCTTCCACCTGGTCGGCCATGCGGGCGGCCGCGGTGCCGTCCTCCTGGGAGTAGGCGAACACCGAGCAGTAGTCGAAGGCCTCTTCGGCGATGAACTCGTAGAGCTCGTCCGCCTCGTCGTCCGTCTCGCCGGGGAAGCCCGCCATGCCCGTGGTTCGCAGGACCATGCCGGGGATCTCCGAGCGCAGGCGTGCGAAGAGCGCGCGCAGCTCCTCGGGGGAGCCGGAGCGACCCATCGCCTTGAGCACGCGTGCGGAGCAGTGCTGGATGGGGATGTCGATGTAGGGAAGCACCTCGGGCACGTCGCGAATCGTGCCGATGAGCTCGTCGGTCATGCCCTCGGGCTGGAGGTAGAGGACGCGTACCCAGCCGCCGTAGGGACGGACGGCCTCCGCGACGCTCCTGAGCAGCACGGCGAGCGTCTCCCCCTCGCCGAGGTCGCAGCCCCAGACGCCGGTGTCCTGGCCGATGAGGACGACCTCGCGGACGCCGCCCTCCATGAGAGAGCGCACCTCGGAGACGATCTCGTCGGCGGGGCGCGAGTGGTAGCGCCCGCGGATGTAGGGTATCGCGCAGAAGGCGCAGAACCGGTCGCAGCCCTCGGAGATCTTCACGAAGGCGCTGGTACCCTCGACGGTGCGGAGCGTCTCGGGCGCCTCGTCAGTCCCGGCATCCCCCAGGCCGAGCACGTCACGAACGACGGCGACGATTCCGTCCTCGTCCTCGGCGCGGACGAAGGCGGCGACCTCGGGCAGCTCGGAGGCGAGCGCGTCTCCGTAGCGCGACGGGACGCACCCGCACATCACGATCGGGAGGTCGCGGACGCCCTCAGCGCGCTCCTCGGCGAGGGAGAGGGTCGCCTCGACGGACTCCTCGGTGGCGGAGGCGAGGAAGGAGCAGGTGTTGACGATGGCCACGTCGGCGTCGGCCACGTCGGCGGTCTCCTCGAATCCGCCCGCGAGCAGCAGGGCCCTCATGCGGTCAGAGTCGACCTCGTTCTTGGCGCAGCCGAGCGTGACGATGAGAAAGCGCACGATGCTCCCCTCGCTAGCGGTAGTTGGCGAACTGGAGCGGCTGGCCGTAGTCGCGCTGCCTGAGCTCGGCGATGACGGACTGGAGCACGTCCTTCGAGGCGGAGCTCACGCGGAGCTTGTCGCCCTCGACGGTCGCCTTGGCCTTGAGCTTGAGGTCGCGGATGTCCTTGGCGATCTTCTTGGCCGTGTCCTGGTCGATGCCCTGGATGACGGTGCCCGTCTGTCGGACGCTCATGCCGGACGCGGCGACCGGGTCCGCCCAGCGCACCGCGGTGAGGTCGACGCCGCGCTTGACGAGCTTGGACCCGAGGATGTCGCGCACCTGCGAGGCGACGAACTCGGAGGGCGCCGAGATCTTGAAGACGCCCTCCTTCTTGGAGAGCTCGAGCGCGGCGCCCGTGCCCTTGAGGTCGTAGCGCTGCGTGAGCTCGCGCGCGGCCTGCTGGCACGCGTTGTCGACCTCCTGCATGTCGACGACCGAGACGACGTCGAAGCTGGATTCCTTTGCCATGCTCAACTCCTGTTCCCGGGGGCGGCGCCCCGAACGTTTGCTACTCGCCCTCGTCGGCGGCGGCGTCGTCGGTGGTGCCCTCGTCGGCGGAGGCGTCGGCCTTGGCTGCGGGCGTGCCGTCGATCTTGACGGAGCCGAGGCCGCCCGCGCGTTGCGAGAGGGTGACCTTCTCGCCGTTCTTGGTGACGGTCACGGCGTCCGGGTTGGCGACCTGGATCGATATCGCGTCCTCGACGGTGTAGGACTTGGTCCAGGGGCCGGTCACGCTCTCGGCAACCTCGCTCTTTCCGTCACAGGTAATCTCGACCCAGGAGACGGAGCCCTCGGAAACGCTCACCTCGACGACCGTCTCGGTGGGCTCATCGGCCTTGGCGTCCTTGCCGTCTTCGGCCGCGGCGCCGGCGGCGCCCTCGGAGGGCTCATCGGCGGCGTCAGCATCCTTGTCCTCGGTGTCGTCCGCGGTGGGCTCGTCGGAGTCGGCGGCGTCGTCACCGGTCGGCTCCTCGTCGTCCGGTTGGGTTCCGTCCGTGCTCTGGACCGGGACGACCTGCCCGGTCGCCGGCTGGTTGCGAGCGTTCACGCAGGAGCTCACCGAGAAGACCAGGACGGCCGTGAGCACCACGGCGAGCAGCAGGATGAGCGCGAAGAGCGCCCTGCGGGGGTCGGAGAGGAACTGTCCCACGAGGCCGCGGCGCACCGGGGGACGGCGCCCGCGCGAGCCGTCGGCCTGCGCTCGTGGCGTGCGGCGACGGACGTTGGGGCGCTCCACGCTGGCGATGTTGCGAGAGGAGCGACGGCCCGACGCGGTGGCGGCCGAGACCGACGGGCGCGCCTCATCGTCGAGGCGCAGGTCGTCGGTGTACTCCCCCGCACGCACCCGACGCGTGCTCACGTCGTCGCGCATGTAGACGGAACCGTCGGCACCTCGCGTGCCCTGGGCGGGATAGCGGCGGGCGCCGTCGAGGCGCGCGGTCTGGTCGATGCCGCGCCGACGCGAGGCGGGCGGCCTGCGCCGCGCCGTGCTTGAAGACTCGCGCTCGCGCGAAGACGGCGCGTTGTAGGGGCGTCCGGAGCCGTGACGAACCGGGCGCTCGTCATCGCGGGCCGGGGCGCCGACGTAGCCCCGCGTACCGGGAGCTGCCGTCCCGGAGCCGGCGAGGGGCACCGACATGCGCGGGCGTGCGGTCGCCGTGGTCGCGAAGTCGCCGAGGTCGCCTGCGGGACCACCGCCGCTCGGAAGCAGCGGCCGATACTCGACGTAGGCCTTCGGGCGGGACTCGACCTCGTTGGGGGTCTCGTACCCGGAGATGATGCGGCCGGACTGCGTGTGACGGGTGCGGCGCCTGAGCTCGTGCGAGGACGTCCCGTGCTGGTACTCGTAGAGCTCCTCGGTGAAGAGGTCGACGAGCTCGCGGGCGTTGAGCCCGAGGTAGCGCGCATAGCTCGAGAGCATGCCCTGGGCGTAGCCGCTCTGAGGCATGTGCTCGAAGTCGCCGTTCTCGAAGGCGAGCAGAACGTCCTCGCGCAGCTTGAGCACGCGCGACGCCTGCGCGGTCGTGAGCCCGAGCTCACGGCGGCGCGAGGCGAGAATCTCGCTGAATCGGGGAATGGCCATCTCCCTACTCGACCTCCCGGTATGTCTCCTCGGCGACCCTCAGCTCCTCAAGGCCGTCCTTGTCCAGCAGGACCTCTCTCGGCTTGGAGCCGTTGGCAGGTCCGACGACGCCCTTCGCCTCGAGCATGTCCATGATGCGGCCGGCGCGCGCGTATCCGACGGAGAGCGCCCGCTGCAGGCCCGAAGTCGAGCCGAGCTGGGAGTCCACGACGATGCGCGCGGCCTCCCAGATCAGCGGGTCGTCGTCGGAACGCGCGCCCCCGTCGGCACCGCCGGGCGAGTTGGGGACTACGGCCGTGAGGATGTCCTCGTGGTAGTCGGCGACGACCTGCTCGCGTATGAACGCGACGGTCTTCTCGATCTCCTCGTCCGAGACCCAGCAGCCCTGGGCGCGCCGGGGCTTCTTGCCGCGGAGCTTGACGAGCATGTCGCCCTTTCCGAGGAGCTGCTCGGCGCCCTTCTGGTCGAGGATGATGCGCGAGTTGATGGAGTTGTCGACGGAAAGCGCGACGCGGTTGTCGATGTTGGCGCGGATCAGGCCGGTGACGACGTCGGCGGAGGGACGCTGCGTGGCGACGATGAGGTGGATGCCCGCGGCGCGACCAAGCTGTGCGATGCGCACGATCGACGACTCGACGTCCTTGCCGGCGACCATCATGAGGTCGGCGAGCTCGTCGATGACGATGACGAAGTACGGCATGTGCTTCGGCGGGTTCTCGATGTCCGCGTACTTGTCGCCGTCGACGTTCTTGTTGAAGGTCTTGATGTCGCGCACCTTGTAGTGCTCAAAGACCTTGAGTCGGCGCTCCATCTCCGTGACTCCCCACTGCAGGGCGCTCGCGGCCTGGCGGGGCTCGGTGACGACCGGCACGTAGAGGTGCGGCAGGCCCGCGTAGCCCGTGAACTCGACGCGCTTGGGGTCGACCATGATGAGGCGCACCTGCTCGGGCGCGGCGCGCATGAGCATGGACATGATGATGGCGTTGAGCAGCACCGACTTGCCCGAGCCGGTGGTGCCGGCGACGAGAAGGTGCGGGAGGCCGGCGAGGTCGACGACAATGGGACGACCCTCGGAGTCGCGGCCGAAGGCGCAGTCGAGCGGGCCGCCGGTCGCGTAGGGCAGCACGTCGGAGAGGAACACCGGCTGGGGCTTCTCGTTGGGGATCTCGATGCCGACGAGCGAGGTGCCCGGGATCGGCGCGAAGATGCGCACCGACTTGGCCGCGAGCGAGAGGGCGATGTCGTCCTCGAGGTTCACGATCTTGCTCACGCGCTCGCCCTCGCCCATGGAGATCTTGAACGTGGTTACCGAGGGGCCGGCGATCCAACCGGCGACGCGAGAGGTGAGTCCGAACTCCTCAAGCGTACCCTGGAGGCGCTCTGCGGTGGCCCTGAGCTCGGCATCCCCGGTGAACGAGGCGCCGGCGTCGGGGTTCTCGCGCAGAATCGAGAGTGGCGGGAGCTGATAGCTCTCGTCGCCGTCGCCCGGGCGGCTGAGCGTCGCGGGCGGCTCCTTCGAGACGGCCTGCTGGCCCTTCTTTGCCCTCCCCTTCCCCTTCTCAGCGGCGGCGCCGAGAAACGCGGGCACCGCGGAGGCGTCCGCCTCGACCGCAGGCTGCGCCTCAGGGGATGTGCCGTGCTCGAGCACGGCGGTCGGCGCGGGGTCCTGGCCCGGGTCGAGAAGGGCTGCGCGCCCCTGGGCCCGACCGCGCGCGCCGCGCTTGAGGACCGTCGTCTTCCTGTTGCCGATGAAGGTGGTCGCCCCCTCCTCCTCAGGAGCGGGGGCGTCGAAGAGCGACTGTGCGGGGGCGGCGACGAGGTCATCGTCGGCCGCCGCGTCGATGATCTCGCGCTCGCGGCGCTCGCGGACCCGCTGGTCGTGGGCCGCCGCGGCAGCGGAGAGGCGATCGCGGGCGCGCGAGACGGCGCCGGACACAGAAAAGCCGCAGACGACGACGCCGGCGAGGATCACGCCGACGAGCAGGATGTTGCCGACGACGGTGCCCAGGAGCGTGAGCAGCGCCCACGCGAGGGCGCCGCCGACGTAGCCGCCCGTCGCGCGGGCGACCTCGGGGTCGAAGACGGACTCGGGGCTCGCGGCGGCTCCGGGGGCGTTGAGCGAGACCATGGCAAGGACGGCGATGACGACGAGTCCCAGGCCGAGCGCTATGCGCCCGGGCAGCCCCTGCTCGCCGTCGACGAAGAAGGTGCATGCGAAGGCGAGGACGGCGCAGGGGACGAGGGCAGCCGCGACGCCGAAGGAGAGCGCGAGGAAGTCGCGGACGGCACTCGTGACGACGGCCGTGGAGGGGACGAGAAGGGCCGCGAGCAGGGCGCAGGCAAGAACGACGAGGACGATGCCGACGATGTCACCACGCACGGTGCCGATGAGCACGCCAGATCCCACGCGCGTCCCCACCGAGCGGGAGCGAGACTTGGAGTTGCCCTTTTTAGGTGCGTTTGAGGTGCGGTTTGCGGGCATGCGCTAGACCTCCATGACGACCGGTATGATCATCGGCCGCGTGTGCGTCTTGTTCCAGAGAAGGTTGGAGAGCGAGTTGCGAACGCCGCGCCTGAGCGCGTCGACGCTCGCCCCGTCACCGGCCATGAGCTTGGTGACCTGGGAGCGGACCGCCTCGCGCCCCTCGGAGGCGAGCAGGCCCTCCGCCGAGGAGGAGAGGCCGCGCCCGAGCACCTCGACGGCGCCGACGGAGCCGCCGCGCTTGGAGACGACGACGCTGGCGGTGATGACGCCGTCGGCGCCGAGCTTCTGGCGGTCGCGCAGGACCACGGGGTTGGCCTCGGTGACGGTCCCGCCGTCGACGTAGACGACGCCGGACTCGACGGCTCGGCCGCGACGCACCTTGTGCTTGACCATCTCGAGCGAGTCGCCGTTGTCGAGCACGAAGACGTTGCCGGCGGGCACGCCCATCTGGACGCCGAGTTCGGCGTGGGCGCGCAGGTGCTGGGCCTCACCGTGGACCGGCATGAAGTAGCGCGGGCGGGCCATGGCGAGCATGAGCTTGAGCTCCTCCTGGCTGGCATGACCGGAGACGTGGACCGTGCCCTTCGACTTGTCGAAGATCTCGCACCCGATCTTGGAGAGCGAGTTGACAATCGACTGCACGCTCTTCTCGTTTCCCGGGATCGGCGTGGCGGAGATGATCACCGTGTCGGACTCGTGGATGGAGAGGGACTTGTGCTCGCCCGTGGCCATCCGCGCGAGCGCGGAGAGCGGCTCGCCCTGGCTGCCGGTGCACAGCACCACGACCTTCTCGTCCGGAATGCGGTCGACGTCGTAGGCGTCGATGATGTCGTCCTCGGCGATCCTGAGGTAGCCGAGCTCGCGCGCGACCCGGGTGTTGGTGAGCATCGAGCGGCCCGTGACGACGACCTTGCGGCCGACGGCCACCGAGGCGTCGCAGATCTGCTGGAGGCGGTGGATGTGGCTCGAGAAGGCCGCGACGAAGACGCGTCCCTTGGCGTTCTTGATGACGTGACGGAGGTCGCGGCCCACCGCGGCCTCTGAGGGCGTGAAGCCCGGCCTGGTGGCGTTGGTCGAGTCCGAGAGCAGCAGGTCGACGCCCGAGGCGCCGAACTTGTTGATCGCGTGGAAGTTGGGGCGGCGGCCGTCGATCGGCGTCTGGTCGAACTTGAAGTCTCCGGTGTGCATCACCGTGCCGGCAGGCGTGGACATGAAGATGCCGAACGCCGCGGGGATGGAGTGCGTCATCGAGAAGAACGTGATCGTGAACGCGCCGAGCGTGATCGTGGTGCCGTCGCTCACCTCGCGCGTCTTGGGGTTCTTGATGTTGTGCTCGTCGAACTTGCCCTGGATGATGCCCAGGGTGAGCTTGCTCGAGTAGACGGGGACCTTGCGGGTGAGGTCGGCGAGGAGGTACGGCAGGGCGCCGGTGTGGTCCTCGTGACCGTGCGTGATGATGATGCCGCGGAGCTTGTCCTCGTTCTCGAGCACGTAGGTGTAGTCGGGAAGGATGAGGTCGATGCCGGGCTGGGCCTCGTCGGGAAACATGAGACCGGCGTCGACGAGGACCATGTCGTCTCCGTACTCGAAGGCGGTCATGTTCTTGCCGATGCCGTCCAAGCCCCCCAGCGGGATGATCTTGAGCGCGATGTCTTTCTTGGGCATTCCGGGGTGGATCCTTTCGTCAGCTTCCAGCTATGTCAGACGGCCCGTGGCCGTGCCAATGCGCATATGGTTCGATTGTAAACGAGAAGCACGTCAACCCAAGAGGTTCCACGATGGTTCCACGGGAGCACGAGGCCCGAGAAGAACGCGCGGCCTCACCCCTCAGGTAAGCGCCCCAGTCGACCGACAAAGCGGCCCGGGTGTTCCGAAGAGAAGTTCCGCGAAGCGCACTTCTCGTAGGAACACCCGGGCCGCCCTTACACGTCAGAGGATGACGTCGCGCTAGGCTCCGTGATGACGACGCGGGCGCGGGCGCTCGTCGCCGCCGTTGTCGCCGGGACGGCGACGCGGTGCGCGGCGCTCGCGGTGGCCGCCCTTCTCACCGCCCTCGTGGGAGCGGCCGTGGCCGGATCCGGCGGGAGCCTCGGGCTTGTCGATGCGGTCGAGGCTGATCTTGCCCTTCTCGTCGACCTCGAGGACGCGGACCTTGACCTCGTCGCCGATGGTGAGGACGTCCTCGACCTTGTCCACGCGGCCCCGGGCGACGCGGGAGATGTGGAGCAGGCCGTCCTTGCCGGGCAGCAGCTCGACGAAGGCGCCGAAGGGCTGGATGCCCACGACGCGGCCGGTGTACTCCTCCCCCACCTCGGGGACCTTGACGATGGCCTTGATGCGCTCGGCCGCCGCGTCGCCGGCACCGCCGACGCCCGCGATGAAGACGGTGCCGTCCTCCTGGATGTCCACGGTGGCGCCGGTGTCCTCCTGGATGCCGCGGATGACCTTGCCGCCGGAGCCGATGACGTCGCGGATCTTGTCCGTGGGGATCTGGAGGCTGATGATCTGGGGCGCGGACTCCTTGGTCTTCTCGCGCACGGCGGGGACCGCGTCGAGCATGGCGTCGAGGATGAACATGCGGCCCTCGTGCGCCTGCATGAGCGCGGAGCGCAGGATCTCCGGCGTGAGGCCGGTGGCCTTGTTGTCCATCTGCATGGCGGTGATGCCCTTGGTGGTTCCGGTCACCTTGAAGTCCATGTCGCCGAGGAAGTCCTCGAGGCCCTGGATGTCGGTGAGGACGACGGTCTTGCCCTCCTCCTGGATGAGGCCCATGGCGACACCGGAGACGGGGCGCTTGATGGGCACGCCGGCGTCCATGAGGGCGAGCGTGGAGCCGCAGGTGGAGCCCATCGAGGAGGAGCCGTTGGACTCCATGACCTCGGAGACCACGCGGATCGTGTAGGGGAACTCGTCCTCGGACGGGATCACCGGGAGCAGGGCGCGCTCGGCGAGGTTGCCGTGGCCGATCTCGCGGCGCTTGGGGCTGCCCATGCGGCCGGTCTCGCCGGTGCAGAACGGCGGGAAGTTGTAGTGGTGCATGTAGCGCTTGCCGTCGACGGGCTCGATGGTGTCGAGACGCTGCCACTCGTTGAGCATGCCGAGGGTGCAGACGGAGAGCACCTGGGTCTGGCCGCGCTGGAAGAGGCCGGAGCCGTGGACGCGCGGGAGGTAGTCGCCCTTGACCATGAGCGGGCGCACCTCGGTGGGCGTGCGGCCGTCGACGCGCTCGCCGGTCTCGACGACCATGAGACGCATGGCGTGCTTCTCGAGGGACTTGAGCTCGACGGGGATGGCACGGCTCCACTGGGCCTGCTCCTCCTCGGTGAACTCGGCCTTGATGGCGGCCTTGAGGGCCTCGACCCTGCCGATGCGGGAGAGCTTGTCGGCGTCCTTGAGGGCGGCCTCCATCTCGTCGTAGTGGGCGAAGACGCGGTCGTGGACCTCGGGGACGGGCTCGTCGAGGATGTACTCGCGAACCGGGAACTCGCCGTTGACCCCGCGGACCTTGTCGAAGAACTTCTTCTGCTCCGCGCAGAAGGCGGCGATGGCCTCCTGGCCGAAGGCCATGGCGGCGAGCATGTCCTCCTCGGAGATCTCCTCGGCGCCGGCCTCGAGCATGGAGATGAAGCCCTCGGCGCCGCCGAGCTCGAGGTCGAGATCGGAGTTGTCGCGCTCCTCGTAGGTGGGGTTCACGATGAACTCGTGGGTGTCGCGGTCGCGGCCGATGCGCACGCAGGCGAGCGGGCCCTCGAAGGGAACGCCGCCCACGGTGAGGGCCGCGGAGGCCGCCATGATGCAGATGGTGTCGACGGGGTTCACCTGGTCGGCCACCAGCGTGGTGGCAACGACCTGGACCTCGTTGCGGAAACCGGCCGGGAAGGACGGGCGCAGCGGACGGTCGATCATGCGGGCCGTGAGGGTGGCCTTCTCGGACGGGCGCGCCTCGCGCTTGAGGTAGCCGCCGGGGATGCGGCCCACGGCGTACATCTTCTCGATGAAGTCGACCGTCAGCGGGAAGAAGTCGTAGTCCTTGCGCTCCTTGGAGACCACCGCGGTGAGCAGGACCGTGGAGTCGCCGCACGTGACGAGGCAGGCGCCGGTGGCCTGCTTGGCCAGCTCGCCGGTCTCGAGCACGTAGTGCTTGCCGTAGAGGTCGAACTCGTGTGTAACCTTTGCCATTTCTTTTCCCTTATCTCCGCCTGCCCCGTTGCAGGCGGGCCGTCTCGGCGGCCTCCCGGCCGCCCGTCCGCGCTTCTCGCGGACAAACCAAAGAAGGGGCGCCCGCGGGCGCCCCTCCGAAGAACCGCTTTACTGGATGTTGTCGCGGATGCCGAGGCTCTTGATGAGGGTACGGTACTCCTCGATGTTGCGAGCCTTGATGTAGGACAGCAGGCGGCGACGCTTGCCGACGAGCATCAGCAGGCCGCGACGGGTGTGAAAGTCCTTCGGGTGGACCTTCATGTGCTCGGTGAGGCCCTTGATGCGCTCGGTGAGCAGGGCAACCTGCACCTCGGCGGAACCGGAGTCCTTCTCGCCCTTGCCGTACTGGGCGACGAGCTCGGCCTTGCGCTCCTTGGAAACTGCCATGTCAAACCACCTTTCACATAGATTCGCCCCGAACTGGGATGGCCGTCGGGCAGTCGACGGGCCACCAGGTACGGGGTACTGACCTGCGGCAGTATAGCACAGACGAGCGACGGAGGTGAGTTCCCTCTCGCCTGCGCGGCTTCTCCACGACTGCGGGTCCCGACTACCAACGCTCACCCCGACTCGTACCCAGTGGCTCCCGCAGCGTCGGATTCATAATGATTTGATGTTCAGGTTCGACTGGCTCAGTCGTAATAAAGTACGCGTCAGTCGATACGAACGCAGTCAACCTACCGTAAAGGTCGATTGCGGCCGTCAAACGGGAAACGCTTATAACCCTAGGTAGAACTCCGTCGCGCGGAGGCGCGCGTCGAGGTGGGTGGCGGCCCAGACATGGGCCGTGCCGAGAAGCGCGATCTCGGTCTCGGCGTCAATCTGCGCGGCGAGGAGCTCGTCGAAAGTGAGGCCCAGCAACGCGCGCAGCCAGGCAACCTGGGGCTTCGAGAGCTCGCGGGCCCTGGCGACCTCGCGGGCGCAGCTCGCGCAGAGGACGCCGCCCGCGGCGGCCGAGAAGTACGAGACGGCCGGGTCGCCGCAGGCGCAGCACCCCGCGAGCTCGGGCCGCCATCCGCCGTGGGCGAGCATCTTCATGGCGTACGCAGCGACGACGAGGTCGAGATGGGCGCGGTCGGCGGCCTCCTCGCACGCGCGCAGGGCCCGCGAGCAGATCGGGCGGAGAAAACCGTCCGGGGCGTCCTCGTAGCAGGTGAGTCGCGCGACCTCCGCGACGGCGCTCGCCGCCGCGACCCGCTCGTAGTCGCCGCGCAGGGCGACGTGTGGCTCGACGGTCTGCGCCTCGCTCACGACGTCGAGGGAGCGCCCGGCGGCGAGGAGGAAGTCGGTCTCGCAGAAGAGCTCGACGCGCGCCGCGAGGCGGCCGCCCGGCTTGCGCGCGCCCTTCGCGACGGCCCGCACCTGGCTGCCGTCGGCGGCAAGCAGCGTCAAGATGAGGTCCTGCTCGGCCAGCTTGGTTCGGTCGAGCACGATCGCGCGCGTCCGATAGGTGCGTCTGCCGGGCAAGGTCTACTCCTCCACGGAGTAGCCGAGGCGGCGAATCTGCCGCTCGTCGCGACGCCACGCCGGGGAGACGCGCACCGTGAGGTCGAGAAAGACCTTGCAGTTGAGCAGCCGCTCGATGTCGCGGCGAGCCTCGATGCCCACCTGCTTGATCATCTGGCCCCCGCGGCCGACGACGATGCCCTTCTGCCCCTCGCGCTCGACGAGGATCGTGGCCGCGATGGTGGCGTGGTCGTCGTCGGTGAAGTCGATGTCGTCGCAGATGACGCCCACGGAGTGAGGGAGCTCCTGGCGAAGGTGCAGGAAGAGCTTCTCGCGCACGAACTCGGCGACGAGCTCCTCGGGCGAGGCGTCCACGTCCATGTCCTCCGGGAACCAGCGCGGGCCCTCGGGAAGGTGCGCGGAGACGAGCTCGACGAACGCGTCCACGTTGAAGCCCTCGGTCGCCGAGACCACGAGCTCGTCGTCGAAGTCGCAGAGCACCCGGGCAGCCTCGAGCTGGGCGGCGACCTGCTCGGGCTTGGCAACGTCCGCCTTCGTGAGCACGAGCAGCCTGTAGTCGGCGTCAGAGCGGGCAACGTGGCTGGCAACCCACTCGTCGCCGCGGCCCACGGGCTTGGTCGCATCCACGAGGAAGGCGACCACGTCGGCGTCCGCCAGCTCACCGAGGGCGCTCTTGTTGAGCTCGGAGCCGAGGGCGTCCTTAGGCTTGTGCAGGCCCGGCGTGTCGATGATCACGAGCTGGGAGTGGTCGGTGTTCACCACGGCGCGCATGCGACGGCGCGTGGTCTGCGCCACGGGGCTCGTGATGGCGAGCTTCTCGCCCATGACGGCGTTCAGAAGCGTTGACTTGCCGGCGTTGGGGCGGCCCACCAAGGCGACGAAGCCGCTGGTGAAGGGAACGTTCTTATCGGTCATACCACTCCTTGGAAGATCACGGGCGCGCGAGGATCGCGTTGGCGAAGACGAGAACGCCGACGATGGCGACGAGGCACGAGAGCACCCACACGGCGGCCGCCGCGATGTCCTTGGCGCGGCCGGCGAGCGGGTGGAACTCCGGCGAGACGAGGTCGACGACCGTCTCGACCGCGGTGTTGAGCAGCTCGGCCATGATGACCACGCCACAGCAGAGCAGGATGATGGCCCAGCTGAGCAGATCGATCTGCAGGGCGAGACCGGCGACGACGGCGCAGGCGCCGACCGCGAGCATGACCTTGATGTTGCGCTCGGTGGCGACCGCGGTGCGGAAGCCCTGGATGGCGAAGAGGAAGCTTTTGCGGAATCCGGGGTGGTCGCTCTTGGATCCGGGTATCATGCGTCGCCCTCCTCGCGATGGCGGGTGAGCACCACGCGCGTGAGCGTTCCGTCGGTGGCGACGCGGCCGAGGACCTCCATCTCGAGGTCCTCCATCTCCTCGGCCGACACCTCGTCGAGATGGTCGTGGCCGAGCAGGTGCAGCATGCCGTGGACGACGAGCAGGCGCTCCTCGTCGGCCGGGGTCGTGCCGAAGGAGGCGGCCTGGCGGGCCACGTAGTCGGGCGCGAGCACGATATCGCCGAGCTCGCAGGGCTCGTCGGGCGCGAGGTCGGGGTCGTCGGGACGCTCGCACTCGAGCGAGAGGACGTCGGTGGGTGCGTCGACGTCGCGCCACCGCGCGTTGAGCTCGCGCATGCGCGCCTCGCTCACGTAGGAGACGGAAACCATGCAGTCGCGCTCGACGCCCTCGTGCTCGAGCGCGGCGTCGCAGCACAGCACGAGCTCCTCCTCGCCGAGCAGCGGCGTGACGCCCTCCTCGACGTCCAGGTGGCACTCAGCGGGCATCGCGGCCCTCCCCTCTCTCCGCGGCGTCGCGCTCGTAGGCGTCCACGATGCGGGCGACGAGCGCGTGCCGGACGATGTCGTTTCGGTCGAAGTCGACGAACGAGACGCCCTCAATGCCCTCGAGGACGCGACGGGCGGACTCCAGGCCGCCCTCTCCGGGCAGGTCGCGCTGGGTGGCGTCACCCGTCACCACGAAGGTGGACGAGAAGCCCAGGCGCGTCAGGAACATCTTCATCTGCTCGGGCGTGGTGTTCTGTGCCTCGTCGAGGATGACGAAGGTGTTGTTGAAGGTGCGACCGCGCATGTAGGCGAGCGGGGCGATCTCGATGATGCCCTGCTCGATGAGCACGTTGCCCTTCTCGATGTCCGTCATGTCGAAGAGTGCGTCGTAGAGCGGGCGCACGTAGGGGTCGAGCTTCTCGGCGAGCGTGCCCGGGAGGTACCCGAGCGACTCTCCCGCCTCCACGACGGGGCGGGCGAGCACGATGCGGCCGACCTCGTGGCGCTTGAGGGCCGCCACGGCCATGGCCATGGCGAGGTAGGTCTTGCCCGTGCCGGCCGGGCCCAGGCCAAACGTGACGGTGCTTGTGCGGATGGCGTCGACGTAGCGCTTCTGGCCCGCGGTCTTGGGCCGGATCGCGCGACCGCGGAACGTGAGCAGGATGTCGTCGCCGGCGAGCGAGACGCGCTCCGCGCCGTGGCGGACCTGGTCGATTATGACGTCGACCTCGCCGGCGGACGGGGTCTCGCCCGCGTCGACGAGCCGGATGAGCCGTGAGAAGACCGAGGTCACCTGGTCGACGACGTCGGCCGGGCCGGAGACGCTCACGACGTTGCCGCGCACCGAGACCATGGCGTCGAAGCCGCCCTCTATGCGCCTGAGCAGGGAGTCGGCCGGCCCCATGAGCACGGTCGGGTCAACGGAGTCGGGAATGGTTAAACGGACCTGCGTTGGCTCCATGTTCCTCCTGGGACGGGTGCTGACTCGATGATAGCCCATCAGCGCGGGAGGCGCGGTGCCGTCGTCACGGTTTGGGTTCGCGCGCTGGGCAGCAGACGACATACTCAGATTGAAGCAAATCGTCTAGCTGCGTTTATATGATTTCGAATTGTCATCTTAGGCGTCTCGCTTAGAAATCCGAACCCAAACCCGAAATCGGTTTGGGTTCGGATTGCCGGACAACATGAAGCATGTGATCTTGAACGACGCCACTACCAGCCGCTTTGCGGACGCTTCAAGTTCACGGCCGCCGGAAGCGAACCCAAACCGTGAAAAGAGTGTCGACCAAGGACCTAGAGCAGCTCCGCGAGGAGCGTCGCGTCGTCGCGGACGTCGGTGAGCCGCACCGGGACGAGGCTGTCCACGGGGACCGACGAGTCGAGAAGGACGTCGAACAGGCCGCCGGAAACCCCGCGCCCGGGATACTGGACGACGACGAGGTCCCTCTCGCCCACCAGGCGGCTCGCCTCCGCAAGGCGCAGCTCTTCGGCGAGCGCGCGGGCACGGTCGCCGCGCTCGGCCATGACGTGCGGGTCCACCTGCCCCGCCATGGTCGCGGCGGGGGTCCCGGGACGGCGCGAGTAGCGGAAGACGTGCATCTTCGCGAAGCGGGCCTCGCGACAGAAGTCGAGCGAGCGCTCGAAGCCCTCGTCCGTCTCGCCCGGGAACCCGACGATGAGGTCGGTACCGAGCGCAACGTGCGGCAGGTGCTCGCGTACGGTCTCCACGACGCGCCGGAAGTCGGCCGTGCGATACACGCGCGCCATGCGCCTGAGCGTCTCGTCGCACCCGGACTGGAGGCAGACGTGGAGGAAGGGCGCCACGCGCCCCCCCGCCGCGGCCATGGTGCGGCAGAGCTCGGGCGTGACGTCAGGCGGCTCGATCGAGGAGAGGCGGACCCGCTCCACGTCGGTCTCGGAAAGGAGCAGGTCGAGAAGCGCGGGGAGGCGCAGCTCGCGCCCGGCCGCGTCCGATGCCCGGTAGCTGCCGAGGTTGATGCCCGTGAGCACGACCTCGTGGGCGCCCCTTGCCTGAGCGCCGCGCACGGCCGAGAGGACCTGCTCGGGGGGCAGGGAGCGCCCGGCGCCGCGGGCGCGCCAGACGATGCAGTAGGTGCAGCGGTTGTCGCAGCCGTCCTGGATCTTGATGCCGGGGCGCGTTCGCCCGGTCGGTGTCGGCGTGGGCGCGCAGCCCTCGGCGGGGGCGTCGGGGCCGTCGTCGGCCCCATCAAGCCCGAGCTCGGCGAGGGCGAGGGCGGCAACGGCTGACTTGTCGCGCTCGACGCGCACGTTGGGGGCGAGTGCGGCCATCTCGTCGGCGAAGAGGTTGGCGACGCAGCCGGTGGCTATGACGAGCGGCCGGCCGGGAAGCGACGCCGCGTGGCGTACCGCCTTTCTCGTCTTGGCCTCCGCCTCACCCGTGACCGCGCAGGTGTTGACGACCACGACGCGCGCGTCGCGCTCCGCGACGAGCCTCGCGCCCGCGCGCTCGAGCTCGAGCGCCATGGCGTCGAGCTCGACCCGGTTGACCCGGCACCCGAGGTTGACGAGGGAGACGCCGTTGGCCTCGCTCACCTGCGGCCACCCTTGAAGGGGTTCTTGGGTGCGCGCCAGCGCTCGTGCGCGAAGTGCTCGGCGGCGTTCTCGGCCGCGGCGGAGAAGCCCTCGGGCTCGAGGTCCCTCTCGGACGGGCCGTCGCCGCCGCGGGCGGAGACGATGGAGGCGATGTCGTCGAGCTGGGAGGGGGTGAGGTCGCGCGGGGTCTCGACCTGGACGACGGCGACGAGGTTGCCGCGGGCGGCCATGCCGAGGCGCGGCATGCCGTGGCCCTCCACCACGACGCGCTGCCCGAACTGGCAGCCGGCGGGCACGGAGACGGTGACCTGCTCTCCCTCCAGGATGCCGTCGACGGTCACCGCGGTGCCGACGATCGCCTGCAGCGCGTCGACCGTCACGGTGCAGTAGAGATCGTCGCCCTGGCGCTCGAAGCGCTCGCTCTCGGAGACCTCGACGCTGACCACGAGGCTTCCGCAGGCGTCGCCGCGCAGCCCCGCCTCGCCCTTGCCCTCGATGGTGAGGGTCTGGCCCGAGTGGACGCCGGCGGGCACCTCGACCTCGACCTTCTCGCGCGACGGGGTGCGCCCCTGGCCCTCGCAGGTCTCGCAGGGCCGGTCGATGACCTGGCCCTGGCCGTTGCAGGCGGGACAGGTGGCCTGGGTCTGCATCTGCCCGAAGATGGTGCGCTGGACCTCGACGACGCGGCCCGTGCCGTGGCAGCGCCCGCAGGTGCGGAGGTGGCCCCCCTCGGCCGCGCCCGTGCCGCCGCAGTCCTCGCAGGGGGCCAGGCGCGTGTAGGCGACGGTCTTGGTGCAGCCGGCGGCAGCCTCCTCGAGCGTGATGGCGAGGCGGATGCCCATGTCGCGACCACGCGTCCGCTGCGTCTGGGCGGCGCCGCGGCCGCCCATGCCGCCGAAGAACGAGTCGAATATGTCTCCGAAGCCGAACCCGCCGCCCCCGAAGATGTCGGAGACGTCGACGTAGTCGGAACCGAAGCCGGCGGGGCCGTTGGGGTCGCCGTAGCGGTCGTAGTTGGCGCGCCTCTGGTCGTCGGAGAGCACGGTGTAGGCCTCGTTGACCTCCTTGAATCGCTCCTCGGCGTCGGGCGCGTCGTTCACGTCCGGGTGCAGCGTGCGGGCCTTCTTGAGAAAGGCGCGCTTGATGGTCCTTGCGTCGGCGTCACGAGGCACCTCGAGCACCTCGTAGTAGTCCCTCTTCGGTTCCACGTTCCCCTATCTCCCTGAACGAACTCTCGACCCACGGAAAGGCGCCCAGGCGCGAGCGGCCGGGCGTCGAGAAAAACCTAGTAGTAGAAGCCCATCATAGGCCTCATGGTGCACGAGAACATCGCGGCGAAGAACAGCGCGATCACGAGACCGTTGGTGAGGCCGTTGAGCGTCGCCACGCAGGCGTTGCGCCACCAGCGCGGCGCGAGCCTGACACCGTCGCGCCCCACGAGGTAGGCGCCGAACACGAACAGGATCACGAGGAACACGGCGTTGGCGGAAAGCGACGAGGTGAGCAGGCCGAGCGCCAGGAACGGCAGCCCGAAGCCGATGAGGTTGAAGCCGGTCACCTGCCCGCGGCTGAGGCGCTCCTCCGGCACGCAGACCCGGCAGACGAAGTCCCCGGCGGTGGATCCGTTGGTGCCGGCGTTGCCCATCCCGGCGACGCGGACCTCGCCGCCGTCATGCGAGCCCGCCGGGATGTCCACGACGACCTCGCTGGCGGAGATCGTGCGACCGGAGCCGCCGCACGTAGAGCACGGGCTCGCGACGACGCGGCCGGTGCCCTCGCACTCCGGGCAGGTCATGGCCATGACGCCGAAGAGGCCGGTGTCGACGGTGATGGAGCCACGCCCGCCGCAGGTCGGGCAGGTGGCGGCGTGGTCCGAGGCGACCGACCCCGAGCCGTGGCAGGCATCGCACGAGACGTAGCGCTGGTAGGTGACGCCGCGTCGGGTCCCCTTGGCCGCGGTCTCCGCGTCGACGGTGAGCTCGTAGACGACGTCCGCGCCGGCGCGCGGGCGATACGCGCGGGAGCGGCGGCGCGAGGTCGCGGCGCCGAAGGGCCCCCAGCCGAACGGGCTTCCGCCGAATCCGAACGGGTCGGCGTACCCCCCGGGCTGGGTGGGCGCGCCGGAGCCGGCGAAGGGGTTTCCGGAGCGCATGGCGTCGTAGCGCCGGCGCTTCTCGGGATCGGAGAGCACGGCGTAGGCCTCCGAGACCTCCTTGAAGCGCTCCTCGGCGTCGGGCTCCTTGTTGACGTCGGGGTGGAGCTTGCGCGCCTTCTGCTGGAAGGCCTTGCGTATGTCGTCGGAGGAGGCGTCCTTCTCGACGCCCAGGATGGCGTAGTAGTCCTTGTCGTTCATCGATGCCATGTGCGGGTCTCCCGTATGCGCGGTGCTCAGAACCCTAACAGTATAACCGCGCCCGACAGCCTCTATTCAGAAAGCGCAATCTGGCGGCAGGCGATCCCACAACGCTGAAGGATGTTCTTGGAGATGAGGTTGTCCTCGGTGCCGTCGTACTTGTCGTCGAGGTAGACGACCTCACCGATGCCGGCCTGCACGAGGGTCTTCGCGCACTCGTGACAGGGGAAGAGCGTGACGTAGACCGTGGCCTCGGTCATGTCCTTGAGCGAGCCGCGGTAGTTGAGGATCGCGTTGGCCTCGGCGTGGATGACGTAGTTGTGCTTGTCGTGAAGCGGGTCCTCGTCGGTTCCCCAGGGGAACTCGTCGTCGTTGAGCGCCGAGGGCGTGCCGTTGTAGCCCACCGAGAGGATGCGGTGGTTGGTGTCGGCTATGCAGGCTCCGACCTGCGTGTTGGGGTCCTTGCTGCGCAGGCTGGCCGCGACGGCCACGCGCATGAAGAACTCGTCCCAGCTGATGACGTCGGTGCGCTTGCCCGGCATGACGCCCCCCTCTCGTGTGGTGCGCGGCCGCTCCGCGCGTTTGTCCTGCTAGCATGCCGCATTTGTGCACCAGTGGCAAGAGCTGGGGGCGGAGCGGGACGACAGGCGGCCCTCGCTGGGTTCCTCCGCGGGCCGTTTGGGATGCCGCGGAGCGGCTATGATGGAAGCCGGCGAAAGGCCTTCGATGAAGCATGTGCGAAGAAGAGCGCTGTTCGTTGCTGTTGCCGTCTTTGTCTGTGCGGCGACAGCCGTGGCGGCGCTTGCCGCAGCCATTGGCTCGGGGGGCATCAACATTACCTCGACGGCGCGTCCTCCCGACCACTGCGCGGGAATCATCCCCGCGCACGCAAGTCCCGTCGACCATGATGGCGACGGCGTCGACGACCAAGAGGACATCCTGCGCGGGGCGCTCTCCTACGTGGCAACGAAGCCTCGCTACCGCAGCACGTACTACGCGAGCGGTTATCCCAGCGACGGCTTTGGCGTATGCACCGACGTGGTTGCCTTTGCGCTGCACGCGGCCGGATACGACCTGATGGCGCTCGTCGCGGACGACGTCAGCGCGACGCCCGAGGCGTATGGCATCGAGACGCCAGACGCCGCCATAGACTTCAGGCGCACCGCCAACCTCGAGGTGTTCCTTGCCCGCCACGCGACAGCGCTCACGTGCGACGCCTCCGAGCTCGAGGAGTGGCAGGGCGGGGACATCGTCCTCTATGAGGGGCACGTGGGCATCGTGTCCGACCGGCGCACCATGCGCGGCGTCCCCTACCTCATCCACCACGCCAGTCCCTTCCAGCTTGCCTACGAAGAGGATGCGCTCGAGCGATGCGGTGCAATCGTCGGACACTTCCGATGGACCCCGAAGTAACGGCGACACGGTTCGCACCCGCGCTCAGCACTCACCACTGATGACCTCGGCGGGGGCGAGGTCCCAGAGGGCACCGTAGAGCTCGTTGCCGAGGAGCCAGCCCTGCTGGGTGGGCGCGAGCCGACCGTTCTTCTCGGCCAGAAGACCGCGAGCGAGAAGAACGTCAACTGCGTCATCAAAACGGGTCCCAAAGAGCTCGCTGGCACGCGACACAAGCTCGGGGCGCAGCCCCTCGACGAGCCGCGCGCCGAGCATGAGGTCCTCGGCGACGGCCTGGGCCTCGGTCAGGAACTCGAGCGAGAGGGACAGTGCGGAGAGGCGCGGCTCGGCGGCGAGCTCGCGACGGGGCGTCTCGACCGTGAGCCGGACGCGACGGGCATCTGACGGGGCGGCCGGGAGCTGCGGACAGGCGCGCGAAAGTCTTAGGTAGCCCGCTAGGTCGAGCATGCTCGAGGCTCCGGTGCCTAGACCCAGGTAGGGTGAACCTGTCCAGTAGACTTTGTTGTGACGACATTCTTTACCTGGGAACGCATAGCTTGCCACCTCATAGCGACAATATCCATCAGCCTCGAGTTCAACTTGAGCCTGTGTCATTCTCTCAGCCTGGACCTCAGGGGCATTCCAGGCGCACGGGTCGTCCGCATAGCGGCGATCGAGCGGCGTCCCCTCCTCGATCTGCAGGGGATAGACGCTCACGTGACCCACGCCGAGCGCGGCCGCACCCTCGAGCGAGCACCTCCAGCTCTCCCCCGTCTGTCCCGGCGTCGCACACATGAGGTCGACCGAGACGTCGAGGCCCGACGCCACCGCAGCCGTCACACATTCGCGGGCGCACGACGCGTCATGCAGGCGCCCCAGCTCGAAAAGCTCATCGTCGTCCAGGCTCTGCACGCCGATCGAGAGCCGCGTGGCCCCGGCCTCGCGCACGGCGAGAAGGACGGCGTCGGTGAGCGAGTCCGGGTTGGCCTCGCAGGTGAGCTCAGAGGGTCGTGCGGCACCCATGATCTTCTCGACCAGCGAGCCGAGGTCCTTCTCGCCCAGAAGCGTCGGCGTGCCGCCGCCCACGTAGGCTGTCTCGCACCCCTCGAGCAGCCCGAGAGACGCGACCTCGTCCAGCTGCGCCTCGAGCGAGCGCTCGTACGCGCCCATGAGCGGGTCGCCCGAAGGCGTCGCCCACGACGCGAAGTCGCAGTACGCGCACTTGCGCGCGCAGAACGGCATGTGCAGATAGAGGGCGCTTGTCATATGCTCCCCATCAGCTCGAGCGCCTTGTCCAGATCAACAGCGAAGCGCGGCTTGCCGAGTCTCTCATGCCCATCGCGAGTCTCATCGTCCTCCCATACGACAACGGGGCCCGCACAGGCAGGCCCCGCAACACGTGGACGATATGCTACGCTTGCGCGCCCCGTCGCCCTCGGAAGCCACACGCACACGTGAGCCGAATTCTACGCCGCGACTCCCGGCACCTGCATTGTACCCGATTCGACGAGACGTCAGCCGCGGATCTCGGGACAGACATGGGCACGCACCTCGGCGGCCACGGCGAGGAACTCGTCGGCCGTCACGCAGCTCATCGCGGCGTTGCGCCAGCGTGCGGCGTCGGGCATGCCCCTGAAGTACCAGCCGGCAAGGCTGCGGGCGCGCTTGAGGTGGGCACCCGTGGCGTCGAGCAGGCGCACGTGGCACTCGAACGCCGCGACCTTCTCGGCGACGCTCGGCTCGTGGCCCGAGAAGACCCACGGGTTGCCGTAGGTCCCGCGCGCGACCATCACGGCCGTCGCCCCGGTCTCCGCGAGCACGCGTCGCGCGGCGTCGTGCGAGAGGATGTCGCCGGAGGCGATGACGGGAATGCCCACCGCGTCCACGACGCGGCTCACGGCGCCCCAGTCCGCCTCGCCGTGGTACATCTGCGTGGCAAAGCGCCCGTGCACGGCCACGGCCGCCGCGCCCGCGTCCTCCATCGCCCGTGCGAACTCGGGCGCGACCTCCCGCCCCATGGAGCGGCCTCGACGGATCTTCACCGTGACGGCGACTCCCGGGGCGCCCTCGCGGCACGCGCGCACGATCTCCGCGGCGAGCGCGGGGTTCTCCAGCAGCGCCGAGCCCTCGCCCTTCTTGGTCACCTTGGGAACGGGGCAGGCCATGTTGACGTCGATGAGCGCGAGCCTCTCGCCCAGACGCGCCGCCACGCGCTCCGCGGACTCGCGGAAGAGCTCCGGCTTGGAGCCGAAGAGCTGCACCGCGATCTCCGGCTCCGCCGGGTCGGGGTCAACGAGCTCCCAGCTCTTCTCGCCGTAGTGGAGCCCGGCGCACGAGACCATCTCGGAGTAGGCAAGCGCCGCGCCGCCCGCGCGCGCCATGAGGCGGTACGCCGCGTCGGAGACGCCGGCCATCGGCGCCATGAGCAGCCTGCCGGCGAGCTCGCCGTCCCAGGCGGGAAGCGCGGGATCGAGCTTGGCGGCGGGGGCGTAGGCGGCCAGGACCTCGGCGGACGTCACTGGTCGTCCACCTTGAGGACGGCGAGAAACGCCTCCTGCGGCACCTCCACCGATCCGATCTGCTTCATGCGCTTCTTGCCCTCCTTCTGCTTCTCGAGGAGCTTGCGCTTGCGCGAGATGTCGCCGCCGTAGCACTTGGCCAGGACGTCCTTGCGCACTGCCTTGACGGTGCTTCTCGCGATGATCTTGTTGCCGATGGCTCCCTGGATGGGCACCTCGAACTGCTGGCGCGGGATGATCTCCTTGAGCTTGTCGC
>JAUNEG010000028.1 GCA_030525685.1 Atopobiaceae bacterium | reverse complement strand
CGCAGGTCGTGGGCCGTGGGCCCGTCGCCGCGCGGGGAATAACTATACGCGCCCGTCCGCCCCGCGCCGGCGACAATCCTCGGCTCCACGGTTTCTGCACAAGTGGGAAAAGGAAGGGGGCTACAGGCCCCTCCTGACGAGCTCGCACGCCTCACCGAGCAGCGCGTCACGAAGGGCGGCCGTGGGGGCCTCCGCGTAGACCCTCACCACGGAGCTGGTTCGCGACGGGCGCACCAGGACCCAGGAGTCGTCCTCGAACTGCAGGCGCAGGCCGTCCGCATGGGAGACCTCGACCGGGACCCGACCCACCAGCTCACCCGGGTTGAGACCGGGAAGCACGTTGCGGAACGCCTGGCTCGCGGCCGGGTCGAGGCGCACGTCCCTTCTCGCGTAGCACATCGTCCCGACGATCGCCTCGAGCTCGGAGGCCATGACGGACACGCTCTTGCCCGAGCGCGCGAGCATCTCCACGGCGAGCAGGCACACGAGCAGGCCGTCGCGCTCGCGCAGGTGCGAGGGCACGCACACACCGCCGTACTCCTCGACGCCCATGACCACGTCCGACTCGAGCGTCTCTCTATATATCCTTGCGAAGCCGACCGACACGGGCGTGGTGACGCAGCCGAGGCGCTCCGCCTCGCGGGCGACACACGCCGAGCAGGTGAGCGTCGTGACGACGCGGCCGTGTGCCCCGTGGCTCATCACGAGGTTCCCGAGCAGCATCGGCACGAGCACGCGCGCCGGCAGCAGCTCGCCGCGCTCGTCCACCACCGAGGCCCGGTCCGCGTCCCCGTCGAGGAGCAGGCCCATGTCCGCCCCGTGGGCGACGACGGCCTGCTCGCACGAGTCGGCCCAGGGGTCGCGCGGGTCGGGGTGGATCCCGCCGAAGTCATCCCGGGACTCGACGTGAATCTCCACCACCTCGCAGCCCAGCTCGGAGAGCAGGCGCGCGAGGTGCCCGGTCGCCGACCCGTACATGGCGTCCACGACGATCTTGGGGCGTCGCGCCTCGATGGCGCCGCGGTCGACCCAGGAGCCGAGGTCGTCGAGATAGGCCCCCATCAGGTCGACCTCCTCGAAGGCGCCGCGCTCCGACGTGGGGGAAAGCGAGATGGCCTGTTCGACGCGGTCAAGGAATCCCCTGGAAACGGGGCCGCCGTCAGCCCCTCGGACGATGACGCCGCCGTATTCGCACGAGCGCTCGCTCGCCGTCAGGACGACGGCGCCGACGGCGAGCTCGTCGCGCGCGCACGTCCAGGCGACCGCCGGCGTGGGGCAAGCGCAGTCGGACACCCGGGCGTCGAGGCCGAACGAGGAGAGCACGCCCGCGACGAGACGCGCGTGGTCCCCCGCCCCATGCCGGGTGTCGTATCCGACGTAGACGGTCGCGCCGGGATGCTCGTCGGCCCAGATCAGGCCGAGGGCGTCGGCGATGCGCGCGACGTTCTCGTCGGTGAAGGCGTCCTCGAAGCGGGCATGCCACCCGTCGACGCCGAATCTGAGTATGTCCGCCCTCTTATCCAAGACGGGCGACGCCCTCCTCGCCAAAGGCCTCGAGGAAGGCATCCCTCTGGCCGGGGTCCTCGAGCACCATGCGCGCGTTGGTGGCCGCCCAGGCGGCGGGCGTGCCGGTGTCGCAGCCCTCCGCGGGGTCGACGACCAGCGCGTACATCTCCTCCTCGGCGAGCAGGCGTTCCATGGCGTCCGTCAGCTGGATCTCTCCGCCCGCGCCCGGGCCCTGCGTGGCGAGGAGCTCCATGATCCGGGGCGAGAGCAGGTAGCGGCCGACGATGAACAGGTGCGAGGGGGCGTCCTCCGGCCTGGGCTTCTCGACCAGGCCCGTGACCTTCCAGACCGCGCCCTCCTGCTCGCCCGTTGCGTCCGTGCCCGGCAGGCATCCCACGCACTCGCCGGCGATGATGCCGTAACGGCTCACCTGGTCGGCGGGGACGGGGGCCACCGCGACGACAGAGGCGCCGCCGTGCTCGCGCGAGACCTCGGCCATGCGGACGCACATCTGGCGACCGGGCACGAAGTAGTCGCCGAGAAGGACGAAGAAGGGCTCGCCGTCGACCTTCTCGGCGGCCTGCAGGACAGCGTGGCCGAGACCGCGGGCGACGTCCTGGTAGACGAAGGAGACGGGCAGCGAGGACGCGGCGTGGAGGCGGTCGGCCTCGGCGGACTTGCCGCGCTCGCGAAGCATGGACTCGAATCCCTCGTCCACGGAGAAGTACTGCTCGATCTGGGGCTTCTCGTGGGAGTTGACGATGACGACGCCGTCGACGCCGTCGGGCTCAAGAGCCTCCTCGACCACGTACTGGATGACGGGCTTGTCTATGACGGGGAGCAGCTCCTTGGGGGAGCACTTGGTTGCGGGGAGAAAGCGCGTTCCGAGGCCGGCGGCGGGAATGATTGCCTTCATGTTCTTCCCTTCGGGTCGTGAGCAGGTGCCCGCCGTGCGCATGCCCGGCGGCACTCACAACATACCCCAGAGAGGACGCTTCATACAGAGCCGGTCCGCCAGCGGCGCCGCGCGGGGGCGCGGGCGAGAGGGCGCGGCCCCTACTCGGGGACGACGATTCCCTGGCCCTCGAGATAGCCGATCAGCCGCTCCATCGTGTCCTCCGAGAGGACGTGCTCCATCAGGCAGGCCTCGGAGTCGGCCGTCTCCGGGGCGACACCGAGGTCGGACTCGAGGAAGATGCGCAGGGCGCGGTGTGCGCGCCAGACGAGGGAGGCGTACCTCCTCCCCTCCGGGGTGAGGGTCACGCGGCCGTAGCGGCTCTGCTCCACCATGCCCGCCTCCTTGAGCGTGGAGAGCGCCTTGTTGACGCTCGCCTTGGAGACGCCCAGCTGCTCGGCGACGTCGACCGAGCGCACGGAGCGCTCCGCCTCGGACGACCCGGCGCAGGCGAGTCGGTAGATGGCCTCGAGATAGTCCTCGCCGGCGCGGCTGAGGGCGTGGTCGTCCCGATGCTCCAATCTGCTCACGGCCCCTCCTAGTCCGTCTCGTCGGGCAGCTCGACGCGTCGGATGCACGCGCCCAGCGACGCGAGCTTCTCGACGAAGCCCTCGTACCCGCGGTCGATGTGGTAGATGTCGGAGACGGTGGTGACCCCGTCGGCGATGAGGCCGGCCATGACCAGGGCCGCCCCGCCCCTCAGGTCAGGGGACCTGACCTGCGTCCCCGAGAAGCCGTCGACGCCGTGGACGATGGCGTGGTGCCCCTCGATCACGATGTCGGCGCCCATGCGCTGGAGCTCGCTCGCGAGCATGAAGCGGTTCTCGAAGACGTTCTCGGTGATGACGCAGCTGCCCTTGGCGAGGGCCAGCAGGCACATGGTCTGCGCCTGCATGTCCGTTGGGAAGCCGGGGAACGGCAGCGTCTGGATGTCGGTGGGGACGAGCGGGCGGTCGCGCCAGACGGTGCAGGAGTCCGACCCGCGCTCGAGGGAGATGCCCATCTGCTCGAACTTCTTGAGCACGAGGCCGAGGTGCAGCGGGGCGAACCCGCGCACCGTGACGGGCTCGCCCATGAGCGCGCCCATCGCGAGGAACGTGCCCGCCTCGATGCGGTCGCCCACGACCTTGTGGGTGACGGGATGGAGCTCGGAGACGCCCTCGATCTCGATCACGGGAGAGCCCGCGCCGGAGATCTTGGCGCCCGTCTCGTTGAGGAGGTTCGCGAGGTCCACGATCTCGGGCTCGCGGGCGGCGTTGTCGATCGTGGTGACGCCCTTGGCGAAGACCGAGGCCATCATGAGGTTCTCGGTGGCGCCCACGCTGGGGAAGTTGAGGGTCACGGTGTCGCCCACCAGCCCGTGGGGGGCGCTGGCATGGATGTTGCCGTGCTTGACCTCGAACTCGACGCCGAGCGCCTCGAGGCCGAGGATGTGCATGTCGATCTTGCGCGCGCCGATGTTGCAGCCTCCGGGCATGGCCACGATGGCCTTGCCGAAGCGCGAGAGCAGCGGGCCGAGGACGGCCGTGGAGGCGCGCATCTGGGCGACGAGGTGGTAGGGGGTCTCCCAGGACGTCACGCCGGAGGTGTCGATCCTGAGCTCGTGCTCGTTGACGACCTCGATCTCGGCGCCGATGTTCTTGAGGACCTTGCCCATGACGTGGACGTCCGCGATGTTGGGGACGTTCGTGAGCGTGGTGACACCCGGCGCCATGATGGTGGCCGCCATGAGCTTGAGCGCCGAGTTCTTGGCGCCCTCGACGCGGACCTCGCCCGTGAAGCGGTGGCCGCCCTCTACCTGAATGACTTCCATGCTGCCTCCGTGCCTGGGGGCCTACGCGGTGCCGGCTGCCGCCGCATGCTTCAGCAGCAGGTTGCACCACCTGATCTTCTTCTCATAGTATGCCGCACGGTGGTTGCCGGCGCCAATCTCGTCGAGAGCCTCAATCGCCTCGTCACGCGTGCGGCGGACGACCTCGGGGTCGATGTCGTCGGTGCGCCGGGCGTGATCGGCGAGGATGATGACGCCGTCGTGGTCGATCTCGGCATAGCCGCCGGAGACGACGACGTCATACTCGTGCCCGCCGTCCTCCTGGCGGGCCCGCATGCGCACCACGCCGTCGCCGAGCGCCACGATCTCCGGCGCGTGCCCGGGCCAGACGCCCAGCTCACCCGCATAGGTCACGAGGACGAGGTTGGCGACCGGACCGTCGAGGAGCAGGCGGTCGGGACGCACGAACTGGCAGTTGAGCTCGGCCATGGGGACCTACGCCTCCGTCTGCTCGTCGGCCGGTGCCTCGCCCGCGTCCTCGCCCTCGGCCTGCTCGGCCTCGGGCTCGGTGGGGGCGCCCGCCATGGCGGCGGCGCGGCGACGGACGTCCTCGATCGTTCCCGCGAAGCGGAACGCCTGCTCGGGGAGGCCGTCACACTTGCCGTCGACGATCTCGCCGAAGCTGCGTACCGTGTCCTCGACGGTCACGTAGGTGCCGGGGTTGCCCGTGAACTTCTCGGCGACGTGGAACGACTGCGAGAGGAACTGCTGGATCTTGCGGGCGCGGGCCACGACGTGCTGCTGCTCCTCGGAGAGCTCGTCCATGCCCAGGATGGCAATGATGTCCTGGAGGTCGGTGTACTCCTGGAGCGTCTCCTGGACGGCGATGGCCACGCGGTAGTGCTCGTCGCCCACGATCGAGGGGTCGAGCGCGGAGCTCGAGCTCGCCAGCGGGTCGACGGCCGGGTAGATGCCCAGGTCCGTGATCGCGCGGGAGAGGACCGTCGTGGCGTCGAGGTGCGTGAACGTGGTCGCCGGGGCCGGGTCGGTGAGGTCGTCCGCAGGGACGTAGACGGCCTGGACCGAGGTGATGGAGCCCTCCTTGGTGGAGGTGATGCGCTCCTGGAGCTCACCCATCTCGGTGGCCAGCGTAGGCTGGTAGCCGACGGCGGACGGCATGCGGCCGAGAAGGGCCGAGACCTCGGAGCCCGCCTGAGAGAAGCGGAAGATGTTGTCGATGAAGAGCAGGACGTCCTGGCCCTGGTCACGGAAGAACTCGGCGGTGGTCAGGCCGGCGAGCGCGACGCGCATGCGGGCTCCGGGCGGCTCGTTCATCTGACCGTAGACCAGGCAGGTCTTGTCGATGACGCCGGACTCGCGCATCTCGAGGTAGAGATCGGTGCCCTCGCGGGTACGCTCGCCGACGCCGGTGAAGACCGAGGTGCCGCCGTGCTGCTGCGCGAGGTTGTTGATCAGCTCCTGGATGAGCACCGTCTTGCCGACGCCGGCGCCGCCGAACAGGCCCGTCTTGCCGCCGCGGACGTAGGGCTCGAGAAGGTCGATGGCCTTGATGCCCGTCTCGAAGATCTCCGTGGTGGTGGTGAGCTCGTCGAAGGACGGCGCGGGGTGGTGGATCGGGTAGTAGCGTACGTCCTCGGGGACCTCGCCGCCATCCACGGGCTTGCCCATGACGTTCCAGACGCGGCCGAGCGTGGAGGGGCCGACCGGCATCATCATGGGGTGGCCGGTGTCGCGCACCTTGAGGCCGCGGGTGAGGCCGTCGGTCGAGGACATGGCCACCGTGCGGACCACGCCACCGGGCAGCTGGGACTCGACCTCGAGGACCGTGCTCACGTGGCCGACGGGCGTGTCACCCTCGACCTCGAGCGCGGTGTAGATGCCCGGCACCTGGCCGTCGAACTTGACGTCCACGACCGGTCCGACGATGCGGACGATCGTGCCCACGCCGACGGTGCGGTTGAGCTTGTTGTACGCGGCCTCCTCGAGGGCGGTGCGCGTCTCCTGGTTCTTCTCTGCCATCAGTTGTCCTCCAATGCGGAAGCGCCGCCGATGATCTCGTTGAGCTCGGTGGTGATGGAGCCCTGGCGGACTCGGTTGTACGTGCGCTCGAGCGTGTCCAGCACCTCGCGGGCGTTGTCGGTCGCGGACTGCATGGCGCGGCGGCGCGCCCCGTGCTCCGCGGCCGCCGAGTCGAGCAGCGCGTGGAAGATGACCGTCCTGAAGTAGGCGGGCATGAGCTCGCCCAGGACCTCCTCGGCGGAGGGGTCGAAGGCGAAGTCGGTGTAGGCGTGTCTCTCCACCGTGGTCAGCGCCTCGCGCTCGCGCGGCTTGTTCGGCATCGTGAGCTGCTCCTTGGAGATGGGCAGCAGCTGCTCGACGACCTGGGTCTGCTCGACGCGGTTCCTGGCGTGCCAGTAGTAGATCACGACGCGGTCAATCTCGCCGGTGGCGTAGCCGCGCATGACGTAGGACGCGATGCGGTCGGCCTGGTCCTGGTTGGGCTCCGAGGAGATGCCGACGAACGACATGACCGGCGTCATCTTCCGGTACGTAAAGTACTCGGTGGGCTTGCGGCCGCACGTGATCAGCGAGGAGCGCACGCCACGGGCCTTGAGGCGGCGCATCTCAGCCTCGACGGCGCGCTGCTGGACGATGTTGAAGCCGCCCGCGAGGCCCTTGTCGGAGGCCACGACGATGAAGAGCACGTGCTTCTCGGTCAGGTGTCGCGCCAGGAGCGGCTGCTCGGTGGAGAAGCCGGCCTCGGCGACGTTGGCGAGCATGCGCGTGATGGCGTCCTTGTAGGGCTCCGCCTCCTCGGCGCGGACGAGCGCCTTGTGGATCCGGGCCGTGGAGATCATCTCCATCGTCCGCGTGATCTGCATGGTGCTCTTGATCGAGCTCATGCGGCGCTGTATCTCACGAAGGCTTGCCATGGCCTACTGCCCCTGACCGTCCAGCGGCTCGTGACCGCCCTCGGGCGGCGCGGCGACGGTGTCCTCGGCCGCCTGCCCCACGTCCTCGAGGCGCTTGCGGTTGGGGTGCCCGGCCAGGAAGAGCTTCTTGAAGCGGGCGATGCGGGCGCGCAGGCGCGACGCGGTGGCGTCGTCGATCTTGCCCTCCATGACGGAGCTGCGCAGCTTGGGGCTGTGCTCGACCATGTACTTGGCAAGGCCGTCGCGGAACAGCGTCACGTTCTCGAGGTCGATGTCGTCGAGGAAGTCCTCCTTGGCGGCGAAGATCGCGATCACCTGGTCGCGGACGTCGAGCGCCGAGAAGCGCTGCTGCTTGAGCATCTCCATGACGTGGGCGCCATGGTTGAGCTGGTACTGGGTGGTGGCGTCCAGGTCCGAGCCGAACTGCGAGAAGGCCTGCTTCTCACGGTAGGCGGCGAGGTCCAGGCGCAGTGTGCCCACGACCTGCTTCATGGCCTTGATCTGGGCGTCGCCGCCGACGCGGGAGACGGAGATGCCCACGTCGACCGCCGGGCGCTGGCCCTGGAAGAACAGGTTGGACTGCAGGTAGATCTGGCCGTCCGTGATGGAGATCACGTTCGTGGGGATGTAGGCGGAGACGTCGCCCTCCTGCGTCTCGATGATCGGCAGGGCCGTGAGCGAGCCGCCGCCCAGGGCGTCGGAGAGCTTGCAGGCACGCTCGAGCAGGCGAGAGTGCAGGTAGAAGATGTCGCCGGGGTACGCCTCGCGTCCGGGCGGGCGGTGCAGCGTCAGCGACATCTGGCGATAGGCAACGGCCTGCTTGGAGAGGTCGTCGTAGACCACCAGAACGTGGCCGCCGGGGTGCTCGGCGTCGGCGGGGTTGCCGTGCGCGTCGTTGTACATGAAGTACTCGCCGATCGCGGCGCCCGCCATCGGGGCGATGTACTGCATGGGCGCCGACTCGGCCGCGGTGGCGGAGACGATGACGGTCTTGTCCAGGACGCGGTGCTGGGCGAGGGACTCGCGGATGGCGGCGACCGTGGAGGCCTTCTGGCCGATGGCGACGTAGATGCAGATCATGTCGGTCTCGCGCTGGTTGACGATGGCGTCGATGGCGATGGCCGTCTTGCCCGTCTTGCGGTCGCCGATGATGAGCTCGCGCTGGCCACGGCCGATGGGGACCATGGCGTCGATGGCGAGAAGACCCGTCTGGACGGGCTCGCACACCGGCTGGCGCTCCATGATGCCGGGAGCCTTGAACTCGATCGGGCGACGGTGGGTGGAGTTGATCGGGCCGAGGCCGTCGATCGGCTGGCCGAGCGGGTTGACCACGCGGCCGAGCATGGCGTGACCGACCGGGATGTCCATGACGCGCCCGGTGGTGCGGCACTCGTCGCCCTCCTTGATCTCCTCGGCGTCGCCGAAGAGAACGGCGCCCACGTCGTCCTGGTCGAGGTTCTGGACCAGGCCATAGACGTCCAGACCGGTGGCCGAGCTCGTGAACTTGAGCAGCTCGCCCGCCATGGCGGTCTTGAGTCCCGAGACGCGCGCGATGCCGTCGGCGACCTCGGTGACGACCGAGGCCTCCTGCCGGTCGACCGTGGCGTTGATCTGCGCGAGCTCCTCGCGCAGCGTGCTCATGATCTTCTCGGAGCTGATGGTTTCCATTAGTGTTCCTCGCCTTCGATGAAGGTAGACGAGAGGGTCTTGCGGATGTTGGCGAGCTGGGCGCGCACGGAGGCGTCGTAGCGCTTGCCGCGCACCTCGAGCATGATGCCGCCGATGATCGCCGGGTCAATGCGCTCGACGAGGTAGACGGGCGCACCGAGGTCCTTCTCGGTCTTGGCGCGCACCTTGGCGCGGAGCTCGTCGTCCATGGGGACGGCGGTGGTCACGGTCACCGAGACCGTGGTGTCCTGCGCGTCGAGAAGCTCCTTGTACTGCTTGGCGACCGCCTCGACGAGGTCGAGGTCGTCCTCGTGCTGCATGGCGGCAAGGGTCTCCAGCACCTCGGGCGTGAACTTCTGGGCGTGCTGCCACTGAACGAGGTCCGCGTTGGCGCGGCCCTCGGAGCGGGCGGCCTCCAGAAGCGCCCTGGTGTACGCCTCGACCTTCTCGGCGTCAACCCGCTTAGCGCCCATCGGACTTGCCCACTTCCGCGAGATACTTCTCGGCGAGCCTGCGCTGCTCCTCGACGGAGAGGTCGTTGCCGATGATCTTGCTGGCAATCTCGACGGAGAGGTCCACGACGGAGCTGGAGAGCTCGATCATGGCCTTGTGGCGCTCGGAGTCCACGGCGCCGTGGGCCTTGGCGATGATGTCGGCCGCCTCGCGCTGGGCCTTGGCGAGAACCGCGGAGCGGACCTCCTCGGCCTCCTTCTTGGCCTTGGCGACGATGGCGTCGGCCTCGTGGTGCGCGTCGAGAATCTTGGCCTCGTAGCTCTTGGCCTCCTCGGCGGCCTGGAGCTTGGAGCGCTCCGCGGCGTCGAGGTCGGACTGGATCTTCTGCTGGCGCTTCTCCATCATCTCCAGCACCGGCGGCCACACGAGCTTGGCCATGATGACGAGGATGATGAGGAAGGCGATAAGCGCGGGGATGAACTCCGCCATCTTGGGCATCAGAATGTCGGGGCCGACCGCCGACTCCTCGGCGAGGGCCGCGACGGGCGTGCCCAGGGCGCCGCCGACGACGGCGCTCGCGCAGGTGGCCAACCTCATGGCTGTGTTCTTCATGCGAGCCTCCACTGGGAATCGTTCGACAGCGCTACTTGACGATGAGGCTGACGACGAAGCCGATCAGGGCGAGGGCCTCGACGAAGGCGGAGCCCAGGATGAAGACCGTGAACAGACGTCCCTGAACCTCAGGCTGACGAGCCATGCCCTGAGCGACGCCGTAGGCGGCGAGACCGATGCCGAGACCAGCGCCGATGACGCCGAGACCATAACCGATTACACCGAGAGCACCCACTGTTCCTCCTTTGACGTGCGCCCCTGTCGTTCTTCTCGATAAGTGCGGGGCGCGCTTAGAACCAACTGCTATCTCAGCGCCCGTGCGGGCGCGAGTTGCCCTGTCCCTATTCCTCCTCGGACTCCGCGATCTGCACGTAGACGGCGGAGAGCAGCGCGAAGACGTAGGCCTGCACGCAGGCGACCACGATCTCCACGGCGTAGATGACGAGGAGGATGGCGACCCACAGGACCGACGCCCCCGCCTGGACGGCGGTGAGCGCGGAGAAGGCCTCGATCATGGGCTCGAAGAACAGCGACGCCAGGATGGCGAAGGTGCCCATGACCACGTGGCCGGCGAAGAGGTTGCAGAAGAGTCGGACGGCGAGGGTGACCAGGCGCAGGATCGTGGAGAAGACCTCGATCAGCCACACCAGGGCGTTGAGCGGGAACGCCACGCCCTCGGGCGCGAGGCTCTTGACATAGCCGAAGGCACCCTTCTTCTTGACGCCGCAGACGATGAAGTAGACAAACGAGCAGAGCGCGAGCGCGGCGGTGGTGGAGATGGTGCCGGTGCCCGGCCTGCAGCCCGGGATGATGCCCACGATGTTGTTGGCGAGAACCACGAGGAAGACCGTGGCGATGAACGGGAAGTGCTTCTTCCACGAGTCGCCGAGCAGGCCCTTGCACATGTCGTCGCGGACGAACTCGACGACGTACTCGACGCCGTTGACGAAGGCACCCTGGGGCACGAGGCTCGCGGACTGCTTCTTCTTGAAGACGAAGAGCAGCACGAGCATGAGGATTATCGCCACCGCGAACCAGAACGTGTACTGCGTGAGGCCGACGGCGTCGAGAGATCCGACGATCGGCTGAGACGTGAAGCTCGTTACGAGCTCGTTGACCTCGTCTCCCAGGCGGTCCAGAGGATTCAAGATCATCCTTCCCCTCTATGCGGAGGTGCGGCCGTTGGCCGCCCTCCAGGCCCGTGCCGCCTCGACGCCCCAGAAGAGCAGGAACGCGGCGACCAGCGCACAGCCGAACTCCAAGAAGCCGGTGTTCGTGGCAGTGTACACCACGAGCAGGACGACGGTGAGCGTCAGGAACGTGGCACCCATCGCCGCGATACCGGCGGCCAGTGAGACCGCGCGGCTCCCCCTCAGAGCCCGCTCGAACAGGACGGCCGGCGCGACGCAGCCCATGAGGCCGAAGAGCGCGCCGGAGACGACGGCGACCTGAGGATCCACGTCGCATCGCCTCCCGTCCGAGCGAATTAAGGACACGAGAACTCTAGCGCGCCGGGGGAAATAGTCAAGCAGGGCGCCGTTCGCCCCCGTTTCGCCACAATCGGGCGATGGGGGGCGCGGACGAGGGAGGTATGCGCAACGCGCCGGGGTATGCGCAACCTGGCGAGAGGTCGGATTTCTCGCCAGGTCGTCTACCTGCTGATTCAGGAATCTGAACGTTGCGCATACCGTCGCCGATTGCGCATACCGTCGCGCGGACGCCTACTTGGTGCCGTAGATGCGGTCGCCGGCGTCGCCGAGGCCGGGCAGGATGTAGGCGTGGTCGTTCAGGCAGCGGTCGAGCGCGCAGGTGTAGAGGCGCACGTCCGGGTCGAAGTCCAGCGTGGCGCGGACGCCCTCGGGCGCCGAGACGAGCGTCAGGCAGCGGATGTCCTTCACGCCGGCGTCGCGCAGGAACTTGATGGCAGCGGTGAGCGAGCCGCCCGTGGCGAGCATCGGGTCGACGACCAGGCAGATGCGGTTCTCGATGTCGTCCGGGAACTTGCAGTAGTACTGGTGCGGCTCGTGGGTCTCCGGATCGCGGTACATGCCGACGTGGCCGACGCGGGCGGACGGAACGAGCTGGAGGATGCCGTCGACCATGCCGAGGCCGGCGCGCAGGATCGGGATGATGGCGACCTTCTTGCCGGAGACGCGCTTGCAGGTGGTGGTCTCGAGCGGGGTCTCGACCTCGACGTCCTCGAGCGGGAAGTCGCGCATGGCCTCGTAGCCCTCGAAGATCGCGAGCTCGGTCACCAGCTCGCGGAACTGCTTGGTTCCGGTGGCCTTGTCCCGCAGGATGTGCAGCTTGTGCTGGACGAGCGGGTGGTCGATGACCGTGAAGCGCGTGGGGTCGAACTCTTCTGCCATGGTGGGTCCCTTCTCTCTTGTATCTGCGCACTCTGTAAATTGGGGGCTGTCCCCAATTTACAGCTCGGGGTAGAGCGGGTGGGTGTCGAGGAGCTCGCGCACCTCGAAGGAGACGCGCTCGGTCACGCCCTCGTCGCCCAGGTTGGTCACCACGTCGCCGATGAGCTCGCCGATGCGCTCGCACTCGCGCTCGGAGAAGCCGCGCGTGGTGGCAGCGGCCGAGCCCACGCGGATGCCGCTCGTGACGAACGGGGAGCGCTTCTCGCCGGGGATGGTGTTCTTGTTGACGGTGATGCCGACCTCGTCGAGCGCGCGCTCGGCGTCCTTTCCCGTGACGTCGCCGGCAGCCGTGAGGTCGACGAGCAGCAGGTGGTTGTCCGTGCCGCCGGAGACCAGGCGCAGGCCGCGCGACTCCATGCCGCGCCCGAGGGCGCGGGCGTTGGCGAGGATCGCGTCCGTGTAGGCGGCGAACTCGGGGGCGAGCGCCTCGCCGAAGGCCACGGCCTTGCCGGCGATCACGTGCTCGAGCGGGCCGCCCTGGCTGCCGGGGAAGACGGCGGAGTCGACCTTCTTGGCAAGGTCGGGGTCGTTCGCGAGGATGAGGCCGCCGCGCGGGCCGCGCAGCGTCTTGTGCGTGGTGGTGGTCACCACGTCGGCGTGCGGCACGGGGCTGGGGTGGCGCCCGGTGGCCACGAGGCCGGCGATGTGGGCCATGTCCACCATGAGGTAGGCGCCGACGGCGTGCGCGATCTCGGCGAAGCGCGCGAAGTCGATGATGCGGGGATAGGCGGAGGCGCCGGCGATGATCACCTTGGGGCTGTGCTCGCGGGCCAGGGCCTCCACGGCGTCCATGTCGATCAGCTCGGTCTTCTCGTCCACGCCGTAGGAGACCACGTTGTAGAGCTTGCCGGAGAAGTTGGCGGGCGAGCCGTGCGTGAGGTGGCCGCCGTTGTCCAGCGCCATGCCGAGAATCGTGTCGCCGGGCTGGGCGAGCGCCGCGAGCGCGGCGTAGTTGGCCTGGGCGCCGGAGTGGGGCTGCACGTTGGCGAAGCCGGCACCGAAGAGGCGCTTGGCGCGCTCGCGGGCGAGGTCCTCCACCACGTCGACCGCCCAGCAGCCGCCGTAGTAGCGCTTGCCGGGCAGGCCCTCGGCATACTTGTTGGTGAGCGGGGAGCCCACCGCCTCCATCACCGCCATCGAGACGAAGTTCTCCGAGGCGATGAGCTCGATCGAGGAGCGCTGGCGGCGCAGCTCGTTGTCGACCGCGGCAAAGACCTCGGGATCGGACGCGACCAGGTGCTCGTAGTTCATGGGGCCTCCTTGTTGCGATGGCGCGGCGACGGTCGGGCGCCGGGCGGCTGGCTCTCCCCTAGGCTTCGACGCCGGGGAAGGCGGGGTCGTCCTCGCGCATCATCTTCTCGACGCGCGCGGCGTGACGGCCGCCGCCGAACTCGGTGGTGAGGAACGCATCGAGGATCTTCTCGTTGTCCTCGAGCGAGACGAAGCGGCCCGAGAGGCCGATGACGTTGGCGTCGTTGTGCTCGCGGGCGAGGCGCGCGAACTCGACGGTCTGGATGGGGGTGGCGCGCACGCCGGCGACCTTGTCCGCCGTCATGGCGATGCCGAGGCCGGTGCCGCAGATGATCACGCCGCGGTCGACCTCGCCGCGGGCGACGCGGCGGGCGACCTTGTCCGCGTAGTCGGGGTAGTCGCAGCGCTCGTCGGAGTCGGGGCCGCAGTCGACGACCTCGTGACCCTGGGCGCGCAGGTACTCTGCGAGCGGGTCCTTCTGGACGAAGCCGGCATGGTCGGAAGCGATGGCGATACGCATGGGTCTCCTCCCCGACGTGGTCCTCGGCGCTTTTCCTAGGGTATCACTTGCCGACCCGGGACCGCCGCGGCACGCGGCGTCTCAGCGCGCGGCGAGAAGCGCTTCTCGGCACCTCTCGGACTCTCGGCGCGCCCGGATGCTTAGAAATACCGAGTAGTTGCAGGTCGGCCGGGGCTTTGTGCTTAGGATTTCGGGGTAGTTGCACCTTCGGGGGCGCCATGCGACGGCGAGAAGGACGAGCGATCCACGGTCAACTGGGGTTTCGTCGGCGAGAAGTACTTCTCGCCAGCACATGAGGCTGCCGGGACCTACAACTACTCCGATTTCTTAAGCCCCCGGTCGCGGAGAACCTGCAACCACCCCGGTTCCTTAAGCAGGCGGCTCCGTCGGGCGGCGCGCGGCGAGAAGGACGTCGGCCTCGGTGAGGGCGCCGGCGCGCAGGACGCGCGGCTCGGGCCCCGTGGCGTCGACGATGGTGGAGGCCACGCCCACGGGAGCCGCCCCGGCGTCGATCACGAGGTCCGCCGCGGCGACGATGGCAGGATCGAGCCCCGCGCCCGAGGTGGCGGCGGGGGCGCCGTGCGTGTTGGCGCTCGTCTGGGCGAGCGGGCACCCGAGCGCGCGGACGATGGCGCGGTCCAGCTCGGAGTCGGGGACGCGCAGGGCGATCGTCGCGCCGGCCTCGCCGGGCTGGGCGTACTCGGGGGGCACGGCGTCCGAGGCACGGACCACGATCGTGAGTGCGCCCGGCCAGTGGCGCTCGGCGAGCTTAAGCGCCCAGGCGGGGACGTCCCGCCCGTAGCGGGCCAGGTCGGCGGGGTCGGCGACGAACCACGGCAGCGTCTGCGCGCGGTCGCGCCGCTTGATGTCGAAGATGCGCGCGTGCGCCGGGTTGCCCGGCAGAGCGGCGCAGCAGATCCCGTAGACGGAGTCCGTGGGCAGCACGGCGACGCCCTCGGCGCGCAGGACGGCGGCGGCGCGGCCCACGACCTCCGGGCTGGGATCGGCCTGACTGGCGAGAAGCACGGCGCCCACGGCTACCCCTCCCTCACGGCCACGAGGATCCTCGGGCGGTGCGTCAGGTCCTCGCGCACCTCGACCGACGCCCAGACGTCACGGGCGCGCACGAGCGCGGCGGCGTCCGCGAGGGACCCCTCGAAGAGCTCGACGGCGAGCATGCCGCCCGGCGCCAGGGCGACGGGCGCAAGGTCGAGCAGGCGGCGGAACACGTCCAGGCCGTCCTCTCCCCCGTCGAGCGCGAGCCCCGGCTCGAAGTCGGCGACCTCGGCGGGCACCTCCTCGGCGAGCACGCGCGTGGGGATGTAGGGCGGGTTGGAGACGAGCACCGAGAACGTGCCCATGAGCTCGGGGTCGACGCCCGACGCGAGGTCGCACTCCACGACGTCGACCGCCTCCTCGAGGCCGAGCGCCTCGCGGTTGCGGCTCGCGAGCTCGACGGCGCGTGGGGAGAGGTCGGTCGCCGTGACGTGGGTGCCCGGTCGCTCCGAGGCCACCGAGAGCGCTATGCAGCCGGTGCCGGTGCCGACCTCGAGCACGCGGACGGGAGCCTCTGCGTCCCCGTCCTTCTCGGCCGCGCCGTCCACGCCCTCGAGGGCGGCGTCCACCAGGATCTCCGTCTCGGGGCGCGGTATGAGCACGCCCCGCTCGCAGCGCAGGACGATGTGGCGAAAGGGCATCTCGCCGGTCACGTACTGGAGGGGCTCGCCGGCCGCCCGGCGCTCGATCGCCTCGTGCATGGCGGAGAGCTCGGCTGGCTCGAGCGGGCGGTCGAAGTTGACGTAGAGCTCGACGCGGGAGAGGCCCGTCACGGCCGCGAGCAGCCACTCCGCCGAGAGGCGCGGGTGCTCGTCACCCTTGCGCTCGAGGTAGCCGCTCGTCCAGTCGAGTATGCGCTTTATGGTCCAGGGCTCGGTCGCGGGCACGCCCTACACCGCCTGGGCGAGCTTCTCCGCACGCTCGGCGGCGGCCAGCGCCTCGATGACGCTGGGGAGCGTGTCGCCCAGCAGCACGCCGTTGTAGGTGCCGTTGAAGCCGATGCGGTGGTCGGTCACGCGGTCCTGCGGCTGGTTGTAGGTGCGGATCTTCTCGGAGCGGTTGCCGTGGCCGATCTGCGAGAGGCGCGCCGCACCCTGCTCGGCCTGCTGCTTCTCGAGCTCCATCTCGTAGAGGCGGGCGCGCAGCATCTGCATGCAGACCTCGCGGTTCTGGATCTGCGAGCGCTGGTCCTGCGACTGCACCACGGTGTTGGTGGGCAGGTGGGTGATGCGCACCGCCGAGTAGGTGGTGTTGACGCACTGGCCGCCGGGGCCGGACGCGCAGTAGGTGTCGATGCGCAGGTCGCCGGGGTCGATCTGGATGTCGATCTCGTCCGCCTCGGGAAGGACCGCCACGGTGGCCGTGGAGGTCTGGATGCGTCCCTGGCTCTCGGTCTTGGGAACGCGCTGGACGCGGTGGACGCCGCTCTCGTACTTCATGACGGAGTACACCTTGTCGCCCGTGACCTTGAACTCGATGGTCTTGAAGCCGCCGGCCTCCGACGGGCTGGACGAGAGGACCTCTATCTTCCAGCCGCGGCCGTCGCAGAAGTGCTGGTACATCTTGAGCAGGTCGCCCGCGAAGATGGCCGCCTCGTCGCCGCCGACGCCGGCGCGGATCTCCACGATTGTGTCCTTCTCGTCGTTGGGGTCGGCCGGGATGAGCAGGTACTTGATGTCCTCCTCGAGGGCCGGGAGCTTGGCCTCGTTGGCGGTGATGTCCTCCTGGAGCATGGCCTTCTCGTCGGCGTCGGCCTCGTGGAGCATCTCCTTGGCGGCCTCGATGTCGTCGAGGGCGGCCAGGTACTCGCGGGCGCGGGTCACGAGCTCGGTCTGGCTGGCGTGCTCCTTGGCCAAGCGCGCGTACTCCTTGGGGTCGGAGACCACGGCCGGGTCCATGAGCTTCTTCTCCAGCTCCTCGTAGGCCTGGATGATCTTGAGCAGCTTCTCTCGCATCGTTCTTCTCCCTGAGTGAGTCTCTAGCCTTTCTATCATACCCCGAGCGGCTTGTGAGACACTAGACGCATCCTGCACAGAGGGAGGAACCATGTCTGATTCCGAGCGCAAGCTGGACACGGGCACAGAGGACGAGAAGGACCGCGCGGCCCGGGCGGTCGACGCCCCCGAGCAGCCCACCGAGGAGCTCGACCGCCCCGAGGCGGAGCGCACCCTGCGGCGGCCCCTCGCGGACGAGGGCGCGCCGCGGCGCCCGGACGGGCGCGCCGAGGCGCCGCGCCTGCGCGACGTCGGCCGGACGGCCGGCGACTACGTGCGCCGCCGCGTGGCGCTCGTGGTCGGGATCGCGCGGCGGCACCGCGCCGTGACCGGGGCGCTCGTCCTCATGGCCTGCGTCGTCGTGGCGCTTCTCGGGATCGCGTTCGTGCGGGCGGCCACCCTGCCCGACGCCGCGACCGTCGAGTCCGACGCCCGCGAGCTCCTGGGGGTCCCCGAGTTCTCGGGCGGGACCTACGGGACGGACACGCCCCTCGTGGCGCAGGGCGTCGAGGTTCGCTCCCTCGCACGCGCCGACTCGGCCCCCGAGGGGGCGGGCACGGCGTTCGGCGCCTCGGGATATGCCACGGCGGAGGTCGTGGTCACCTACGGCGGGCAGTCCGTGAGCGCCACGCGCGCGGCGACGCTGGGCTACGCGCTCGTCGACGGCGCCTGGTCCGTGCTGCCCGGGGTCGAGGACGGCGGGGTGGCCTGGCACGCGACGGGCGGCGTGGACCAGGAGAAGGTCCTGCTCAACGCCCAGACGCTGCTCGCCCGCGCCGACGAGGCCTCCGACGAGGGCGAGCCGAGCCTCGCCGCCCTCTACGCCGACGCTTCCGCGGCCGTGGGGGGCGGCTCCTTCGACGAGGGCGCCCAGACGGACACCCTGGAGCTCACGTTCACGCGCGGCGACGCGTTCCTCTCATACGAGTGCCGACTCACCGTGACCTTCTCGTTCGCGCAGGCGAGCGGGCAGTGGAGCGTCTCCGACATGAGCGTCTCCGAGGGGGCGCGCACCCCCGTCCTGGACTCGCTGCTCGGCGTCTGGGAGGGCGCGTTCCAGAGCCAGGAGACCGACGGGACCAAGTGCCTGGCGGGACGCTCGGCGGGACTCACGGTCAACGTCATCGGAACGAGCATCACCGACTCTACCGTCATGCTGTCCGGCGAGCTGAGCGGCGTCGCCCACTACCATGCCCACCCGGCCGACGACAGCGAGTCCTGCGAGGGCGACCTCTCATTCGAGAATGTGGGGTTCCTGGCACGGCTGACCGGGGACGGCGCGGGCGACGGCCCGCTCGAGTTCGTCGCCACGCTGCCCGAGGACGTGGGTGGCACGGTGACGCTGACGCTGCGCTTTGGGACGAAGGACGACCCCGGGCGCGTGGAGGCGCTGGTGGAGAGCTCCCACACCCACACCGACACGATCCTGTTCATACCGCACGAGCGCACGGTCACGTACACGGACGCGTTCGCGCTGTCGCGCGCGGAGTAGCGGGCGCGCGGGGCCGAGGCTCTTCTCGGCGGGCGGGCAGCGCGAGCGCTCACACATATCTCGGAGTTTGAAAAACCGTCACCAGCCCACTAGCTGGGAGAACGCGATTTTGACCGGTTTTGAACTCTGAGATATGTACGAGCGCTCGGCCCGGACAGCCGCCGGCGGGCCGGTCGCGGCATAAAAAGACGCCCCCGCGGGCGAGAAACCCGTGGGGGCGCCGGACGCGCTTGGGGGCGTTCGCTACTCGGCGGCCTCGGTGGTCTCCTCGGCGACAGCCTCGGCAGCGGGCTCCTCGGCGGGGGCGGCGGCAGCCTCGGCCTCGGCCTTCGTGGCGTCCTCGGCGGCCCGCTTGGCCGTCTCGGCGGCCTTGGCCGCCGTGGCGGCCTTCTTGGCGGCGGCCTCCTCGG
>JAUNEG010000010.1 GCA_030525685.1 Atopobiaceae bacterium | reverse complement strand
GATGACGATCGCGACGACCGCGATGACGACCTGGACGATCGCTACGACGACTAGCCGCTGACGGCAACGAAGCGCGCGGGCGCCCCTCGGGGCGCCCGCCTCAGCTTGTGTCGGACGATTAACGCGCACTCGTGCAGAGGTTCTTCTCGCTCAACTGGGGAAACGCGAGAAGAGCGTGCACGAGTGCGCGTTAATCGCGGGGCGGGTGAGCCGCACTGCCGTGCCGGCCGCGCTCCCTAGAACGCCACGCCCAGCGCGACGAGCGCCACGCAACACGCAAGCGCGAGCCAGTTGCGCGCGGCGAGCGGGTAGCGCTTGTAGCTGCTCTCGCGCGTGCGCAGGTAGAAGCCGCGCTGCTCGGCGGCGAGGGCGGTGGCGTCGGTGCGGCCGACGGAGCTCACGAGCAGGGGGACGCAGAGGGGCAGCATGAGCTGCAGCTTCTTGAAGGGGTTCTTGGTGTCGTACTGCACGCCGCGCGCGGTCTGCGCCTCCATAATGGCGTTCATCTCCTGTGAGAACACGGGGACGAAGCGCAGTGCGGTAGTGAAGGTGAACGCGTAGCGGTACGGCACGTGGAGCACCTCCACGCACGCGTTGGCGAGGTCGGTGAGCTTGGTCACCGTGAGCACGAGCACGAGCGGCAGCGCCACGCCGAGCAGGCGCAGGCATACCTTGGAGCCCGTGACCAGGCCGTCGGTGGTGACGATCCCCCAGACGGGCGAGCCGGTCCGCACAAAGACGAGCTGCAGCGCAAACATCACCACAGCAAGCGGGACGAGCACCTTGAGCAGGGGCGCGAGCCTTCCCGCCACCCCGGCGTACGCCGCGAGCGCAAACGTGAGGGCGAGAAGCCCGAGGAGCATGACGTAGGTGTCCGCGAGGAAGGTGGCCGCGATGATGGCGGCGGCCAGCGCGAGCTTGGCCACGGGGTTGAGGCGGTGGAGGAGCGTCTGCCCGGGAACGTAGTCGATGACGTTAATCATGGCTGACCAGCTCCCTCACAAGGTCGACGATGCCCGAGACCTGGCTCACGCCCGCAAACTCGCGCGAGACGTCGCGCGCGAGGGCGGTCGAGAGGGCGATGATCTGCGGCGGCTTCACGCGGGCGCGGTCCATGAGCTCGACGTCCGCAAAGACCTCCGGCGTCTCGCCCTGCCCAAGGATGCGCCCGTCCGCCATGACCAAGAGCCGCTCGGCAAAGTCCGAGACGACCTCCATGTCGTGGCAGACCATGATGACGGCGCATCCCCGGTCGGCCATCTCGCGCACCGTCTCCATGACGGTCATGCACTCGCGGTAGTCAAGGCCGCTCGTGGGCTCGTCAAGCAGGATGACCTCGGGCTCCATCACCACGACGGAGGCAAGGGCGACCATCTGGCGCTGCCCGCAAGAGAGCGAGAAGGGCGCCTCGTCGAGAGGCAGCCCAAAGCGCCCAGCCACCGCGCGGGCTCGCTCGCGGGCCTCGGCGGCGGGCACGCCCGTGAGCTCGAGGCCAAAGGCGACCTCCTCGAGGACGGTCTCCTTGCAGATCTGGCGGTCCGGGTTCTGGAAGAGCGTGGAGACGTGCGCGGCCACGGTACTCGTGGGGGTGTCGCGCATGTCGAGCCCAGCCACGCGGATGGAGCCGGACGAGGGGCGCAGCAGGCCGTTCAGGAGCTTGGTGAGCGTGGTCTTGCCGGCACCGTTCTGGCCGATGACGCCCACGAGCTCGCCGGGATAGACGTCGAAGGTGAGGTCGGTCACGCAGGCGCCACTCCCCGGGTAGGCAAAGCGGACGTCGCGAAAGCTCACGACGGGCGTGGCGCCGGCGGGTCGCGCGCCCGCGGCGGGGATGTGGCGCGAGCCCGCGCGGAAGGGCACGATGTTGGCGCCGCGTCCGGTGCGGCCGCGCACGAGCCCGGCCACGAGCCCCTCCGCCTCCGCCACGCTCAGGCAGGGCGGGGCCGGCGGGATGACCCCGTGCTGCGCCAGGCTGTTGGAGACGCGCGCCACGCGCGGGCTGTCCACGCCGAGGGCGCGCAGCTCGTCGGCATGCGAGAAGACCTCGCGGGCCGCGCCGTCAAAGGCGACGCGGCCCTCGCTCAGGACGACCACGCGGTCGCAGTAGGCGGTGAGCAGCGCCACCTTCTGCTCTATCACCACCACCGTCACCCCCTCCGCGTTGAGCGCGCGCAGGGTGTCGAAGACGGCGGTGGAGGAGGCGGGGTCGAGCGCCGCCGTGGGCTCGTCGAGCACGAGCACGCGCGGGCGCAGGGCCAGGATGGCGGCGATGGCGACCTTCTGCTTCTGGCCGCCGGAGAGCGTGGCGATCTCGCGCTCGCGCAGGTCGAGCACCCCGCACGCCTCGAGCGCCCCCGTGATGCGGGACTCTATCTCGTCGTGCGGCACGCCGAAGTTCTCAAGGCCGAAGAGCATCTCGTCCTCCACGGCGGAGGCGACCATCTGCGAGTCGATGTCCTGCGCCACGCTGCCCACCGTGCGGGAGATGTCCGTGAGCGTGACCTCGCAGGTGTCGCGGCCGTCCACGAGCGTGGAGCCAAAGAGGGTCCCCCGGTAGTGGTGGGGGATGGCGCCCGAGAGCAGCGCGGCGAGCGTGGACTTGCCGGCGCCGGAAGGGCCGATGACGCCGACGAAGCCCCCCTCGGGGACCTCCAGGGTGACGTGGTCGAGCGCCGGCTCGACGGCGTCCGCGTACGTGAACGAGACGTCGTCGAGCCGGATGATCGTAGATGGTCCCTCGGTCATGGGTGCCTTTCAGTCCTGACAAAGGTGACGGGGTCGTTTGTCATGACATTGTCACACTAGTCGGCGAGCTTGAGGGCCTTCCTGATGGGAAGGTAGAGGGCCTGCACCAGAAGGGCGTTGAAGACGGCGGTGAGCAGGACCACGGGGAGCATGGCGGCGGCAAGCTCGCCTGCGGCGCCCACCATGGCGATCTTGATGAGCATGAAGATCACGCCGGAGACCGTCGTGGTGACAAAGGAGCCGATGAGCGGGATGGCCTTCTTGGCGCCGCTCTCCATGCCGGCGCGCACGATGAGCGCCATGAGCATGGCGGCGATGCCCTCGGCGGCGAAGTCGATGAAGGGCGAGGTGGTGGTGATCTGGATGACGGCGGCCGAGATGAGGCCGATCACGAGGGCCTGGCCCACGTTGGGCCGCACCACGAGGATGGTGAGGCAGAAGGCGGAGATGATGAACTCGGGGCTGATGAGGCCGCCCGAGATGCCGGAGATGGCCTTGCCGACGGTGAAGTTGAGGATGAAGCCGGCGGCGAGAAGGACGGCGAGAAGTACGAGGGCCTGGACGTCGAGCTTGCCGTGATCGGCGGTGGCGACGGTGCGGGCGACGGGCTGGGCGCTCTGGCTGGTGACGTTCTGGGACATGGCAGTTCCTTTCTGGAGGAGGTTCTTCTCGGCTTGGGCGCTTCCGGCACCCGGGTGGCGTGGGTCCTCTCGTGGCCACGAAAAAAGGGCCCCCGGTCGCCCGGGAGCCCTTCAAGCGCTATTTTCGGCGCAGAAGACTCACGATCGACCGACCGCGGAGAGGCTGCGCCACCACCAGTTCATGGACGTGCGTGCGATGCGACTCATGTCTGGCGCTCCTCTCTGTGCTCGGCCCGAAGGCGTCTCTGTGCTTGCCGTCACAATACGCGCCCGCCGCCCTGCGCGCAAGGGTGTTTTCCCGGACGAAACAATCGCTGCCCATGTGAATATCGCGTGGCTGCGGTTGAAGCGCCGTCCTTCTCGGGAATAATGTTGATTAGTTAACATTGACGGTGCGGGCCCGGAGGGCCCTGACAGGGGAGAGTCGGCGTGACCGAGCAGCGCTTCGAGGACTTCGTGGGCATCATCGCCACCCTCAACAAGGAGATCCAGCGCATCAAGACGGCCGAGGCCAGGCGGCTCGGCTTTCGCGGCTCGGATGTGATGTGCCTCTACTACCTGGTCAAGCACCCCGAGGGGCTCGCTGCCTCGGAGCTCGCGCGCATGGCCGACGTGAGCCGTGCCGCAATGTCGCGCACCGTGGCGCACTTGGCCGAGGACGGCTTTGTGGAAGTGGGGGGCTCCGATGACGACGCCTCTCGCTACCGCGCCCCCATCCGCCTCACCGAGAAGGGCTACGAGGCCGCGCGTCCGCTCGACGACATCATTCACCGAGTCCTCGACGAGGCCGGCGGGGAGCTCGCCCTGCGTCAGCGCATGCAGATGTACGATTCGCTCAACCACATCCTCGAGAAGCTCAGGACCTTCGCGCGCGACTAGGCGCGAGACGCGTCTTCCGGGACGAAGAAAGGAAGGGACATGCCCGTCCGCATCATCACCGACTCCGGCTTTGACATCCCCGGCCAGAGCGACCCGCGCCTCACGGTGCTGCCGCTGGGCATCACGTTTGGCGAGACCACGTATGCGGACGGCGTCGACCTCACCAACGAGCGCTTCTTCGAGCTGCTGATAGAGAGCGACGAGCTCCCCAAGACGAGCCAGGCCACGCCCTACCAGTACGCGCAGGTCTTCGATCGGGTGCGCGCGGCGGGCGAGGAGGCCGTGGTGATCACGCTGTCCTCCGCGCTCTCCGGCACCTACCAGAGCGCCGTGACGGCCGCGGCGGACTATCCCGAGGTCCACGTGGTCGACGGCAAGAACGCCACGATCGGCCAGGGGGTCCTCGTGCTCTATGCGCTGCGGCTCGTCGACGAGGGCCTGGGCGCGGCCGAGATCGCCCAGAGGGTCGAGGAGGCCGTGGGGCGCGTGCGCCTGCTCGCCCTGCTCGACACGCTGGAGTACCTCAAGCGCGGTGGCCGCATCCCCAAGAGCGTGGGCACCATCGGCGAGCTGCTCTCCATCAAGCCCGTCGTGGGCGTGGAGGACGGCGAGGTCGTGATGCTCGGCAAGGCGCGCGGCTCCAAGAACGGCCGCAACCAGCTGCACCAGCAGGTCGAGAAGTACGGCGTCGACCTGACCATGCCGATCTTGCTGGGGTACACGGGCCTCTCGCAGACGGTGCTTCACAAGTACCTTGACGACAACCGCGCCATCTGGGAGGACAAGGTCGCCGAGGAGGACCTCCCCATCTGCTCCGTGGGCGCCACGATCGGCACGCACGTGGGCCCGGGCGCCATCGCGCTCGCCTTCTTCCGCAAGAACTAGGTGGCTCGGCGGGACAGGGCGGGGCGTCCCATAATCCGGGATGTTCTCCGGCTCTGCCGCCCCGGCGTCCCGGAATCGCCGACCTTCCCGACGACCAAGGAATGCGAGCCCCGGAATCGCCGACCTTCTCCGAGTCTTGTCCCGGAATAGCCGACCTTCTCGCCGTGTGTGCGCCTGCGGTCGGGGAAGGTCGCCTGTTTTAAGACGACGGAGAGCCCAGGCCGCGGAACTCTGCCGATTTTGGGACACGCGCCCGGCGCGCTCACTGCACGATGCGCATGACGAGATGGATGAGCTGGTCTATGGGCATGGGGTCGTCATCGGCCGTCCAGGTGCGGATGATCGCGAGGATGCCGGAGAGGTAGAACTCGCGCACGATGCCGCTCGCCCCTTCGTCCAGCCCCGCCTCGGGCAGGAAGAAGCGGTCCACGAGCGGGCTGATGATCTGCTTGAGGCGGTCGGAGAACGCGGGGTCGCCGTGCGGGCCGAGAAGGACGCGCGTGTAGTCGCGCGAGCGCCGGGCGAGGCGCAGGATGAGTCCCATGTGCTGCGAGAAGTCGAGGGTGTCACCCTGGAGCAGGCGTCCCTGCACGAGCCGCTCGATGTTGCCGAGCACCGTGCCCTCGATCTCCTCGAGCAGCTCGTAGACGTCGTGGTAGTAGAGGTAGAAGGTGGCGCGGTTGTAGCCGGCGCGGTCGGTGATCTCGCGCACCGATATCCGCTCGACGGGCCGCTCGGCGTAGAGCTCCCAGAACGCCTGGCGGAGGTTGGCTCGCGTCTGCTCGGTGACCTGCGGCTGCTTCTTCATGGCGGCTCCCTTAGGCTTTGTGGCGGCGCCGAGAAGGGCGCGACACTTGGGGCGCGCTTGTCGAGCGCTGGTTCTTCTCGTCCGCCGACCCCAGTATACTTCGATTAGACAACACGCTGTCGAGCAATCGGAGCTGGGATGGCCTACATCGAGTTCACCGACGTCGTGCGCACCTACGGCGAGGGCGACGCCAAGATAAACGCCTTGGACGGGGCGACCTTCGAGGTCGAGAAGGGCGAGCTCGCCGTCATCCTCGGCCAGTCTGGCGCGGGCAAGACCACCGCACTCAACATCCTGGGCGGCATGGACAGCGCCTCCTCGGGGGTCGTGCGCGTGGACGGCCGCGACATCAGCCACGCGGGCGAGGACGACCTCGTCCTGTACCGGCGCGCGGACGTGGGCTTCGTCTTCCAGTTCTACAACCTCGTGCCCAACCTCACGGCGCTCGAGAACGTGGAGCTTGCCACGCAGATCTGCCCGGACTCGCTCGACCCCGAGGAGACGCTCGCCAAGGTGGGGCTGTCCGCGCGCCTGGGCAACTTCCCGGCGCAGCTCTCCGGCGGCGAGCAGCAGCGCGTATCCATCGCGCGCGCCCTGGCCAAGAACCCCAAGCTGCTGCTGTGCGACGAGCCCACCGGCGCCCTCGACTACCAGACGGGCAAGCAGATCCTGCAGCTCCTGCAGGACATGTGCCGCGTGGAGGGCATCACGGTCGTGGTCGTCACGCACAACGCGGCTCTGGCCGACATGGCCGACCGCCTCATCCGCTTCAAGAGCGGGCGCGTCACCGCCATGACCAGGAACCCCGAGCCCAAGCCGATCGCGGAGATCGAGTGGTAGCGCATGGCAGCCCGTCGCGACACGTCAGCCTTTGCCAGGGGCATCCTGCGTACGGTGAGCGGGAGCCTCAAGCGCTTCGTGGCGCTGACCACGATCACGGCGCTCGGCGTGACGATGCTCGTTGGCCTGCGCGCCGCCTGCGTCGACCTGCGCAACTCGGCAGATTGCTTCTTTGACGAGCAGGGTCTCTTCGACGTGCGCGTTCAGTCCACGCTCGGTCTCACGGACGAGGACGTGGCCGCGCTCGCCGCGCTCGACGGCGTCGAGACCGCGGAGGGCGGCTGGTCCGAGACCGCCTACACGACGGTGGGGTCTGCGTCCGAGAAGGTCGACGTCAAGGCCCTCTCGTCGAGCGGTCTGAACGAGCCGCTCGTGCTGGAGGGGCGCCTGCCGGAGGCGGCGGGCGAGGTGGCCGTCACCCAGCGCTACCTCAAGGACTCCGGGCTCTCGATCGGGGACTCGGTGAGCTTCCACGGTGACGACGACCAGGACGACGACGCCGAGAAGGACGATGGCCTCGACGCGCTGGACTCCGGCTCGACCGAGGTCTTCGAGCTCGGCGAGTACACGATCGTGGGCTCGGTGCTCGACCCGATGGAGATCAACGCGGGCGAGGGCACGATGTCGTTCCGCTCGAGCGGCGGCTCGCAGTACTCGTTCTTCGTGGTGGCCGACGAGGTCATCGACCCGGACGTCTACACCGTGGCGTACGTCATGTTCGACGGCGCGGAGGCGCCGCTGTGCTACTCGGCCGAGTACGAGGAGATCGTCGACGAGGTGTTCCGGAGCGTCGAGAAGGCACGCGCCGAGCGCGAGCGCGCCCGCGGCGACCAGATTCGCTCCGACGCGAACGAAGAGGTGGACGGGGCGGAGGCCGAAGCGCTCGACGAGCTGGCCGATGCCGAGGCCGAGCTTGACGACGCGCAGCGGGAGCTCGACGAGGGGCGCGCCGAGGTGGCCGACGGCCAGCGCGAGCTGGACGAGCAGCGCGCGGACGCGATGGCACAGCTCGACGACGCCCAGGCCACGATCGACGAGAGCCGCCGCGAGCTCGAGGACGGCGCGGCGGAGTACGAGGCGGGCCTCGCGGAGCATCGGGAGGGCCTCGCCGCGTACGAGGCCGCGCTTCCGGGAGCCGAGCAGCAGCTCCGCGACGGCCAGGCGGCCCTCGACGCCGCGCGAGGCAACATCGACGAGATCGTGATCGACGAGGACTCCGGTATGACGATCGGAGACCTCGAGGCGCATCGCGACGAGGCGCAGGCGGCCGTGGACACGCTGCCGGGGACGATTGCCGGCATCGACGAGAAGGTCGGTGCTCTCGCCGACGGCCTCGACGCGCTGGCGTCCGGGCTGCAGGCGGCGGGCATGAGCGACCCCGGGCTCGCCGAGCCCGCCCGGCAGGTGCGTGACGCCTGGACGGCGGTTCAGACCGTGGAGGTGGGCGACGCGGAGGCGGCTGAGGAGGCGACGGCGCAGCTCGAGTCGGCGATTGCGGGTGCCACGAACGCCCTCGGCGTCGTGTCTCAGGGTCTGGCGGTCCGGGTCGAGGGGGTCGAGAACAGCCTCGAGGAGGTGACGAGGCAGATTGATGAGCTTCAGGCGGCTGACCCAGGGAGCCCCGACCTCCCGAGGCTTCTCGCCCAGCAGCAGTCGCTCCAGGTCGCGCTCACGACGCTCGGCGGGTACCAGGAGTCAATCGATGCCCTGTCGGCGTCTCTGTCTGCCGTCGACCCGGCACAGCTCGTGAGCGGACGGGTCCAGGCGGCCGCCGGCCTCGCGCCGGCCGAGGCGGCGCTCCCGCAGCTCGAGGCAGCCGTCGAGCAGGCGAGGGGTGCCGCCGAGGCCGAGTTCGACCGTCAGCAGGCGCTCATCGACCAGGGTTGGCAGGAGCTTTCCGACGGGCGCGCCCAGCTCGAGAGCGCCCGCGCCCTTCTCGACCAGAGCGCCGCGCGGATCGCCGACGGGCGCGCCCAGCTCGCTGAGGGACAGGCCGAGCTCGACCGCCAGCGTGCGGATGCCCTGGAGCAGCTTGCGGACGCCCAGCGTCAGCTCGATGATGCGCTCGCTGAGATCGCCGACGGCCAGAGGGAGCTCGCCGAGGGCCGCGCGACCTTCGAGCAGGAGCGCGACGACGCTCTGGCAGAGATCGCCGACGCGCGCGAGGAGATCGCGGACCTCCCCGACGCCACGTGGTACGTGCAGGACCGCTCGAGCCTCTCGAGCTACGCGAGCGTGGACTCCGACGCCTCCTCGATCGAAGCCATCGGCACGGTGCTGCCGATCGTCTTCTTCGTGGTGGCGGTGCTGATCAGCCTCACCACGATGACGCGCATGGTCGAGGAGGAACGCGGGCTCATCGGCGTCTACAAGGCGCTCGGCTACGACAGCTGGCGCATCCTTTCCAAGTACGTGCTCTATGCGCTGGCGGCGTGCGTGCTCGGCTGGCTCGTGGGCACGCTGCTCGGCTTCATCGTGCTCCCGGCCATCATCTTCACGATCTTCTCGACCATGTACGCGCTGCCGGGCTTCGTCTACGGCTTCGACGCGGTGTACTCGGCGGTCTCGCTCCTGCTCTTCACGGCCGGCATCGTGGGCGCGACGGCGCTCACCTGCCGCCACGAGCTGCGCGAGACGCCCGCCTCCCTCATGCTGCCCAAGGCCCCCAAGGCCGGCTCGCGCATCTTCCTCGAGCACATCGGCCCCGTCTGGCGGCGCATGAGCTTCCTGAACAAGGTCACGGCGCGCAACCTCTTCCGCTACAAGCAGCGCTTCCTCATGACGACGCTCGGCGTGGCGGGCTGCGTGGCGCTGCTCATCACCGGCTTCGGAATCCGAGACACGGTGCTCTCGCTCTCGCCGCGCCAGTACGGCGACGCGGGCGTGATCGGCTACGACCTCATGGCGGTGACCTCCGCCGTCGACCTGGACGCCGTCGCCGACGACCTCGCCGTCGACGAGGGCGTCTCCGACCTCGTGCGCGTCTACATCGACAACCTCACGGTGAGCTACGGAGACGACAAGGAGACCGTACAGCTCGTGGTGGCACCGGAGGGGGAGAGCCTGGAGGGCTACGTGCGCCTTGCCGCCGACGACGGCTCCGCGGTCTCCCTGGACGAGGCGCAGGTCGCCATCACCAAGAACGCGGAGCAGGTCATGGGTGTCGTCGTGGGCGACGAGCTGGGCCTGCAGGACTCCACGCTCGCCGAGGGCACGGCCGATCCGGGCGCGATCGTCCTCAACTACCTCGGCAACACCCTCTACATGACCGAGAAGGCCTACGAGGAGGCGTTCGGGGAGGAGCTCGAGCCCAACGGTCTTCTCGCCCATCTGACGGGTGACGCGGACGAGCGGGTCGCGCTCTCGGAGCGGCTCTCCGAGGACGGGCGCTACCTCTCCGTGGTCTCCACCCAGAAGCTCGTGAACGACTTCTCCAGCGCGTTCACGCTGATCAACACCGTGGTATACGTGGTCATCGTGCTGGCGGCGGCGCTCTCGTTCACCGTGGTCTTCACGCTGTCCAACACCAACATCTCCGAGCGCGAGCGCGAGCTCGCCACCCTCAAGGTCCTAGGCTTCAAGCGACCCGAGGTCCACCGCTACATCAACACCGAGACGCTCATCCTCACGGGGATCGGCGTGGCGATCGGCATGCCGCTGGGCTACGCCCTGGCGCGCAGCCTCACGTGGATCCTGCGCATGCCGTCGCTCTACTTCGACGTGGTGGTGGATCCGCTCACGTACCTGATCGCCGCCGTCATGGCCTTTGGGTTCACGGTCGTGGTGAACCTCATCACCAACCGCGCCCTCGACCGCGTGGACATGGTCGGCGCCCTCAAGTCCGCGGAGTAGGCGGGGCGGGCGAGATCCACCGGCCTTTCGGTGCCCCCCGACGTCTCGAACGGCCCCTCGGACTTTCCCCAAAACGGGTTTGGGTTCAGAAAATGGAATCTGTGGGTATGACGCGACGAGAACCAGCAGGCAGATTGGTCGTTTCTATCTTGATGTGTTCTGATGTCCGGAAAATCGAACCCAAACCCGAAAACGGTTTGGGTTCGAAAAATGGAGGCCGCTCAACGGCGCAGCCGTTTGACCTGCGATTCTGCAAAACGGTACTTGGCAGACCCTCTGTTTTCGAACCCAAACCCTTTTTTGGGCAGGGCGGAGCGGCGGGAGGCCCCTTCCTATCTCTCGCGCTGGGCGAGGAAGGCGCGGGTGCGCTCCTCGCGCGGGTGGTCGATGACCTGCTCGGCCGGGCCCTCCTCCACGATGACGCCGCCGTCCATGAAGATCACGCGGTCCGCGACCTCGCGCGCGAAGCCCATCTCGTGCGTCACGATCACGAGCGTCATGTTCTCGGCGGCGAGCTCCTTGATGACGCGCAGGACCTCGGCCGTGAGCTCGGGGTCGAGGGCGCTCGTGGGCTCGTCGAAGTAGACGATGTCGGGGTGCAGGGCCAGGGCGCGGGCGATGCTCGCGCGCTGCTGCTGGCCGCCGGAGAGCTGGCAGGGCACCTTGTCCTCGTTGCCGGCGAGCCCCATCTTGGCGAGAAGCGCCCGGGCCTCGGCCTCGGCCTCGGCACGGTCGCGCCTCTGCACGCACACGGGCGCGTCCATCACGTTGCGCAGCACCGAGAAGTGCGGGAACAGGTTGTAGTTCTGGAACACCAGGCCAAAGCGGGCGCGCGCCGAGGCGAGGACGTTCTTGTCGCCGTACGCGCCGTCGCGAGCCACGGTGACGTCCTCGTAGGAGAGGTCGCCGCCGTCGAGGCGCTCGAGGAGCGTGAGGCAGCGCAGCAGCGTGGACTTGCCGCCGCCGGACGGGCCGATGATGGCCACGACCTCGCCGGGGGCGACGGAGAGCGAGATGTCGTGCAGGACCTCCACGTCGCCGAAGCTCTTGCGCGCGTGCGCGAGGGAGACGACGGGCCGCGCGCCCTTCTCGACGGTGCTTGCGCTAGTCATGGTAGTAGCTCAGCTTTCTCTCGATGCGCCCGGCGACGAAGTCGATGAGCAGGTTGAAGACCCAGTAGAACGCGGCGGCGATGGCAAAGGGCGCCATGCTCACCTGGCTCGCCACGAGCTGCTTGGCCACGGTGAACATCTCGATGACGCCGATGGAGAAGGCGAGCGAAGTGTCCTTGACCAGCGTGATGACCTCGTTGGTCATGGACGGCATGATGCGCTTGACCACCTGGGGCAGCACGATGCGGCAGAAGGTCTGCGCGCGCGAGTAGCCCAGGACCTGGGCTGCCTCGTGCTGGCCGCGCGGGATGGACTGGATGCCGGAGCGGTAGATCTCCGCGAAGTAGGCCGCGTAGTTGACGACGAAGGCCACGATCGTGGCATACCACTTGCTGTCCGTGGTGAGCCGGATGCCAAAGACGTAGTACGGCACGAAGTAGATGGCGAACATCTGCAGCATGAGCGGGGTGCCGCGCATGATGGAGATGTACAGGCGGGCGAGAAGCGCGAGCGGCCTCACGCGGCTCATGCGCGCGAAGGCCACGAGCATGCCGAGTGGCAGCGACCCCAGCAGGGTGAAGGCGAAGATCTGGAGGCTGACGAGGAAGCCCTCGGAGAGCATGCCGGTCATGGTGAGGAGGTCCACGGTGTTCCCTTCATGGAAATGAGTCAAAAGGGGACAGTCCCCTTTTGACTCATTGGGAGAAACGGCTGGTCTGGGCTACTCCAGGCACCAGTTGTCGTAGGAAATGCCGTCGGCGGCATACTTGTCGCAGAGCTCGGCGACGAAGCCCTCCTCGTCCATGGCGCGCAGGGCCTCGTTCACCGCGTCGGCGGTGGCGTCGTCGCCCTTTTTGAAGCCGACGGCGTAGTGCTCCTCGGAGAGGAACTCGTCGAGCTGTACGTAGACGTCGGGCTTGGCGGCGAGCTGGTAGGCGGCGATGGAGAGGTCGCAGGCAACGGCGTCGACGGCGCCGGACTCGAGCTGCATGAAGGCGGTGTTGTACTCGCCGATGGTCTCGAGGCTGGCGAAGGTGGCGGCGAGCTCGGCCTGCGTGGCGTCCTCGCCGGCGAGCACGTTGTAGGCGGCGGAGTCAACCTGCGTGATCACGGCCTTGCCTGCGAGGTCGTCGAAGCTCGCGATGCCGGAGTCGGCGCGCACGACGATGACCTGGCCGTTGATCATGTAGGGCTCGGAGAAGGTGTAGCCGTCCTCGCGGCCCTCCATGGTGAAGCCGTTCCAGATGCAGTTGATGGCGCCGCTGTCGAGCATGGTGTCCTTGGCGTCCCAGTCGATGGGCTCGAGCTGGACCTGCCAGTCGTTGCGCGACGCGACCTCCTGGGCGAGCTCGAGGTCGAAGCCGGTGTACTCGCCGTCGTCACCGACGTAGCCGTAGGGCGGGTAGGAGGAGTCAAAGCCCACGATGAGGGTGCCGGTGTCGACGGCGCCGGTGCCGGCCGTGGTCTCGTCGGTGCTGGGATCGGCGCCGTCGCCGGCGGCGGGGGCGCCGCCGCAGCCGACGAGCGTGGTGGCGGCGAGGCCGGCGGTTGCGAGCGAGCTGAGGACGAACGACCTTCTGTCGAGCATGACGGTTCCTTTCGCGAGGCCCTTCTCGGTCGGGCACTTTACTCTACTAAAGCGTAGGGCAGAATATACGCTTTAGTCTGGTGGAGTGCAAGGCGTTTTTCACGCTGGAAACAGAGGGGCTGTGGTACCATGCGGCCTCACGCGGAACGGGGGAGAGGAACGACATGGGGCTCGTCGAGCTGCTGCTCATAGCCGTGGGACTTTCGATGGACGCGTTTGCCGTGTCGATTTGCCGCGGGCTGGGGATGCGTCGGCTCAACCTGCGCACGGTGACGGTGCTCGCGCTCTTCTTCGGCGGCTTCCAAGCGCTCATGCCGCTCGTCGGCTGGGCGCTCGGAAGCCAGTTCATGTGGCTGATCGGGCCGGTCGACCACTGGGTGGCGTTTGTCTTGCTCGCGTTCATCGGCGGCAAGATGCTGTGGGAGGCGCTCCACGAGGATGCGGAAGACGGGTGCGAGTGCGAGGACACGAGTGCCATCGACCTGCGCGAGTTCCTCATCCTGGCGGTGGCCACCTCGATCGACGCCCTGGCCGCGGGCATCTCCTTCGCGGCGCTCAACGTGGACATCGTGGCGTCCGTCTCGCTCATCGGCGTGGCCACGTTCGCGCTGTCGCTCGTCGGCGTGACGGTGGGGCACTTCTTCGGCGCCCGCTACGAGAGGCCCGCGAGCGTCGTGGGCGGCGTCGTGCTCATCCTGATCGGCCTCAAGGTGCTGCTGGAGCACCTGGGTGTGCTCGCGCTCTGAGCGAAGGTAGATTGCGGCGGGTTCTGTGTCACTTTTTGGCTCTTCTGAGTAATTAACTCGAGCAATTCGGCGAATCAACACTGAGCTGCTGGCGTTTCCGCAGGTGGGCAGAGCATAAAAAATAAATTTCATGCTTCGAAAGAGCGCATCCACTCAGACGGACGAAAAAGTGACGCAGGACGGGCGAAATAATGCCTTCAGGTCCCGCCGGACCGCTACAGGCACGCCTCGGCGATGCGGCGGCGCAGCTCGTCGACGCCTTGGCCGGTCTCCGAGGACGTGATCACCATCTGTTCGCGTGAAATTCCGAGCTGGCGCGCGATGGCGGCAGCCTGCTGCGTCTGCTTGGAGCGCCCGAGCTTGTCGGCCTTGGTGAGCGCCACCACGAAGGGCAGGCCGCTCTCCTGCAGGAAGGCGACCATCTCGTGGTCCAGGCGCTGCGCGTCGTGACGGATGTCCACGAGGGCGATCACCAGGTTGAAGCTGCGCTCCTGGGCAAAGTAGCCGGAGATGAGGTCGGCCCAGCGCTGCTTCTCCTTCTGGGACACCTTGGCAAAGCCGTAGCCCGGCAGGTCCACGAAGCGGATGCCGTCCACCTCGAAGAAGTTGATGTTGGCCGTCTTGCCCGGCGTGGCGGAGACCTTGACGAGCCCCTTGCGCCCGAAGAGCTTGTTGAGCAGCGACGACTTGCCCACGTTGGAGCGCCCGGCCACCGCCACCTCGGGGGTGGTGGACGGCGGGAGCTGCGTCGGCGTGCCAAAGGAGCCCTCGAAGCGCGCGGTCTGGTAGTTGATTTGGGCCATGGTCATCCTTTCTGGGCGTGCGGTCGCCCCATTGTAGCGCGCGCCCCTCGCCGCGTCCTTATCGCCGAGCGTGCAGCAATCGAGAAAAATACGCGTCCCGGGGGCATGGTTTCTCGATTGCTGCACACTCGATGCAGGAAGGCCACTCCGAAGGGGGCACGATGGGCGAGAGGCACGAGGCGACGTTCACCAAGCGCGCGACGCGCGGCGACAACCTGCCCGGCGAGGCGGCGGCGCTGGCGTGGCTGGCCGAGGCCGAGAAGGACGGCGGCATCCGCGTGGTCTGCATGCTGCGCGCGAGCGCAACGGAGCTGGTGGAGGAGCGCGTGCGCACGGGCGTCCCTACCGCTGCTGCGGCGCGTCGCATCGGTGCCGCCCTCGCGCGGACGCACGCCGCCGGCGCGCCCTGGTACGGCTGCGCGCCGGCCGGCTGGACGGGCGCCCCCTGGCATCCGCTCGGCCGCACGCCCTATGTCGCCGCCTCCGTGGCACCCACTACCTTGGGCTCCTTCTATGCGGAGTACCGCATCCGCCATCACGTGCGCACGCTCGTGGGCAACGGGACCTTCGACCGGGACGCCCCCACCGGCGGCGTCCTCGTCGACCCAATGGCCTGCGGCGGGCACGCCGAGACGGACCTTGCGATGCTCGCGCTCTTTGGCTGCCCGTACCTCGACGAGATCGTGGCCGGCTACGACGAGGCGTCGCCGCTCGCGGGTGGCTGGCGCGAGCGCGTGGGCCTGCACCAGCTGGCTCCGCTGCTGCACTGCGTGCTGTTCGGCGGCGCCTACGTGCCCCAGACGCTCGCCGTCGCCCGCCGTTACGCGTGACGCTCACGGGCGAAACGCAACCGTTACGGGGTTGACACCGCTTTGGCCTTGAAAGGCCCGAGGGTAAGTGGCAATATGAACCTATCACATAAATATACACTATTTTGTACATTCAGCCAGGCATCGTATACGGGCAGCAACGCGAGACACAACGCGAGACAGAGGGGAGAGCCCATATGAGTGAGATGTACAGCAAGGAGGGCGTCGTCACCCGTCTGGTTGCCCTCGAGCTCTGCGACGTGACCGTGGGCGAGCGCATCCCCACGGTCAGGGAGCTGGAGCGCCGCTGCAGCGCCTCGCGCGGGAACGTCCAGAAGGCCCTGCTCAACCTCCGCGAGCGCGGGGCCGTCGGGCTGGAGAGTCACGGCCAGAACGGGACCATACTCACCTCGATTGACCTTCTCGCCCTGGCAGGCGTCTGCGGGCGCGACCACCTGGTGGGTGTCATGCCGCTGCCCTACACCTCCCGCTACGAGGGCCTGGCCACCGGCCTCTTCACCTGTCTCAACACCTCCGGCCTCCGCTCCTTCATCACGTTTCTGCGCGGCTCGGAGGCCCGCGCCCAGGCGCTTCTCGACGGCTTCGCCAACTACGTGGTCATGAGCCGTATGGCCTTCGATGACTATGTGAGTCGCGGCTACGACCTCGAGCTGGTGGTCTCGTGCGCGCCGTTGACCTATGTCGGCCGCCACGTCATTCTGACGCGCGAGCCCGATCGCACGGACTGGACGGGGGCCCGCGTGGGCATCGACGAGTCGTCGGTCGACCAGAGCGTCCTGACGCGCGCCTACTTCGCGGGCGTGGACGTCGAGTACGTCCCCATCCAGTACAACAACATCGTCGACATGCTGCTCGCCGGGGAGCTCGACACGGGCATCTGGAACGAGGATGACGTGCACGTCCGCTTGGCGCACCTCGCCCAGCTCCCGATTGACGACTCGGTGGCGCACGACGAGAACACCCGCGCCGTGGTCGCGACACGCTCCGACGACCCGCTGACGCGCCGCCTCATCAAAACCCTGGTGAGCAGCGAGAAGATCGAGGACATCCAGAGGCGGGTCATGAGCGGGGAGCTCATGGCGCGCTACTAGCCCGCGCGCCCGCGGGCGCGCGCCGCAGTCCGGAGAGACCGAAGGGGGGAGAGCCAGTGGCAACAGACGAGCTGAGCGAGAGGATGGACGTGCTGCAGCAGGCGGGCTTCGTCGACGAGGCGGGCCGTCGCGACCTCGAGGCGATCGCCGACATCCTTACCACGGAGTGCGGCGTCAGCCGGGACAACGAGATCCTGGGGACGCTCGTCACCCACGTGGCCGCCGCCCTCAAGCGCGCCCGCGACGGTGAGGACATCAACCCGCTCGACCCCGCCATCGTGGACGACGTGCGCTCGAGCGCCGTCTACGACGAGGCGCGTCGCATCCAGCAGGAGATCTTCGCCGCCATGAGGAGCGAGCTCTCCGAGCCCGAGCAGGAGTTCGTGTTGGTTCATGTTGGTGGCCTGCTCATGTCGCAGGTCGATGAGTAGAAGGGGATGACGGAACATGAAGATCGCAGTTGGGGGGCTCAACAAGAACCAGATGGAGGCGGCTATCAAGGCGGCCGACCCCTCCATCGAGGTCACGGTCACCAATGACATGACCGGTGCCCAGATGATCAAGCAGGGGAAGGTCGACTACTACTTCGGCGCCTGCAACAGCGGCGGCGGCGCGGCCATCTCCATCCTGATCGGCCTCGTGGGCTACCCGAAGTGCTGCACCGTCTGCAAGAACGGTGGCACGCCCAAGGAGGACGAGATCAAGAAGTTCGTCGACGAGGGCAAGGTCGTCTTCGGCATGACGGTCGACTCCATCGACCGCACGGTGCCGATGCTCGTCGCGGCGCTCAAGAACAAGTAGCGCCATCAGTGCCGTCTCGCGCGGGGCAGGGGGCCTCGCCTGAGATTCATACGGAAGAGAAGAGGAGTACGCAATGGAAGTCAATGTCGTGACCGTCGTGGTCGTCGGCGCCCTGTGCGCCGTCACGGCGCTCCTTTCCAACCTTGGAGTCGCCGTGTTCAACGACGGTGTCAGGCCGTTCGTGCCCGAGTTCCTCGAGAAGCGGATGCCGCGCGCCGAGTACGCCGTTGCCGTCTTCGGCATCTGCATCGGCTTCATCGCGTCCGTGGGCATCGGTAACGCGCTTGCCACCAACCTGCTCAACCCGTGGCTGCTGTTCCTCGCCACGGACATCATCGGCGCCTTCTGCCCCAAGCGCTGGCTCGCCGCCCTGGTGGGCGCCGTGTGGGGCATCCTGTGCCTCGCGGGCATCGGCGGCATCAACACCGCCCTCACCTTCCTGCCCATCGACCTGCTCGGCGCCCTGGGCCAGCTCGGCACCTACATCGTGACCGGCTTCGCCTTCTTCCCCGTCATCGCGATCATCATGCAGTTCGGCTGGCAGCGCGGCATCATCACGGCCGTCGTCGCCATTCTCGCCCGCGTCTTCGGCCCCATGCTGACCTTCGGCCCCACCCAGGCCTCCATCAGCGCTGACGCCTGGACGCTGCTCGTGGGCGTGGTGCTGCTCGTGGCCTTCGCGATCGCCAAGGACCTCAAGGACAAGGACCGCAGCGGGTCCGAGGAGTTCGAGGGCAACCTCTTCTCCGAGCGCGTGGGACGCATCCGCAAGAACGTGCCGTTCCTCATGATCGGCGGCGCCCTCATCGCCGTGGTCTGCAACCTGCACATCTTCGCGGGCTCGACGGTCTCCATGTTCACGCTCGCCGACGCCTATCACGGTGTCGGTGACGCCGCCTCCCTCATCCAGACGTCTGCCATTAACGAGTTCTTCCGCGGCGTCAGCTTCATCCCGCTGATCGCGGTCACGGCCATCACCACCGGCGTCTACGCCGTCGCGGGCTTCACCTTCGTCTACGTGGCCGGCTACCTGTCCCCCAACCCGATCGTCGCCGCCATCCTCGGCGCCCTGATCATCTTCGTCGAGGTCATGCTGCTCGGCCTCATCGGCAAGTGGCTCGGCCGCTTCCCCAGCCTGCGCGACGCCGCCGACAACATCCGCTCCGCGATGAGCACCTGCGTGGAGTTCGCCGTGCTCTTCGGCTCCCTCAACGCGGTCATCGCCATGGGCACCCAGATCGGCAACCCGACGCTCGCCTTCGCCATCGCCGCCGCCATCTACTTCGTGAACGAGGCCACCGGCCGCAAGATCATGAAGATGGCCATCGGCCCCGTGTTCGCCCTCGGCACCGGCATCATCCTCAACCTGCTCTACGTGGTCGGCCTGGTGGCCATCGCCGCCTAGCACGTCGTCGGACCGTCCCTCATCCCCCGGTTCGGGGCCGCCCCGCCCAACACGGGGAGGCCCCCAGACCGGAAGGAAGGCATCTCACCATGATTCAGACAGTTCTTGGCCCCATCAAGGCATCCGAGCTCGGTGTGACCATGGCACACGAGCACCTCTCCGTGGACCTCGGGAGCGTCCGAGGCGACACCGACTCCGTGTTCACGGCCTCCGAACTGGTGTTTAGCGAGATGGAGCGCCTGCGTGCGAGCGGCGTCGCCAGCGTCGTGGAGGTCAGCTGCATCGACATGGGCCGCGACGTCCGGGCCCTCCAGGAGATCTCCCGCAGAAGCGGGCTCAACATCATCTGCTCCACTGGCTTCTATCTCGAGAAGTACCACCCGGCGTGGCTCGCCGACTCCCCCGTCTCGAGGATTGAGGAGGTCCTCGAGGGCGAGTTCGTCAACGGCATCGACGGCACGGACGTGCGCCCGGGCGTCATCGGCGAGATCGCGGGCGAGAAGACCCAGATCGCCGACTCCGAGCGCAAGGTCATAATCGCCTCCGCCCACGTCGCCGCGCGCGTCGGCTGCGCCGTGACGACCCACTGCCAGCTCGGCTGCCTGGCCCCCGAGCAGGCCGACCTGCTCATCGGAGAGGGCATGGACCCCGCCAAGGTGGTCCTCGGTCACCTTGACCTCGCCAACGACCTCGACTACTACCGTCGCGTTCTCGCGCGCGGCGTCAACATCGGCTTCGACACCTGCGGGAAGGTCGCCTACCTAGCGGACGAGCAGCGCGCCCAGAACCTGGCCACGCTCGCCGCCGAGGGCTATGCCTCCCAGATCGTGCTCTCCACGGACATCTCGCGCCAGTCCTACATGCACGGCAAGGGTGGCTTCGGCTATACCGCCGTCATGGAGCGCGTGCTGCCCATGGCCCGCGAGCACGGCCTCGACGAGGCGTCCATCCAGACGATGCTCGTGGATAACCCCGCCCGCATCTTTGACATCGAGGGAGGGCTCAGGTGAGGACCTACCCGCTCTACTCGCGCACCTTCGAGGAGGCGCGCGCGCTCCAGTTCAAGATCGTCGACTCCGCGACGCGCCACTTCACCGGTGAGGAGGCGCTCGACCTGGGCGACCTCGGTGTGCGCGCGGGCACCAACCGCCCCTACCAGACCATCCGCGTGGAGAGGGTCTTCGCCGAGGCGTTCGACGCCGAGGACGCGGTCCTCGTGCGCGGCGCGGGCACCGGCGCGCTGCGCTGGTCGCTCGTTGCCGCGATGCGGCCCGGCCAGACCGTGCTCGTGCACGACGCGCCGATTTATCCCACCACCAAGGTGACGCTCGACACGATGGGCTGCCCCGTCGTGGTCGCCGACTTCAACGACGACGCCTCGCTCAAGCGCGTCTGCGCCGCGAACAAGGACGTCATTGCCGGCGTGCTCATCCAGCACTCCCGTCAGAAGCCGGATGACTCCTACGAGCTCGGCCACGTGATCGAGCGGGTCCGCGCGTGCCTGGGGGAGGTGCCCATCGTCACCGACGACAACTACGCGGCCACGAAGGTCAAGGCCATCGGCTGTCAGCTCGGTGCCGACCTCGCGACCTTCTCGTGCTTCAAGGTCCTGGGGCCCGAGGGCGTCGGCGTGGTCATCGGTCGCGTGGAGCTCGTCGAGAAGGTCCGCGAGCTGCAGTACTCCGGCGGCAGCCAGGTCCAGGGGCACGAGGCCGTGGCGGCCCTGCGCGGCCTCATCTACGCGCCCGTCGCCCTCTCCATCACCGGTGCCACCTGCCACGAGGTCGCCCGCCGCCTGAGCGAGGGCGAGCTGCCGCACGTGCGCAGCGCCTCCGTGGTCAACGCGGAGAGCAAGGCCGTCATCGTGGAGTTTGAGGACGAGATCGCCGACCGCGTGCTCGAGCTCGCCCCGTCGCACGGCGCGGCGCCCAACCCCGTGGGATGCGAGAGCAAGTACGAGTTCGTCCCGATGTTCTACCGCATCAGCGCAACCTTCCGCGCCAAGGACCCCACCTGGCAGAGGCGTATGATTCGCATCAACGTCATGCGGTCCGGCCCCGACACCGTGATCCGCATCCTCCGCGAGCTCATCGAGGAGGTCTACGGCGCCTAGCGCCCGCGTGTTTGCCTTCGTGAAGGGGAGCCCCCGATGTTTCTAGACAGACTGCTTGCGTCGAACCGCCCGCTGGCCGAGCTCGCGCTCGCCTGGGAGCGCGACGGCGTCGTCCAGCCCGACACCTATCTCGTCGACCTGGACGCCGTCACCGAGAACGCCACCCTCATGCAGGCGGAGGCGGCCGCCCACAAGATCACGCTCTACTTCATGCTCAAACAGCTGGGGAGAAACCCGGTCCTGGCGCACCGCCTCAGGGAGGTGGGGCTGGCCGGCGCCGTGTGCGTGGACTTCCGCGAGGCGCTCGTCATGGCCGACAACGGCATCGCGCTCGGGAACGTGGGACATCTTGTGCAGGTGCCCCATGCCCTGATGGAGCGCATCGTCTCGGCGCGCCCGGACATCATGACCGTCTACTCCGTGGAGAAGGCCGACGAGATCGGGCGCGCCGCCTCGGCGCTCGGCCTCGATCAGCCCATCATGCTGCGCGTCATCGGCCCCTCCGACCTGCTCTACTCGGGTCAGTACGGGGGCTTCGCGCTCGACGAGCTCGAAGCCGCGGTGGATGCGCTCGAGCGCGTCGCCGGCGTCCGGATCGCCGGCGTCTGCTCGTTCCCGTGCCTGCTCTACTCCGAGGACGCGGGCGACATCGTGGCGCTGCCCAACGCCGAGACCGTGCGCGCAGCGGCGCGCCTCCTCGAGGCCCGCGGCTACCACGACCTCCAGCTCAACATGCCCTCGGCGAGCTGCGTGCGCTCCATCCCCAAGGTCGCCGCGCTCGGCGGGACCCACATGGAGCCCGGGCACGGCCTCACGGGCACCACGCCCTATCACGCCGCCCACGTCGACGCCCCCGAGCGCGTGGCGTACGCCTATGTGAGCGAGGTGAGCCACAACCTCGACGGGCGCGCCTACTGCTACGGCGGGGGCCACTACCGTCGCGGCCACCTCGCTCACGCCCTGGTCGGTCCCTCCGTCGATGCGGCGCGCCCCGTGCGCGTGACCCCGCCCACCGACGAGTCCATCGACTATCACTTCGAGCTCTCCGAGCCCTGCCGGGTGAGCGACCCGGTCCTCATGTGCTTCCGCACGCAGATCTTCGTGACGCGCAGCGAGGTCGCCGTCGTGAGCGGCCTCTCCGCGGGCAGCCCCCGGCTCGAGGGGATCTACGACACCCAGGGTCACCGGCTTCGGTGACTGCGCGCCGGTCGCAGGCCCGGCGCCGAAAGGAGTTCTGTCATGCAGCAGCAAGGCAAGTTCGTCGTCATCGTGCTCGATGGGTTCGGCGTCGGCCAGATGCCCGACGTGCCCGAGGTCCGCCCCGCCGACCTCGGCGCCAACACCTGCGTCCACATCTTCGAGAACACCCCGGATCTCGCCCTGCCCAACCTGGCCAAGCTGGGGCTGGCCAACGCGGCGGGCCGCGAGTTTGCCGGACTGCCCTTCTCGCCCGACGCCACGTGGGGCCGGGGCACGCTCACCCACCAGGGGGCCGACACGTTCTACGGGCACCAGGAGATCATGGGGACCAAGCCGCCCGTGCCGCTGACCGAGCCCATCAAGATCGCCGTCGACGAGATTGCCGCCGCGCTCGAGGCCGCGGGCTTCTCGACGCGCATCTACGCCTCCGCGTCCGGCCTGCGCTTTGTGATCGTCAACGAGGCGTGCACGGTGGCGGACAACGTGGAGTGCGACCCCGGCCAGGCGTTCAACGTGACCGCCGCCCTCGATGACATGGACTTCGACACCGAGCTCGAGGTCGGGCGCATCGTGCGCGGCATCGCCAAGACCCCGCGCGTCATCACCTTCGGCGGCCGCGGGGTGCACCTGGACAACCTGCTCGCCGCCGTGGAGGAGCACGACGGCTTCATCGGCGTCAACGCGCCGACCTCGGGCGTCTACAACGACGATTACCACTGCATCCACATGGGCTACGGCGTGGACGAGAAGGTCCAGGCGCCCTACATCCTCGGCAGCCATGGCGTGGACGTGCACCTCCTGGGCAAGGTGGCCGACGTGTGCGCCAACCACTTCGGCGAGTCGGAGTCGATCGTGGACACCCGGACCGTGCTCGAGCGCACGCTCGAGCTGGTGAGAGCCCCCGGGTCGGGCTTCATCTGCACCAACGTGCAAGAGACCGACCTCATGGGGCACCGCGAGAACGTCCCCGGGTATGCCGAGAAGCTCCGCGTAGCCGACGAGGTCATCGGGCGCATCGTAGCGGCGCTTCGGCCCGAGGGCGTGCTGGTGGTCCAGGCCGACCACGGCAACGATCCCACGATCGGCCACCCGCACCACACTCGCGAGTACGTGCCGTTGCTCGTGAGCCACGTCGGCGCGCCGGCGGGGACCATCGGCACGCGCGCGACGCTCTCCGACGTGGGGGCGAGCGTGTGCGACTACTTCGGTGTGCCCGCGCCGCAGAACGGCACGAGCTTCTGGCCGCTCATCAGGGGGTAGACCGTGGCGCTCCCCCTCGAGGACCGGATCGCGGTCGCCCGGCGCGCTCGGGGCCGCAGCGTGGTGTCCCTGAATCCCCGCGCGCGCGAGCGGGCGGCCGAGAAGGGCCCGGGGTTCCTCACGGTGGGCGTGAAGGACACCGCGGACCTCCCGCGCGAGCTCCTCGACCTCATCGACGCGTCGCCCGCGTACCTGCTGCTGACGGTCGACCGGATGAGCGACCTGGGCCGCAGCGTGGACGCCGAGCTGGTGAACCCCCTCACGTATCGTCCCATGACCGGCTCCACCAGCGGCGGGGCCGTCAACGTGCTGAAGGGGATCAACGACCTCTGCGTGGGCACCGATGGCGGCGGCAGCGTGCTCGCCCCGGCCGCCGCCACGAGCCTCTACTCCCTCATGGGCAAGGGGCTCGGCCTGGTCACCGGCGTCGGGCGCTCGACGGACGACCTCACGTTCACGGGCGGAATCGGCTTCATCGGCAACGCGCTCGAGCGCGTGGTCGGCCTCGCGGAGCTCGCGACGGGGGCCTCGCTCGGGGGAGGGGAGCCGGGGCGGGTGGTGGTTCCCGCGCGCGGCTGCGCCACCCTGCCCGACGGCTCCGACATGCGCGACCGCCTGGACCCCTACGTCGAGGGCCTGGGGTCGGGCTGGGAGGTAGAGGAGCGGAGCTTCTCGGACCCCTACGAGCGCGCAGTCACGGTGGGCGAGCTGGGGACGCTCTGGGAGGAGCGGCCCGCGGCCTGCGTGCTCAGCCTCGAGGGCCCCGTTGACCTGCTCGCGCCCGACGAGACCATCCCGCGCGGCTTTAGGCCGCGCACCGCCGGCGTCGTGGCCGGCGTGCGCTCGAAGGCGCTCTGCAAGTCAGTGAACATGGCCGGCGGCACGGGCGTCACGGTGCCCACCGACGAGCTCGCGACGGCGCTGCTCGTCTCGTGCGGGCCCGGCCTCGCTGCCGCGCGCGTGGCCTGCGCGCTGGCGCGCGAGCTCGACGCGATGGTCGAGCTGCCGGCCGCGCTCACGCACTACTTCTTGGACCGGACCAAGGCCCCGCACCCGCTTGAGCTCTTCTCGTAGGCCTGGTCCACCTGCCGCGCGCGACGGCGCTACCCGGTCAGCCCCGTCACCACGCTCGCAAGCGCGATCACCACGCCCACGATGGACTCGCCGCCGAGCACGCCGGACGCCACGACCACGCCCTTCTCCTCGGAGTCCTCCACGCCGCGCGCCGTGCAGACGCGCTCGTAGACCCATCGCACGCCCGCGCCGAGCGCCGCGGTGAGCGACATGTAGAACGGCAGGTAGACACCCAGGCCGAACATCATCGCCGGCAGCCCCGCCTGGTAGAGGGCGACGCCGCCCAGAAGCCCGACCACAAAGCCCGGCACGCTCGGGATGCCCGAGACCATCGTCGCCACGACGCTCGCCTGCGCCGAGACGAACATCTGCCCGGAGCCGAAGGCGCCCGGCCCGTACGCGGAGAACAGCGTGACGAGCACCGCCACGGAGACCACGGTGCCCAGAAGCGCGCCGATCGCCTGGCCGACCCACATGGCACGCGGGCTCGTGCCGATGATCGCGCCGGTCTTGAAGTCGCTCATGACGTCACCGGCCAGGCCGCAGGCCACGGCCACCACGCCCGCCACGTAGAAGAGCTGCACCTGGCTCGCGTCAGAGAACGCCGCCACGGCGAGAAGCACGATGAGGCCGAAGATCTCCATCGGGTCGATGCCGGTCTGGCCCACGGACTGCGCGCTCATGATCGTGGTCACGAAGGCGAGAAGGACCACGACCACGGCGACGACCGGGCCCAGCCCGAGCCCGATGCACACGAGCAGCGCCGCGGCGGCCACCATGAGGGCGAGCGTGCCGACCTCGAGGCGGCTGCGCCGGCCCTTCTCGCCGTCGCGCGCCCCGCGCCCGCGAAGGAGCCGCGCCGCGTGCGGCAGGATGTCCTTCAGCACGACGCCCGCGCCGGAGCCCATCATGAGGCCCATGCCCAGGCTGGACACGATGCCCTGCGCCGTGGTCACGTCCCAGAGGCCGACGGAGCTGCCGCCCACGATGATGCCGAAGTTGCCGACGAGCGCGCCGAGGAACCAGAACGCCACCGCGAAGCCGCCCACGAGGAAGCCCACGGAGAGCATCTGCGGGGAGTTGTAGATCGCGAAGCTCACGCCGGGGATGGGGAGCTGCGCCACGAGCGCGGGCATCATGCCCAGCGCATCGCGCGCTACGCACCACAGGCCCGCGAGGCCCATGGAGCCAAAGAGCCGCTTGCCGGTGACCCCGCCCGTCTTGGTGGCCATGAGGGTCTCGGCCGCGGCGGTGCCGATGGGGTACTCCAGGTCCGACTCGTCGACGAAGCGCCTGCGTATCGCCGCGGTGCAGACCAGGCCCAGCAGCGTGCCGGCGAGCGCCACGAAGAGCATCTCCGCCCAGCTGACCTCGTCGGCCAGCCCGAGCATCCAGATGCCGGGGATCGTGAACGCCAGGCCGCCCGCCACCATGGAGCCGGCCGACATCACGATCTGCGTGACGTTGGCCTCGTTGAGGCTGCGGTGCCCGAAGGCCCTCAGCAAAAACAGCGCGACGATGGAGGTGAAGATCGTGGGCCACGGCAGCGCGCCCATCTTGAGGGCGGTGTAGACCGAAGACGCGGTGATGATGACGCAGCCGACGCAGCCGATGACGATGCCCACGGGGCTCAGCTGCGCGCGCCAGGAGGCGCGATCGCCAGATTCGCTCATTAGGTTCTCCTTCGTATATCCGCTCCCCCTCGGCGGGAAGTCGGGTTACTACGGACTGCTAGAGTATAGGGCAAGAGCCGGCCCGCGTGCCCGAGTATTTTGGAGGACCCATGACACAGAGCGCCGAGAAGAACGTGCTTGCCGTCGACGTGGGCAACACCGTCACGAGGCTCGGGCTCTTCTCGGGCGAAGAGCTCTCGGGCACCTTCGAGCTCACGACGCCGGAGCGCCTCACCGCCGACGAGGCCTGGCTGCGGCTCGACGAGATCCTGGGCATGCTCGGCGTCGAGGAGCTGCAGGGCGCCATTCTCGGCTGCGTCGTCCCCACGCACACCGACGCCTGGCGCCAGGCGCTCGCCTCCGCGTGTGAGGCGCGCCCGCTCGTGGTCGGACCCGGGCTCAAGACCGGCATCCGCATGCGCTACGACGACCCCTCCGAGGTCGGAGCCGACCGCGTGGCCGACGCCATCGCCGCCCGCGAGACCTACGACGCCCCCGTCGTGGTCGTCGACCTGGGGACCACGACCAACTTCGAGGTGATGGACGCGGAGGGGACCTTCGTGGGCGGCATCATCGCCCCGGGCGTGGCGCTGGGCGCCCGCTCGCTCGCCGCCGCCGCGGCGCGCCTGCCCATGATCGAGCTGCGCGCGCCCGCCTCCGTGATCGGCCGCAACACGCGCTCGGCGATGCAGTCGGGCGTGGTGCTCGGCGAGGTCGCCCGCATCGACGGTCTTCTCGACGCGATCGCCCGCGAGCTCGGCGAGGACGCGACGATCGTCCTCACCGGCGACGGCGCCCAGGCGATGGCGGCCCTCCTGGCTCACGAGACGCAGGTCGACGAGACCCTTACGCTGCGCGGCCTCCACGCCCTCTGGCTCACCAACCAGCGCGGATGAGGTCTACTCGTAGTACGCGACCGTGTCCCCGCACATTAGCGTGTGCGCCGCGTCGAGCGCGGAAACCAGCGGCTCAAGCGCGCCGAGGTTGGAGCTCATGTCAGTCATGACCACCATGACGTAGGCCCCGGTGTCCGAGAAGACGACGCCGGCGTCGTTGGACGCGGGGATGTCCCACTCGTCCGCGGGATACCAGCCCGCCTTGCTCCACACCTCGACGTCGCCCCGCAACACCTCCGCTATGGGCGAGACGGCCGTCTGTGCGAGGTAGCTGCCGAGCTCGTCCGCGCCCTTCTCGTCCGAGGCCCCGAAGTCGTAGATCTCCTCCCAGACCGAGGCGAGCGAGCTCGCCGTCACGTGGGGATAGATGTAGTGCACGCGCGGGCGCTCAAAGGCGAAGCCGCCCACGTCCTTGTACCAGGACTCGAAGGACTCGTAGCCGTAGGTGGCGGTGAGCTTGTCATAGGCCTCGTTGTCGGAGTTGATGATCGCGTCGGCGACCTCGGAGGACAGCTTGCCGGCGCCGCCCTTGGTCTCGTAGAGCCAGGTGCAGAAGGCTGCCTTGATCGCGCTCGCAGGGTACATGGTCGCGTCGGCGTTGTAGGTCACGCCCCGACGCGTCTCCAGGTCCAGCAGCACCACGCTCACGGTGAAGCCGTCCTCCTCGAGGGCGGCGATCTCGTCCTCGACGGCGGCAAGCTCGGCGGAGCCGAGAAACGCCTCGGGGGCCGTGACGGTGAGGCCGGCGTCCGTCGTCGAGGTGCGCGTGGGCGCCTCCGCCATGGTCACGGGCTGGGCCGGCTTGTCGAAGAGCGCCTCCTCTTCCTCCGACTCCTCCGGGAGATCGGCCGGCTCCTCGACCTCGGCGGGCTCGAGGTCCGCCGTGAGGCGGGGGAGCAGGGTGACGCCGGCGACGACGCCAACGGCGACGAGCGCGACGACGAGCAGCGCTATGGCGATGCGCTTCCTCATGGGACCTCCAGACGCGCACATTGTCGCACACGGGCGTCAGCCCGGCTCGCTCTTCTCGGCGACCGCTCGCCCCTCCCCAGGGTATGTGCACTGCTGCGAAATTAATACGGTACCATGCGATCATAAACATGCAGGTCAACGCGTTGGCGAGAAGAACATCATTCTTGCAACGGTGCACATACCCTGGGGGAGGAGAGGGAGGAGCGGGGGCGGGGGAGGTGCCCGGGAGCCGTGTAGATGTTGTGCCAGCCCCAGTTTCTGCACAGGTTGTGCAATACTACGCACGCTGTGAAATAACGTCGAAAGGCACTCATGCAGGAATGCGTGCTCAGCACCGATAGGCGCAGCATCCGCACCCGCCAGGCCCTCCGCGCGGCGCTCGCCCGGGAGATCGTCGAGGCGGGCGACCTGTCCCGCGTCACCGTGACCGCGGTGACCGAGCGGGCGGGCGTCACGCGCCGCACGTTCTACTCGCACTTTCGAGACATCCCCGACCTCGTGAACCAGATCGAGGAGGACACCCTGGCGGAGCTCCGCGCGCCGCTCGCGCGCCTGGCCTCCTGCCGCCTGGATGACCTGCGCGCCGCCCTCGACCGCGGGCTTCCCGCGCCCGGGGCGACCGAGCTCCTCACCTGCGTGCGCGACCGCGGCGACTACCTGCGCCCGCTGCTGGGCGAGGGCGGCGACCCGGCCTTCGCCGGGCGCATCAAGAAGCTCGTCTACGAGGTCGTGGGACCGCGCGCCCTCGACGGGCTCAACCTGCGCGCCCTCGGGCCGCTCTTCGACTACTACCTCACCTTCGCCATCTCCGCCGAGGTGGGCGTGCTGCTGCGCTGGCTGGACGGCGGCATGCGCGAGGGCGTGGGCATCATGGCCCTCCTCATGACCGCGCTCATGTTCGTGCGCCCCGGCGACCTCTACGACAACCCGATCGACCTTGACCTGCCCAGCTTCGCCCTTGCTGCGATGTGCTCCGAGGAGGATAACTGATGACCAAGACCGCAGACTCCATCCAGGCCGAGAGGCGCGTGCGCAAGCCGCTCGAGCTCAAGGCGGACGGCGCCGAGCTCTCCCCGGCGCGTCCCACCGACTTCAGCCACGCGCACCTGCGCCTGGGCATCGACGTGGGCTCCACCACGGTGAAGCTCGCCGTCATCGACGACAACGACAACCTCGTCTACGCCAACTACGAGCGCCACCACACCGACGTCCGCGCCACGGCAAAGGAGCTCTTCGCCCGCGCGCGCAAGGTGATCGGCTCGGCGCCCATGCGCGTCTCGATCACCGGCTCCGGCGGCATGCTGCTCGCCAACTGGCTGGGTCTGGAGTTCGTCCAGGAGGTCATCGCCTCCAAGCGCGCCGTGGAGACGCTCATCCCCCAGACCGACTGCGCCATCGAGCTCGGCGGCGAGGACGCCAAGATCATCTACTTCGACAACGGCATCGAGCAGCGCATGAACGGCACCTGCGCCGGCGGCACGGGCGCCTTCATCGACCAGATGGCCTCCCTGCTCCACACCGACGCCTCCGGCCTGAACGAGCTCGCCAAGGACGCCACGCAGATCCACCCGATCGCGTCCCGCTGCGGCGTCTTCGCCAAGTCCGATGTCCAGCCGCTGCTCAACGAGGGCGCCAAGTCGGCCGACATCGCCGCCTCCATCTTCCAGGCCGTGGCTAACCAGACCGTCTCGGGCCTCGCGTGCGGCCACCCCATCCGCGGCCACGTCGCGTTCCTCGGCGGTCCGCTCCAGTACCTCTCGGAGCTCCGCAAGCGCTTCTACCTCACGCTCAGCCTCGATGACGAGCACATCATCGTTCCCGAGAACGCCCACCTCTTCGTTGCCACGGGCGCGGCGCTCGCCGGGGAGTCCGAGAAGCACGTCACCTTCGACGAGGTGATCCGCCTCCTCGAGGAGCTCAAGGACGTCCAGGGCTCCGAGGTCGCGCGCCTCGAGCCGCTCTTCGAGTCCGAGAAGGACTATCAGGAGTTCAAGGAGCGCCACGACAAGCAGGTGGTCCCCAAGGGAGACCTGGCCACGTACCGCGGCCGCGTCTTCATCGGCATCGACGCCGGCTCCACCACCATGAAGTGCGCGGTGGTCGGCGAGTCCGGCGAGCTGCTCTATACCTGGTACGGCAACAACAACGGCGACGTGCTCGGCACCGCCCGCCACATCATGGACGGCATCTACGACCGCCTGCCCGAGGGCTGCACGATCGGCCACGTGACCACCACCGGCTACGGCGAGCAGATTCTCATCGAGTCGCTGCGTGCTGACTCCGGCGAGATCGAGACCGTCGCCCACCTGCGCGGCGCCAAGGCCTTCGTCCCCGACGTCCAGTTCATCCTCGACATCGGCGGCCAGGACATGAAGTGCCTGCAGGTCAAGGACGGCGTCATCGAGCACATCATGCTCAACGAGGCCTGCTCCTCGGGCTGCGGCTCGTTCATCGAGAGCTTCGCCGTGTCCATGAACATGTCGGTCCAGGAGTTCGCGCAGGCGGCCGTGGGCGCCAAGAGCCCCGTCGACCTGGGCAGCCGCTGCACCGTCTTCATGAACTCCCGCGTCAAGCAGGCGCAGAAGGAGGGCGCTACGATCGGCGACGTGGCCGCCGGCCTGTCCTACTCCGTCATCAAGAATGCCCTCTTCAAGGTCATCAAGCTGCGCGACTTCGACGAGATCGGCCAGTGGTGCGTCGTCCAGGGCGGCACCTTCATGTCCGACGCCACCCTGCGCGCCTTCGAGGTCCTCACCGGCCGCGACGTCATCCGCCCGGATATCGCGGGCTGCATGGGCGCCTACGGCGCGGCCCTTCTCGCCCGCGACCGCGCCGGTGCGTATGGCACCTCCCAGCTGCTCAGCCGCGAGGAGATCGACAGCCTCCAGGTCAAGCACACCAACGTCCACTGCGGGCGCTGCTCCAACAACTGCCTGCTCACGATCAACGACTTTGGCGGCGGCCGCCGCTTCATCACGGGCAACCGCTGCGAGAAGGGCGCCGGCGGCTCCAAGGGCAAGAAGAACGAGGCGCCCAACCTCTTCGAGTTCAAGAACAAGCTGCTCTTTGACCGCCCGGTGCTCGACCCCGAGGACGCGCCGCGCGGCACCGTGGGCATCCCGCGTGCCCTCAACATGTACGAGAACTACCCGTTCTGGCACGCGTTCTTCACCAAGCTGGGCTTCTCGGTGGTGCTCTCGGACCAGACCTCGGCCAAGACCTACGACGCCGGCATCGAGTCCATGCCGTCCGAGTCGGTGTGCTACCCGGCCAAGCTCTCCCACGGCCACATCATGAACCTCATTGACAAGGACCCGGACTTCATCTGGATGCCCTGCATCCGCTGGGAGCGCCAGGAGGACGAGGGCGCCACGAATCACTACAACTGCCCGATCGTCATGAGCTACCCCCAGGCGCTCGGCCTCAACGTCGACGAGCTGGGCGGCGACTCCAAGATCGAGTTCCTCGCCCCGTTCATCCCCTACGACAAGAAGAAGGAGCTCAAGCGCCGCCTCTACGAGCTGGTCTCCGAGCAGCGCGAGAAGGACGCGGCGGCCGGCCGCGGCCGCGTGCGTGGCGAGCACATCACGCGTGCCGAGATCGACGAGGCCGTGAACTACGCCTGGGAGGCGGACCTCGAGTTCAAGGACGCCATGCACCGCGCCGGCGACGAGGCCCTGCGCTGGATCGAGGAGCACGACGCCCACGGCATCGTGCTCGCCGGCCGCCCCTACCACAACGACCCCGAGATCAACCACGCAATCCCCGAGCTCGTTCACTCCTTCGGCTTTGCCGTGCTCACCGAGGACTCCGTCGCCCACAAGATGAGGCCCGAGCGTCCCATTCGCGTCATCGACCAGTGGATGTTCCACAGCCGCCTCTACCGCGCGGCGCGCTTCGTGGCCTCCCGCAACGACCTGGACCTCATCCAGCTCTTCTCGTTCGGCTGCGGCCTCGACGCCCTTACCACCGACCAGGTCCAGGAGATCCTCGAGGCCTCCGGCAAGATCTACACCGTCCTCAAGATCGACCAGGTCTCCAACCTGGGCGCCGCCCGCATCCGCATCCGCTCGCTCATGGCCGCGCTGAAGGAGCAGCGCGAGGAGCTGCGCCGCGAGGCCAGCCGCGGAGAGATCCGCGAGGTCGAGCCCGTGGGTGTCAGGAACGCCGACGGCTCGCTCGAGCGCGCCCGCGCCACGCAGGAGGGTCGCGTGCCGGTCTACCGCGAGGCCGCCAGCGCCGCCTTCGAGAAGGTCCGCTACACCGAGGACATGCAGAAGGCTGGCTACACGATCCTCGTGCCGCAGATGGCGCCGATCCACTTCGACCTCATCGAGGAGCTGTTCAAGAGCTCCGGCTACAACGTGGTGCTGCTGCCCTCCGTCGACCAGGGCGCCGTGGAGGCCGGTCTCAAGTACGTCAACAACGACATCTGCTACCCGTCCATCCTGGTCACGGGCCAGATCATGGAGGCCGTGCTCTCCGGCAAGTACGACCTGTCGCGCCTCGCCGTGGTCATCACCCAGACCGGCGGCGGCTGCCGCGCCACCAACTACATCGCCCTCATCCGCAAGGCCCTCAAGGACTCCGGCCACCCGGAGATCCCGGTGATCAGCCTCACCGCGGCCTCCGGCCTGGACGAGAAGAACCCCGGCTTCAACGTCCTCAAGGATCCCGGCCTGCTCGTCAAGGCCGTCTACGCCCTGCTCTACGGCGACCTCATCATGCAGCTGCTCTACCGCGTGCGTCCCTACGAGGCCGAGCCCGGCGCGGCCGATGCGCTCTACGACCGCATGATGGCCGAGGCCAAGGGGGCGATCGTGGCCGGCGGGCGTAAGCGCTTCTACGACCTCTGCCAGCGCACCGTCGACGCGTTCGAGAGGCTGCCGCTCGTGAACGACCGCTCCAAGCCGCGCGTGGGCGTGGTCGGCGAGATCCTCGTCAAGTTCCACCCCACGGCCAACAACCAGGTGGTCAAGGTCATCGAGCAGGAGGGCTGCGAGGCCAACGTGCCGGGGCTCGTGGACTTCTTCCTCTTCGGCATGACCAACGCGATCAACACCAACGCCGAGCTCGGCACCAAGGCCACGAGCCGCCTCTCGCACATGGCGGGCATCAAGCTGGTCGAGGGCCTGCGCGAGCCCATCAACAAGATGCTCGAGAAGACCACGCGCTTCCAGCCCTACCCGGACATCTTCGAGTTGGCCGCCAAGGCCGAGCAGGTGCTGTCGCTGTGCAACACGATGGGCGAGGGGTGGCTCCTCACGGCCGAGATGTGCGACCTCATCGAGACCGGCACGCCCAACATCGTGTGCTGCTCGCCGTTCGCGTGCCTGCCCAACCACGTGGTGGGCAAGTCCGTCATCAAGCGCCTGCGCCAGATGCACCCCGAGAGCAACATCGTGGCCGTGGACTACGACCCCGGCGCCTCCGAGGTGAACCAGCTCAACCGCATCAAGCTCATGATCTCCGTGGCCAAGGAGAACTTCCGCCAGAACCGCGGCGGCCGGTTCAAGCTGGAGAACCCGGACGACCCCACGTACGGCGAGGACTACGGCATCCCGCTCTCGGCCGGGCAGCGCGCCCGCCTGGCCGACATCAAGGCCCGCGCCGGCGTCGACTAGCGTGACGGGGGCGGAGGGGCTGTCGCCGCTCCGCCCCCTCCCGTCACGCTAGCGGTCTTCCTTGGTCAGGTTGATGGCGGCGCGCATGCGGTGAAGCGCCTCTGCGCTGCCTCTGAGCGTCAAGCGCCAGGATGCCTGACTCCCCGCAGCCGAAGAAGACGATGCGCTCCGCGTCTTCGAGCAGCTTGAGGGCGCGTCCGAGGCCATCTTGTGAGAGAAGGGAGAGCGTGTCGTCCATCGACTTCTTGCTCGAGCGGAAGACCTTCTGAGCAACCTCGAGGATGGAGTCGCCCTCGCTCACGTTCTCGTTGACGGAGATGGTAGGGTCGTACTCCTCGGCGAGCAGATCGGTTCTGAAGTCGTGGAACCCCTTGTAGCCGAGGCGCTTGGTGAACTTGGACACAGTGGAGCCCGCTACGCCGAGGGAGTGGGAGATCTCCACGATCGTCATGCGCGAGGCCCGCTTGGGGTCATCGAGAATGAACTTCCCGATGGCTTGTTACTTCGCCGAGAGCGTGGGGAGCAGGGACTTGTTTTTTTTACAAGCACGGTCCTCTGGGCCATGGGGCGCTCCGTTCGTAGTCTGTGCCTCCGGCGCGGCGGCACTCCCGCGCTGAATCGAAATTGCTACATTGCTGAGCGCCGAGAGGCGAAATTTTTTTTGCATAATGGGGATGAGCTCAGGCCGGCGCGCTTGTTAGGGCGCTCGCCCGCCGGGAACAATCACTTGAGCGACTGGCTTTCTTATTATAGGGGGCAACGTGAGCGAGGAGTTCTCAAAGCGGGTCAGAAGGCGTTCCGCGGACATGAGCAAGACCGATCACGCGATCGCCGCCTATCTCATGGAGCACGCGCAGGACGCGTGCCACCAGACGAGCGCCGAACTCGCCGAGGCAATCGGCGTCTCCAAGTCCGCGATCACCCGCTTCACTAAGCTCATGGGGTACGAGAGCCTGCGTGAGATGCGCGTCCAGCTCGCCTCGACCACCACGCTCCCGACCATCTTCTTCGATGACTTCGCGGCCGACTCCGCGCTCGGCACCGCACGCTCGATGTTCGAGAACGGCGCCAACTCCCTGATCGAGACGATGTCGGAGCTCAGGGAGAAGGACCTCGATGCCGCCGTCGAGCTGCTGGGCCGCGCGAGGGTCTGCGGCCTCTTCGGTACGGGCGGGTCCCAGGCCATCCTTTATAGCGCCTTCCACCGCTTCCAGCGCACGTCCCTGCGCATGCTCTGGACGCCCGATCTTCACCTCCAGTTCGAGATGGCGACCAACCTCACGTCCGAGGACTGCGCGCTCGTAATCTCGCACTCGGGCCGCAACAAGGACGTCCTGCGCGCCGCCTCGATTCTGCACGAGAATGACGTGCCCATCCTGCTCATCACCTCCAACCCCATATCCCCGCTCGCCTCGGAGAGCGACGTCGTCATCTGCTCCGTGGCGGATGAGACGAGGTTTCGCCCCGAGGCCGTCACCTCGACCGTCGCCCAGATGGTTCTTGTCGACACGCTCTTCGCGCTCTACGCCATGAGGTTCGACGGCGAGTCCAAGCAGCGCTTCGCCCGCATCAGAGAGGTCATCGAGGCGACGCGCGTCTAACGGGAGGAGCATAGGGCAGGGCGTGCCCGCGCCAAGGAGAGCCGTCACCCCCAGGGGTGGCGGCTTCTCCGTTTGTCGGCAAAAAAACTACCGCTTGCCGTATCGCTTCAGAAAAAGTGCAGGTGCATGAGGTGGAGCAAAATTTAGTTTTAAAACTCCGTGACAACGCCAAAACTTTGTTTTATATTGAGTCCACCTTGAGGGGGAAAGAAATTTCTTCTTATACAAAAGAAAAGGTGAGGAGGTAAAAATAAGATTTCAAAACAAATTAATAATCAGTATATCGAAAAAGTTTTCGTTCTCCCGCACGATATGAAGGAGGAAGGTTCATGGAAGCAACCATGCAAGTAACCGTCGTGCAAGCGCTCCTGATCGCGCTCTGGGTCGCCGGTGTCATGTCGCGCGCTCTCCTCGGCGGCGCGACGACCACGATGCGCTTCACCCCGATGATGACGGGCCTGGTCGTGGGCGTCGTGTTTGGCCGCGTTGCCGACGCCATGGTGGTCACCGCCGCCATTCAGCTCATCTACATGGGCGTCTTCTCGCCCGGCGGCCAGATGCCGTCCGAGCCGGCCATCGCCGCCGCGGTCGCCGTCCCGGTCAGCCTGCTCTCCGGCCAGTCCGCCGAGTCCGCCATCGCCGTCGCGGTGCCCGTCGGCCTGCTGGGCTCCTATCTCTACCAGCTTCGCTTCTTCGTCAACACGCTCGTCATGAGCCGTATGGCAGATGACGCGGCCAACAATGCCGACAGCGCCAAGCTCAGCTTCGCCATCATCGGCATGCCGATCATCATCGCCTTCATCATCTTCGTGCCGTTCATGTTCGTTGCCCTCTACTTCGGCGTCCCCGTAATCTCCAGCATCGTCTCCTCCGCCTCCGGCACGATCATCTTCCACGTGCTCGAGACCATCGGCGGCGGCCTCGCGTCCATCGGTATCGCCGTGACCGTCTACGCCATCGGCAAGAAGAACTACGTCGCGTTCTTCCTGCTCGCGTACTTCATGTCCACGATCCTCAGCAGCCTGAACGTCACCATGATCACCTATGCCGTTGTCGGCATGCTCATCGCCTTCATCTACATCCTCGTGAAGAACGAGACGGTCGAGATGGTTGGCACCGGTGCCGGAGGCTCCTCTGTGGCCGACGACGATGACGACGACTACTAATCCGCACAACGACCGGAAACTCGGAAAGGTGGTAAACCATGGCTGAAGCCATTCAGACCGCTCAGGCCGAGGAGCAGGCAGCTCCCGTCGACTACGCCAACTATCAGCCTGAGGAGATCACAAAGAAGGACGTCGCCCTCGCCTGGCTGCGCTTCTACTTCGCGGACGAGATCCCGCACTGCTTCGACAAGTACATCGCCCCGGCGTTGACCTGGGCCCTCATGCCCATCCTCAAGAAGCTCTACAAGCGCAAGGAGGACCTGGCCGCCGCGTACCAGCGTCACCTGCTCTTCTTCAACACCGCCATCGCCTGGGGTGGCGGAACCATCACCGGCATCACCGCCGCGCTCGAGGTCGCCCGTGCCAAGGAGCTCACCTCCGGCCTCCCCATCACGGTTGATGACGACCTGATCTACAACACGAAGGCGGGCCTCATGGGCGCGCTCGCCGGCATCGGTGACTCGATCGACTCCGGAACCGTCCAGTACATCTTCATCGCCATCGCCCTGCCCTGGGCCCAGGAGGGAAGCGCCCTCGGCGCTCTGTTCCCCTTCATCGGCTTCTCACTCTACCAGCTCATCATCGGTTACTACTTCGCGCAGCTCGGCTTCGGCCTCGGCCGCTCGGCCGCCAACGAGCTCGTGGGCTCCAAGATGCAGGGCGTCATCGAGGCCCTCTCCATCCTCGGCCTGTTCATGATGGGCGTCCTCGCCGCCAGCTACGTCACGGTCTCCTCGCCGCTCGCCTTCACGCTCTCGGGCAAGGAGTTCGTCATCCAGGACATCCTCGACAGCATCCTGCCGGGCCTCCTGCCGCTCGTGACCGTCTCCGCCGTGTACCTCTACTTCGTCAAGAAGGGCCTCAACGTCACCAAGGCGCTTCTCGGCCTCACCGTCATCCTCGGCGTCCTGGCCGCCGTCGGAATCCTCTAATCGAAAGAAGCACTCACTATGGGACAGGTTGTACTCGCTCGCGTCGACTCCCGCCTCATCCATGGGCAGGTCATGACGACCCTCTCCAAGTCTGCCGGCGCCACCGCCATCTTCGTCGCCGACAACACCTCCGCCAACGACGACTTCATCAAGAGCGTCATCCTCGGCTCCGGCTCCCGCACCGGCCTCAAGTGCCGCGTCCTCAAGGAGGACGGCGCCGTCCGCTACTGGAACGACCGACAGTATGATGACTACAAGGTGATCCTGCTCGCCAAGTCGATCGAGGTCATGGCCGACATCATCAAGGGCGGCGTGCCCATCAAGACCCTGAACCTCGGCGGCCTTCCCGCCCGTCCCGGACTGACCGAGATCATCAAGGCCGTCCACATCAACCGAGCCCAGTACGACCTGCTGTGCGAGCTCGAGCGCGACTACCACATCGACATCTACTTCCAGGCCACCCCGTCGCTGCCCAAGGTGACGCTCAAGGAGGCCGCCAAGATCATGGAAGGGGTTACCGAGTAATGATCGGGATCCTTGTGGTGAGCCACGGCAAGATGGCCGCTGGCATGCTCGACACGCTTCGAATGGTTATGGGAGAGGCCGAGAAGCTCGACAGCGTCTCACTCGTCATGGGCGAGGACTACGAGGTCTTTGAGGCGGAGATTACCGAGAGGCTCCGTGCGCTCAACGACGGCGACGGCGTGCTCGCGCTCGTCGACCTCTTCGGCGCGTCGCCCTTCAACGTGACCCAGAAGGCGGCTCACGCCCTTGAGCCCGAGGGCGTCAAGGTCCGTATCGTCTCGGGGATGAACCTCGGCATGCTCGTCGAGGCCTCCTCGATGAGGGTCGGCTCCACGCTCGACGAGCTCGCGAAGACGGCCATCGAGGCCGGTCGCATGGGCGTCGACGAACCCGTCCAGGTTGTCGCCAACGAGGACGACGAGGACTACTAACGATCCCGGCCGCCCGTCGCCAGGGGGACGGCGGGCGCCATCCGAGCCTTTGGAAGGGGCAACGGGAACATGGCGAGAAGGAGCCTCTACATCTTCGACTTCGACGGTCTGCTCGTCGACACGGAGCGCGTCTACCGCGCCGGCTGGCGTGCGACCTTCGACCGGGTCGGGCTCGACATGCCCGACGCCGAGCTCGAGGAGTGGGTGGGGAAGAGCATCGACGACACGCGTGCCGTCGTCACCGAGCGCTTTGGCGACCCGGGGCTCTTTGACAGGCTCTACGCAATCCGAGAGGAGTACGTGTACGACGTCATCGACCGAGGGGGAGTCGAGGCGAAGCCGTATGCCCTCGAGGCGCTCGAGGCGGTCCACCGTGCGGGGGTACCGGTGTGCATCGTCTCGTCCTCGTGGCGCAGGCGCGTGATGGCCATCATCGAGCGACTTGGCGCCGCGGGACTCGTCGACTACCTGGTCTGCGCCGAGGACGTGGATCGGCGCAAGCCCAGCCCCGACCCCTATCTCAAGGCCCTGGGGCACTTTGGGTGCCCGGCGGGGGAGGCGGTCGCCTTCGAGGACTCGCTCACCGGCCGCAGCGCCGCTCTGGCAGCGGGGGTCGGCGTCTGGCTCGTGCCCGATACGAGCTCCAGGCCCTTCGAGATTCCGGAGGGGGCATGGCACGCGGACGACCTCTCAATCGTCCTGCGCGTCCTGGCCCAGGGGGAGGAGGGATAGCGCCATGAGAATGCCCGAGCAGAAGAGCTACGTCGAGCCCGAGGACCGCGCCACGCGCGTGAGCGACCTCGTGCTGCGCTACGGGGTCATTCTCGGCAGGCGCTTCTCGCGGGGCCAGAAGCGTCGCTTCCTCGCGGCCGCTGCGCAGCAGTTCGAGCTGTGCGGGTTCAAGGCCTCCCTCGAGGAGGACCGCTGCGTGGTCAGGCTTGCCGGCTCAAAGCGGTTCCACAATCTCTACGCCGGCGACCTGTCGCGCGCGCGGGCGGTCTTCGTCACCTATTACGACACGCCGGTCAAGGCGTTTGGCAGGCGGCCCGTCAGGGCGTTCGACACCAACTTCCGCCCGACAGACGCCTGGGTCTCCATGGCGGGCCTCGCCGCGAGCGTCCTTCTCGCCGTGGCGTTCCTAGCGCTTCTCGTCTGGCCGAGAATCGCGGTGGAGGGCGCGTTCAGCGTCTGGGGGCTGCTCTTTCTAGCGGTGTGCGTGGCCGTGCTGGCGCTCGTCACGACCTGCCGGGAGGGCGTTGCGGAGCGCGAGAACCTGGTCCGCAACTCGTCGAGCCTCGCCGTCCTGTTTGACCTCGCTCGCGAGGCGCAGGCGGCCGGCCTCGCCGACCGCGTCGCCTTTGCGCTCGTCGACGAGGGCTGCCGCTCCGAGCGCGGCCTCGAGATGCTCCGTAGCCGCCTCGGCAGGCGCGGGCCCAAGCGTGTCTACGTTGACTCGCTTGGCTCCGACGGCCGCCTCGTCTGCCTCACCAACCTGCGTACGCCCGCGTCATGGAAGGGGGGCGTAGACGTGCGTGCGCTGTCCGCCCCGGACCGCAAGAGATTCGGGGACTACCTCGTCTGCGCCGCGAGCGACGCCGATGAGGAGCTGACCGTCAACCGCGCGAGCGAGGTGAGCGTCGAGCGGGTCATGGCCCGTTCCGACGCCCTGCTCGAGCTCGCCGAATCCCTCTAGCAAACAAACGAACCGGGAAGACCGGAGATACCAATGAAGACGGAGTACATGAATCAAAACGGCTTCTATGAGGACCTCTCTGCCACCGGCGTGATTCCGGTGGTGGTGCTCGAGCGCGTCGAGGACGCGGTGCCCATGGCGCGTGCGTTGCTTGACGGCGGGCTTCCCGCGGCGGAGGTGACCTTCCGCACGGCCGCGGCCGCCGACTGCATTCGAGAGATGGTCGAGAAGTGCCCCGACATCCTCGTGGGCGCTGGAACCGTCGTCAACGTCGAGCAGGCCAAACGGGCTGTGGAGGCGGGCGCGAAGTTCATCGTGAGCCCCGGCTGCGACCTCGAGACCGTTGACTGGTGTCTCGAGCATGAGGTCAACGTCATGCCCGGCGGCGTCACCCCCACCGAGATCATGACGCTCATCGCGCGCGACGTCCACGTGACCAAGTTCTTTCCGGCCAACCTCTACGGCGGGATCCCCGCCATGAGCGCCCTGGCGAGCGTCTTCGTGGGGCACCGCTTCATGCCCACGGGCGGCGTGAGCGCCCAGAACGTGGGCGACTACCTGTCCAACCCCGCGATTATCGCGGCGGGCGGCACCTGGATGGTCAAGCCGGACCTCTTTGCGGACGGCGACTTCTCCAGGGTTCAGGCCCTCGCTGCTGAGGCGGCCGAGACCGTGCGCGCCGCGCGGGGATAGCCACGGCCTGAGAGAAGCCACGTCGGTATAAGGGGGAACCATGTCCAACCAACCCAAGCTCGACTCCGCAATCAAGTTCGGCGCGGGTCGCGTCCGCTGCGAGCGGGGGCTCATACCGCAGCTCGGCGAAGAGTTCGCGCGCTTTGGCAAGAAGATGCTCATCGTTGCTGGGCCGCGCTCCTGGGACGCCGTCAAGGACGAGCTCGTCCCGAGCATGGAGGCGGCGGGCGTCGACCACCAGCTCGAGATTTACACTGGGTGGTGCTGCTTCGAAGGCGCCCAGGAGCTTGCCGACAAGGCCAGGGCCGCAGGCTGCGACGAGATCGTCGGCGTGGGCGGCGGCAAGATTACCGACCTCTCCAAGGCCGTGGGCGAGCTCGCGGGGCTCGGCGCCATCAACGTGCCCACGAGCGCCTCGTGCTGCGCGCCGTTCACGTGCATGAGCGTGATGTACACCGCCGAGGGCGGCAAACTCAAGAGTTGGCGCTTCGACCACGAGATCGACGGCGTCTATATGGACATGGACGTTATCGCCGCCTGCCCGATCCGCTACAACGCGGCCGGCATCCTCGACGCCATGGCCAAGAAGATCGAGATGCTCAACGGCCAGCCCGAGATGCATCTCGAGGACACCCCGATCGACGTCTACACCGCCTACAACATGGCGGCCTATACCTATGACGTGCTCGCCGCCGAGGGCTTGCAGGCCATCGAGGACAACCGAGCCGGCAAGGTGACCAAGGCCCTCACCGACGTCGCCTTCCTCAACGTGATCACCACCGGCGTCATCGCCAACACCACCAAGAGCTTCCGCCAGTCCGAGCTCGCGCATGTCATCTACGACGGCATCCGTACCCACTTCACCAAGGAGGCGGCCGCCGCCATCCACGGCGAAATCGTGGCCATCGGTCTGTTCTGCCAGCTCTACTTCAACGGCCTCAAGGACAAGGAGGAGGAGCTGCGCGAGTTCATGCGCAGGATGGACCTGCCCCTCACCCTGGGTGAGATCGGCATCGAGCCCACCGAGGAGAACCTCGCCACCATCGAGGAGTACATCGTCAACTCCCGTCACTACAACTCCGACGATCCCGCGGATCGTCAGCGCCTCCACGAGGCGGTTCTCGAGATGGCCTAGTCCTTCTCGCCACATAAGCCATAGAGAGGAACACACAATGGAACGCGCTATCGACAAGCTTGAGCCTTTCCAGAGGGCAATCACCAAGGCGCACTTTGCCTCTGCCGGCGTTGCCGTGGACTCGCTCAACAACCCTGACAAGCCGCTGATTGCCATCGCGAACAGCTGGAACGAGATCTGCCCCGGCCACGAGCCGCTGCGCAAGCTCGCCGAGGAGGTCAAGAAGGGCATCCTCGAGGCGGGCGGCGAGCCGATCGAGTTCAACACGATCGCCATCTGCGACGGCGTGGCCCAGGGTCACGAGGGCATGCACTATAGCCTGCCGCACCGCGAGATCATCGCCGACTCCGTGGAGGCCATGGTCAAGGGCACCAACTGCTTCGACGGCGTTGTGTACATGGCGAGCTGCGACAAGATCGTCCCCGGCATGCTCATGGCCGCCGGTCGCATCAACCTGCCCGGCGCGCTCGTCTCCGCGGGTCCCTGCTACGACGAGATCAAGCCGAGCGACTCCAAGGCCCTGCGCGCCCGTTTCCTGCGCGGCGAGGCGACCGAGCTCGAGGTCATTGAGGGTACCCTAAAGTACTACACCGGCCCCGGCATCTGCCCGTTCCTCGGCACGGCCAACTCCATGTGCTGTCTTGCCGAGGGGCTTGGCATGATGGTCCCGGGCGGCGCGCTGCAGCCTGCGCCCACCTCGCAGCGCCGCTTCCTCGCCCGCCGCACCGGCGCGGCCGTCGTCGAGATGGTGCGCAAGGGCATCAAGGTCAGCGACATCATGACGCAGGCAGCGTTCGACAACGCCGTGACGCTGCTCGCCTCCATCGGCGGCTCGCTCAATGCCCTGCTCCACCTGCCCGCCATTGCCGACGAGCTCGGCTGCTCCGTGACGTGGGCGCAGGTTGCCGAGACCACGAGCCGCGTGCCGCTCGTCACCAACATCACGCCCAACGGCGACCGCTCCTGCATCAACCTCTACAAGGCTGGCGGCATCCCCGCCGTCCTCAAGACCATTGAGAAGGGCCTCGACCTTACCGTCATGACCGTCAACGGCAAGACGATGGGCGAGAACCTGACGGGCGACATCCCCGTCGACCGCTCCGTCATCCGCACGCAGGACGACCCCGAGTCCGCCGCCAACGGCATCCAGGTCCTCTACGGCAACCTCGCCCCCGAGGGAACCCTCGTCAAGACGAGTGCCGTGCCCGACGAGCAGCATACCTTCCACGGACCCGCCATGTGCTTCAACAGCGAGGAGGAGTGCTTCGCCGCATACAACGCGCACAAGATCGCTCCCGGCACTGCCGTCATCATCCGCTACGAGGGTCCGGTGGGCGGCCCCGGCATGAAGGAGCTCCACCGCGTGACGGAGATCATGAAGGGCATCCCCGGGTCCGCCGTCATCACCGACGGGCGCTTCTCGGGCGCCTCGGGCGGCCTGTCCGTCGGCTACCTCTGCCCGGAGGCGGCCGAGTGCGGCCCCATCGCGCTCGTCCAGGACGGTGACATGGTCAACATCGACCTGGGCACCAACTCCATCGACGTTGAGGTCTCCGACGAGGAGATGGAGCGTCGCCGTTCCGAGTGGAAGCCCGTGGTCCACGAGGCCCCGCGCGGCCTGCTTCAGCGCTACGTCAAGTCCGTTGGCCCCGCCAAGGACGGGGCGCTGTTCAACCGCTAGAGCCGCTGTTCCAGGCGCCCCCGGTCTGCCATGCGCCGGGGGCGCCTCTCGGACGTGACGGGGGCGGAGGGGTTGTCGCCGCTCCGCCCCCGTCACGCGCTATCATGGGGCGCATCCGGGAGGGGGGCTCGATGGCAGTGCGGCTGGTGTTCGTTGACCTGGACGATACGTTCGTCTCGCCCGACAAGACCATCACGGTGGATAACCTGCGCGTCCTCGACCTCGCGCTCGAGCGCGGGGTGGGCATCGCGCCCTGTACGGGAAGAAGCGTCGACGGGATTCCGGCTGGGCTCGCCTCCCATCCGAGCGTTCGCTATGCCGTCTGCGCGGGCGGTGCCGTCATCTATGACCTTCGCGCGAGCGAGGTTCTGCGCGAGCTGCCCATCGAGAAGGACCTGGTGCTCGACCTCTACGGCGCCGTGCGCGACCTGCCCGTCGCCTTTGACGTGCTCGCCGACGGCGCACGCTACCTCGAGCCGATCCTCGCCGCGCTCCCGGGCTAGGGGCGTGCCCGTCCTTCTCGCCCGCGAGACCATACAATCGGCTGACGCGGCCCCGCCCGCCCTGCGCTAGACTAGCAGGCGAGAAAAACGTCAGAGGGAGGCACCGTGTCAGACGTTCTGGAGCGCTTCATGCGCTACGTGCAGGTGGACTCGCAGTCGGACCCCGACAACATGGACGTGACCCCGTCCTCGGCGTGCCAGCACGAGATGGCCCGCGTGCTGGGAGAGGAGCTCACGGCCCTGGGCCTCGCTGACGTGCGGGTGGACGGGCACGCCTACGTCACGGGCACCCTGCCCGCCTCCGCCGGCGCCGAGGCGGCGCCCGCCCTCATGCTCTGCGCCCACATCGACTCCTCGCCCGACGCCCCGGCCGCCGGCGTGCGCCCGCACGTGGTGCGCTACGAGGGCGGCCCGCTCGTGGCAGGCGTCGTTGACGGGGAGCCGGTCCAGACCACGCCGGACCAGGTGCCCGACCTCACGCAGTTCGCGGGGCAGGACATCGTCTGCTCCGACGGCACCACGCTCCTCTCGGCGGACGACAAGGCCGGCGTGGCGGAGATCTGCGCGCTTCTCGCGCGCCTCGTGGCCAACCCCGAGCTCCCGCACCCCGCGATTAAGGTCGCCTTCGTCCCCGACGAGGAGATCGGCCACGGCGCGGAGCTGCTTGACCTCGAGGCCCTCGCCGCGCGCTGGGGCTACACCGTGGACGGCGAGGCCCTCGGCGAGTTCAACTACGAGTGCTTCTCGGCCTGCGAGGCCACGGTCGTCGTGCGCGGCGTGATGGTTCACCCGGGCAGCGCCAAGGACGTCATGGTCAACGCCATCACGGTGGCCTCCGAGTTCCAGCAGCTCGTCCCCGCCTTCGAGCGTCCCGAGCACACGGAGGGCCGCGAGGGCTTCTATCACCCCACCGACATCGAGGGCACCGCCGCGGACGTCACGCTCTCCTACATCCTGCGCGACTTCGACGCCGCGGACTTCGACGCCCGCAAGGAGACCTTCCGGGCAATCGCCGCCTTCCTCAACGACCGCTACGGTGAGGGCACGGTCACGGTGAGCTTCCGCGAGCAGTACCGCAACATGGCCGAGAAGTTCGGTGAGGCCGAGAAGTGCCTCATCGACTACGCCCTCGAGGCCAACCGCGAGGTGGGCATCGAGCCGGTCCTCGTGCCTGCGCGCGGCGGCACCGACGGCGCCCAGCTCACCTTCCGCGGGCTGCCCTGCCCCAACATCGCCACCGGCGGCTACAATGCCCACTCCGTGCGCGAGTTCGTCCCCGTGCGCAGCCTGGAGCTCACCGTCGACCTGCTCGAGCGCCTCGTGGCCAAGTTCGCCGCGGACGACGCCGGGATGGGGGCGTAGCTTGGGAGACGCCCTTCTCGTCGTCGTCGCGGTGCTGGTTCCGCTGGTCGCGCTCGTGCTCGAGCACGCCGGCAACGTCCGCATCACCGAGCGCCACCACAGCCACCACGACACCTACGTCGTCTCGGCCCCGTTCAGGCGCTCGCTCGTGCTGGCCATGACGTTCGTTGCCGTGCTGGGGCTGGCGCTCGCCTGGCTCTGCGAGGCGGACGTCTTCGTGGCCGACGCGGAGCTTCCTCTCGTCTTCGCCGACGCCTTCCTGGTCACCTGCTTCGTGCTGTGGTGCTTCCTGTGCCGCTACCGCGTGTCCACCTTCGGCGACTGCATGGTGGTGACCCCGCTGGTCGGCCCGCGCGTCTGGGTCCGCTACGACGAGATCGACCGCCTCGAGTGGCGGGGCATGCGCATGGAGTCCGGCTTCCGCAGCCTCGCCGTGTGGGTGGGCGGCCGCCGCGCGGTGACGCTGCGCGGCATCGTCGACGTGGAGCAGATAATCATGAGCATCGACCGCTTCGACCTGCTCCCGCAGGCCAGCTAGCACATGACGTCGGGCACGGGGCCCCGCGGCGCCGGCCCAAGGGAGGCACGGAAGGGGTTCAGATGATCAGGCTCGTTGCCACCGACATGGACGGTACCCTGCTCGACGAGAACTCGCAGGTCCCCGAGGAGACCTTCGACCTAATCCACCGGCTCGCCGAGAAGGGCGTGCGCTTCGTGGCCAGCTCCGGCCGGCGCTACGACACGCTGCGCTGGTTCTTCGAGCCGGTGGCGGACGAGATGGACTACGTCGCCTCGCTCGGCACGCAGGTCTACGCGGACGGGCGCCTGCTGGACCGCGAGGTCTTCTCGACGCTCTCCGTGATGCGCCTCTTCGAGACGTGCCAGATGTTCGACAGTCTGCACCTCGCGCTCTACGACGCCGGCCACGCCTACCTGCTCAACGACCAGAGCCGCTACCTCCGCGAGCTGGACAAGGACCTCCCGGACGCCATCTGCGTCTTCGACCCGCCCTCGCCCGACGTGAGCATCATCAAGGCCGCCATCTGCTGCGACCGTCCCGAGCAGATCATGGACATGGCCTACGTGCTCGAGCGCGAGCTCTCCGAGTGGTTCACGTTCCTGCCGAGCGGCTCGCGCTGGATCGACGTCACGCCGCGCCACGTGAGCAAGGCGACGGGCCTCGCGCAGGTCATGCGCTACTGGGGCATCGAGCGCGACGAGGTCATGGCCTTCGGCGACTCCATGAACGACTACGCGATGCTGCGCTTCGCGGGGCATCCCTACGTCATGGCCAACGCGCGCTACGCCGTGAAGCAGGTGGCGCAGCACGTGATCGGCTCCAACGCCGAGCACGCCGTCCAGTCCACGCTACGCGAGCTGCTGGAGACGCTGTAGCGACGCGGGCGAGGACGCCTCGGGCGCGGACGCATCGTAGGCCGTTTTCTGGCGTCGTCTGTGGCGGATCCTCTGGCTCCGCCGTCGCATGCAAATCACATTACGCGACATGATATCGATTTCATAGTGGTCTTATCAAAGTAAGACCAGCTGGTAACTAATAGAGTTGTTACTACCAGTTTATGAGCAGGTTAGAAGCCATAAAAGAGCGTTTCTGGGCAGTAACGGTCATATTTACCTGCGTAAACGGAAAATTACCGTTCAACGACAAAAACCTACCGCTCAAAGTCCCCTTCACATTTCCGCGATAACTATGAAGAGAATGTGTATCATGGCTACCGTGACCGTATGCTGCCAAATCGGAGGCAACAAGTTTGGTCTTTCATATTGTCGGGCGTAGGGGAGTGGAATGCATACCTTTGAGGTGAAGAAGGAGTTTCTACTCGACGGAGAGCCGTTCAGGATTCTCTCCGGCTCGATTCACTATTTCCGGGTGCATCCCGCGGACTGGCGCCACTCGCTCTACAACCTCAAGGCCATGGGCTTCAACACCGTCGAGACCTACGTCCCGTGGAACCTCCACGAGCCGCGTGTCGGCGAGTTCGACTTCTCCGGCGGCCTCGCGCTCGCCCGCTTCCTCGACGAGGCGGCCGAGCTCGGCCTCTGGGCAATCGTCCGGCCGAGCCCCTTCATCTGCGCGGAGTGGGAGTGGGGCGGCCTTCCTGCGTGGCTGCTCGCCGACCGCGCCATGCGCCCGCGCTCGCGCGATCCGCGCTTCCTCGGGCGCGTGGCCTCCTACTACGACGCGCTCATGCCCATCCTGGTCGACCGCCAGGTCACGCACGGCGGCAACGTCATCATGATGCAGGTGGAGAACGAGTACGGCTCCTACTGCGAAGACAGGGAGTACCTGCGCGCCGTCCGCGACCTCATGGTGGAGCGCGGCGTCGACGTGCCGCTCTGCACCTCCGACGGCCCGTGGCGCGGGTGCCTGCGCGCCGGCACGCTGATCGACGACGACGTGCTCGCCACCGGGAACTTCGGCTCGCGCGCCGGCGAGAACTTCGCCAACCTCAGGGCCTTCCACGAGGAGCACGGCAAGGATTGGCCGCTCATGTGCATGGAGTTCTGGGACGGCTGGTTCAACCGCTGGGGGGAGAACGTCATCCGCCGCGACGCCCAGGACCTCGCCGACAGCGTCCGCGAGCTGCTGGAGCTCGGCGGCTCCATCAACCTCTACATGTTCCACGGCGGCACCAACTTCGGCTTCATGAACGGGTGCTCCGCCCGCCACACGCACGACCTGCACCAGGTCACCTCCTATGACTACGACGCCGTGCTCGACGAGGAGGGCAACCCCACGCGCAAGTGGTACCTCCTGCGTGACGTGGTGCGCGACCTCTTCCCGGAGGCGCTCACGGACGAGCCGCTCGTCAAGACCGCCGTCGAGGTCCCGGCCGAGGAGGTCCGCCTCACGGGTCGCACCGGCCTCTTCGAGAACCTCGGCGCGCTCGACGCCGAGCCCGTGCGCTCGCTCTACCCGCAGACGATGGAGGACATGGGCCAGTCCTACGGCTACGTCCTCTACCGCACGCGCATCGAGCGTGACACCTCGGAGCCCGAGCGCATCCGCGTGGTGGACGGCCGCGACCGGGCTCAGGTCTTCGTCAATCAGAAGCTCGTGGCCACGCAGTACCAGGAGCACATCGGGGAGGACATCCGCTATGCCCTCCCCGAGAAGGACAACCAGCTCGACGTCCTCGTGGAGAACATGGGCCGCGTGAACTACGGCCACAAGTTCCTGGCCGACACACAGCGCAAGGGCATCCGCACCGGCGTCTGCGTGGACCTGCACTTCGTCCTCGGCTGGGAGGCATACCGCCTCTCCCTCGAGGACCTCTCCAAGATTGACTACGCTGCCGGCTGGGCCGCAGGCACGCCGTCCTTCTCGCGCTTTGAGTTCACGCTGGACGAGCCGGCGGACACCTACGTGGACACTACGGGCTTTGGCAAGGGCGTCGCGTTTGTCAACGGGTTCAACGTGGGCAGGTACTGGGAGATCGGTCCCATTGCCACGCTCTACGTGCCCCACGGCATCACGCGCGCCGGCGTCAACGAGCTCGTGCTGTTTGAGACCGAGGGGACCGTGGGCGATACCATCTCCCTGCGCTCCGAGCCCCTCATCAACCACCTCGAGAAAGAAGGAGTTGAGTAGCATGATCGTTGGAGCACGTGTCGACTTCCGCCTCATCCACGGCCAGGTGGGCAACCTCTGGGCCAACGCCCGCCAGGTGAGCCGCTTCATGGTCGTTGACGACCAGGTGGCCGAGGACCCCGTCCAGAAGCAGGTCCTGCGCATGGCCACCCCCGCCACCAGCAAGCTCTCGGTGCTTCCCGTCGAGAAGGCCGCGGCCAACATCCTCGCCGGCAAGTACGATGCCCAGCGCCTGTTCATCGTCGTCAAGAAGCCCGAGGTCTACGTCAAGCTCGCCAAGGCTGGCGTGAAGTTCGACGAGATCATCCTCGGCAACATCACCACGACGGACATCGCCAAGAGCTACAACCGCAACATCAACTGCGGCCAGGATGACGTCGACGCCCTGACTGAGCTTTCCTCCATGGGCATCCCCATGGTCATCCAGCTCACCCCGCAGAACAACCCGGAGCCCTTCAAGCTCTAGGTCCATCTCGCATGGCGCTAGGCGGTGAGGGGAGATGCACCGCGGCCATATAGCGTGTGGAACATATCGTTTTAGACTACAAGAAGGAGGAAAAGAACCATGATTCAGTGGTGGCAGATTCTTCTGCTTACGCTCTATGCGGGCTTCCAGATCATGGACGAGCTGGGCTGGTACTCCAGCGCCGGCTCCGCCGTGTTCTCTGGCTTCATCACGGGCCTCATCATGGGCGACCTGGCAACTGGTCTCTTCATCGGTGGTAGCATGCAGCTCACCATCCTCGGCGTCGGCACCTTCGGCGGGGCCTCCCGCATCGACGCCAACTCCGGCACCCTCATCGCCACGGCCTTTGCCGTGAGCGCGGGCATGGACCCGGAGCAGGCGCTCGCCGCCCTCGGCGTGCCCGTGGCCGCCATCCTCGTCTACACCGATATCCTCGGTCGTATGGCCAATACCTTCTGGGGTCACGCCTGCGACGCCGACGTCGAGAAGATGGACTGGAACGCCTACAACGTCCACTACTGGATGGGCGCCGTCTCTTGGTGCCTCTCCCGTATGCTCCCGGTCTTCCTGGCCCTCGCCTTCGGCCAGCCGCTGGTTGAGGCCATCACCACCGCCCTCAACGGCGACCTCGCCTGGCTCGGCACTGGCCTGACCGTCGCCGGCGCGATGCTGCCGGCCGTTGGCTTCGCCATCCTGCTCCGCTACCTGCCGGTCAAGAAGCACATCGCCTTCCTGATTCTCGGCTTTGTCATCGCCGCCCTTCTGGGCACCGCGTTCTCCAGCATCGCCACCATCGGTGGCGACGTTGCGACCGTGGCCGCTGCCGGCGAGATCGAGATCATTGGCGGCACCTTCAAGGGCCTGTCCATGCTGACGGTCGCCCTCATCGGCTTCGCCCTGGCCTACATCTACTACCAGCAGCACCAGAACGCGCCCGTCGCGGCTGTCTCCGCTGGCGTGGAGGGAGATGACGACGATGAGCTCTAAGACCACAGGCTACAAGCTCACTAAGGCTGACTTCCAGCAGATTAACCGCCGCAACCTGATTGGCTTCCAGGCTGGCTGGAACTACGAGCGCATGCAGCACTCCGGCTATCTGTGGACTATCCTTCCGCAGCTTCGCAAGATCTATGGGGACAACACCGAGGCCCTGAAGACCGCCTGCCGCACCCAGTGCTCGCCGTTCTTCAACACTTCGAACTTCCTCAACACCATCATCACGGGCATCGACCTCGCCATCGAGGAGAACGAGGGCCTCGAGGGTCTCGAGACCGTCGCCTCCCTCAAGACCGGCCTGATGGGCCCGCTCGCCTCCATCGGCGACTCCATCTTTGGTTCGCTGCTCCCGACGATCTTCGGCGCCCTGGCCGCCAACATGGCCCAGGCCGGCAACCCGCTTGGCATCTTCATCTGGATTGCCTCCTGCATCGTGGTCGACTGGTTCCGCTGCAAGCAGATCTACGTTGCCTACGATCAGGGCATGAAGCTCGTCACCACCATGTCCGACAAGCTCAACGCCATCACGGACGCCGCCACGGTCATGGGCGTCTTCATGGTCGGCGCGCTGATCTCCACCAACGTGGGCATCGTGCTCACCATCGTCCCCAACATCGGTGGCGTCACGATGAACGTTCAGGACATCATGAACCAGATCTGCCCCAAGCTCGTGCCTGCCGCGCTCGTCGGCTTTGTGTACTGGCTGCTCGGCAAGAAGGGCATGACCTCGACCAAGGCGATCTTCATCGTGCTGGTCATCGGCATCGTCCTCGGCGCTCTGAACCTCGTCGCCAAGGGCTAGGCCCAGCACCATCCCGCGGCGTCCGACCTGCGGGCCGGGCGCCGCGGAGTCCCGCCTGGGACAACGGATGGCAGAGCGGGCGCGCATCTCACGGCACGGGACCTGAGGGTTCCCGCCCTATCTCCCGAGATGCGCGCCCTTTTTCTCAAGAAAGGCTCTCTCGTCGTGCAACCATACGTTATCGCGTTCATCGTGCTCGTCCTTGCCTACTTCGCCGTAACGGAGGGGGGCAGGCGCTACTACGAGGCCAAGTTCGAGGGCTTCTTCGAGACGGGCCACTACGACCAGGCGCTCGCCGCGCTCGATGCGGTGCTCGCGCGCGTGAGCATGACGACGTACCGCCAGTACTCCCTGCGCTTCATGGTCTATCAGGCGCAGGGCGAGGAGGAGATGGCCACACGCATGATCGAGCTGCTCGTGCGCATGCGCGGCTCGGCCAAGCGACAGGCGCAGACGCTCGCCATCGCCTTCAACTACTTCACCCAGATCGGCAACAAGGACCGCGCCAAGGAGACGCTCGCCCAGCTCAAGGCCTGCAAGGGCGCTGAGGCGGCCGTCATCACCGACTGCCAGCTCACCTACGACGTCGTCTTCTCCAAGCGCTACGACTACATCCAGCAGATGGAGGGGATGCTCGCAGACGCCTCCCCGCAGCTCAAGGGCAAGCTCTGCTTCCTCCTGTGGAAGCAGTATGCCAACAAGGGCGACAAGACCAACGCCAAGCGCTACAAGCGACAGTTTGAAGAACTTACGAATTTGACCACGACCCAGCGTTCGTCGTAAAACGCGTGCTGGCCACGATACACTAGCGGAACGCTGGTTATAAACCAGTTTAGATGAGATCCTCGGCGGGGCCGGGGAGAGGAAGAAAGGGAGCTACCATGATCGGATTCATTCTTACGGGCCACGGCCAGTTCTCCAACGGCCTCAAGAGTGCGCTCGACATGATTGCGGGACCTCAGCAGGCCTTCGAGATCGTCCCGTTTGAGGAGGCGGGCGCCGGCGAGTACGGCGACAAGCTCCGCGAGGCCGTCAAGGCCATGCGGGCCGAGACCGACGGCGTCCTCGTCTTCTGCGACCTCATGGGCGGCACGCCGTTCAACCAGTCGATGATGATCACCGCCGAGCAGGACAACATCTCCGTCGTGGCCGGCACTAACCTGCCGATGCTCATCGACATCGTGATGTCGCGCACCGAGGACTCCACGATCGAGGACCTGGTCTCCGAGGCTGTCGAGGTGGGCAAGGAGGGCGTCTGCCACATGGCGCTCACCGCCGGCTCCGATGACGATGACGAGGACGAGAACTAGGACGGCGAGGGGCTCTAGACCCGCGCCAGCGGCGCGTCCGGGTCACACGATGCGAAGGGAGGGAGAGATGGCGTCAAGGCCAAAGAAGCAGCCGCTCTACGACCAGCTGGTCGACATCCTGACCGAGAAGATCGACCAGGAGTTCAGGCCCGGCGACCTTCTCCCCTCCGAACGCGTGCTCTCGGAGCGCTACGGCCTCTCGCGCACCACGGTCCGTCTCGCCCTGAGCGAGCTCGAGCGACTCGGGCTCGTGGTGCGCCAGCATGGCAGGGGGACCTTCGTGGCCGATCGCTCAACGCAGGCCACGAACCTCATGCAGTCCTACAGCTTCACCGAGCACATGCGCTCGCTCGGCCGCGACCCCGAGACCACGATTCTCGAGTTCTCCGAGACCGACGCCGACAAGAACCTCGCGGAGCGCATGGGCGTCCGCCTGGGGGAGCGCCTGTTCAAGCTCAAGCGCCTGCGCTCCGCGGACGCCACGCCCATGATGGTCGAGCTCTCGTACCTGCCGCCGCGCAAGCTCATGACGCTCAAGCGCGCCCTTCTCGACAGCATGCCGCTCTACGAGATCATCGAGAACGTCTATCACGAAAAGATCCGCGTGGCCGAGGAGGAATTCTTCGCAAGTGTGGCGCGTCCCGCCGATGCCCACCTGCTCGACATCTCCGAGGGCGCGCCCGTGCTCGACCTCGTGCGCACGACCTACAACACGAGCAACGAGGTCATCGAGTACACGCTCTCCGTCGCCCGCGCAGACCAGTTCAAGTACAAGGTCTACCACCAGCGTCTTTCCTAGCGTGCAAAAGTGACAGTCACTTTTGCACGGTCCCGTCGATTCGAAAGGAGCGCGCAATGTTTGAGAAGAGCAAGGAGGAGCTTGCCGCCCTGGGCGCGGATATCACCACGGCCGAGATTGCGCAGCAGCCCGACCTCTGGAGGGACACCCTCGATATCTACAAGGCCAACCTCGACGCCATCACGGCGTTTCTCGCCGAGGCGCGCGCCATGGGCGAGGGCCGTCTCTCCGTTGTCTTCACCGGTGCCGGCACCTCCGACTACGTGGGCGACACCGTCGCTCCCTACCTGCGTCACGCCGGCGACCGCTCGCTCTACGACTTCAAGCCGATCGCCACGACCGACATCGTCTCCGCGCCGCGCGACTTCCTGAACCCGGACGAGCCCACGCTGCTCGTCTCGTTCGCCCGTTCCGGCAACAGCCCCGAGTCCCTGGCCGCCGTGGAGATCGCCGGCAAGTTCGTGAAGAACGTCCGCTTCCTCAACATCACCTGCGCTCCCGAGGGCAAGCTCGCCGTCGAGTCCGCGGACGACCCGCGTGCGCTCACGCTCCTCATCCCGCGCGCGAACGACAAGGGCTTCGCCATGACCGGCTCCTACAGCTGCATGACGCTGCTCTCCACCCTCATCTTCGATACCGCGTCCCTCGACGAGAAGGCCGCCTGGGTCGAGCAGACCGCCAAGATGGGCGAGGAGGTCGTTGCCCGCGAGGACGAGGTCGCCGCCTTCCTGGCCGGCGACTTCAACCGCGTGACCTACCTCGGCTCCGGCTCCTTCGTGGGCCTCGCCCAGGAGAGCCAGCTCAAGATCCTCGAGCTCGCCCACGGCCTCGTCGCCACCTCCTGGGACAGCTCCATGGGCTACCGCCACGGGCCCAAGTCCTTCGTCGACGACAAGACCCTCGTGTTCGTCTACATGAACAACGACGAGTACACCCGCCAGTACGACCTCGACATCCTGAACGAGGTCGGCGGCGACAAGATCGCGCAGAAGACCATCGCCGTCCAGCAGGACTGCGGCCCGGTCTTCGACGGCGAGTCCTTCACCTTCGCCGGCTACGACGCGCTGCCCGAGGGCTACCTCGCGCTGCCGTTCGTCATGGTCGCGCAGACGGTGTCGCTGCTCAACTCCGTGCGCGTGGGCAACACCCCCGACACCCCCTCGCCGACGGGCACCGTCAACCGCGTGGTCAAGGGCGTCACCATCCACCCGTTCGAGGCGTAATGCTGACAAAGGTGACGGGGTAAACTGTCATCAACGGGGGCCTGCCCCCACAGATCTTGCGCGCCCGCCTGCATGACCGTTCGGGCGGGCGCTGCCGCATAGAACCCAGATCGTGAGGAGAAGAACCATGAGCACGTTTGCCATCAAGGCCGACCGCTTCGTACTCCCCGGCGCTACCATGCAGGGCGGCTACCTCACCGTCGAGGACGGGAAGTTCGGTATGTGGTCCGCCGATGCCCCGGACTGCGAGGTCCGCGACCTCACGGGCTGCGTCGTGGGCTCGGGCCTCGTCGACACGCACATCCACGGCTTCTTCAACCACGCCACCACGGACCGCGAGGCCGAGGGCATCAACGCCTCGAGCCTCGAGCTCGCGCGCCGCGGCACCACCTGCTGGCTGCCCACCACGTTCACCGAGTCCGTCGAGCAGATCGAGGGCTCCTGCGCCGCTATCGCCCGGGCGGACGAGGAGCGCGAGGAGGGCTTCGCGGGCGCGCGCATTGGCGGCATCTACCTCGAGGGGCCGTTCTTCACCGAGGCCCACGTCGGCGCGCAGAACCCCGCCTACCTCATCGATCCCTCGGTCGAGGTCTTCGAGCGCTGGCAGGAGGCCGCCGGCGGGCGTATCGTCAAGAGTGCCCTCGCGGCCGAGCGCGCGGGCGCGTGCCCGTACTGCGCCGCGCTTGCCGCCATGGGCGTGGTGACCTCCATCGGCCACTCCGACGCCACCTATGACGAGACCCTCGCCGCCGTGAACGCGGGCGCGAGCTGCTTCGTGCACACCTACAACGGCCAGCGTGGCCTGCATCACCGCGACCCGGGCGTGACGGGCGCCGCCATGACCACCAAGAACACCTACGCCGAGATCATCTGCGACGGCCGCCACGTCGTGCCGGCCGCCATCAAGGCGCTCGTAGACGCCAAGGGCTGGGAGCACACGGTCCTGATCACGGACTGCCTGGGCTGTGGCGGCATGCCGGAGGGCGACTACATGTCCGGCGGCCTGCCCGTGGTTATGAAGGGTGGCCTCTGCTACCTGAGGAACGAGGACGGCACCACCGGGTCGATTGCCGGCTCCGTGCTCACGCTCGCCGAGGGCGTCAAGAACATGGTGGACTGGCAGATCGTGACCTCCGATCAGGCCATCCGCATGGCCACCGAGGTAGCCGCCCGCTCCGCGCGCATCGACGACCGCTTTGGCCTCATCCTGCCCGGCCGCGATGCCGACCTCACGGTCTTCAACGCCGACATGACCCTCGCGACCACCTTCGTGGGGGGCGCCGAGGTCAAGTAGCGGCGTCACGGCTGACGGTGCGCCCCCTGCGTCACGTTCTTCTCGCCAACAGCGGTTCTGTTGTCGGGGACGCGCAGGGGGCGCATTTTTCAACGGCGGTGTCGGTGACGCCGGTCCTGGGGAAAGGGGAGAGCATGGGCAACACGGCAGCGCGCTTCAAGGCGGAGGTCCTGCGCCGTCTGGATGAGGTCCTCGACGGCCAGGAGGACGCCCTGCATAGGGCTGCGGTCATCTTGGCCAATACCATCGAGCGCGGCGGCATCATCCGCGCCTTTGGCTCCGGCCACAGCCACGCCAACGCGCTCGAGATCTGCGGGCGCGCCGGCGGCTACATCCAGACCAAGGTGGTGCGCGAGCCCGCCTGGGGCATCTACGAGATGATCGACGGCGTGGGGGACCAGTTCTGGCTCAAGCTGGACCTGCGTCCCGAGGACTGCCTCGTGGTGATCTCCAACTCCGGTCGCAACCCGCTGCCGGTGGAGCTGGCGACGCATGCGCAGGAGGCCGGGGTGCCCGTTATCGCCGTGACCGCGGTGGAGGTCTCTCGTGCCGGCACCTCGCGCGCCAAGTCCGGCAAGCATCTCTTCGAATGCGCCGACGTGGTGCTGGACAACAAGTCCTCCTTCGGCGACGCCGCCCTGGAGGTGGAGGGCCTCTCCACGCGCGTGGGCGGCACCTCGCTCTACACGGGCTGCCTGCTTCTGGACTGCGCGGTCATGGAGTCGATCGACATTCTGCTTGAGCGCGGCATCCAGCCGCCGCTCTTCATGAGCGCCAACGTGGACGGAGGCCCCGAGTTCAACCAGCGCCTCCTCGACCAGTTCAAGGAGCGCCTGGCAGAATACTAGCGCCGGGCGAGAAGAACGTGCGGCGTGCGGGCGGCAGCCTCGGGTGCTCTGGGCTGCCGCCCGTCCTTCTCGCCCCGCGGTCCTTCTCGCGCCCCCCTCTCTGAGTGACAGGTTTTACGCTCCGCACGCGAGAACTCGCCTCGACGCGCGGTAAAACATGTCACTCACACAGGTGATTCGCTCAATCCCACCTAGTCTATCGGGGCACGGTAGAAGTTGCCGAAGAAGTTCTCGGTGCGGAACACGTTGACCACGGCGCCGCCGTCCTTCTCGCGGATGAGCTGCATGACGTCGTCAATCTCGTAGGAGGAGACGACGGTGTTGATCAGCCAGTAGCGCTGGCGGCTGCGTCCGCCCATGACCTCCATGACCGACGAGCCGTGCTTGTGCACCTCGTTGTACGCGTCCAGGATCTGCTCGGGCCGCTTGGTCACGATCTGCATCGTCACGCGGTCGTAGCGGTGGTAGAACATCTCGATGGCCTTGGTGGAGATGAACTGGAAGATGATCGAGTAGGCCGCAGCCTCCCAGCCGAACATCGCGCCAAAGACCACCAGCACCACGCAGTTGGCCGCGAAGATCAGGCCCCAGATGGACTGTCCGGTCTTGTGGGACACCATGAGTGAGATGAAGTCCGTGCCGGCCGTGCTCGCGCCTCCGCGCAGGGCCACCGCGATGGCAAAGCCGTAGAGGAAGCCGCCAAAGACCACCTGGAGCATCAGGTTGTCCAGGATGGGCTCGAACGTGAACACGCGCAGGAAGAAGCTGGCGAGAAACACCTGGATCATCGAGAAGACCACGAACCGCCGGCTGATGCTCTTCCAGCAGAGGAGCGCCACGGGAATGTTGAGCACCACGATGCCCGCGAAGGTGGGGAAGGGGAAGCCGAAGAGCGACGTGATGCGGTCGATGAGGATGGCGAGGCCGGTGAAGCCGCTCGAGAGCAGGTTCGCAGGGTTCACGAACGCCTGGATCGCGTAGGCTTGGATGAACGCGGAGACCACCACGGAGGCGAGCGTCATGCAGCGACGGATGAAGACGAGGCGGCGCAGGTCCTTGAGACGCTCCACCTCGGCCTTCAGGTCGACCTTGACCTCGGGGAAGGTGAACAGCGGCGCCTCCGCGCCGTGCTCGGCGACCTCCTGCTCGATCTGCTCCATCACCGCGGCCTGCTTCGCCGCGCGCTCCTCGCGGGCGGCGATGATGGCACGAGAGCGCTCCTGGCGCCGCCGCGCGATGGCCTCCTCGCGGTGGCGACGACGCTCCTCGGTGTGTCGTGACCTCGCCGCGGTCATCTTAGAAGCAGGCCTCCTGCTTGAGCTGGGTGGTGTCGGTTCCGTCGGTGAGGGCCTTCGCCACGAGGCACATGTTCTTGAGGGCCTCGTTCAGGCCGGTGCCGCCCTTCTTGGGGGTCTTGACGACAAGGACCTTGTCCTTGTAGCGCTCGATGGCGTCGGTGTTCTCCTGGCTCACCGCGGCGAGGGCGTGGATCTTGCCCGCGGCCTCGATGTCGGAGGCGACGCGGCACGCCATCTCGGCGTACTCGGCGTAGTTGAAGGTGGGCCCGCACATGACGACGTCGGGGTTGATCTTGTGGCACATGGCGACGAGCTTGCGGGCGACCTCGTCGGGGTTGTCGTCGTAGGTACCCCAGCCGCAGTAGAGCGTGGCCACGACCTTGCCGCCGACCTGCTTGAGGAGGTTCTCCATCATGACGGCGGGGCCGACGGGCTCCTTGAGGATGCCCAGCGGCAGGTTGCGGTCGTCCTTGGCGCCGAGGCCGGACTGGATCTGGTCGTACAGCATGACGATCCTCATGGTGGTTCCCTTTCTTGACGCAACGGCTTCCTTCAGGATCTCTGGGTGCGCGATCGCGCAGGACACGACAGCCCCCTTCTACGACTTCTCCACGAGGGCCACGCGGGTGCCGCCGATGAAGTCGTGCAGGCAGCGGTGGTCCTTGCGGATGAGGATCATGAAGCAGCTCACGAGCGTGATCGCAAAGCCGACGTACATGAGGGGATGAACGAAGTTGATCCCGGTCACGATCGTGAGCATCTGGTGCCAGATGGAGCTGGCGTTGGCGATGACCCCCTCGATGATCGTGACGCCCACGATCTGGCGCAGGGCCAGGTTGGGGAGGGCGACAGGGCTTCCGTCGTCCTGAACGATCTTGATGCCGCACAGGCGCTTGCCGGGCGTCTGGCCGCGCCAGACGAAGAGCGGAATCAAGATGTAGTACGCAAAGGCGAAGATCAGCGCGAACACACCGGCGACGATGCCGAACGGGGACGGGTAGTCGGTGAGGTACTGGTTGGTGATGTCCCCGGTCGTCTTGTAGGCGACCAGCGAGATGGGAATCGCGGTGCACAGCGCACCGACGTACCAGTCGATGAGGTAGGCGAAGAAGCGACGGGTGATGGGCGCCGGGGCGCCCGCCTTGTCGGCGAGCTTGGTGACGGCCTTGGCGGCCTTGGGGAGGATGGGCTTCTCCTCCTCGGCTCGCACCTCGGCCTCGGCAAGGGCCTCGGCCTTCGCCAGGGCCGCGGCGCGCGCGGTCTCCGCGTTGCCCATCTGCTTCTTCTTGTGCTTCTTGGAGCTCATGTTCCGTCCGTTCGGGTCTGGGGCGTGTGTCGTGCTAACGCGAGAGCAAATACAGGCTCAGCGCGTAGATTTTAGCGTTGGTGACGAGGTCGGAGACGTCCATCCACTCGTTGGGCTGATGGCCGATGCCCTTCTGTCCCGGGAACGACGGGCCAAACGGGACGATGTTGGGCATGAGCTTGGCGTAGGTGCCGCCCGTGGTGGTGACGGGGGAGCCGTCGTTGCCGGTCGCGTGCTCGTAGGTGTACACGAGCGTGCGCACGAGGCGGCAGTCCTTCTCAAAGCGGACCGGGTCGAAGTTGCCGGTGACCGTGAACACGAGGTTCTGGGCCTCGGCGACCGTGCCCAGGCGCTCGCGGAGCTCATCGGCGGTGATGCCGGCGGGGTAGCTGATGGCAAACTCGACTGCGGGGGTCCCCTCGTCGAGCACGAGCTTGTAGTTGCGGACCTCGGTGACGCCGAACTCCTCGTCGGTGTGGTCGACGCCAAGGCGCTCGCCGTTGGGCTTCGCGTTGAGCACGTACTCGTTCATGAACGAGAAGAACCGGGCGAGAAGCGCCTCGGCGTCCTCGTTCTCGCCGGGACGCGCGGTCAGGCGCACGCCCATGCGACCGCGCTCGGCGTAGACGACGGGGTACTTGCAGTCGGGCGTGAAGCCCATGACGGGGGCTTCCTCGTGCTCGAGGTAGTAGCGGAGGTCGTTGAAGCCCGTTTCCTCGTTGCAGCCGAAGATGATGCGCACGTCACGACGGGGGGAGAGCCCGAGGCGCTTGAGCGCCCACAGGGCGTAGAGGCAGGCGTAGATGGGGCCCTTGTTGTCCAGGACGCCGCGGCTGGTGATGCGGCCGTCCTCGAGGTGGGCGCTGTAGGGGGGTACCTTCCAGCCCGTGGTGCCCTCCGGGACCACGTCGAGGTGGCCGAGGGCGCAGACGTAGCCGGGAAGCACCGCCTCTCCGTTCTCGCCCCCTTCGCCCTTCCAGGTGGCGTAGCCCATGTAGCCGTCGACGTCGGTCGTCTCGAAGCCCAGCTCGCGGCAGAGCTCGAGCGCCTGGTCGAGCGCGGCGCGGACGTCGGTTCCGAAGGGAGCCCCCTCGGCTGCCTCGCCCTGGACGCTCTTCTGGCGTACGATCGAGCGGATGGACTCGATCATCTCGTCGGATATGGCATCCACCTCGTCGAGGATGCGCTGCTCGAGTTCGGGCTCGATCGCGACGACCTCCTCCTCGAGGTTCCCGGTGCTGCTCATGACAACTCCTTGCTCTGCGCCGCCGGCCGCGTCGCGACCGGCGGCAGACCGTAGTTACTACACCGGCGGGGCCATGCGAGAGCGCATGTACTCGTCCTGCCACTCCTGGCTCGCGACCTCGTGGGCGCAGGTCCCGTCAGGCTGCGGGTGGGCGAGGTACACGCAGGCGGGCTCGTTCTCGGTCTGGACGACGAACGAGAAGCCCTCGATGTTGGAGGCGGCGCCCCAACGACCCTGCGCGTCCATGGCGACGAACGAGATGTCGCCGGCATGGCCGCGCTTGCGCTTGAGCACCTCGGTGAAGGTGGCGATCGCCTGCTCGCAGGCCTGCTGCGGGTGGAGGCCGGTCGCCATGAGGCGCACGATCTCATAGCCGACGCAGCCCTTCATGACGTCCTCGCCGAGTCCGGTGGAGGCGGAGCCGCCCGCGTCGGAGTCTGCGTAGAAGCCGGAGCCGGGGATGGAGGAGTCGCCCACGCGGCCGGCGTGCTTCATGAACAGGCCGCTCGTGGAGGTCGCCGCCGTGATGGTGCCGGAGGCATCCAGGCACACCATGCCCACGGTGTCGTGACCCTCGGGGTTGGTGCCCTCCTGGTCGATGCCGGGGCGTGCGTCCTTCTCGGGCATCGCGCCGCGCGCGGTCTCCTGCTCGGCCTCGGGCTCGCCCAGCACGCGGGCGGCGTTCGGAAGGCGGCCGCCCTCCTCGGCCACGCGACGGGCGTAGTGGATCTTGGCGCGGTCGGTGAGCATGTTCTTGCGCTCGAAGCCCATCTCGTCGGCGAACTTCTCGGCGCCGGCGCCCACGAGCAGGTTGTTGGCGTCGCCGTGCGCCAGGGCGCGGGCAACGCTCACCGGGTTGGCGATGTTCTTGGCCGCGCCCACGGCGCCGAACTCGAGCGTGTCGCCGTTCATGAACGAGGCGTCGAGCTCGACCTGCATGTCCTCGTTGGGCAGGCCGCCGTAGCCGACCGACTTGTAGTACGGAAAGTCCTCGACCTCGCGAACGGCGCACTCGATGGCGTCGGCGGCGCTCCCGCCGCCGGCGAGCTGCTCGCCCGCCTTCTCAACGCCCTCGCGGGCCATTCTCCACGTTGCGATGATTCCCCACATGGGAGGTCTCCCTTACGCGTTGTCTCGGATAGGTGGCAGAAGAAGCCGCCCGTGCCTCGCGGCATTGCCGGAGGGGCACGGGCGGCAATGCGACTGCGCAAAACCAACAGTGCATTCGCCGGGGCCGGAGCCCCGGCTCAGACGATCCTACAGGTCGTCGAAGGACAGGTCGTCGAGGTCGATGTCGTCCTCGGCGGGCTCGTTGGCAGCCTGCTCGGCAGCGAGCTGCTCGTCACGCAGGTACTGGTTGTCGATCGTCTTGATGAACGGGAGGTAGACGACGACGCCCATGATTAGCAGGAGGATCTGCAGGAGACCGCCCACCCAGTTGGTGGCCAGGACGCCGGAGATGCCGAGCGGCATCGTCCAGGGGACCTGGATGCCGTTGCAGATGGGCACGATGCCCCAGTCCATGGCGAAGTAGGAGATGACGATGTTCAGGGTCGGCACGAGCACGAACGGGATGATGATGACCGGGTTCATGACGATCGGCAGACCGAAGACGATCGGCTCGTTGATGTTGAACACGCCGGGGACGAAGGCCAGGCGGGACAGCTGCTTGATACGAGCGGACTTGCAGAACAGGATCATCGCGATCAGCAGCGAGAGGGTGGAGCCGCAGCCGCCGAAGGTGGCGAAGAGGTCCTGGAACTGCTGGCAGATGATGTGGCCCTCACCAACGCCGGTGCGGAAGAACTCGAGGTTCTCGGCAGCGAGCGTCTGGAGGATCGGGTTGAACACGGCGCCGACGACGGAGCCGCCGTTGATGCCGAAGAACCAGAAGGCGTGCAGGAACAGGTAGGCGACGACCATGGCGCCGAGCGTGTCGCCGAGGCCCAGCAGCGGGGTCTGCAGGAACTGGAAGACGATGTCGAACACGTTGGTGCCGAAGAGGCCGAAAACCACGTTGATGACGAAGAAGATCGTCATAGTGACCGTGATCGGGATGAGGGACGAGAAGGACTCGGTGACGGTGGGCGGGACGCCGGCGGGCATCTTGATGACCCAGCCGCGGTTCTTGACCCAGGTGTAGATGGCGGTGGCGCCGAAGGCGCAGAAGATGCCGACGAAGATGCCCTTCGCGCCGACCCAGCCCAGAGGAATGCCGGAGAGGGCGACGTCGACGGCCTCCTCGCCGACCTCGACGGAACCGGTCACGGTGTAGGGCATGATGAGGAACCACGACATGAGCGCAGCCGCGGCGCAGAAGAGCGAGTCGCTCTTGATCTGGTTGGCGTAGCTGTACGCGATGCCGAACGTGGCGAAGATTGCCATGATGGTGAACGTCGCGTCAGACGGCTTGGACAGGTAGGTCGCTAGGGTGCCGTCGGCGATGGGGATGCTCGCGATCCAGTCGGAGAAGCCGGGGAACGGCAGGTTGGCGATGACGAGGAAGATCGAGCCCGCGATGAGCAGCGGGGTGGAGACCAGGAAGCCGTCTCGGATGGAGACGAGGTACTTGTTGTTGCCGATGGCCTCAGCCAGCGGCATGAGCACCTTCTCGAGTTTCTCGAACATGTTCCCTCCTTACGGGATTCGAGATGTAGCGGTCGCTCCTACTTCTTGTAGGTCTTGATGAGCTTGACGGCGTACTTGAGGGAGGCCTCGCCGTCCATCAGGCCGTAGGCCTGCTGGTCGAGGATGCCGACGGGGATCTCGAACGTGCCCTCGATGCGCTTCTTGGTCTCCTCGTACTGGTGATGGACCTGGGGCCCGAGCAGCACGCAGGCGGGGTGCTCGGAGCCGGCGATCTCATCGACCTTGCCGATGGGGAACGCCTTGACCTCGACGGGCAGGTTGTGCTCGTCGCCCACCTTCTGCATCGCCTGTGCGAGCATGCTCGTGGACATGCCGGCGCTGCAGAAGAGGTATATCTTCTTCTTGTCTGCCATGTTCCTTTCCTCTCTTCGTTTCTGACAGAGCGTGCCGTGACCGCGGGGGACCCGCGGTGAGTGACCAAGCCTAGTTCTTCTCGGCGAGGCGACGGTAGATGTCGATGAGCTCGAGGGCGACGATCTTGAAGGACTCGGCGGCCATGAGCTGGTCCTCGGCGTGAGTGATGATGAGCGTCATGTCAACCGGGTTGCCGCTCGCCTCCTGCTGGATGAGGCCGTTGTGAGCGTTGTGGCCCTCGATGAAGTCCTCGTCGCCCTTCTTGATGAGCTCGTCGGCGGCGTCAAAGTCGCCGTTCTTCGCCGCCTTCACGGCCTCGACGTAGGAGCTGCGCGCGCCTCCCACGGCGGCGATGATCTGGACGCTCACTCGCATCAGTTCGTCCATCTATTCTCCTTCCAACTCATTCAGAAGAACCTCGAGGCGCATGTCGCCCAGGATCCGCTGAATTGCCTTCTCGGTAGTGAAGAGTCCGACCATGGAGCGGTAGAAGGCCTCCAGGTCGATGCCGGCGTCGTGGGCGACGCCGGCGAGGAAGACCGCCTGGACGGGGTTGCCGCCCCAGTCGACGGGGTGGTCCAGGAGCGCCACGGCGACGAAGGTCCTCGGGCTGACGGCCTCGTAGGGGTGCGGGAGCGCGACGAGGTTTCCGAACGAGGTCGCGGCCGCGCACTCGCGCTTCCACACGAGCTCCTCGAAGTTCTCGGGAAGCCCGACGACGTCCGCCGCGCGCTCGCAGAGGAACGAGATGACCTCCTCGCGCGAGGAGAGGGGCGCGTGGGCGAAGAAGAGCTCCGGCGAGAAGTACGACTGCGCGCTCTCCGCCTCACTCTGGTCGATGACGCGCTTGACGTCGCGTTTGCTGGAGTCGTCCAGGAAGAGGCTCACGTGCACCACGGGGATGCTCACGTGACGCTCGAGCGGGACCGTGGTGAAGATGTAGTCGATGTCGGAGATGTCCCGCTCCTCGAACTCGGAGGCGTCGCAGGTCTCGACCGTCTCGAAGTTGGAGCTGAACTGGCTCTGCAGGCGATAGGCGAGCAGGCGCGCGCTGCCCACGCCCGAGGCACAGACGACAAGAACGTGCTTCTTGGCGTAGGAGGTCGCCTTGCGCTCGAGGGAGAGCGCGAACAGGAGCGCGATGTAGCCCACCTCGTCATCCGAGACGTCCGCGTCGAACTTCTCAGCCAGGACGCTCGCCGCGTCGGCGGCCATGGCGAGGGGGAGCGGGTAGCTGACCCTGATGTCGGCGAGCAGCGGGTTCTCCAGCGTCATGTGGTAGCGGAGGCGCACGATGAGCGGCATGATGTGCCGCGCGAGGTTCACGCGCAGCTCCGCGTCGTCGCGGAAGTCAAAGCGGAAGGCGCGCCACACGACCTCGATCATCTCGGCGGCGAGGCTCCACGCCTCGTCGGAGATCTCGAGAGGGGGGGGCACCGGCGCCCTTGGCCTCGTCGATCTCGACCAGGCGCTTGCTTGCCAGGTGAATGGCGATGTAGGCAATCTCCTCCTTGGGCAGCGAGGCGCCGAAGCGCTTCTCGATGGCGCACGCGACCGTCCCGGCGACCGCGTGCTCGCGGCTGCTCCCGACGTTCTCGAGGTAGGACGCCTCCATCGGAACGTAGCAGCCCTTGTTGATACGCGCGAGCGCGATGGCGACGTGAACCACGAGGTTCTGGCGAGAGACTGGGTTGATCTCGTAGCCCTCCTCGTCGAGGGCCTCGCGCACGCAGCGCTCGACGTCGCCGAGCGCCGGCGCGGCGCCGACGCCGGTGAGGTTGTCGGACGCGAGGAAGGCGTCCGCCGCGATGCTCGCAAGGCAGAGGCGCCGGCTCATCTCGCCGCCCGTGACGCGCAGGCCGTAGCGCGGGCGCTTCTCGATGGAGAGGCCATGCTTGGCCAGCACGCGCTCGACGGAGCGCAGGTCGTTGGAGATGGTGGAGCGTGAGACGAACAGCATGCTCGCCAGGTCCTCGAGCGTGATCCAGTCGGTGCGGCAGAGCAGGTCCTGAATCAGGTAGTTGACGCGTTCCTCGGGGGTGGACGGCAGGCGGTCGATCGCGTTGCGAGGGGTCTCGCCGCGAAGCCACGACTGCAGGGCGTCCTCGTTCTCGACGCTTACCTCGTAGTGTCCGGAGGGCCGGTCATAGACGATGCGTGCGCAGCCGTCCATGGACTCGTTCACATGGCGAATGCGGTCGCGAAGGGTGCGCTTCTTGATGCCGAGGTATGCGGCGCAGTCGTCGGGGGCAACGCCGCCGGCCCTGAGAATGTGACGAACAAGACGGGTGTCCTGCATGCTCACGCCCTCCCTCCACACTATGAGCGTATCTACGCAGAACCTCCATCTCAAAGCACTTTTGCGGCAGATGATGCGGCGGTTGTTCTGCACGAGTTATGTAAGCAGCAGGTAAAGGCATACGAATGCCGCCCCGTTCCCACGGGGCGGCACATCAGACTGAAAAATAGCGGATACGCTGGGCTCAGCTTTTCGCGGGTGAGCGGCAGCTATTCCCGGACGAATGCAAACGGGTGCTCGGGCTCGATGTAGTCGAGCAGGAAGAGCTCGTCGATCGGGATGCGCCCGACGAGGTTGCGGGTGCCGTCGTTGGGCATCTCGCGCAGGGCGACGTGGAGCTCTCCGCGATAGTGAGCGAGGTTGTCGTTGACCACGAGGACGTCGCCGATGTGGAAGGTGTCGCAGCCGGCGTCGCGCGCGGGAATTGCGCGGTCGCGGAAGCTCATGCGCAGCCAGCTCGATCTCAGCAGGTAGGAGGAGGAGTCCGGTCGCTCGGTGTGGTCGAAGCCCCAGATGACCTCGCGCTCGGCGTCCGTGACGCCCTCCTCGAGCTCGATGCGCATGGTCACGCGGGAGGTGTCGACGGCGGCCATCGCCGCGAGCTCCTCCTCGCTGGCGAAGGCGTTGCCGATGATGACGTCGTCGATGAGGCCGGTGGCGATGAGGTGGCGGACCTGGAGGTCGATCGGGCGGCGACGGTCATCCTCGCACGTGGGGAGACCGGCGAAGACCGGCCAGGGGCCGAAGGTGTCCGGCTGCTGGCTCGAGACGAAGGCGGCCGTCTGGAAGCCCTCGCTCTTGTACTTGTAGGAGAGCTCGTAGAAGCGCTCCTCGGACATGCCGGTCCAGGGCTCGGGATAGAAGTTGGCGCAGGTCACCATGTTGCGACGGTCCGCGCCGCGCTCGGCGAGAAGGTCGATGGGCAGGTTGCCGCTGCCGTTGAACTCGATCTTGATGCCCTCGCGGTTGCGGGTGAGCATGATGTCGCCCATGTCGCCGAAGTGCCCGTCGAGGCGGATGATGTCGACGCCCATCTTGAAGAAGGGGGACAGGTCGTTCGGAGAGGCGCCGAGGCGCTCGAAGACCTTCTCGTTCGTGTCGACGGCGACCACGAAGCCGAGCTCATGGGCCTTGGCCATGAAGGCGCCGAACTCGGCGATCGTCTCGTCCGCGCCCTTCTCGACGGAGAGGAGGCACGTGAAGATGCGGCTGAAGCCGTACTTGGCGGCGAGCTCCATGTAGGCGTAGTCGGCCTCGGGGGTGGAGTGCTCGGGGTAGAGCGAGATTCCCAGACGGTGCATGGCGGTCCTTCCTTTCTGCCCGCTTTCCGCGGGCGTTCGACTCAGCGGTTGATCGAGCGGGCCATGCGCAGGTAGGTGTGGCGCTTGCCGCGGATGGCGATGCTGTAGGCCATGAGGTTCTCGGGGTTGAGGCCGCCGACGCCGGCGTCGCCCACGTGGTGGAGGTCGGTGCCCGTCATCTTGCACATGAGGGCGATCTGCTCGATCGTGGCCGTGCTCGCGCCCTCCTGGGAGGTGCCGATGGCGGTGAGCGAGAGCTTGCCCAGGCTGTGGATGTGGGAGACCATCTCGTGGACGAACTCGAAGGTGACGCCGGGGACCGTGCCGGGGGCGGGGAGCAGGATGACGTCGGCGCCCGCCTCCGCGAACGCGCGGATGTCCTCCTTGGAGACGATCTTCTCGCCCGCCTCCTCGCGCGAGCCCGCGGCGTGCATCTTGCCGGCGAAGATGATCATGTCGTTGCCGAGCGCCTCGCGCATGGAGCGCACGGCGCTCAGGATGGCGGCGTTGTCCACGCCCGTTCCGGGGTTGCCGGTGAGGAGGATGAAGTCGAACCCGAGGTCACGGGCGCGCAGCGCGTTCTCGACGGTGCCCGCGCGGCCCTCCGGCATGGCCTCCAGCTCGCCGAGCGTCTCCGAGGTGCCGACCGGCTCCAGGTTGAGGCCGATGAGGCGGCCGGTGTAGCGCTTGAGGGTCCTGATCGTCTCCCCGGCGGGCGCGTCGATGCCGGCGACGTGGGGGTTAACGCAGTCGAAGGCGTTGAGCAGGATGAGGTCGGCACCAAAGGCACAGGCGATCTCCGCGTCCGTGATGGGCTCGAGCATCATCGTGTTGCGGAAGAGCGAGAGCTCCTGGACGATCACGCGTCCCTCGCTGGCCTCGAGGGCCTCGAGGATCTCCTTCCGGGATGCGCCCTGAAGATCGGACGTGTCGCAGCTGATCAGACGCTTCATGGTCAAGCCTCCGCTCTCTCGGGAGCGCTCGGCTTAGTTGACGACTCCGCGGAGCGCTCAACAGGAATGTCTGTATGCTATCCCGCTGGTCGCGAGGAACTCAATCGAATATACCGCCGCGCCACGCGGCGGAGACGATGCACATGACGCATTATTTGCGTCATCGTTGCTCGCTATCATGATGTCAACGACTCCTGACTGATGGGAGGCCCCCATGGCGCTGCTGAAAGAGTTCTGTGCTGAGAACGTTGAGCGAGTGCCGGCTGCGATTGCCGCGGGAGCGGGGCGCATCGAGCTTTGTGACAATCTCGCCGTGGGTGGCACGAGCCCCAGCTACGGCGTGATTCGCGCCGCCGTCGCGATCGCGCGCCAAACTGGGGCCGCCGTCATGGCGATGGCGCGCCCGCGCGGCGGCAACTTCGTCTATTCCGCCGACGAGGAGCAGATGATGCTCGATGACGTGGCGATGGCGCGCAACCTGGGCGTCACCGGCGTCGTGTTCGGCTGCCTTACCGCTGACGCCGCCACGGGCGAGCCGGTCGTGGACCGTGAGATGACGGCGCGCCTCGTCGAGGCGGCGCACGGTCCCGTGACCGACGCCACCGGCGCCGAGGTGCCGCCGGTGGCGGCGACGTTCCACATGGCCTTCGACGAGCTCACCGAGGAGCGTCAGCGCGAGGCCATTGACTTCCTCGCCGAGCTGGGCGTCGAGCGCATCCTCACGCACGGCGGCGCCGCCGGAACGCCGATCGCGGGCAACCTGGATCGCCTGCGCCGACTGATCGAGCACGCCGCGGGTCGTCTGATCATCCTGCCCGGCGGCGGCATCACCTTCGAGAATGCCGAGTCCGTCGCCGACGCCCTCGGCGTGCGGGAGGTCCACGGCACCAAGATCGTGAAGCTGGGCTGAGGTTCTTCTCGCCCGGAGGAGAAGGGTGCGCCATACGCACGAAAAAAGCCCGGAGGCCACATGACCTCCGGGCTGACTTTGTATGGTCGCGGGGGCAGGATTTGAACCTACGACCTCAGAGTTATGAGTTGCCCCCACGCCAGTTAGCAGCCTTGAGCAATTATACGCAAGTGTTGACTCCATTGGTTAGTTTACCTGCGCAAATGCATATCCCTGACACATTGTCACCTGCTAGACAGGTGAGGCCCTTCTTGGCATCATTCGTCCAAAATTCGTCCACGCGACAGCTCCTCGTGGGCGAGAGGCGCAAATCGACGAATGCAAGGAGAGCAGGGTTTGTCAGGAGGAAGAGATGCCCAAGGTCATCGGAGAGGGAACCATCGAGGAGAAGGTTCGCGGCAAGATCTACTACATCAGGCATTGCATAGGTAAAGACCCGATTACCAAGAAGTACGTCAAGTCTCCCAGGAGGACGGTCTACGGCAACAAGGCGGAGGCCAGGCGACAGCTCGAGCTCTATCGCATCGAGCTCGAGCAGGGGTTCGCGAATCTTGAGAAGGTGACGCTCGCGGAGTACGCGGACAAGTGGCTCGAACGCCGGCAGAAGGCCGACACCCTCTCGCCGCTCACCGTGAAGCGGGACGGCCAGCACGTCAGGAAGATCAAGGAGCTCCTCGGATCCTACCTCATCAACGAGGTCACGACAGCGACTGTGAACGCTGCCTACGACACGCTACGCAAGGATGGTCGTACGGTCTCGTACATCCACAACGTAAACGGTGCCCTGTCACTGATTATGAAGTCGGCGGTGCGGGAGGGCCTCATTCCCTACAACCCCTGTGACAACGTCGACGCGCCCAGGTAGAAGCGCAGGGAGCGGCATGCGCTCTCCCTCGAGCAGGCGGTGAGGCTCGCCTCCGACCTCCGTTCGGAGAAGAGGACGGGCCACATCGTGGCGGTCTGGCTCGCGCTCGCAACCGGCGTCCGTCGTGGTGAGGCTCTCGGCCTCATGTGGAAGGACGTCGACTTTAGAAGGAAGAGGATCTTCGTGGGCCAACAGTGGGCCCACGACGAGAAGCTTCGCGCCCCCAAGAGCGAGAAGTCGATGCGCTGGATCGGCATAGACGACGGCACCGTGCTGTTCCTCAAGGAGTGGAAGGCACAGCAGGCCCGTGAGATGGAGGTGCAAGGGATGGATCAGGGCCGCGAGACGCCCGTCTGCACCTCGAGCACCTACGGTCTCATCGATCCCAACTCGTTCTCCCGCTGGCGCCGGCAGTTCTTCGTGGAGCACGGGCTCGGACGCTACGAGGAGGTCACCCAGTACATGCCGAACGTCGGCTGCGACGTCACCAGGCAGGCCTACGTCGGGTTCAACTTCCACGAGCTCAGGCACGCGCAGGCAACGCTGCTCATCGGCAAGGGCGCGGACATCAAGACCGTTCAGCACCGGCTGGGGCACTCGAGCGCGAACCTCACCATGGACGTCTACGCGCACGCCATCCCCTCGAACGACGAGGCCGCGGCCGAGATGGTCGGCGACATGCTCAGCGGAAGGAGCGCGGAGGCGACGCCGAGGGCGGCCGTGTCGGCGCCGCAAACAGTCCCGCCGCAGCCCGCCGCTCCCGCCCCGGCATCCCAGGGCGATGGCAGCATCGGCGTCTCCAAGGAGCCCATTGGGACGCTCCTCGCACAGCTGCCGCCCGAGAAGCTGGTCGAGATGCTGAAGTCCGTGATGTGATAGAGGTGAGGAACGGATGGACAAGATCGCGACGGGAGCGTCGTCGCTCAGGGACAACTCACCGCTGTCCGACAGGCCTGAGTGGCTGTCGCCGAGGGACCTCCAGGAGGTCTTCGGCATCGGACGGACCAAGTCATTCGACATCTGCAAGCAGCTGCCCCACGTCTACATCGGCAGATGCATAAGGGTGCACAAGTCGACGGTCGTCAAGGAGTTGATGGAGAAGGGCAAGCTGCCCTAGAGCCTAAAACCGCGGCGCCCCGCCGAGCGATGATCGGCGCCCCGTCACCCCGCCCAAGTGCCTCCGATCCCCGTCGGTCCCCCAGCGGGCAAGCCTCGCACACCGTCGCGGGCCCCTCCCACATCCCG
>JAUNEG010000027.1 GCA_030525685.1 Atopobiaceae bacterium | reverse complement strand
TAGCGACGGCCCATGAAGCGCTTGATCGAGAAGACGGTGTTGATGGGGTTGGTGACGGCCTGGTTCTTGGCCGCCTTGCCGACGATGCGGTCGCCGTCGGCGCGGAAGCCGACGACGGACGGGGTGGTGCGGTCGCCCTCGGCGTTGACGATGATCGTGGGCTCGCCGCCCTCGAGGACCGCCATCGCGGAGTTGGTGGTACCCAGGTCGATACCGAGAATCTTGCTCATGGTCGCTCTCCTTTTCCTGCGCGGGGCCCGCTGCGCGGACCCGCTCGCTTGTATCCGTGTATACGGTTGAGTTTATCCCCTGTGCGTGACGATTCTATACATAATCTAAGTCTCTACACATGAGATTTTTTGAAGCGCAGGATTTAGGGAGGGGGCAGCCTACAGCAGACGGTGCTCGAAGCGCCCGTTCTCATAGACGCCGCAGCTCGCGGAGCCGTCCTTGGGGATTCCAACCGAGCCGGGGTTGAAGACCCACGCGTCGTGCGCGTCGTTCTTCTCGCTCACCTTGATGTGGGTGTGGCCGTAGACCAGCGCCGAGTTGGGCGGCAGGGCGGGCCAGGCGTCGACGCTGTTGTGGTAGCCGGGGCCGTAGACGTGGCCGTGGGTGAGGAAGAGCGTGAGGGGACCGCCCGGGGCGTCCGGGTCGAGCAGCACGTTGTGGGCGGCCATGCAGGGAAAGCCGAGGACCATCTGGTCGACCTCGGCCTCGCAGTTGCCGCGGACGGCGATCACGCGGTCGGCCACGAAGTTGAGCATCTCGATGACGCGCTTGGGGGCGTAGTCCGCGGGCAGGTCGTTGCGCGGGCCGTGATAGAGCAGGTCGCCCAAAAGGACGATGCGGTCGGGGCGCTCCGTGGCAACGAGGTCCATGAGGCGCTCGCAGGCGTCGGCGGCGCCGTGGATGTCGGATGCGATGACGAGCTTCATGTGAGTTCCTTTCTCGCGTGCGCGACCACGAGCGCGCGAACGGCGGGCAGCTCGGCAAGGGAGTGCGGCCAGGTCTGGGCGGAGAGGGTCCAGGCGAGGCCCTCGAGCGCGTCGTGGCGCGCGTGGTGGCCGAGCGACATCAGGAGCGGGGCGAGCAGGACCGCGGTCGCCGGGCGCTCGTGCACGAGCGCCGCGACGCCCGCGTCGCCCTTCTCGCCGGACAGGCAGCCTGCTATGACCGGGGCGTCGGGCACGCTAGTGATGGCAGGCGTGCTCCTCGCCCATGACGGGGAGCGTGCCGGCGGCGGCTATCTGCGCGACGTCGCCGACGCCGGGGGTCTGGTTCTCGAAGTAGACAGTGACGCCGGCCTGCGCGAAGCCCATCATCGGTCGCATGCCCATGCCGGCGGCCACGATCGCGTCGATGCCGTTGTCGGCGAGCAGGGCCACGGGGTGCATGCAGCCGCCCTCCTCGTGGGGCGGGTTATCGATGACGCTCACGGCGCTGACCTCGCCGTTCTCCACGTCGACTACGGTGAAGCAGTCGCAATGGCCGAAGTGGCCGGAACGCTCGCAGTCCAGACCGCCCTTGCCGAGGGTCGGGATGGCAACCTTCATGGGAGTCTCCTCTCGTAGGGCGCGCGGGGCTCCCGCGTCTCTTGACGCCGTCATTCTCGCACAAGCGGTCGACGGGCGGCATACGCTCTGCAAAACTCGCGCTCGTGATGAAAAGACGGGAATCCGCATGCAAAACTCTCGTTCGTGATGAAAGTAAAGGCCTCGCGCGCGCCTCTTATGCCGGCACCTCCCAAAGAACGACCAGTTGGCGAAATAAAAGGTCGGGCATCGCGCCTCAAGCGTGGCATAATCCTTCATCACGAACGGCTGTTTTGCAGACGACTCGAGGGTTTTTCATCACGAACGAGAGTTTTGCGGGCAAGGCAGCCCCTACCGGACGAAACCGAGTTCCTCGAGGGCGCGCGCGACGCCGTCCTCGTCGTTGCTCGGCGCGTGAAGCGGCATGCGGGCAAGCAACTCGTCGGGCGCGTTGCCCATGAGGTAGCCGTGCCCCGCGACCTCGAGCATGGGCACGTCGTTGTAGTTGTCGCCAAACGCGAGGGCATCCGCGGGGTCCACGCCCCAGTGCTCGCAGAGGAAGCGAACGGCGCCCGCCTTGGAGAGGCCGGCGGGCATGACCTCGATCAGGATGTCGGAGGACTTGACCACCGTGAGCTCGGGAAAGCGCTCGCTCAGGCGGCACTCCACCTCGAGCGTGTCCTCGGGGTCGCAGATGCAGAGGAGCTTCTGCACCTCGTCGCGCTCGATGGAGTCCACGCCCCCGTCGCGGGCCTCCGCCATGACGACGCGCTCCTCGCGACGGACGCGGGGGTCCGACCGGTGGGGGCTCACCCAGTCCTCGAAGGAGTACGCGACCCACGCGACGTCACCACGGCGAAGGGGACGCCGCGTTCCGCGAGGCCGGCGATCGCACGCCGCGCTCGCGGTGAGATGCGGTGCTCGGAGTTGAGCAGCGTCCCGTCCATGTCGCAGAAGACGGCAGTGCTCGGCATGGCTTCCCTCGCTTTCCAAGTTTTCCACCATGATATGCCGAGCTTCTCGCACCCCTCGCCAAATGCCGAGAAAAACTGGGCCGTCCGGGCCTACCATGGAACGAGGCGCGCTGGGGAACGGCGCCACAGCGAGAGGAATGCCATGAGATATCTGATCGTGGGCGGCGTGGCCGCCGGAACCAAGGTCGCAGCCAAGCTCAAGCGGTGCGACCGCTCGGCAGAGGTCATCGTCGTGACCAAGAGCGAGGACATCAGCTATGCCGGGTGCGGCCTGCCCTACTACATCGGCGGCGACATCCAGACGTGCGGCGAGCTCATCGTCAACACGCCGGCCGCCTACGCGGGGCTCACCGGCGTGGGGGTGCGCACGGGCGTGGAGGCCGTGGCGCTCGACGCCGCGGCGCACGAGGTCACCGTGCGCGAGAAGGACGGCACCAGCCACGCCGAGAAGTACGACAAGCTGGTCATTGCCACCGGCGCCTCGCCATTTGTGCCCGCCGGCCTTCCCGGCGCCGAGCTGCCCGGCGTCTTCACCGTGCGCACGCCGGACGACGCCGAGGCCATCCGCGCGGCGGTCGACGCCGGGGCGCGCCGCGCCGTGGTCGTGGGCGCCGGCTTCATCGGCCTGGAGGTGGCCGAGAACCTGCTTGCGCGCGGCCTCTCCGTCACCGTGATCGACGCGATGCCGCAGATCCTGCCCAACGTCTTTGACCCCGAGATGGCCGGCTTCGCGCAGCGCCAGCTCAAGGCCGCCGGCGTGCGCGTCATGACGTCGTGCGCGCTCGCGGGCATCAAGGGCGGCGAGAAGGTCGAGGGCGTCGAGACCGGCGCGGGGACGCTGCCCGCGGACCTCGTGATCCTCTCCATTGGCATCCGGCCCAACACGGCGTGGCTCGAGGGCTCCGGCGTGGAGACGCTCAAGGGCTGCGTGGTCGTGGACGAGCTCGGCGCAACCAACCTGCCGGACGTCTACGCCGCCGGCGACTGCGCCGAGGTGAAAAACGCCATCACCGGCGAGCCGTTCTGGAGCGCCATGGGCTCGACGGCAAACATCTGCGGCCGCGCGATCGCCCGCACGCTCACGGACACGCCGACCCCCTACCCCGGAGCGCTCGGCACCGGAGTGGTGCGCCTGCTGCCCACGCTGAACGGCGGCCGCACCGGCCTCACTGAGGCGGCGGCGCGCGAGGCGGGCTTTGACCCGGTGAGCGTGGTCTCCGTGGTGGACGACAAGGCCCACTACTACCCCGGCTCCTCGAGCTTCTTTGTGAAGCTCATCGCGGACCGCGCCACGCACCGGCTGCTCGGCGTGCAGGTGCTGGGCGCAGGCGCCGTTGACAAGGTCACGGACGCCATGGTGGTCGCGCTCTCGCGCGGGCTTGCCGTGGAGGATCTGGACCTGATGGACCTCTCCTACGCACCGCCCTTCTCGACCGCCATCCACCCGCTGGTCACGACGGCCTACATCCTGGAGAACAAGCTCGCGGGCGAGCTCGAGAGCTTCACGCCGGCCGAGTACGCCGCCGGCGCCGCCAAGGACTACCACGTGATCGACGTGCTACCCGCGCCCACGGTTCCCGGCGCGGAGTGGGTGGACCTCACCAAGATCGGCCCGGAGGGCCTGCCCGGTCACGAGAAGGACGAGAAGCTCCTGCTGGTGTGCGCCAAGGGCAAGCGCGGCTACTTCACGCAAAACCGCCTCAAGGCCGCGGGCTACACGGCAACGCGCGTGCTCGAGGGCGGCGTGACCTTCAGCGAGGTCCGCGTGCCGCGGCCGGCCGGGGCCAAGCTCCCCGCCGCCGAGATCAAGCGCCTCAAGGGCCTGGGCTGCCTGCAGGACAAGCGCTACGACGACGTCTTCAACGTCCGTGTGATCACGCGCAACGGCAAGATCACGGTGGACGAGCAGCGCGCCGTGGCCGAGGCTGCCGAGCGCTTTGGCTCCGGCGAGGTCACGATGACCACGCGCCTCACGCTGGAGATCCAGGGCGTGCCGTATGACAACATCGACGCGTGCATCGGCTTTTTGCAGGACCACGGCCTGGACGCCGGCGGCACCGGCTCCAAGGTGTGACCGGTCGTGAGCTGCAAGGGCACCACCTGCCAGTACGGCCTGATCGACACGTTTGACCTTTCCGAGAGGCTGCACGAGCGCTTCTACGTGGGCTACCACGGCGTGGAGCTGCCGCACAAGTTCAAGATCGCCGTGGGCGGCTGCCCCAACATGTGAGTCAAGCCCGACCTCAACGACCTGGGCATCGTTGGCCAGTGCGTGCCGCAGATCGACCTCGAGAAGTGTCGCGCGTGCAAGGTCTGCCAGGTCGTGAAGGCGTGCCCCATGGGCGACGCGCAGATCGGAGCCGACGGCAAGATCACGATCGACTGCTCCGCGTGCAACCACTGCGGCCGCTGCGTGGGCGCGTGCCCGTTTGGCGCCGTGACCGAGGGTCTTGCGGGCTACAAGGTCTACATCGGCGGGCGCTGGGGCAAGAAGGTCGCGCACGGGCGCGCGCTGGACAAGATCTTCACCAGCGAGGACGAGGTCATGGACCTTGTGGAGCGCGCGATTCTCTTCTTCCGCGACGAGGGCCAGAGCGGCGAGCGCTTTGCCGACACCGTGGCGCGCCTCGGCTTTGACTACGTGCAGGAGAAGCTGCTCACCGCGCCGATCGACAAGGACGCCATCCTCAACAAGACCATCATCGGCGGGGCCACCTGCTAGCGCACAAAGGGGACAGCCCCTTTTCATCGTACCGGAACACTCGGTAGGGAGACCATATGGGCTATGACCTGGGCCAGCTTGCGGTTCTTCTCTTTGCGGCGCTTTTCTTTGACGTGGTGGTCGTCGCGGTCATCCGGCAGGGAAACCAGGGCAAGCACCCGATCATCTTCGCGGGTGCCGTTGCCGTGGCGATAGGGCTCACTCTTGCGTTCGTACTCGCCGCGTTCGTCCCGGGGTCGGACAAGTACGCGGCATTCTGCGTCTTGGTCGTCATGGGTGGCCTGTTTGGCTGCGTCGCCGCCAACAACGTCCGCGACCTCTTTGTGTGTCGCGTCAGGGTCGAGGCGGAGTATCGCGGCTGCGAGGAGATGCCGACCGGACAGGTCATGTCGCTGCGCTACCCCATCTGCACGTACGAGTTCCAGGGGAAGGCCTACTGCGAAAAGTCACTCCAAAGCATTGGGACGCGAAGGGCCAGGCGTATGGCAAAGGCCGGGACGTGTCCCGCCTACCTCGACCCGCAGCACCCCGCGACCTTCATCGTGCGCCGGAGCCCCAGCCTCATGACGTTCATCCTGGCCGCCATAGCCATCTTCTGCTTTGGCGCCGCGCTGTACGTCCTCGCGGTTGTCTAACGCCGGCGAGAAGAACCCCCTCGCAACGCGGGCGGGCCCGGACACGACGTCCGGGCCCGCCCGCTCTTCTCGCCCTGTCGTCTGCGCGGGCCTAGGCCTCACCGGTACCGGCGTTGGGATTGGGCGTGAGCGACGCCACCGGCGAGAGGAGCACGCGGCCGTGTCCGCGATAGACGTTGACCAGGCCCTCGCCAGAGACGGCCGAGCCCACGAGGGACTTGCCGCTGCGCTCCACCGTAAAGCTCAGGGCCTCGGACCAGGCAATGGCAAAGTTGCCGTCCACCTTGAGCTCATCGCCGTCAAGATCGACCGCCACGAGCTCGCTCGAGGGGACCGGGGACTCCAGCGCCACCACGCCCGCGCCCTCAAGGCCGAGGTTGAACAGGCCCTCGTTGCCTGCGACCATGGCGCTCGGACGCTTGACCATGATGGCACGGTGCTTGATGTCCGAGGTGCAGGCCATGAAAAGGCCGTCGTTGACCACCATGGCGCCACCCATCTCGGCCTGCGGGCTCATGAGCAGGATGTGGCGATAGGTGGGCTCGCACACGAGGGTGCCCGTGCCCACATACTCCGGCTTGATGGCGGACTCGCCGGTGACGGAGCCGCGCAGCGCCTTACCGAAGAAGTCGCCCACGCCCTTGACGCCGGTGGTTGCCTGGATGCTGCCGGCCGTCCACTGCATGGCGCCCGCCTGAAGCGTCACGCCCGCACGACCGTCGATCTGGCAGACGAGCTGCCGGCGGCGAACGTCCATCTTGGCGGCAAAGTAGGCGGCCTGCGCGCCGAGATACGGCACCGAGAGGTCACGCTGCCACTCGACCACCTTGAAGGGGCCCTTTTCGGCGATGGTCTTGGCGCCATCGTTGTCCAGGAAGTTGTAGATGCGCATGGGCGTCCTTTCGGTTGTGTCCGCTGGTGGCGCGCAGCATAGCACGCCCGGCGGCCGGCGCCGTGTAAGGGGCGGCAGCCGCGCTCGACGCGTCGGCGAGAGGGGCCGGGCTATGGAGCGGCGCGGCACGAGACCGACGGCTCAGATCTTACGGCGATTTGCGGCATTATCGACGTCCTTCCGCTTCTTTTTATGGCATATTTTGAGCATTCTCTTTTCTTTTTCTGTCATTTAGCAGGTAGGAGGCATCGTTGCTCAAACGCAAAATCTTCGACTACCTCAGGGAATGGAAGGCCTCTCGCAAAAAAGAGTGCCTGCTCATCAACGGCGCGCGACAGGTAGGCAAGTCCTTTGTCGTGGACGCGTTTGGTCGAGAGTGCTATGAGAGCTTCATCTCCATCGACTTTGTGCGCCAGCCCCAGCTAAAGGAGGTGTTTGCAGGAGAGCTTGACGCACAGAGTATCTACTCTCGCCTGACGCTCTACCTACCCGGCATCCGCATCGTTCCTGAAAACACGCTCCTCTTCCTCGACGAGTTGCAGGAGTGTCCTCGTGCGAGGACGGCCTTCAAGTTTCTTGCCCAAGACGGACGCTGTGATGTCATCGGCTCCGGATCGCTCTTGGGAATCCGGTTCCGTCAGATGGAGGACGCCCCATTTCTTTCCGTGGGATATGAGCGCCAGATTACCATGCGCCCCTTGGACTTCGAAGAGTTCCTTTGGGCACTGGGTTATTCGGAAGACGACGTCGCGCAGTTAAGGTCATACTTCGAGGGGCTCGAGCCTGTTCCCGCCGGAATCAACAGCCTCATGATGCGCTACCTAAGAGAGTATCTCGCGATTGGCGGCATGCCTGCGGTGGTTCAGTCTTTTCTTGACGCGAAAAGCTATGGGGCAGTCCACGACGCGCAGAGCCAGCTTCACGCCCTCTGTCTCGATGACGTTGCCAAGTATGCCCCGCCTGGCGAGCGAGTGAAGGCACGGGCCTGCTATCTCTCGCTCCCTCGCCAGCTCGCCAAGGAAAACACAAGGTTCTCCTATGCCACAGTCGAATCGAGGGGGCGCACCCGTAAATTCGAGGGCTCCGTCGACTGGCTTGTCGGCGCGGAGATGGCTCTTCGGTGCACAGCAGTGTCTACGGCACAGTTTCCGCTTTCGGCCTATGAGGAGGAGGGCAGATTTAGGCTCTATGCTGCGGATACGGGTCTCCTCATGGCAATGTACGACTTCTCGATGAAGGCCGCCGTGGTAGACAACACGCTCAAAGGCCCCATGAAGGGTGGGCTCTACGAGAATCTTGTTGCGTGCATGCTTGCGGCACGCGACGTGCCGCTGCGCTTCTGGCGGTCAAACGACTCCAAGCACGAGATAGAGTTTCTAGTCGATCACGCCGGCCGAATTCTGCCCATCGAGGTAAAGGCGGGACGTGGGTCAACCGTCTCGCTCAATGCCATGCTGGAACGTGATGACGTTGCCCTAGGATACAAGCTCGTCGACGGCAACGTCGGACGAGACGGCAAGAAGGTGGCGCTCCCACTGTGGATGGCGGTGTTCCTGCTGCCGTAAGTGACGCGCAGGGAGCACTGCACGGATGCAGGGTGAGGCCTTCCGCTTGTTGGAGCGGCCATCAGGCGGTGCCCGGCCTACTCAGAGACTCGATACTTCCCGTTGCAGCTGGTGACCGGAGCCGTCGCCACAACTTGTCTCGAGTCGATGAGATCGGCGAGACGCCGGCGAACCTAACTGACCGTCATCCCAGTTTTCTCCACGAGTTCCTGCGCGGACATGAATCGTCACTCACTCTCACGAACATGATATATGTTGGGGGTAACTGTAAGTGATGAAAAGTTAACCGCACGTGATAATTAGGTGGCTGCCGCATGCAGGCGAGCAATGCCCATCGCAAGACATTCAGACGGCTCAAGGAAAAAACGCCACTCGCAGTAGCCCCTCACACCAAAGAGGATGCCCATCACACCAGGTCAAGGCTGTCTGGATTGAGCAGGAAGTCAAACAGCCCCATCGTGAGGATGCCGTCGTCGTCCATGTACGGCTTCATCACCTTGTTCACGATGACGATTTTCTTGAAGCTGTCGCCGATGAGGTGCAGGGAGCGCTTCTCCTGCTCGCGCTTCTCGTCCGTGTCCAGATTCAGGGCGGACTGGATGTAGTAGCGGCGATAGCCGAGGTTGGCAACGAAGTCGACCTCGAGGCGCTGACGCGTCTTTGACCCATCGATGGTCACCTGCCGCGTCACCTCACCGACGTCGACCGAGAAGCCCCGGTCGCGCAGCTCGTTGTAGATGACGTTCTCCATGATGTGGCTCTCCTCGACCTGCCTGAAGCCAAGGCGAGCGTTGCGCAGCCCGATGTCCTCGAAGTAGTACTTCTTGGGCGTCCCGATGTACTTGCGACCCTTTATGTCATAGCGGGTCGCCTCGGTCACGATGAAGGCGTCCTCGAGGTAGCCGATGAACTTCTTTACGGTTTCCGAATCGAGGCTCGAGTGCAGCACGGTCTTGAACGTCGCCTCAATCTTGGACGGATTGGTCAGGGAGCCAACGGATGACCCCAACACATCGACAAGATTGTCGAGCTCCTGGCTCTTCTCGACCCCGTTGCGCGCAACGACATCCTTGAGGTACACCTCCTCGAACAGAGACGTGAGGTAGCGCATCTTCTGCTCGTCGGTTTGCATCGTCCGCAGGGCGGGGAGGCCGCCGAACATGACGTACTCCGCCCAGCCTTCGTAACGGTCGCCCTCGAAGGCCTGCATGAACTCCGAGAAGGACAGCGGCATGACGTGCACCTCGTCACCGCGCCCTCGGAACTCGGTCAACACGTCCTTCGAGAGCATCTTCGAGTTGCTGCCCGTAACGTAGATGTCCACGTTGCCGCGACGCAGAAGGCCGTTGAGCACGCCGTAGAGCGCGGGTGGGTTGTCCATGTCCCGCAGCTCTTTCTTTGTTATGGCGTACTGGACCTCGTCGAGAAGAACGTAGTAGGTGCCATCGTTGCCGATGTGCGCATTAAGATGGTCGTAGAGGGCCTTGGCGTCACGGAGAGCAGCGTTGGCCTCGTCGTCGAGAGCGACCTCGATTACGTGATCGTCGGGAACACCCGACTCCCGCAGGTGCTCACGAAAGAGCTCGAACACCAGGTAGGTCTTTCCGCAGCGACGGATGCCCGTAATCACCTTGATTGCACCATTGTCCATACGAACAATGAGGTCGTTAAGGTACTTCTCACGCCGGATTCTCATGGGCGCCCCTTTGCGGAATTGGACGGTGCGTCCATTATAGTCGGAAAAAATGGTCATTGGAGCAATTTTTCCGACTATTAATCGAGAAACACCTCACCCATCAATCAGCGAGACTCTACTTCGTAGATGCAATATAGGATGCGTCGGCATCCAACATGGCGCGCGGTCTGGAACGAGCGTCGCTCGCACACGACAGCGGCTGTTTTATCTGTGCTCTTAGTCCAGTCGAATCAAACTATCAATGATGTTCTGCTCCATTTCATTTTGCTGGGATGCGGTAAGCAGGTCTGATGTCCTCACCACGCACGTCCCAACCACAGCATGGGACCCAGGTCGAAGAATGCTTCCGTCAAATCCCGCAAGGTAGGTATTCCGCTCCTCCGCATCCTCAACAGTAGCGTAAACCTCGACGCATCCTCCGCCGTCCGTTCCCGCAGCTGGAATCCCGGTATTGTTTTCGTCGACATATACTTGAGACTGATCAACAAGATCAGTCGAGAAGAAGACTGCCGCGGTATACCCGCCGTCCTTGTGCAAGTTTCCGTTCGGGTCGTTCTCCTCTGTAGCTGCTTCGACCCCTGTAATGTTGGGGAGTCCGTTCAGCCGCCCGATGACGAACTGTTCCGACGGGTTTGTCACCTGCTTTAGCTGGTCAATGCTATCCTGCAGATTTGCCTGCGCCCCAGCGAGTGCTTCGAGCTGAGCCGAGTAGTCCCCCATGCCTTCAATCTCGTCGGCAGCGGCGATGATTTCATCAGTATCGGAAGGCATTTCGGGCACGTCGCATTCTGCCCCCTGAGCCTCACCTATTGCCGAACTTGCAGCATCGAGAGTCGAGGCGTCGTAAGCCTGCTCCTCAGAACTCATGAGCTCCTGAAGGATCGCGATTGCTTCGTCCAGCTCTTCATTTCGCTGAGATAGCCCATCTGCAGCGGCATTATATGCGTCTACGGCATTGTTGCGGGGGATTTGATAGTTCACATACCAGAAGCCAATTGCCGCCACGACAACTACGGCAGCCGCCGCAATGAGGGCTGTCTTCTTGGCGCCAAACTTCTGCTCCGCTTTCTTCTCGTCTTCCATTGTTCCTCCCAGGTCTTCAGCAGAAACGAAGCCTTACTCCTCCACCTCCATCGGCGCATCGCGCCAGACGTACGTGATGCTCACTTCGTCACCAAGCGCTACATAGAACAGCTGCGAGAGCCGGGCTTCTGCCTGGATCTGAGCCTCCTCGAGCAGTCCACCCTCAATCGCCTGAAACTCGCTTTGCTCGACGCACCAGCGCTGAAACTCGTCGACGTCACCTACCTGGATGGGATTCAGCACATTGTTGTTCTCCTCAAGCACCCCAGAGGTATCCATATCGGGAGTGTTGGAGATGATGTACGCCGGATCCAGCGTGATTGTTACCGCATCACCCTGCTCGTCGATATCAGCAGTTTCTAGGTTGACGCCTGCCTTTATCGTCCCCGCATAGCGATACCAAAAGCTGTTGCTCGTAAACGGCAGGTCAAACAGGCCGAAGAACGAGCTTGAGTCGGACTGCTTATCCACAATGTTGTAGTCCTGAGATACCGAGACGAGCTCGTTCTGCTCGACGATACGTCCAAAGACGACAGAGGCGTTCTCAGGCACGCCCTTGTCGGGCGGGTTGTAGTTGGCAAAGAACAGCGTGCCAATAATGCCGATTATCAGGCCAACTGCAGCGCAAATCCCACCGACCTTGGCGAGCTTGATCTTTGCGTCCGATATTTTGATGGCCACAGCAACCCCTCCTAGCTTGTTATTCACTGTTGGTGCTCTCTATAGAGAGCACCTCTCGATGATAGCGCTTCTATTCTGGCGGCATGGACAACGCGAAAGAGAAGCAGTCCCTCGGGTCGCGAATCGTCGCCGAACGGACCAAGCGCGGCATCACGCAGCGCCAGCTCGCGCTCATGACGGGCACGAGCCGCTCCTACCTCTGGAAGATCGAGATAGGAGCGGCTGACGTCGGAATCGACGTGCTCGTTCGCATCGCCCGCGCGCTCGACGTACCCGTGCGCGACCTTATCGAGTTCTAGGTCGGACAGCCGAAGCGACTAGTCCTCCTCTGACTCGATTAGCTCCAGGTAGCCATCAAGCTCCCCCGCCTCGCTCCGGTAGAACAGGTCTATGTGGTGGGTGCCGTCTTCGTTGTCCGCGTAGTACGTTGTGTCAGTCTCTGCAACGTCGACGGTGTAGCCAGCGTCCTTGCATGCGTCCACGTAGGCTTCGAAGTCGCCCTCCGTCATGCACATGATCTCGAACGTGAACCTGTCCCCGTCGTCGACATCCGTAACGAGCGCGCCCTCGGGCCGCGGAATCGCCTCGGCGAGCTCGCTCTCTCCCCACTGGCCGGCGTCGATCACGTCGGAGGAAAGCGTGTAGGAGTCGGTCCGATAGTCGTAATACTCCTCGTAGATCTCCCCGTCGTGCAGGAACTTGATCGTCAGCATGTCCGGCTCCATGAGCTCGTACTGCTCCAAGCTGGTGACGTAGACCATGCCGTACGTTGCCGCACGGTCCCCTGACGTCTGCCCGGGCTCGACGGCAAACGTGCTATCGCAGCCCATCTTGATGTCATGAAGGTCGTCGACCGTATAGAACCCCTGCTCGATAAGGTCGGCAAAGGCCGACTCGAGCGCCTCGTCCTCCACGTCCTCCGGCATAGCCATGAGGAGCTCAACGCTCACGACCGTATAGTCGCTGTTGTTCGTATAGCCAAACAGGACCCGGCGATACCCGTTCTCGACACCATCCTTCACCTCGTAGTCGATCTGTTCAACCTTGATCGCGTCGTCCGCGGGCGCGGCGCTCTGCTGAACCTCGCCGTCTCCCTCAGATCCGGGAGCCGCGACCCCTCCTGCGCCCCCAGCGGAGCACGCCGCGAGCGCAAGTCCCAGCATCGAGGTGATTGCCAGCTGCCAAACTTTCCTCATGTCTCTCTCCAATCTGGTCGTTCTTCTCGGCCTCTATTGCTCCGGCACCGACGCGCACGCCAGGGCCGCCTGTCTCAGGCGCGCGAGCGAACCTCTACCAAAGGCGAGCTCGACCGGAACGCCGTTCTCCGCTTCGTTCAGGAAGTGCGCGGCCGCGCGGGCGAGAAGGACCTTCTCGCACGATGCGCCTTCCGCTGCGTGCCCCGACGCCAGGCATGCCTCGACCTCGTCGACGCTGGCGCCAACGGCCTCGCCTCGGATGGATGCGACCAGGTTGCTCGCCTCCCTCACGAGGCGCTTGCGCACCCGCTCGCACACCGCGTCAGGCGCCCGCAGCTCAGACGCCGCGGCATCTGTCGCGCGCTCCGCGCTTGCCATGAGCTCCGAGGTCATGACGGCATAGAGTCGCTCCTCCGGCGCGCTGCTCTCAGCGGCCTCCTCAAAGCGCTCCAGCGCGGCCATCTGCATATCGATCTCGGATCGTCGATTGGCCAGAGCGTGGGCGCGCATCCTGAGCGCGCAGACGAACGCATCGCCCTTCTCGGCCATTTCCAAGACGACCGGACCGAGCTCCGCTGGCGCGAACCCCACCTTTGTGAGCTGACGAACCAGGTAGAACGCGAGAAGGTCGCCCTCGTCGAAACGCGAGTACCCCGGCTTCATCACGGCCGGCTCCCAGAAGCCGAGCCCGTCGCGACTCGTGTTCTGGTTGCACAGGTCTTGTATGGTGTGCCGGCCAAGCCCCGTGAGCTGCTCGACTTCCGATCGTCTCCACATCGGCGCCTCCTTCCTTCCCCATGGTGTACCGCCCGGAAGCCGGGCGGCAAGCCGCGGGTTCAGGAGGCGCCCGGAGGCGCCCTCACCCAACTGAGCTGGCATTTCTGTCCCCTTTCGGCATTTTGGTCCCAGCCCGTCCGGGACCGTCCGAAAGAGGAGCTGTGTTTTTCGCGAGCGCCCGGCGAGAAGGACGCGTGGCTGCGGGCGACCAGAAATCCGGAGCCACGCATGCGCTAGTTCAAAGTTTTGGATAAGCCGCGGCGGTTTCGTGTCCGTTTGGACAAAAAATCCCTCCCGCGCATGCCGCCGAGGATGCGCGGGAGGGAATTCTTGGTAACGCGGGCGTCCTTCTCGTCTAGAACTTGTCCACGTGGCCGGTGGCGCGCGTGGCCCGTGCGCGCAGGTCGGCAATCGCGGCCGGAATCTCGTCCAGGTCGTACGGTGTCATCTGGTAGACCCAGTTGAGCCAGTTGCGGTAGAGCAGGTTGGCGTGCGCGCGCCAGGTGAAGAGCGGCTGCTGCTCGGGGTCGTCATCGGGGAAGTAGTTCTCGGGCACGCGGATGGGCAGGCCCTTGTGGAAGTCGCGCCAGAACTCGTCGGCCAGGGTGTCGCGGCCGTACTCAAAGTGGCCGGTCACGTAGACCTCGTGGAAGTCGCGCGTGGCGAGGAGCGACGGGCCGCTCGTGAAGCCCTCGGAGAGCGTGCAGAGCTCGGGGTGCTTGGCCAGCTCGCCGGTGTCGATCGCGGCGTGGCGGCTGTGCGGCATGTAGTGCACCTCGTCGAAGCCGTTGGTGAGGAAACTGTACTCGTCGCAGAGGCGCTGCTTGAACACGCCGAAGAGCTTGGCGCCGAGCTGGCGCTTGGGAATCTGATAGAGGTGCCAGAGGGCTCCGAGGGCTCCCCAGCAGAGGTACATCGTCGAGAAGACGTGCTCCTGGCTCCAGTCCACGATCTCGCAGAACTCGTCCCAGTAGTCCACGTCCTCGTACTCGAGGTGCTCGACAGGCGCGCCGGTGATGATCAGGCCGTCGTAGTTCTTGTCGCGGAAGGAGTCGAGCGTGTCGTAGAACTTGACCAGGTGGTCCCGCGAGACGTGCGTGGACTCGTGGGTGGAGACGCGCATGAAGTCGCAGCTCACCTGGAGCGGGGACTTGGAGATGAGGCGCAGGATCTGGGTCTCGGTCTCGATCTTGGTGGGCATGAGGTTGAGGATGGCCACGCGCAGCGGGCGGATCTCCTGATGGCTGGCCACCTCCTCCTCGAGCGCGAAGATGCGCTCCTGCTGGAGGATGGTCTTTGCGGGCAGGCCGTCGGGGATGTTGATGGGCATGCTCTGGTCTCCGTTTCTGCGGCATTACCCGTCAAGTATACGGCGGAGAGGGCGCCCAGGCAGAAAAAAGGGCCTGCTGTGTCACTTTCGGCCTCGTCTGAGGGCCTGGCCCCGCCCGTCTTTGCATGGCGACAGGGTTTTCCCAGTTGGAGCAAGACCGACACAGGGGCCTTAGCGGCCAGTCTCGATTTGAGGCACTCAGACGAGGCCCAAAGTGACACAGCCCCATCGATATTCTGCCTCTCGAGGTCAGAGCAGGATGTCGGAGCGCCCGCCACGGCGCCCATGCTCTATACTTAGCCCCATGACTACTACATTTGCCGAGCTCGGGCTTAACGAGCAGATTCTCGCCGGGGTGGACGCCCTCGGCTTCACCACCCCGACCCCTGTCCAGGAGCAGGCCATCCCCGTGGTGCTCACGGGTTGCGACATCGTGGCCTCCGCGCAGACCGGCACGGGCAAGACCGCGGCGTTCGCGCTGCCCGCGCTGCAGCTCGTGGCCGACGCGAAGGGCAAGGGCCCGCATGCGCTCGTGGTCACGCCCACGCGCGAGCTCGCGGCGCAGATCGAGAAGGTCGTGAGCGTGGTCTGCGAGAAGACCGGCCAGCGCGCGGTCATCGTCATGGGCGGTGCCAAGTTCGACCGCCAGATCAGCGAGCTCGAGCGCGGCTGCGACCTGCTCGTGGCCACCCCGGGCCGCCTGATCGACCTCATGGAGCACAAGCACGTGAGCCTCTCGCAGGTCAAGGCGTTCGTGCTCGACGAGGCGGACCGCATGCTGGACATGGGCTTCTGGCCGAGCGTCCGCCGCATCATGCACGCGCTGCCGGCCGAGCACCAGACGCTGCTCTTCTCGGCCACCATCCCGCCGTCGATCAAGTCCACGATCGACGCGCTGCTCACCGACCCCGCCACCGTGGAGATCGCCCGCGTGGGCGAGACCGCGGACACCGTGGAGGAGCACCTCTGCCCCGTCACCCAGGGACAGAAGACCGAGCTTTTGCGCGCGCTTCTCGACACCGGTGGCGCCGCGGGCGAGAAGCCCGAGCGCGTGTTGGTCTTCTGTCGCACCAAGCACCGCGTGGACGACGTCTCCAAGACGCTCAAGGCTGCCGGCGTGAAGGTCGACGTCATGCATGCCGATCGCCCGCAGAAGGCGCGCGAGCGCGCGCTCGAGAAGTTCCGCGAGGGCAAGGTCCAGGTCCTCGTGGCCACCGACGTCATGAGCCGCGGCATCGACGTTTCCGGCATCGACGCCGTGGTCAACTTCGACGTCCCCATGGACCCGGAGGACTACGTGCACCGCATCGGCCGCACGGGCCGCGCGGGCGCGACCGGCCACGCCTACACCTTCGTGGCGCCGGACGAGATCAGCCCCCTGCGCGAGATCGAGTACTTCACCAAGAAGCTCGTGCCCGTGTGGGACCTCGACGGCTTTTCCTACGATGCCGGCCGCATCGTGCCGCAGGAGGGGCGTCCCACCAAGCGTTCCACGCGCACCATGTTCGCCGGCTCGCGCGGGCGCGGGCGCGGCATCGCCGGCGGTCGCTACGGCCGCCACTACTAGTCTGTGAATTGGGGGCAGTCCCCAATTCACATAAATCTTTTGTGGTAATTGGGAACTGTCCCCAATTTACAGGAGGGCACGTGAAGCAGGCACGTCCGTATCCCCGCCTCGTCGTCACGCGCAAGGCGGCGCGCTCGCTCGTCGGCGGGCACCCGTGGGTCTTCGAGGGGGAGGTCATCTCCGCCGAACCCGCCGAGAACGGCGCGGTCGTGGACGTCTTCGAGGAGAACGGCACGTGGCAGGGAGCGGGCCTGCTCTCGCAGGAGTCCAAGATACGCGTCCGCGTGGTGAGCCGCAACGCCAACGACCGCTTCGACGACGCCTTCTGGGCGCGCCGCGTCGCGTGGGCGTGGCAGCACCGCCGCACCGCGATGGGCGGCCGCGGCCTCCCCGGCGCCGAGCCGGACACCACCTGCTGCCGCGTGGCCTTCTCCGAGGCCGACGGCCTGCCCGGCCTCGTGGCCGACCGCTACGAGAACGTGCTGGTCACGCAGGTGGGCACCGTGGGCATGGAGCGCCTGCGCCCCATGGTCTACCGCGCGCTCGTGGACGCCCTCGCCGCGGACGGCGAAAAGATCGACGCGATCTTTGAGCGCAACGACGGCGCCTCCCGCGCCAAGGAGGGCCTGCCGCAGTACAAGGGCTGGTGGGACGGCCTGCCCGCGCCGGAGACCGCGTGCCTCGTGGTGCGCGAGAACGGCCTGCGCTTTGACCTCGACCTCGAGAACAGCCAGAAGACCGGCTTCTTCCTCGACCAGAAGTACAACCGCCGCGCCGTGCGCGAGATCGCGGCCGGCCGGCGCGTGCTCGACTGCTTCTGCCACGTGGGGCCCTTCGGCCTGAACGCCGCCGCGGGCGGCGCCGAGTTCGTGCGCTGCGTGGACGTGAGCGACACCGCAATCGAGCTCGCGCGCGAGAACGCCCGCCTCAACGGTCTGGACGGCCGCATGGACTTCACCTGCGCGAACGTCCTCGACTACCTCCCGGAGCTCGCCCGCGACCGCCCCCGCCTGCGCGAGGAGGGCGGCCCGTTCGACCTCATCGTGCTGGACCCGCCCGCCTTCACCAAGAGCCGCGGCACCGTCTCGTACGCCGCGCGCGGCTACCGCGAGATCAACTACCAGGCGCTGCGCCTGCTGCCCCGCGGCGGCTACCTGGCAACCTGCAGCTGCTCCCACTTCATGACGCGCAATCTTCTCGCCAAGGCGATCGCCGAGGCCGCGCATCGGGCGAACGTGCAGCTCAAGCAGGTCGAGGAGCGCCAGCAGGCCCCCGACCACCCCATCCTCTGGGGCTTCCCCGAGAGCCACTACCTGGACTTCTTCGTCTTCCAGGTGGTCTAGCCGCGCCGGCGCGCCGGGTTTCTCGCCAGCCGGCGCCCTCCCGAGTGATAGATTTAGTGCTTGATTGACCGCACGACCTCGGGAGTCACCGCAATGCTTGAGCTCTTTGGCATGTTCGTCCTCGCCCTCGCCCCCATCATCTGGCTCGTCATCGCCCTGTGCGGCCTGCACATGGAGGCCCACCTCGCGAGCCTCGGCGCGCTCGTCGTGGCCGCCGTCTGCGCCGCGCTCGGCTGGGCGATGACACCCGTCAACATGGCCACCGCCGCGCTCGAGGGCTTTGCCATGGCGCTCTGGCCCATCGTGATCGTGATCATCGCCGCGGTCTTCACCTACAACCTCACCGTGCACACCGGCGCCATGGAGACGATCAAGCGCATGCTCTGCTCGGTCTCGGCCGACCGCCGCGTCCTCACGCTGCTCATCGGCTGGTGCTTCGGCGGCTTCCTCGAGGGCATGGCCGGCTTCGGCACCGCCGTGGCCATCCCGGCGAGCATGCTCATGGCGCTCGGCATCAGCCCGGTGACCTCCATCCTGGCCTGCCTCATCGCCAACGGCGTGCCCACGATGTTCGGCTCCATCGGCATCCCAACCACCACGCTCGCCTCCATCACGGGCATCGACGTGGTCGAGCTCTCCACGGTCCAGGCCATCCAGGTCTTCCCGTTCGTCGTGGCCTGCCCGATTCTCATGGTCGTGCTCGTGGGCCACGGCCGCAAGGCGCTCAGGGGCATGCTGCCCATCGCGCTCGTCTCCGGCGTGTCGTTCGCCGCGTGCCTGCTGATCGCCGGCCACTTCATCGGCGGCGAGCTTCCCGACGTGGTGGCCTCCGTGGTCTCGCTCGTCCTCACCTTCGCCTACGCGCTGCGCATGCACAGAAGCGGCGCCGAGGTGCCCGAGAAGTTCCGTCTTGCCGCGTCCTCCGAGGGCGACGCGCCCGAGGAATCCGTGGCCGACAAGCTGCGCGCCTGGGCGCCGTTCGCCCTCATCTTCGCGGTGCTGCTACTCACCAGCAAGCTCGTGCCCTTCGCCAACGGCCCGCTCTCCGCGATCAAGAGCACGGTCAACATCTACGCCGGCGACCCCATGGCCACGCTGACCTTCTCGTGGGTGAACACGCCCGGCGTGCTGATCTTCATCTGCGGCATCGTCGGCGGCCTCATCCAGGGTTGCTCGCCGCGCGAGATGATCGGCGTGCTGGGCGCCACGTGCAAGCAGATGAGCAAGACCATCGTCACGATGCTCGGCGTGCTGGCCTGCGCCAAGATCATGGGCTACTCCGGCATGATCGCGAGCATCTCCGACTTCTTCGTCGCGTCGCTCGGCGGCCTCTACCCGCTGGTCGCGCCGCTGCTGGGCGCGCTGGGCACGTTCGTCACCGGCTCCGGCACCTCCAGCGAGGTGCTCTTCGGCAATGTCCAGCTCCACGCCGCGCAGTCCATCGGCGCCAACGAGACCTGGCTCGTGGCGTCCAACTCGCTCGGCGTCTCCGCGGGCAAGATGCTCAGCCCGCAGAACATCGCCATCGGCTGCGCCGCGTGCGGCCTCACCGGCAAGGACGGCGAGATCCTCGGCAAGATCGCCCCGTACGCCTTCGCCTTCGCCCTCGCCATGGCGATCCTCGTCTACGGCGGCGCCCTCGTCCTGGGGTAGCCCTCGTCGCAACGCGTTTCTCGCCCGCGCGCTTACGTTTCGGGGGTTGTTGCAGGTCAGGATGCGTTTGATGCTTAAGGATACGGGGTCGTTGTAGGGCGCGCCATGGCGAGAAGGGCCACGAGCCCATGGCGACCTGCGCTTTTGTCGGCAAGAAGTTCTTCTCGCCGACGCGTGACGCTCCGAAAGGCGCAACAACCCCAAAATCCTAAGCAGGAGGGGACTGCGGACGAAAAGTTGGACCGGCAGGTCCGGAGCTTGGAGGTCCGCATG
>JAUNEG010000009.1 GCA_030525685.1 Atopobiaceae bacterium | reverse complement strand
GCAAGCAAGCAAGCAAGCAAGCAAGCAAGCGCTATAAGTACCGCTGCCTCTACGACCGCATCGTCATCAGAAACAGAAAGCCAGAGGCCCCGTTACCGGCGGCTTTATGACCGCATCGTTATCCGCAACAAGCGACCGGAGGAGCCGACGAGATGATAATCACCAAGTGCGAAATACCCATCAGGGACGTTGTGGAGGACTACTGGGACGATGCCGAGGAGGGCGTGACCGGATATTTCAGCAGGCTTGACATCCGTCCGCCCTACCAGCGTGAGTTTGTCTACAAGCCCGCGCAGCGCGACGAGGTCATCCGCACGGTCATGGCGGGCTTTCCGCTCAACGTCATGTACTGGGCGAAAACCGGTGCCAACGAGGACGGCGAGGATACGTTCGAGGTGCTGGACGGACAGCAGCGCACCGTATCGATATGCCGCTACATAGATGGGGAGTTCTCGGTCGATGAGCGGTATTTCGACAACCTCGCAGCGGACGAGCGGGAGCGCATCCTCTCCTACAGGCTCGATGTCTACCAGTGCGAGGGAGAGCCATCCGAGAAGCTGAAATGGTTCCGCATCGTGAATATCGCGGGCGAGCGCCTCACCGAGCAAGAGCTTCGAAATGCCGTGTATGCAGGTTCATGGGTATCAGATGCCAAGCGCTACTTCTCCAAGACGGGGTGTGCGGCACAGCAATTTGCGGGCGACTACCTCACGGGTTCGAGCATTCGTCAGGAGTTCCTTGAGACCGCTATCCGCTGGGCAGCGTCAGCCGATGGCGAGACCATCGAGGGGTACATGGCGAAGCATGCGGGGGAGCCGACTGCACAGGCGCTCTGGAGCTATTTCCGTAGCGTCATCGACTGGGTTCAGGCGGTCTTCCCCGAGTACCGCAAGGAGATGAAGGGCGTCGAATGGGGGTTGCTCTACAACGAGCACCATACACGCACCGACCTCGACCCCAAAGCGCTCGAGGGTGAGGTCTCCCGCCTCATGGCAGATGATGATGTGACGAGCAAGAAGGGCGTGTACGAGTATCTTCTTACCGGGAACGAGCGTAGGCTATCTATCCGCTCGTTTGACAAGCGTGATGCCCGTGCTGCCTATGAGCGTCAAAAGGGAGTGTGCCCTCTTTGCGGCGAGCACTTCGAGTTCGAGGAGATGCAGGCAGACCACATCAAGCCATGGAGCAAGGGCGGGCGCACGGTGCCCGAGAACTGCCAGATGCTTTGCCGTCAGTGCAATATCAAGAAGAGCAACGGCTAGGAGTCTGTTGCGCGGCGCGGCAGGCGGGATTGAGCGGGCCATTCTTCGCTAGACATGAATAACGCCCGGGGAAGGTAAAATACATACCGTCCGGGCGTCTTCACCATGTATGGTACCCGCTTCCGTCATTTGATGTCAATGACCTCGCCACGATGGTTCACGAACATCAGACGCTCGATGGAGCGCATGTCGCGGGCGTGCTTCCTGAGCTCCCGCTCGACGGTGGCGTCGGGCAGGTTCTTCATCCTCCGGGAATCGATGATGATGCGCCCCGATTGGCGCAGCGCCCGGCGCAGGTTGCGGTCGATGGCGCGGGCGTTGGAGGCCTTTGGGGCCTTCATCTCCCACCGCCGCCCGTCGATGAGGACGTCGGGGGTCTTCTCGTGGTCCTCGTCGCCCTTCTTGATGAACGTCACGCTGAGCCCCGCGCGGGAGAGGGCGACGGCGGTTCGGTACTCGTGGGGCCATACGTCCACGTCGCCCGGTATCTTGATGCTGCCGGCAGGCTTCTTCATCGGTTTCCTATCCTGTTCCATCGCTAGGTGTCCATGGGGTATATCGTAGGGCGGAACTCCTGTGCAAGGGCTTTCAAAATGCGTGTGGCCCGAGGTCTCATCTCCCGTCCAAGATTCTCCCGAATGCGTCCGCTGCCTTGCGGTCGTTCGCCTCGATGGCATGGGAGTAGATTGCAAGCGTGGTGTTGGAGCTGGCGTGCCCGAGGCGCGCCTGCACGGTCTTCACGTCGGCACCCTCGCCTATCAGGAGGGTTGCTTGGGTGTGCCGGAGCGCATGGGGGACGAGGCCTCTGTAGCCCGTGCCCCTGACGTGCTTCTTGCCGTTGCGCGTGAACGTGCTCGTGACGTTCTCGTAGGTGCCGAAGCCGTTGTCGACGCAGAAGTCGCGGAACCAGCGGTCGAAGTTGTGGCCGTCGATATTGACGATTGCGGCGTGCTTGCCGTCCTCGGTCTCCACCACCTTGATGCCGTTGACGATGGGCGTGTCCTCGTCTTGATTCAGACCGTAGCGTGCCAGCTGCTCGTGCTGGGCCGTCTTCCACCGGTCGAGGTATCCGGCGAGTGTGTCGTTCACCTCTATCGTCCGCCTGCTCATCTTGGACTTGGGAGGGCGGAGCGCTTTGTCGTTGGTGTACTGCCTGGCGATTCTCAGGACGCGCCCCTCCGGGTCGTAGTCCCGCCACGAGAGCCCGAGCATTTCCCCGCGCCTGAGGCCGCATTGGAGCAGGAGCATGGTGCCCGCCGCCTTGGCGGAAAGCGGCTCCTTCAAGAGGCAGGCGAGGAGGCGGGACGCGTCCTCAGCGGTGAGCGGTTTGCGCTCGCGGTAGGTGGGCTTGGGGAGCTTCACCGGGGAGCAGGGGTTGCGCCCGATAATCTCGTTGTCAACGGCGTCTTGGAGAATCTGCCGGAGCTTGACGTGCGTTCCGTGCAGTTTGCCATCGGACATGCCGTTCTTCTTCGCGTCGGCGTAGGCATGCCTGACATCGTCCGGTCGGAGGTCGGAAAGGCGGATATCGCCGAACAGCTCACGGATGTGACGTATGTAGTCACCCTCGCGCGTGTAAGCGAGCGGGGACTTGAAGGTGCCCGCCCTCATGGCGTGGAAGTCCTCGGCGTATTCTGCGACAGAACGCGCACCGTTCTCGTGCTCGCTCGCACCCTCAAGCTCAGCGCGGTAGGCGCTGAGGGCGTTCTCGCATTCCCTGCGCCAGTTCTTGGGGTTCTTGCCCTTGCAGTGATATGTGCGCCTCGGGCTCCTGAGGTATTTCCCCGTCTCGGGGTCCTCTAATCGTGAGCACGCGCGATAGAGAGAATGCGGTTTTACGTGCTGTTATATGAAATCTCATGAAATCAGAAAACCCCAGTTGAAATAACTGTACCCGACCTCCTAAAGCGGGTGTCGGCCGTTCGAATCGGCCCGGGGGCACCAGAAAAGACGCAGGCCGTCGGGTTTCTCGCCCGGCGGCCTGCTTTTCTGGCTGCGCGGCTGGTTAAAAATACCGGCGCGTCCCCCTCTTCGGAGCCGCTCCGAGGGGGACGCGCCGGCAAAACTAACCAAAACGACGAGAAGGACGGGGACGCGCCGCTGTTTCTAACGCGTGCTGCCGCTACTGATCCTCCGGTGTGGCGCCGTTGCCGATCGAACCGCCCTGGCCGCCGGTGCCGCCGGGGGTCTCCGGCTCCTGCACCTCCGTGGTGAGCGTGATCGTGGCGCCGTACGGGGCGGAGCCGGTTACGGACTGCTCGATGACGACGCCGTCCGTGGGGCCGCTGATGTTGACGACGAAGTTGGCCCCCTCGAGACGCGCCTGCGCGGTGGTCGCGACCTCGCCGACCACGTTGGGGACCCTGACCTCCTCACGGCCGGTGGAGACGAAGACGGTGACCGTGGAGCCCTTGTCCACCGTCGAGCCCATGTCGGGGGTCGTATAGATCACGTAGCCAGAGCCCACAGAGTTATCGGAGGTGTAGCGCACGTCGGCCACGAGGCCCAGGTCCTCGAGGCGCGCGGTGTACTCGCTCTCGGTGGCGTTGGAGAGCTCGGGGACCACGACCTGGCTGCTGCCGGCGGAGACGTGGTAGGTGACGGTGTCGCCCGCGTTGGCGGTGGAGCCGGGCTCGAGGTCCTGCTCGGCGACCTCGCCCTCCTCGTAGTCGTCGCTCTCGACGTCGTCATCGCGCTTGCCGAGGAGCTTGTGCTTGCTGAGCTCCTCCTCTGCCTCGTCGGCCGTCATGCCGCGCAGGTCGGGGACCTCGACCTCCTCGACGGGGGTGGGGCCGTTGGACACCTTGAAGTTGATGACGCTGCCCTCGGGCATCTGCCGGTTGGCCTCGGGGTCCTGCTCGACGACGCGGCCCTCGGGGACGTTGTCGTCGTAGACGTACTGGGGCTCGCCGGCCTCGAAGCCCTCCTTCTCGATGGCCTCGACGGCCTGCTCGACGGTGAGGTTGCTGAGGTTGGGGACGTTCTTCATGGCGGTGCCGGAGCCCAGCAGGCTCACCAGCGCCACGATGACCAGCACCGCGGCCACGATTCCGACCGCGGAGACGAGAATGACGTTGCGCTTGTGCTTGCGCTGGCGCTCCGCCTCGGCCTCGGCGGCCTGCTGCGTGGCGCTCTGGCGGAACCGGCCGGCGCGCTCGACCCGCGGCATCGTGGCCGTCCCGCCCACCATCGGCGTGGCGCCGTGCTCGAGCTTGCTCGTGGCGGCAGCGGGCAGCACGGAGGTGGCGGTGTTCACGGCCTGCATGCGCCCCGCGAGGTAGTCGCGCAGCGTGCGGGACAGCTCGTCGGCCGTCTGGAAGCGGTCGGCGGGGTTCTTCTGCATGCACTTGAGGATGATCGCCTCGAGCTGCGGGTCCACGTTCGGGTTGAGCTGGCTGGGCGGCTTGGGCTGCTCGTTCACCTGCTTGAGCGCGACGGAGATGGCGTCGTCGCCCTGGAAGGGGACCTGCCCGGTGGCCGCCTCGTACATGACGATGCCCAGCGAGTAGATGTCGGTGGTGGGGCCGAGCTCCTTGCCCTGGGTCTGCTCGGGGGAGACGTAGTGGGCGGTGCCCAGGACGGAGTTGTCCTGCGTGAGATGGCTGTTCTTGGTGCGGGCGATGCCGAAGTCCATCACCTTGATGTTGCCGTCGGGCTGCACCATGATGTTCTGCGGCTTGATGTCGCGGTGGATGATGTCGTGCTTGTGCGCCACCGAGAGCGCCTGCGCGATTTGCGAGCCGATCTGCGCGACCTTCTTGCAGTCGAGCGCACCGTGCTTGCGGATGCCGCTCTTGAGGTCGGTGCCGCGCAGGTACTCCATGACGATGTAGTAGGTGTCCGCGTCCTTGCCCCAGTCGTAGACGCTCACGATGTAGGGGCTCTGGAGCGCGGCCGCCGCCTGCGCCTCCTGCTTGAAGCGGGTGGCGAATGACGGGTCGTTGGCGTACTGCGGGAGCATCGTCTTGATCGCCACCGTGCGTCCGAGCACCTCGTCGAGACCACGGTAGACCGTGGCCATGCCGCCGGTTCCGATTCTGTCCTGGACCTGGTACCGTCCGCCGAGCTTCGTCTCTGCCATCGTCTCTCCTATCCCACGCGGGTGCTGGCCGCGTCCTGTTGTCCCGTAGTCATGCCCCTCATCAGCGTGCAGCCCCCGACGCTTGGATCTGCAGCGTCTCCGAGATCACCTCGCCGGCGATGCCGGCGGCGATTCCCTCGACGTTGGACCCGCGGCCCTCCACGCAGACGGAGATGGCCAGGGTCGGCTCGTCATAGGGGGCGAATCCGATAAAGAGCGAGTTCACGTTGCCGTTCTCGACCTCCGCCGTGCCCGTCTTGCCGGCGACGCGGACGTCCGAGACCTGGGCCGCCGTGCCCGTGCCGCTCTCGACGACCTGAAGCATCGCCTGCTTCAGCTGGTCAGCGGTCGTGGCGGAGATCGCCTGCCCGAGCGAGCGGGCGGCGGTCGCGGAGGTCTCGACGCCCTCCGGGGAGAGCACGTGGCCCACCACGTAGGGGTTCATCGCGACGCCGCCGTTGGCGATGGTCTGGGCGACCACGGCGTTCTGCATGACGGTGGTCTGGGGGCCGGCCGGGCTCTCGTGCTGGCCGACGGGCTGCCCGCAGGCGGCCCACGCCGTCTCCCACTCCGTCATCTCCGAGGCGACGGGCATGAGGGAGGCGACGCACGGGAAGTCCTGGCCGATCTGCTGGCCGTAGCCGAAGGCGGTTGCGTAGCTCACGAGCCGCTCCGAGCCCACCTCGGTGCCAATCTGGGCGAACGCGGTGTTTGAGGAGACGGCGAACGCGTCCTCGACGGTGACGGTGCCGTAGTCGGCGTCGTGGATGTTGGTGACCTCGGCCCCGCCGACCTCGATCGAGGCGGGGGCGTCGAGCGTGTCGTCGAGGGAGGCCGTGCCGGAGTCGAGCGCCGCGGCGAGCGTGACGGTCTTGAAGGTCGAGCCGGGCGCGTAGAGCGAGTCGGTGGCGCGGTCGACGAGCTCGCTGCCGCCGCCCGTGATGACGGAGCCGAGGTCGTCGGCCGAGTAGGTCGGAGATGACGCCTTGGCGAGGACGGCGCCGGTAGACGGGTCGAGAACCACGATCGCGCCCGTGTAGCCCTCGAGCGCCCGCTCGACGGCGCGCTGGATCTGCGAGTTGATGGTCAGCTGGACGGTCGAGCCCGGCTGGGACACGCCCGCGAGCGAGTAGAGGGCGCTCCCCCATTTGGAGTAGTCCTTGCGCCCGGTGAGGGTCTCGTTCATGGTCGACTCGACGCCGTCCGAGCCGTACTGGGTGGAGATGTAGCCGACAGTGTGGCGCGCGAGGGTGCCCTGCGGGTAGGAGCGCACGTAGGTCCCGTCGGACTGCTGGGTGCTCTCCGCGAGCGTCACGCCGTCCGAGGTGATGATCGCACCGCGCTGGACCTGCGCGCTTCTCGCGATCGTGTGGTTGTTGCCGGGCAGGTTCTGGATGCGCGCGGCGTCGATCTGCTGCACGTAGGTGAGGTTGGCGATGAGTGCGGCAAAGAGCAGCGCGAAGACGCTGATCAGCGAGGTGAGGCGCTTGCCCAGCGCGACGCGCCCGAGAACGCCCGACTCCTCGGTCGTGAGGCCGAAGCTCCCGCGCGCGTGGCTGCCGTGGACCACGGAGGCGGCGTGCGCGCCCGAGGGGCCCCGGACCTGGCCCGTGAACGAGAGGACCGGGTCGCGACGCTCGCTGCCGCGTTCGGTGGCGCTCCTGAGCTGCGTCTCCCTGCCGGTGCCCTCGTCGCCCGCCCGCAGGAGCAGGCCCACGATCAGGAAGCTGGCGAGAAGGGACGTGCCGCCCTGGCTCATGAAGGGCAGCGTGACGCCCGTGAGCGGCAGGAACTTGGTCACGCCGCCGACGATCACGAAGGCCTGGACGGATATCGCGCAGGTGAGGCCCACGGCGGCGAACGCCGAGCAGTCGGACTTCGCCCGTGCCGCGGTCGCGAGCCCGCGCACGCAGAACAGGAGGAAGAGCAGGAGGACGGCGGAGCCGCCGAGAAGACCCATCTCCTCGCCGATGGCGGCGAAGATGAAGTCGCTCTGGACGAACGGGATCGTGGTGGCGAGGCCGTTGCCGATGCCGAGGCCGGAGAGCCCGCCGTCGGCGAGCGAGTAGAGGCCCTGGACAATCTGGTACCCGCCGGTGCTGGCCGTGGACCACGGGTCGATCCAGATGTCGACGCGGTTGCGCACGTGGCCGAACAGGAGGTAGCAGGCGATGCCGCCCAAGGCGAGCAGCAGCAGGCTCACCACGACGTAGCTCACGCGGCCGGTGGCCACGTAAATCATGATCACGAAGAACGCGAAGAAGAGCAGGGCGCTTCCCAGGTCCCGCTCGAAGACCACGACGAGCAGGCTGATGCCCCACATCACGAGCAGCGGGAGGAGCATCCGCAGACGCGGGAGGGAAAACGGGCCCACGCGCCGCATGGAGGCGGAGAGCGCCTCGCGGTTGGTGGCCAGATAGAAGGCGAGGAAGAGCGTGATCAGGATCTTGGCGAACTCGCCGGGCTGGAAGCTGAAGCCGCCGATGTAGATCCAGAGCTTCGAGCCGTTCTGCTCGGTGCCCACGAGCATGGGAAGTACGAGAAGCGCCACGCCGGCGAGGCCGAGCGTGTACTTGTAGTCGGCGAGGGCGTCCAGGTCCCGGACGACGGCGAGGATCGCGACCATGGCCGCGACGGAGAGGAAGAGCCACACCACCTGGCTGACGGCGGACTCGGGGGCGAGCCGGGTGAGGAAGGTGATGCCCGTGCCCGAGAGGACGAAGACGATGGGCAGGATCGCCGAGTCGGCCCCCGGCGCGAGGAAGCGTATGGCAACGTGCGCGGCCGCGAATGCCGCGAACAGCCCCAGCGGAACGCCGAGCGTCGAGACGCTGAGCTGCACGTTGGAGTTGAGCACGTACATGGCGTAGAGGAGTATGACGGGCACGGCGGCGAGGCAGAGCAGGAAGAGCTCCGTGTTGCGCCGGCTGTGGCCGCGCTGGCGGTCGTGCGGGACGGGGGCCGGTGCGGCCAGCACCGAGGCCTCGACCTCGGAGCGCGAGCGCGCGCCCGGGCGACGAACTTTCCTCACTACTGCTCACCCCCGTCCTGGCTGCCCGCCTCGGTCTCGGAGCGCGCCGTCTCGGCGGTCTGGGCGGCGCGGTCCTTCTCGGCGGTGATCTGCTGGTGGTAGGAGTCGATGACCGCGCGGCCCGCCTCCTCGTTCTCCACGCGGATGCCGTCCTCGAGCTGGTCCTGGACGGCGGCGGGGAGGTCGGTGAGCTCGACGGCGCTCGTGCTCACGAGCTCGCCGAGCGGAATGCCGAGGAACTCGGCGTTCATGCCGCGGTAGAGGCCCACGGTGGTGCCGTTGACGCCGAGGTACCACTCGCTGCGGATGAAGGTCAGCGTGACGAGGGCGACTACCGCGAGCGCCGCCAGGACGATGCACGCGATGCTCGCGGCGTCCTGGAACAGGCGGCGGCGCGCCTCCTCGGCCTGGCCGTCGTTCAGGATGTCGACCACGACCACGGTGACGTTGTCGGCGCCGCCCGCGGTGAGCGCCGCGGCGACGAGGTTGTCGGCCGCCTGCTTGGGCGTGGCGCTCGAGGCCGCCAGGGACTCGATCTCGCTGTCGGGAACCATGGAGGAGAGGCCGTCGGAGCACAGGATGATGCGGTCCCCGTCGCTGACCTCGAGGGAGAAGTGGTCGGCGTACATGTCCGGGTCCGAGCCCAGGGCGCGGGTGATGATGGAGCGCGAGGGGTGGGTGCGGGCCTCGTCGGCGGTGATCTGGCCGGAGTCGACCAGCTCCTCGACGTAGGAGTGGTCGTGGGTGATGCGCACGAGGGTCCCCTCGCGCAGAACGTAGGCGCGCGAGTCGCCCACGTGGGCGACGGCGAGCAGGTTCTTCTCGATGATTACCGCGGTGGCGGTGCAGCCCATGCCGGGCTTGCCGATGCCCTGCTCGGCGGCCTCGATGACGTTTCTGTTGGCGGACTCGACGGCGGCGCCGAGAAGAACGTCGTCGGCCGTGGCCGGGGCCTCCCTGCCCACGGTCTCCACGGCTATGGAGCTCGCCACCTCGCCGGCGGCGTGCCCGCCCATGCCGTCCGACACCACGAAGAGCGGTGCCTGGAGCAGGAAGGAGTCCTCGTTGTGGCCGCGCACGAGGCCGACGTCCGAGCGCGCCCCCCAGGAGATGAACTCGTTGGAGCCGGAGACGGCGTCCGCCCCGGCCCTCCCCTCGACGGCCATCTCGGCGCGGCCGGGGGCGTTTGCGGGCTCCTGCGGGGCGGTGATCTGGGCGTCTGCCGTCGTCATCCGCGGCTCACCCGCATGATGGTGTCACCCACCTGCACCTCGTCGTCCTCGCGCAGGGTGACGGGCTGGTCGATGACGCGGCCGTTGACCAGCGTTCCGTTGGTTGATCCGAGGTCCTCGAGCACGAGGGCCGGGCCCTGCAGGGTCAGGCGCGCGTGGTTCGAGGAGACGTAGGGCTCGTCAATGACGATGTCAGAGGAGGGGGAGCGGCCGATGACGACCGGCCCCAGGATGTCGACGTGCAGACCGCGGAGCGAGCGGACGCCCTTCTCGACGTCAACGGCCCAGATGGCCGAGTCTCGACGCTGGCCGCGCACCAGGCCGACGCCCGAGCGCATGACGGCGAAGAGGAAGGCGTAGAGGAGGACGACGAGAAGGACGCGCCCCGCGAACAGCACGAGGTCGATCATCGCGGGTTCTCCCGGAACTCGAGGTTGGTGAGGCCGAGGGTGACGAGGTCGCCGTCGCGCAGGACGCATTCGCGGATGTCGACGTCGTTGACCAGCGTGCCGTTGGTCGAGCCGAGGTCGGAGATGCACCAGTCGCGCCCGTCGAAGGTGAGCTCCGCGTGGCGGCGGGACACGTTGGGGTCGCGCAGGACGATGCCGGCCTGGGAGCGCTCGCGGCCGATGACGGTCGCAGGGGCCTTGCCGGTGTAGGTGCGACCGGTCTGGCGGTCGATGAGCAGGCAGGTGGCGCCGACCGGCATGGAGCTCGCGTCGGGGGCGGGGGAGCCGGCGCCCGGCTGGGCCGCCGCGACGGCGCTCATGCCCATGCCGGCCGCGACGGCGCGCGCGTCCACGAGGGGGACGCTGCGACGCTGGGTCTGCGGGACGGGGATGGCGCCGGGACCCTCGCCCGGCGCGACCATCGGCGCCGGCGGTGCGACCGGGGTGACGGGCATGGGGGTGGACTCGGAGGCCGAGGCGACCGGGAGCGGGTCGACGTCGAGGCCGTCCAGGGGGGCGTGCGCAGGCTCGGGCGCGGGGACGGCGGCGGGCGCAGGGCGCTTCTCGCCGCGCGGGTGGACCTGGGCGGCCGCGCCGCCGGCGCTGGAGTTGCCGGCGAGGAACGCACGCTCATCCTCGCGCAGGCGCGCGAGGGTGCCCGCGTCGACGTTCTCCGCGAAGACGGCGAACTTGCCGGACTTGAGCGCCGGGTCGACCATGAAGCGCACGAGAGGGCTGCCCACGAAGGCGTAACCCTTCTCCTGGGCCCGGGCCGTCACGAAGGAGGCCGTCTCGTAGGTGATCTGCTCGTAGAGCGGGCGCATGAGAGAGTCGTCGGTGGCGGAGACCAGGACGGTGTAGAGCGCGGGGGCGGTGTCCACGCCGTCGATCTCGTACGTCTCGTTCTCCATCTCGCGCACGGCGCGCTTGGCGAGCTTCTTGAACGAGAAGGGCTCCGTGTAGCCCTGGGGTGCCGCACCGAAGACAGACCCGATGCGCGCCTCGAAGTCACTCAGAAAACTCATCAGTACCCTCGCCTTCTTGGTCCTCGTAGAGAGGGCCCCTCAGGACAGTCGCAACGCACAAAAGCACACCTAAGAGTACCGCAAGCACAACACTCGGCCAGTCGAGGGCGGGCCATATACTGGTATTCTCCACGCTAGCTGCGAGAACGCAGCACGCCAGGAGGCAGCCGAGGCCCAGGAGCTGCCCGAGGACGCCGGAGGCGACGGAGCCGCGCCCGGTGAGGGCCGAGGCAACGATTCCGCAGGCCAGAGAGCCGGCGAGCAGCAGCCAGAACGCCGGCGAGGTCAGCTCCGCGACAAGGGCATCGGAGAGCGGGGCTGCCGAGAAGGACGACGCTGCCGCCGCGTGGAAGAGCGCGCCGGAGAGATACCCCAGCGCCGACGTGACCGCGGCCGGCAGCGTCTCGAGCGCGTAGCCGGAGAGCGCCGCGCCGGCGACCGGTGACGGCAGGCACCAGGGCAGGAGCAGGGCGAGCGAGGAGAGCCGCTCGAAGCGACCCGCGAGCGCCCACCAGGCCACGACCGACACCACCAGGAGTACGGCGAGAAAGACGGGGAGCGGCTCGCCGCCCGACCCGCTCGCGAGTGCGGCGGCCGTGGCGACGGCGGAGAGCGGCGCGGCGGCCGGGGGCCAGATCGCGGCGAGGGCGCAGGCGGCGAGCAGCGCGCCCGTGACGAGGGCGGGCTCGGCCGCGAGCCCGGCCACGTGGGGCAGCGTCAGCCGCAGCGCGGAGAAGGCGACGAGCGCGGTGAGCATCCGGGGCAGCAGGCCTTCGGGGAGTCGCAGGGGCCGTCGCGGCCGTCGGATGGCGGGGGATCGGGCGTCATCCTCCTCGGCCTGGGACACGAGCGACTCGAGCGACTCCGCGCCCTCGGCGGGGTCGCCCAGGCAGGGGAGCAGGGCGTCCACGAACTCGAGTACGTCGGCGTCGCGCTGCGCCGGGGAGGGGGAGAGCTCGGCGACGAGGGTGGACTCAGCCTCCGGCCCCAGCTCGGGACAGAGGCGCGCGAGCCTGCCCGGCCCGCGCTGGATCCGGCGCAGGGAGTCCTCCGCGCTTCTCGCCAGGAACGGGTCGTCCCCGGTGAGGGCCTGCCACACCACCACGGCGAGGGAGAACACGTCCGTACGCTCGTCAACCAGGGCGCCCTCGATCTGCTCGGGCGGCATGTATCCCACCGTGCCGCCGCGCGCGTCGCCGTAGCCGGCGGCCGAGGCGAGCGTGGACATGCCGAAGTCGGCGAGCTTCACGGTGCCCTGCCGGTCGATCATGATGTTGGTTGGCTTGATGTCCAGGTGCAGCACGCGGTTATCGTGCGCGAAGGCGAGCGCGCGGGCCACGCTCTGGAGCACGCGCGCGCACTCCTCGGGAGTGAGGCGGCCGCCCTCCACTCGGCCGAGCAGCTCGGCGAGGTTGAGGCCGTCCACGTATTCCATGACCAGGTAGGCGAAGATCCCGTCCGACTCGAAGTCGAAGACGGTGACGATGTTGGGGTGGCTGAGCATGCAGGCCGTGCGGGCCTCCGCGAGCGCCTCCTCGGCGGTGGTGCCCCAGTCGGCAAGCGGCATGCGCTTGATCGCCACGCGTCGCTGGAGCCGCTTGTCCCAGCAGGTGCAGACGGTGCCGAAGCCGCCGTCGCCGCGGCGCTCGATTACGCGGTATCTGCCGAGAAGGACCTCTTCGTGCGGGGTGTCCGCCGACGTCAGGGGGGTGCTGCTCGCGCGCACCCGGGTGGGCGTGTCGCTCACGGCTCCTCCTTGTTCGTTTAAGCTGCGTGTGGCCGTGCGGGCATCATTCTAGCGCTTGCGCGCGCGGCGGGCCAGCTGTTGGTCAATGGCGGTGCGGTGGAGCCGGCGTACCTGGACGCCATGGTTGCGTCCGTTGAGAAGTTCGGCCCGTACATGATTCCCGTTCCTGACGTCGCCTTCTTCCATGCGGCGCCCGGAGAGCACGTTACGAGAAGTGCAATCTCGTTCGTGACGCTGCGTGAGCCGGTGTTCTTTTCGGAGTTTGCGAACCAGCGCGTGCGCGCTGCCTTTGCTTTCGGCGCTGTTGACCAGGACTCCCACTTCGGCATGCTCGCCAATGCGGTTGCCCTGTTGCGACGACATGATGATTATCGTCTCCATTTCCGGGCGCAACGCAGGGGTCGTGGACATGGCGCTTGAGGCAAAGAGGATTGGCATGAAGGTCGTGGCGCTCACCTCCCTTCAGTTCTCCGAGTGCGTGTCCTCGCGTCACTCTTCGGGCAAGAACCTCAAGGACGTGGCCGATTGCGTCATCGACATCAAGTGCGTGCTGGGCGACGCCTGCCTCTCCATCGAGGGGATGGATGCCAACTTCTGCGGCACCTCGACGGTGCCGGGCATGTTCGTCATGGAGTCAATCGTGGCGCGCACGGTCGAGCTGTGCTCAGAGCGCGGGGTGGTTCCGCCGGTTTACGTCTCGAGCAGCCTGGACAAGGGCGCCGCGATCAACGATGCCTACATCAAACAGTACGGCAAGCTGACCGAATGCTTGTAGAGAGAGGGGGAAGGGATGCTGAAGATCGTCACAGTGTGCGGACTTGGGGTGGGCTCGTCGCTCTGATCGGCCTGCTTCTCCAGCGCCGCTCTGCCGGAGAGGTTTTCTCTGGAACGGTCAAGACCGCCCTCGGCATGATCATGCTCTCCTCCGGCTCGAGTCTGGTTGTGACCTACATCACTCCGTTCTCCGAGCTGTTCACGACCATCTTCGGACTCTCGGGCTTCGCCACTTCGAGCGAGTCCGTCTCTGCTGCGATGCAGACCGCGATTCCCATGGTCGGCTCGGCTTCCGCACTCATCCTAGGCATCGGCTTCCTGGTCAACGTCCTTCTCGCGCGCCCCTCGCCGCTCAAGTACGTTTTCCTGACGGGCCACATGCTTTGGATTCTCTCCGTCGTGGTCGCCTTCGTCCTGTACACGATGGGCCTTGATGAGACGATGATCGTGGTCGTGGGCAGCATCATTCAGGGCCTGGTTACCACCACACTGCCCGCCATCTCCCAGCCCTACGTGCGTAAGGTTACTGGCGGCTCTGACATGTTTGCTGTTGGCCACCTCACTACGCTTGGCACCGTTGCCGCGAGCACCGTCGGCGGCCTTCTGGGCGACAAGTCCAAGAGTGCCGAGGACATCAAGCTCCCCGAGTCCCTGGAGTTCTTCAAGGACACCTCCATGTCCGTTTCTATCGTAATCGACGTCTTCTACCTGGTGCTGGTTATCGCCGCTGGACCGGACGCCGTCGCTGCGTACTCGGGTGGGTCCAACTACATCCTATTTGGTCTCACGCAGGCGCTCGGCTTCACCGTGGGCATCCTCGTGCTGCTTCAGGGCGTCCGACTCTTCCTGGGTGAGATTGTCCCGGCCTTCAAGGGCATCTCTGACAAGCTGGTTCCCGGCGCCATCCCTGCGCTGGACGTCCCCGCGCTCTTTGGTTTCGCCCCCAACTCGCTGATGCTTGGCTTCGTAGGTGCTGCGGTTGGCATGCTCCTCGCCATGGTCGCCAGCGCCGCCGCGTTCAAGACCGTGCCGCTCATCTCGATCATCGGTGCGTTCTTCACTGGTGGCGTGGCCGGCATCTTCGGAAACGTCACGGGTGGCCGCCGCGGAGCTGTGATCTCCGGCTTCCTTTACGGCTTCTTCCTGATCTTCTTTGCGGGCTTCGTCTCCACGCTGTACGACTTCGCCGCCTACGGCGCCGAGGGCGTCGGACATGACTGCATCGACGTTATGGCCTTCCTGACGGTCATGAAGCAGCCGATTTTAGGCATCGTGGTTGTCGTTGCCCTCTTTGTGGTGATGTGCCTCGTGCAGGTGCGTCGCAACAAGAAGGCCGCTGAGCAGTAGCCTCTAGCCAAGCCTGCCCTCTCTTAGTGGGGCGGCGACCACTCGGGATTTGGCCGCCGCCCATTTGATGCCGCGAGAAAAGACTTGGCAGCGAGCGGGCGATGCGCTACGATATCCCAGCACGCGGGCGTGGCGGAATTGGCAGACGCGTACGGTTCAGGTCCGTATGGGGGCAACTCCATGAAGGTTCAAGTCCTTTCGCCCGCACCATGAACGCACGGGGCCTCGGCGGTGACGCCGGGGCCCTTTTGTGTGTGCCGCGGGCGCATCGACCTTCTCGGTGCCGGACGCCCGCAAATTAACGGGCAAAATTCGATTAACTGTTATATATCCGCAGGATTTAAATTCGAGAAACTCGAATTTTGCCCGTTAATCTGTCGTGGCTGGAGAAGTAGCCGCAGGAGCTGCTGCCGCTCGGGCGCCGAGAGCATCGCGAGCATGACGTTCTGAAGGGCGTGGCCGCCGTCGAACTCGCGAATCGTCATGGCCGCCTCGACCATCACCGCGTCCAGGCCACCGGGCTCGTAGAGGTCCTCCGTCGTTACGGGGAGGATGATCCGTCCCTGGGCGGCGAGATCGCGGTTGCGCTTGATGTCATCGTGGTGCTTCCCCCGCACGGTGCGCATGGCGCCGCGGGCGTCTCCGTCGCGTGCCGCGCTCGCGACGGACTCAAGGTCAAGGTGGAGACGGCTGTCGTAGTTGAAGCCGATGTGCGTGCCCACGATCTCAATGTCGGGCACGCGGGAGTCCCGGCATCCTAGCGCCACCAGCTCGGGCGAGGTGCCGTGCCGCACGTTGAGCGCAACCTCGCCCAGCTCGTAGCCGAGGTCGTTCACGGGAAGTCTCGCCATGAGCGCGATGACGGCCTCGGGCGGCGACCATGCGTTGTCGGCCACCCGACGCAGCGCGTGCCCGGCGAGGAGCGCCGAGCGTCGCCAGCCCAGGGAGTCGAGGTACGCCGCGATCTTCTCGACGCTCGTCACCGGGGGGATGCCGTAGACAGGCTCGCCAGCGCGCGGGTCGCGGGGGTCTCTCGAGAAGGTGCCGCAGAGCTCGTAGCCGAGAAGGGCGAGCACCTTGGGGTCCATGACCTCGGCGAGCTCGAGGAAGAGCAGCTCCGGGCAAGGCATGAACAGGCCGTCCCCGAGGCACACGAACGAGCCGTCGGGGAGGGTCGAGCGTACCGAGCACGAGAAGAACGACCCCTTGGGACGGTCGGCGGGACTGGGGACAACGATCTCGAGCGGGTGGTCCTCGGTTGGCGGCTCGTCGAGAGCGAGGCGCTCGAGGGGAAGGGCGCGCCTCGTCCAACGCTTCTGGGGGCTGGGGTTCGGGGCGGGCACGTCGCAGCGGGCCACAGGGAGCGGATGGCCCGTGCAGCGCCAGGCGCGCAGTGCGCGCAGCGCGGCAAGCTTGTCCACCGTGAGCCGCATGCCCCTCCGTCCTTCTCGCTCGCGCGCCGCGAAATTAACGGGGCGAATAGTCACAGCAAGTGCAACGCCTCGGAGTGGCGGGCCTCCCAGGGCGTCAGCCGCCCCAGTCGCCCGCGCGGCCTCCGGTCGAGCCCATCGTACACCGCGGGCACCTCCTCGTCGGCCACGGCCGAGAAGTCCGCCCCCTTGGGGAAGCACTGGCGGAGGGGCCCGCTGGCGCTCTCGACGCACCCCTCCTCCCACGGGTGGCGCGCCGCGCAGAGGCAGAGCTCCGCGCCCGTGGCCTCCGTGACGCGGCCGGGCACCCGCTCCTGGGGGGCTCCCGGGAGACGGTCGACCTGTCCCGGCGGAGCCTCCGCGCGCAGGCACATGATGCCCTCGCGCCCCTCAACGCTGACATGCTTGTGGCGCCAGGCCACCTTGGCGCCAGGCCAACCAATTAACGGACAAAATTCGAATTCGTCGAGGAAACCAACTGCGGATATATAAAAGTCAATTGAATTTTGCCCGTTAATTGCGAGAAGGTCGCGCGCTACCAGTCCAGGTCGCGCCGCTCTGCGAACGCTCGCGCCGACGCCACGAGCCAGTCGTGCCCCTGGCACCAGGCCACGAACTCCGGCACGTCGGCGATGATGGGCTCCGCCTCGCGCACGGCCATGAGGGACTCCTCGAAGCCGCAGGCCGCGGCCTCGGGGCGGTCGGGCAGGTAGAGCTCGACGAACGTGGGCCTCAGCAGCGCGTAGGCACCGCCCTCGCACAGGCTGTCGAACCCGCGCAGGGCGCGTCGCGCCGCCGTCAGCCGGTCGAGCTTGTAGAGCAGCAGCACGCGCGCGAGGTGCGACCAGGCGCTCTCCCGCCCCGAGAAGCGTGCCTCCAGCGCCCCGAGCCCGGGCTCGTCCTCGAGTCGCGCGCAGGCGAGCATGTACGTGTGGCGGGCGCCCAGCTGGTCGTCGGGCGCGGCGTCGAGCAGCGAGGCCGCCGCGGACGCCGCCATGCGCGGACGCGCGGCGTCCAGGCAGGTTCGTGCCACCGCGGCGCGCAGCCGCAGGTGGGGTCGGTAGAAGACGTCCTCCCAGGCGTCGCCCTCGGGGACCGGCGCGCCCGCGAACTCGCGCTCCAGGTCGAGCAGGCCCTGGGTCAGCGGGTCCGCCTCGAGCTCGCCGGCGAGAAGGTCGATCAGGCGTGCGTCCAGGCAGCGCTCGTCCAGCTCGAGGGCCTGCCGACAGGCCGCGCGCAGCAGGCCCAGCCGACGGGCGCGCTCAGCCTCGAACGTGGCGTCGTCGAGAAGGTCGTCGTCCCGCCCGCTCGCCCGATATGCGTCAAGCGCGTGCGCGACCGCGAGAAGTGCCTGATCGGGCGCCTCGTCGGCAAAGTCGGCGGGGCTCTGCCGCACGGCGAGGACGAGCTCCGCGTACGCCTCGTCCGAGAGCGGGCCGATCTTCTCGTTCCTGCGCGCGGCACAGCGTGCCACCAGCTCCTCCCAGGCGTTCATGACACCTCCCCGCCGGGGGCGCCCGTGCCGGCGGCCGCCGCCTCGCCGCCGGTCGCCCGCATGAACTCCTCGACCTCGCGCGGGCGCAGCTCGCTGACCGTATGGGCGAGCCACGCGCCCAGCACGCCCCGACCGGAGCGCTCGACGCCCTCCTGCAGCAGGACGACTCCCTCGCTCAGGGCCAGGACCATCTCGTCCTCACTGTACCCCTCCACGCGGACGCGGGCGAAGCGCCCGTCGGCGATCTCCATCTGGCGGACCATCACGCCGGCGCTGCCGGGGTAGGAGACGAGCAGGCTCTCCACGAGCTCCCGCGCCGTCCGGAGGTCCCAGCGCCCGTGTGCGAGCGCGATCTGGGCGAGCATGACCCACGCGTCGTCGGGATGCCTGAGCCCGTTGGGGTCCGGGTAGTTGCCCACCAGCTCGGCGAGGCCCTTCTCGTCCTCGAGCTTGGCCAGGGCGTACGCGAGCGTGAAGCGCACGTCGGAGAGGTCGCCGGGGTCCGCCTCGAGCAGCTGCCGGGCCACCCGGACGCTCTCCCGGTTGCGCCCGCAGATCAGCGCGCACTCCGCCATCTCCGCCATCCAGCGCCACCACGGGCGCATCGCGAGGCTCGCCGCGAGCGGTCGGCGCGCCGCGTCGAGCAGCCCGCAGAGCTGGTCGCGCCCCGCCTCGCACGCCGCCCGGACCTTCTCGGCACGCTCGGACAGGAAGCGCCAGCGCGCCTCGTAGGAGCCGGTCTCGCAGGACATCCTCATGCGCACGGCGTCATGGCAGCTGGAATCGAGCGAGATGGCCTCGTCGAGCAGGGCGCGCGCCTGGGTGGAGAGCGCCTCGACCTGGGCGTCGCCTGCGAAGGGCAGGCGGTAGTCGAGGACCTCGGTCGCGCGCGCGACCAGGTGGAAGGCACGGTCGGCGTCCGTCTGGGGCAGCGAGTCGCGATTCTGCGCGAGCCGTCGGCCGAACGTGGCGAAGGCGCGCGCGGCCGCCCCCGGGTCGCTCTCGTCGAGAGACAGCGCGTAGCGCAGGCTCATGCGCAGATAGTCGTCTCTTCGGGAATCGTGTGCCATCTCGCCTCCTTTCCACCATCCTAGCTCAGCCGCGCCGCTCCGCCGCTCGCCGCCGCTTGCCGGCCGGTCCGGAAACCCACAGTGTTGCCAAATGATTTCGCTATACTGGTTCCCGGCCGAGCCGTCGCGTCTCCGATGACCCGGGCTGGTACTTCTCGCAAGGCGCAAATCGGGGGAGATGGTCCCCCGTTTGATCCGTCGCGGTGGCGGCGGCAAAGGAATTGGAGGAGTGTTATGGGACGTTTCACCAACCCGCGTGACCTGTACTTCGGCGAGGGCGCGCGCCACGAGGTCAAGAACCTCAAGGGCGAGCACGCGGTCATCGTCACCGGCGGCGGCTCCATGCGTCGCGGCGGCTTCCTGCAGGACGTCGAGAACGACCTCAAGGAGGCCGGCTTCGAGGTCAAGCTCATCGAGGGCGTCGAGTCCGACCCGTCCGTCGAGACCGTCATGAACGGCGCTGCCGTGATGTCCGAGTTCCAGCCTGACTGGATCATCGCCCTCGGCGGCGGCTCCCCGATCGACGCGGCCAAGGCCATGTGGATCAAGTACGAGTACCCCGAGACCACCTTCGAGGACATGTGCAAGGTCTTCGGCCTGCCCAAGCTCCGCACCAAGGCCCACTTCTGCGCCATCTCCTCCACCTCCGGCACCGCGACCGAGGTCACCGCGTTCTCGATCATCACCGACTACTCCAAGGGCATCAAGTTCCCGATCGCCGACTTTGAGATCACGCCCGACGTGGCCATCGTCGACCCCGAGCTCACCTACACCATGCCCGCCAAGCTCTGCGCGCACACCGGCATGGACGCCCTGACCCACTCCATCGAGGCCTACGTCTCCACTGCCGGCTCCGCCTACACCGACGCCAACGCCCTCTACGCCATGCGCGAGATCGTCGAGTGGCTGCCCAAGTCCTATCAGGGCGACAAGGAGGCCCGTCAGCACATGCACGACGCCCAGTGCATCGCCGGCATCGCCTTCTCCTCGGGCCTCCTCGGCATCGTGCACTCCATGGCCCACAAGACCGGCGCCGCCTTCACCGGCGACCACATCATCCACGGCTGCGCCAACGCCATGTACCTCGGCAAGGTCATCCAGTTCAACGCCAAGGACGCCCGCGCCAAGAGCCGCTACGCCTACATCGCCAAGGAGGTCTTCCACCTCGCCGGCGAGACCGAGGACGAGCTCGTCGCCGCGCTCGTTCAGATGATCCGCGACCTGAACGACAAGATCGACATCCCGCAGGGCATCAAGAACTACGGCAAGGGCGGCGTCAAGGCCGACGAGTCCGTCATCGACTACGCCGAGTTCGAGGAGAAGAAGAGCCGCATCGCCGTCGACGCCATCGGCGACGCCTGCACCGGCTCCAACCCGCGCCAGCCCACGCCCGAGGAGATGGAGAAGCTCCTCGAGTGCGTCTACAACGACGTCGACGTGGACTTCTAATCCGAGCCACGGGCAATCGCGCGACTCAGGGGTCGGGCCTTCGGGTCCGGCCCCTTTTCTGTGCGGGTCGGCCCGGGCGCCCGGTCGTCGTGCCGTCTCAGGGGAGGAGGGCGTGCGCGCGGACCGCGGCCTGGAAGGCGTCCTCGAGCTCGTCGCCCGGGGCGCCGAGAAGGACGAGCAGCGTCGGCGCGTCCCCGTCGCGCCCGTAGGCGCGCGCGACCGCGGTGGCGACGGCGGACGGGCCCCGCACCGCCTCGACGCGCATCGTCGCGTAGTCCTCGCGGGCGGCGGCCACGAGCAGCTCCGCGTCGCGCGCCTCGCCGCTCTCCTCGACGAGGGCGTAGACGCCCCGGTCCGGGGCGGCGAGCAGCTCGCCGTGGCCCGAGGCGCGGGCGCCGAGCAGCCCGATGCCAATCTGTCCGGCCGCGATGTCCAGCAGCTCGCAGACCGTCACGACGGCGAGCGCGGGGCCCAGGTTGAAGCGCCCGGTCAGCGGGACGGCCAGCGTCATCTCGCGGCTGGGCGTGTGGGCGAGGAACTGCACGTAGCCATAGTGGGACTCGGTGCGCCCGACGCCCACGTCCGCGAGGGAGCCGCGCGCGGAGAAGCTCAACGATCGCCCGTCGGCCGTGGTCGCCGTGCCCGCGCCCCCAACCCCGATCACGCAGAGGAGGTCGGAGCGGACGGCGTCGCGCTCGGCCTCGTCCAGCTCGACGATTGCGTAGGCGAGGTCCTTCTCGCTCGCATGGCGCATGTGGACGTCAATGCGTTGCAGCTCAGACATCCTGTCTGGATGGTGGGACCATTCGACGCCGTCGAAGAGCTCGCGCCCACCGACGAGCGCCGCGCGCTCGTAGGGCCTCTCGTCGTCCAGGATGGTGCGCAGCAGCGCCGAGGCGACCTCACGGTCGCGCGCGCCGCCCGAGATGCCGATGACGAGGGGCGCGCCCATCGGGCCCGCTACGCGCCCGTGCGAGCGGCGACCGCCTCGAGGAAGATCTCGCCGTCGGTGCGGCAGGGGACGAACTCGTCGCCGACGTGCTGGCGCGTCTCGTCGCCCTTCGCGAGCAGGCAGACGATGGCCGGGCCCTCGCCCTCGTAGGCGAGCTCGACGCTGCGGCGTACGGCCTCCTCGCGGTCGCAGATCACCTCGTAGGGGACACCCTCGGGCGTGGCGGCGGCCATCTGGGCGCAGATCTCCTCGACGGGGTCGTGCGCGGGGTCCTCCTCGGTGTAGATGAGGTAGTCGGACCACTTGGCGGCCTCCTGCGGGAGCTCGGTCCGGCGCTCGTACGCCTTGCCGCCCGGCGCGCCGAAGAGCGCGATGATGCGATAGCCGGGGAACTCCTTCTTCACGGAGGGGAAGAAGCGCTGGTAGGAAAGCTTGTTGTGCGCATAGTCGACGAGGGCCATCACGCGCGAGCCCGGCTCGCCGAGAAGCTCCATGCGCCCGGGGACCGTGGCATGGGCGAGCGCGGGCACGATCTTCTCGGCACCGACGCCCAGAAGCTCGCAGATGGCTATCGTGGCCAGCGCGTTATCGACGTTGAAGAGGCCGGGCATGGCCAGCGTGACCGGGCCCTCCCAGCTCGGGGCATGCGCGACGAAGCTCACGCGTCCGAGCTCGGAGCGGACCTCGCTCGCCCAGACGTCGGCGCCGTCGCGGCCCTCGGCGGAGAAGCGCAGGATGCGCCCGCAGGTCTCGGCGGCCCGGGCACGCTCGAGCACGACGTCGGCCTGGTCGCAGTCGAGGTTCACCACGGCGCTCCGGGCCTGCTCGAAGATGCGGAGCTTGCTCTCGAAGTAGTCCTCGAAGTCGGGGTGCTCGACGGGGGAGATGTGGTCGCGCCCGATGTTGAGGAAGCAGGCCACGTCCAGCGTGAGCCCGAGCACGCGGTCGTACTTGAGGCCCTGGCTCGAGACCTCCATGTCCAGGAACGAGAGGCCGGCGCTGCGCGCGTTGGCGACGTGGCGCCAGAGGTCGGGCGACTCGGGGGTGGTGTTGTGGCTCTCGAAGTCCTCGACGCCGTCGTAGGTGTCGATCGAGCCGATGACGGCCGTCCCGGAGCCGGGCTTGTCGCCGTCGAGCACGGCGCGCAGCATGTAGGAGACCGTGGACTTGCCCTTGGTGCCCGTGATGCCGATGACGCGGACGTCACGGTCAGGGTGGCCGAAGGCCTCCGCGGAGACGAGCGCCATCGCGCGGCGCAGGTTGCTGGCGACGAGGGCGGGGGCGTCCGGCACGACCTCGGCGAGCTTGGCGGCGTGGGCCTCGTCGCAGAGGTAGGCCACCGCGCCCGCCTCGAGCGCGCTCGTGAGGTATGCGGGCCTGAAGGCCGCCCCCTTGCACACGAAGACGTGCCCCGCGCGGACGACGCGGGAGTCGCAGTCGGCGCCGGTCACGGGTGTCGCGCCCGCTTCGGCCGTGAGGTTGTGGGTGCCTGCGAGCAGGCCCTGCTCCTCAAGGAGCGTGACCAGCGAGGCGAGAGTCGTAGTATCCATGGGACCTAGTATAGGGCAGGCGCGAGCGTGCCGTATGCTAGACTGCAACCACCCGGGCGATTGGCGCAGCGGCTAGCGCAGGTGCCTTACACGCACAAGGTCGGCGGTTCGAACCCGTCATCGCCCACCAGTCCACATCGGCCCTCGCCCGCTTTTGCGGCGGGGGCCTCTTTCGGGAGGACGCATGACTGACTCCACCCTCATTCGTGCCAACGGACGCAAAGCCGACGAGCTGCGCCCCGTCACGCTCACCTCGGGTGTCATGAAGAACGCGGCCGGGTCCTGCCTCGCGGAGTTTGGCGACACGCGCGTGCTCTGCACCGCATCTGTGGAGGAGGGCGTTCCCGGCTGGCGAAAGAGCGCGCATGCCGGCTGGGTGAGCGCCGAGTACGCGATGCTCCCCGCCGCGGGCAACCGGCGTACGCCACGCGAGTACCGCGGCCGCAAGGGCCGCTCCATGGAGATCGAGCGCCTCATCGGCCGCAGCCTGCGCTCCGTCACGCGCCTCGATCGCCTGGGCGAGATCACGATCACGCTGGACTGCGACGTGATCCAGGCCGACGGCGGCACGCGCACGGCCTCGATCACGGGCGCGTGGGTGGCGCTCCACGAGGCGCTCATGGGCCTCGTGGACGCGGGCAGGCTCCCGCGCCTGCCGCTCACGGGGCAGGTCGCCGCGGTCTCCGCGGGGTTCGTGGACGGCCGGGCCCTGCTCGACCTCGACTATTCCGAGGACTCCCATGCCGAGGTGGACTTCAACCTCGTGGGGACGGGCGACGGCCGCATCGTGGAGGTCCAGGGCGCCGGCGAGCGCTCCACGCTCGACCGCGCCCAGCTCGACGCCCTGCTCGATCTCTGCCAGACCGGCGTCGCCCGCCTGACGGAGCTCCAGAGTCACGTGACGGGCTTTAGCTCGCGCGAATAGGTGGGCTTCGCGCTCAAAAGGACCCGGGTAGATGCAAAAGCGTCGCTCGTGATGAAGGATTCGTGGCTTTCATGCAAAACTCCCGCTCGTGATGAAACAATTTGACGCTGGCGAATAGTTCAAATTCTGCGAACTGGGATTTCTTTGGCATGAGCTGATCTTGGGGTCCATGAATGGCCTCTAGGGGCCATACTTATTCATCACGAGCGAGAGTTTTGCGAATGCGAGCGCGTTTTTTCATCACGAGTCGCACTTTTGCACGCCTAAGGAGAAGCCAAAATGAAAGACAGAGAGATTAACGAGCTGGATCCCGTCAAGACCGTGGTGGTGGCTACGGGCAACGCGCACAAGGTCACCGAGATTGAGGCCATCCTCGCGCCGGTCATGCCAGGCGTGCGCTTCGTGGCTCTCGGCGAGCTGGGTGACTTCCCCGACCCCGTGGAGGACGGGAGCACCTTCTTTGACAACGCGTTGATCAAGGCTCGCGCCGCCCAGGCCGAGACGGGGCTGCCCATGGCGGTGGCCGACGACTCGGGCCTCTGCGTGGACGCGCTCGACGGCGCCCCCGGAATCTTCTCCGCGCGCTGGGCCGGCGAGCACGGCAACGACGCCGCCAACAACGAGAAGCTCATGGCGCAGATGGCGGACGTCCCGGAGGCCGAGCGCACCGCGCGCTTCCACTCCAGCGTGGTGCTCGTGCGCGGCGACGAGGTCCTGTGCGGCGACGGTGACTGCGAGGGCCTCGTGGGCTTCGAGCCGCGCGGCGACGGCGGCTTCGGCTACGACCCGCTCTTCCTGCCGAACGACACCCCCGGCAAGACCATGGCCGAGCTCACCCCCGACGAGAAGAACGCCATCTCGCACCGCTTCCACGCCCTCGAGGACCTCTCCACGAAGCTCTAGGCCCGGCTTCGGCCCATCCATCCGCTCCCAGCGCTTTTGCCCCGCTCGCCAAATCTTCGTGGCGGGCGGGGCGAGTTCGTAGCATGATAGATGCGTCTGGGGCGTGCCCCGGGCTGCCATGGACGGGCAGGGGCCCCGACGTGGCGGCGAGTTCTCATAGCTCTTGGCGACCTCGCCCTGGTGGTCGCAGTCACATTGGCCGCGGCCGATGGGGCCGCATGGCAGGAGCCGCCTGCCGGACTATGAAGGGAAACGCCATGAAGATTCTCCGCGCCAAAGACTATGACGACATGAGCCGCAAGGCCGCCAACATCATCTCCGCGCAGGTGATCCTGAAGCCAAACTGCGTCCTGGGCCTCGCGACCGGCTCCACGCCGATCGGCACCTATCAGCAGCTTGCCAAGTGGTGCGACAAGGGCGACTGCGACTTCTCGCAGGTCTCCACCTACAACCTCGACGAGTATCGCGGCCTCAGCCACGACGACCCGCAGAGCTACCACTACTTCATGCGCGAGAACTTCTTCGACCACATCAACATCGACCAGGCCAACACCCACGTGCCCGACGGCGCCAACCCCGACGCCGAGGCCGCCTGCTCCGAGTACGATCGCATCGTCGCCGCGGCCGGCTATCCCGACCTGCAGCTCCTGGGCATCGGCAACAACGGCCACATCGGCTTCAACGAGCCCGACGACCACTTCTCCAAGGGCACGCACTGTGTCGACCTCACCGAGTCCACAATCAAGGCCAACAGCCGCCTGTTCGAGCGCGAGGAGGACGTCCCGCGCCAGGCCTACACGATGGGCGTCCAGACGATCATGTCCGCCCGCATGATTCTCGTCGTGGCCAACGGCGCGGCAAAGGCCCAGGCCGTCCACGACATGTGCTTCGGCCCGGTCACCCCGAGCTGCCCCGCGTCGATCCTGCAGCTCCACACCAACTGCGTCGTCGTCGCCGACGAGGAGGCCCTTGCCCTCTGCCCCGCCGAGTAGCGCGACCAACGGCAAGCGTCCGGGGGCGAGAAGAGCGTTCTTCTCGCCCCCTTTTCATGCCGAGCGCCACAACGGTTGAACCAATTTGCGCTTGCGCGCCCAGAGCCGTAAGATAATGCTTCCGGCATTTTTGGCTTTTGCCTCTGTCAGACGGAGGATCACATGGAGAATGACATCCCGCCCGTCAACCGGGTCGACGAGATTCGCGAGCATCTGAGCTCGCTCGAGGGCAAGCGCCTCAAGGTCAAGGCCAACATGGGCCGCTCGCGCATCGTCGAGCGCACCGGCACGCTCGTCCACGCCCACCCGTCCCTCTTCGTCGTCGAGGTCGAGGAGCGTCGCGGCCGCACCGCGCGTCAGTCCTACCAGTACGTTGACGTCCTCACCGGCACGGTGGAGCTCTACGACACGGAGTCCGGCGAGCTCCTCTTCGACTTCGCCGAGACAATCACGGAGTAGCCGTGCGCGCAACGGCCGTCTTGGCCCCCTGCAAGGTCAATCTCTACCTCGGCGTCCATCACGGGACCGACGACCGGGGCTACCACCGCGTGGACTCGCTCATGGTCCCGGTGGCGCTCTTTGACGACGTCGTCGTCGAGGACGCCCCGGAGCTCTCGGTGAGCTTCTCGCCTGCGCTCTCCATACCCGTGGAGAGGAGCGGCGTCTGGCGCGCCGCGACGATGCTCGCCGAGGCGCTGGGCGAGAAGCCCGGCGTGCGCGTGAGCGTCACGAGGCGCATCCCCGGCAGCGCCGGGCTCGGCGGCTCCTCCGCCGACGCCGGTGCCGCGCTGCGTGCCCTCGCCAGGCGCTGGGGCGTGGACGCGCTCGACCCGCGCGTCGTCGACGTGGCCCGTCGCGTGGGTGCCGACGTGGCCTTCTTCCTCGACCCGCGCCCCACGCTCCTCGGCGGGGCGGGGGACGTGCTCGAGCGGACGTTTCCCAGCTTCGAGACGCCCCTCGTCCTGGTGATGCCGCCGGCCGAGGGCGGATCGACCCCGGCGGCGTACGCGGAGTTCGACCGCTCGGGCGCGGAGCCGGCAGGCTGCGGCGCGCTGTGCCGCGCCCTCGAGGCCGGCGACCGTACGGGCGTGGCGGCGAGCCTGGCAAACAACCTCGCCTCGGTCGCGTGCGCGCTGTGTCCGGAGATCGGCGAGGTCGAGGCGTGGCTGCGAGAGCGCCCCGGCGTGCTCGCGGCTCAGGTCACGGGTTCGGGCACCTGCTCGTTCGCGCTGTGCGAGAGCCCCGAGGCCGCAGATGCCGTGGCTGCGGAGGCCGTCTCGCGCGGATGGCGGGCCTGGTCGACAAAAACCCTTGGTTCCTCGCCGAAAGTCTGCTAGAATATCCCACCGCTACGGGTTGTGGCTCAGCTTGGTAGAGCGCTCGGTTCGGGACCGAGAGGTCGCTGGTTCAAATCCAGTCAACCCGACCATGCACGTTCGGGGGCCGTCGGCAGTGAGCCGGAGGCCCCTTTTCATAGGGGCGTAAACGTAAGAAGAGACGGGTGCCTGCGTCCGACCGTTCGCCGAATCCCCGCAACGCCCCGTCTTCGACGCCTTTGCGCGCTCGCTCGACACTCGCTTCTCTGTCTCGACGCATCCCGCTCGTCGCGCCCCGTGGCTCGCACGCGCCGTCGGGGGCGATCCGCGCTCTGGCACAGGCGCGGCAGGTACTAATCTTTGCCGTCGGAGAGACGGTGTATGCGGCGCATGCCCTTGCGCGCCGAATCTCCCAGATCGACGGGAAGTTCCAGTTCGTGACCTACGAGAACCAGGTGCGCCGTGAGATGGACCACGACCTCGAGGGCACGGCGCTGGTGCTCGTGAGTCTCTCGGGCGAGACGGCCCAGGTCGTCGGCCTTGCGAGGGGGGCGGCCGAAAAGGGCGTCTGCGCGATCTCCCTGACGGACCTGCACCCCTGCTCGCTCGCGCAGTATGCGCGCCTGGCGCTCTACTGCTGCTCGCCGGCGCGCAAGATCGACGATGTGACCACCACCGACCTGACGCCCCTCATGGCGGCGCTCACGCAGATCGAGTCGTGCTACCTGCAGGAGATTGGTGTGCTGTAGTGTCACCGCGTCCTATACTGTCGCCGTGAGACGACGAGAAGGACGGCGGCATTGATCAAGCTCTTCGCGAGCGACCTCGACGGGACGCTCCTCAACCTCATACACGAGACCGACGGAGGCATCCTTCGCCGCCTTCGCGCCGCGCTCGACGCCGGCCGTCACGTGGCGCTGGCGACGGGCCGCTGCGTGCGGCGGCCGGCGGACATGGGATTCGCGGGCCTCCCGGTCGAGTCGATCGGTGCCAACGGCGCGCACGTCGTGGGCCCCGACGGCGAGGTGCTGCGCCACGTCGCCGTGGACCCGGACGCGCTGGAGGAGCTGCTCGTTGCCTTCCCGCAGGTCTGCTTCATATGCGTGGGACGCGACCGCACCTACGTGCGCGGCACGACGGAGCAGCGCAACGCGAGCTACGTCGGCGCGCGCGGCCCGGTCGGCATGCTCATGCGCCGACGCTTCCGCAAGACCGGGTTCGGCGAGGTGGAGCTTCTCGACCAGACGAACGCCGACGTGCTCGGGCAGGACATCTGCAAGGTGAACTTCCGTGTCGCCGACGAGGGCCTGCGTCGCGACCTCGAGGCGTTTGTCGGCGAGCATGCTGGCTCCTTCGTGAACGCCTCCTTCGACGGCGTCCTCTTCGAGCTCACCGACGCGCGCGTCAACAAGGGCGAGGCCGTGGCGTGGCTGGCCGGCGAGCTGGGGATCGCCGAGGACGAGGTGGCCGTGTACGGGGACGGCGGCAACGACCTGGCCATGCTCGAGCGCTTCTCGCACGCCTACGCCACGCGCGGCGCGAGCGCCGAGGCAAAGCGCGCCGCCGGGACCGTCATCGGCAGCTGCGCGCTGCACGCGGTTCCCCGTCACATCCTGCGCACCGTCCGCCGCGAGGGCCCGCTGCGCTGAGGCTCTTCTCGCCGCGCGTGGCGCCCGCGCGCCCGCGTCCCGTTCGGTGACAGGATGTACCGCTCGTGCGACCGGCCTGCCGCCCGCGAGCCGCAAAACCTGTCAGTGTGGCGGATCTGGGCCCGGGCCCGGGCGAGAAGAACCGTCCGCCCGCTACCGCACCTCGCGCGCCTCGCGCGGCATGACGCCCTGGGCGCTCGTCGCCACCAGCACGTTGTTGCCGGGCTTGTGCGGCTCGTCCGGCCACTCGGCGACGTAGCCCACGTGCGCGAACTCGTGACCGAACGCGTCCACGACCTCGTCCAGCGCCCGAGCGCGGTGCCCCTCGCAGGCGCAGCGCACGTTGGCGAGGTAGGCGCCGTCCGCAGCGAGGTGCTCGCGCACCACCCGCGCGCCCTCGGCGCCCGTGAGCGGCCCGAGCGGTCGGTTGCCCGAGAAGGCGTCGTTCACGATCACGTCGTAGGGCTCGGTGGCGGCGCGCACGAAGGCCCATGCGTCGTCGTTGACCAGGCGCAGGCGCCCGTCCTTCTCGGCGCCCGTCCGCTCCAGGCACTCGTCGAGGAAGAAGGACTCGCGCGCCAGCTCGGTCATCGCGGGGTCGATCTCGACCACGTCCACGCGCGCCTCCGGCACGTAGGCCGCCAGGTACTTGGGCAGCGAGTAGCCGCCTCCGCCCATCACCAGCACGCGCAGCGGGCTCTCGGCGGTGTGCCCGCGCTCGGCGACCAGGTCCTCGATCACGCGCGCCATCTCGCGGTGGTACTCGCATGCCAGCTGGAAGCGCAGGTCCTCGGGCACGTAGCAGCCGCTCTGGAAGGTGCCGTTGACGTTGACCAGGCGCACGGGCGTGCCGTCGGCGTTCTCCGCGTCGAAGACCAGCGTCACGCCGAACTTGGTCCGGCGCATCTCCACGTTGCGCTTGCGCAGGAGCCACGGCATCGCGGCGAGAAACGCCGTGCACACGACGGTCAGCACGGCAAGGGCGATCAGAATCTCTCTCAAGGGGCCCCCTAAGCTGCGCGCGAGAAACCCGGGCTTCTCGCGTTTTAGAGATTGTGAGTAGCACGTAACCTCGGCTATACTAGCTGATGCTGTATTGGGCCTAGCGCCCGTCTGTGACATCGCATCGGAAGGACACTTCACATGATTTTTGGTATGGGCCCCATTGAGCTGCTTCTCATCGTCGTCGTCGTGCTCGTCATCTTTGGGCCCAAGAACCTGCCCAAGATCGGCTCCGCCCTCGGCAAGACCGTGAAGAACGTCCGCGAGGGCATGGAGGAGGGCTCCGAGGACACGTCCGACGAGGCCGGCTCGCCCATCGAGTCCCACGACGACGTCGAGGTCATCGAGGACGACGATGACGCCGACGCCCCCGAGGCTGCCGCCTCCGACGCCGTCTTCTGCCCCCAGTGCGGCGCCAAGAACGCGGCCGGCGCTGCCTTCTGCTCCAAGTGCGGCAACAAGCTCAACTAAGCGCAACTAGCGGCACACGGCAGGCAGGAGTCATCGCACATGGATAACGCCAAGAAGATCGAGCTCACCGCCGAGGGGCGTCAGAAGCTCATCGACGAGCTCGAGTATCGCGAGGGCGAGAAGCACGACGAGATCGTCGAGCGCATCAAGGAGGCCCGCGGCTTCGGCGACCTCTCGGAGAACTCCGAGTACGACGCCGCCAAGGAGGAGCAGTCCAAGAACGAGTCCCGCATCAACGAGATTCGCCAGATCCTCTCCGTGGCCACGGTCGTCGAGGATCAGGGCCACGCCATGACCGTCTCCATCGGCACCACGGTGGAGCTCAAGGACGGCAGGGGCAAGAAGTCCACCTTCAGCATCGTGGGCACGACCGAGACCAACTCGCTCGAGCACCGCATCTCCGTCGAGTCCCCGGTGGGCAGCGCCCTCGTGGGCCACAAGAAGGGCGATAAGATCGAGGTCGTCACCCCGTCCGGCAAGACCAGGAAGTACACCATCACGGGGATCTCCCGCTAGAGCTACTTCCCACCGAGCAAGCGAGCGCCCCGTGTCTGCGAGATCGCAGGTGCGGGGCGTATCTATCTGAAACCCGAAAGGAACCCCATGGCCGAGAACGCCACCACCACCGACGAGCGCACGATGCGCCGCGCGCGCCGTCAGGCCCTCATCGACGCCGGCGTGAACCCCTATCCCATCGCGTCCGAGGTCACGGCTCACGCCGGCGAGCTTGACGAGAAGTACGCCGAGCTCGCGGACGGAACCGACACCGAGGACGTGGTGAGCGTCGCCGGCCGCATCCGGGCGCTGCGCAAGCAGGGCAAGGCGGCGTTCGTCGTGCTCGAGGACGTGAGCGGGTCCATCCAGCTCTTCTGTCGCCACGACATGCTCGGTGACGAGGGCTGGTCGCTGCTCTCCAACCTCGACCTCGGCGACATCCTGGGCGCCACGGGTACGGTGCTGCGCACGCGTCGCGGTCAGCTCTCCGTCTCGCCCACGTCTCTCACCGTGCTCTCCAAGTCGCTGCGGCCCCTCCCCGAGAAGTTCCACGGCCTCACCGACCGTGAGGTCCGCTACCGCCAGCGCTACGTCGACCTCATCATGAACCCCGAGGTCCGCGACGTCTTCCGCAAGCGCAGCCAGATCGTCTCCCTCATCCGCCGCTACATGGAGGCCGACGGTTACATGGAGGTCGAGACGCCGATGATGCACGCCATCCTCGGCGGCGCCAACGCCAAGCCCTTCGTGACGCACTTCAACGCGCTCGACCGCGACTTCTACCTGCGCATCGCCACCGAGCTGCCGCTCAAGCGCCTCATCGTGGGCGGCCTCGAGCGCGTCTTCGAGATCGGTCGCAACTTCCGCAACGAGGGCATGGACCTCACGCACAACCCCGAGTTCACCTCGATGGAGGCCTACTGCGCCTACTCCGACCTCGAGGGCATGAAGCGCCTGTCCGAGGGCCTGTTCAAGACCATCGCCCGCGAGGTCTGCGGCTGCGAGGAGGGCCACGAGACCATCGCCTACCAGGGCCAGAAGATTGACATGTCCGGCACCTGGGCGAGCCGTCCGCTCTCCGAGATCGCCTCCGAGTGCGTGGGCGAGCACGTTGACATGAGCACCCCCATCGAGCACCTCCGCGAGCTCTGCGAGAAGCACGGCATCGAGACCCAGCCCAACTGGGGCGCCGGCAAGCTCCTCTTTGAGCTTTATGACGAGCTGGGCGAGAAGACCATCGTCAACCCCACGTTCGTGTGCGACTACCCGGAGGAGGTCTCCCCGCTCTCCAAGCGCAAGGCCGAGGACCCGCGCCTCACCGACCGCTTTGAACTGGTCATCGCCGGCCATGAGTACGCCAACGCCTTCTCTGAGCTCAACGACCCCGTCGACCAGGCCGGCCGCTTCGCCGAGCAGGTCGCGGCCAAGGGCATGGGCGACGACGAGGCCATGGGCTACGACTACGACTACGTGCGTGCCCTCGAGTACGGCATGCCGCCGGCGGGCGGCATCGGCTACGGCATCGACCGCATGGTCATGCTGTTTTGCGACCAGCCGGCCATCCGCGACGTGCTGCTCTTCCCGGCCATGAAGCCCGAGTCGATCACCAAGGCCGACATCCAGGACCAGGTCGCCGGCGCCGTGACGGACAACGCGGCGGCGTCCGTGGACGACATCGCCGCCGACAGCGAGAAGGTCGTGGCGGCGCCGGCCGAGGGTTCCGCGGCGCTCGCCGCCGGAATCGACCGCGACGCCGCGCTCGCGCTTCTCGCCGAGCACAACCACGAGGAGTTCCACATCGAGCACGGTGAGACCGTCGGCGGCGTGATGCGCGTCTTCGCCGAGGAGATGGATCCCGACAACGTCGACTTCTGGGAGATCGTGGGCATCCTGCACGACCTCGACTGGGAGGAGCACGCCGACGACCCGGTGGGCCACACGGTCTACGCGGCGGAGCTCCTCGAGGCCGCGGGCGGCAGCGCCGAGCTCGTGCGCGCCGTCCAGTCGCACAACTCCGACAACAACCCCGAGCTGCCCGCCCCTGAGCTCCCCATGGAGAAGGTCCTCTTCGCCGTGGACGAGCTGACGGGCCTCATCGGCGCGGCCGTGATCATGCGCCCGAGCAAGTCCGTCATGGACTTCGAGGTGAGGTCGCTCAAGAAGAAGTTCAAGGACAAGCGCTTCGCCGCCGGCTGCAACCGCGACGTCATCCGCAAGGGCGCCGAGCTCTGCGGCTGGGAGCTCGACGAGCTCTTCTCGCGCACGATCGACGCGATGAAGGCGATCGCCCCCGACCGCGACACGTTCGGGAAGTAGCCCGCGCGATTCCGGCGTCCCGGAATTGCCGACGTTCCCCGGTCGCTCAGGGCGTGCGTCTCAAAATTCCGGATGTTCTCCGGCCCCGCCGCCCCGGTGTCCTGGAATCGCCGGCCTTCTCGGGGCGCTGTCCCAGAATCGTCGGGATTCCCGCCCCGGCGACCTCCCTGGGGCGGGGAACGTCGCCACTTTTGGGACGTGACCGTTCCTGATCTGCGGAATCCCGCCGATTCTAGGACGAGAAGTGCTCTCATATCGGGAATCCCGCCGATTCCTGGACGCGCTTCTCGCCCCGTCGGAGAAGGTCACCGATTCCGGGACGGCCGCCCATAGGGCGAGATACGCGGCGTCGCTTAACGCGTTTGCGCGGGCGGCTCCGTGGGTACAAACTAGTACCGTGAAGCTGCCGTGCGGAAGGATGCACGTATGTTTGAGAAGTTCACCGACAGGGCCCGCAAGGTGATGAACCTCGCCCAGGACGAGGCACGCGGCCTCGGCCAGATGTACGTGGGCACCGAGCACCTGCTGCTCGCGCTCATCAAGGAGGGGGAGGGCGTCGCCGCCCAGGCGCTCGCCAAGCTCGACGTCACCTACGAGGAGGCGCTCTCCACCGTGCAGAGCCTCACCACGCAGGACGGCGAGCCCGTGCCCGGCGGGCACATCCCGTTCACGCCCCGCGCCAAGCGCGTACTCGAGGGCGCGTACCGCGAGACCATGACGCACGGACAGACGTACATCGCCACCGAGCACCTGCTGCTCGGCATCGTCGCCGAGGGCAACGGGCGCGCGATGGACGCGCTGCGCCAGATGGGCATCTCCGGCGACGCCGTGCGCAACGCGGTCAACGAGCTCGCCGGCAAGAGCCCGGAGGGCGCTCCGCGCGAGGCGACGACGGCCGACGTGCGCATGGCCGGCTTCGGCGGGCCCCAGCAGCAGGGCGAGGAGGGATCGGTCCTCGAGCAGTACGGTCGCAACCTCACCAAGCTGGCGACGGACGGCAAGCTCGACCCGGTGATTGGCCGTGACCGTGAGATCGAGCGCGTCATGCAGGTCCTCGCGCGCCGCCAGAAGAACAACCCGCTCATCCTCGGCGACCCGGGCGTCGGCAAGACGGCCATCGTCGAGGGGCTCGCGCAGCTCATCGCCTCCGGCAACGTGCCCGACATCCTGCGCGGCAAGCAGATCTGGACGCTCGACCTCGCGAGCCTCGTCGCCGGCTCCAAGTACCGCGGCGAGTTCGAGGAGCGCATGAAGAAGGTCGTGGCCGAGCTCGAGGCCTCCGACGAGGACATCCTGTTCATCGACGAGATCCACACCGTCATCGGTGCGGGCTCCGCCGAGGGCTCGATCGATGCGGCGTCGATCCTCAAGCCGCCCCTCTCGCGCGGCGAGATCCAGGTCATCGGCGCCACCACCGCCGACGAGTACCGCAAGCACGTCGAGAAGGACTCCGCCTTCGAGCGCCGCTTCCAGCCGGTCAACATCGGTGAGCCCAGCCCCGGGGACACCATGCGCATCATCGAGGGCCTGAAGGACCGCTACGAGCGCCACCACCACGTGAGCTACACCGACGCCGCCATCCAGGCCGCGGTCTCGCTCTCGGACCGCTACGTCCAGGACCGATTCCTGCCTGACAAGGCGATCGACGTGCTCGACGAGGCCGGCGCCCGCACGCGCGTTCACAAGATGGCGCTCCCACCCGAGATCGCCCAGGTGGACGCCGACCTCGCCCGCGTGCGCGAGGAGAAGTCCGCCGCGGCTGCCGCTCAGGAGTTCGAGGACGCCGCGCGCCTGCGCGACGAGGAGAAGTCCCTCGTCGCCCGCCGCGACGAGCTCGAGGCCGCCTGGCGCGAGGAGCTCGCCGCCAACGTGGTCACGGTAGACGAGCAGGACATCGCCGACGTGGTCTCGGCCATGACCGGCGTGCCTGTCTCCAGCCTCACCGAGGCGGAGGCCTCCAAGCTCCTGCGCTGCGAGGACGTGCTCCACCAGCGCGTCGTCGGCCAGGACGAGGCGGTCACCAAGGTTGCCAAGGCTATCCGCCGCAGCCGCAGCCCGCTCAAGGACCCGCGCCGTCCCGGCGGCTCGTTCATCTTCCTCGGCCCCTCGGGCGTGGGCAAGACCGAGCTCGCCAAGGCGCTCGCCGAGTTCCTCTTTGGCAGCGAGGAGGCGCTCATCTCCTTCGACATGTCCGAGTTCATGGAGAAGCACACCGTCTCCAAGCTCGTCGGCGCCCCTCCGGGATACGTGGGCTACGACGAGGGCGGCGAGCTCACCAAGGCCGTGCGCCGGCGCCCCTACTCGGTCGTCCTCTTCGACGAGGTCGAGAAGGCGCACCCCGACGTGTTCAACGTCCTGCTCCAGATCCTGGAGGAGGGTCGCCTCACCGACGGACAGGGCCGCCACGTCGACTTCTCCAACACCGTCATCATCATGACGTCCAACATCGGCGCCCGCGACATCGCCCAGACCACCACGATGGGCTTCTCGGCCCAGGGCGCGAACGGCCTCTCCGACAAGGAGATCGAGAGCCGCGTGATGTCCGAGCTGAAGAAGCACTTCCGCCCCGAGTTCCTCAACCGCGTGGACGAGGTCGTGGTCTTCAGGTCGCTCACCCCCGAGCAGCTGCGCGGCATCGTCGACCTCATGGTGGCCGACCTGCGCGAGCGCCTCATCGCCGAGGGGATGTCCATCGAGCTCACGGACGCCGCCCGCGACCTCGTCGCAAAGAAGGGCGCCGACCCGGTCTACGGCGCGCGCCCGCTGCGCCGCGCCATCCAGACGCTCATCGAGGACCCGCTCTCCGAGGAGCTGCTCCAGGGCCTGTGGCGCGCCGGCGAGATCATCCGCGTGGACGAGAAGGACGACGAGCTCGTCTTCGAGCACGCGGTCGGCGAGATTCCCGCGCCGCGCCGCCGCGAGACCATGGGCTCGTCCGATCTTCTCGGCTCGCTTCCCGAGCCCTCGCGCGGGGCTGCCGGCGCCGGCGGCCTGCTGAGCGCGGGGGAGTAGCTCGTCCGCGCCCCGTCCGGGGGCAATACCCGGCGCTATACTCGTAATCGACCGCCGACAGAGAGGGGCGCACGTGGACGTCACCCAGCTCGACCCAGCAACCGAGCGCGAGCAGCGCTTCGACGACGCGATCAGGAAGACCGCGCCGGGGACGCCGCTGCGCACGGCCCTGGACATGATCCTCGCGGGCCACTTGGGCGCCCTCATCTGCGTGGGCGACTCGGAGAACGTCCTCGCCGCCGGCGACGACGGCTTCAAGCTCGACGTCTCGTTCACCGCGAACCGCCTCTTCGAGCTGTGCAAGATGGACGGCGCCGTAGTCGTCGACCGCGACCTCACCAAGATCCTGCGTGCCAACTACCACCTGAACCCGGACCCGTCGCTGCCCACCTCCGAGACGGGCATGCGCCACCGCACGGCCGCCCGCATGAGCCTGCTCACCAAGGCCACGGTCATCTCGGTCTCCGCCCGCCGCTCGGTGGTCAACGTCTACGTCGACGGCAGGGGCTTCGAGCTCAAGAGTGTGAGCGACCTGCTCGCGACCGTGAACCAGCTCACGGTCGCCATGCAGAACACGCGCAACCAGCTCGACCGCAGCCTCCTGCGCCTCACGAGCCTCGAGCTGGACAACTGCGTCACCCTGGGCGATCTCACGAGCGTCTTCTACCTCTTCGAGGTGCTGCAGTCCGCCGGCGACGAGCTCGGATCCTGCATCGAGCAGCTCGGCAGCGAGGGCAAGGTCGCGCGGATGCAGGGCGAGGAGTACCTTGCCGGCCTGGACGAGGCCTACCTCCTCATGATCCGCGACTACGCGGCGGACTCCTCCGAGGAGGCGGCGCGCGTCATCCGCCGGCAGCTGCACGACACCGTGAACACCCAGCTGCGCTCTGCCAAGTTCGTGGCCAGGCTGCTCGACTACGACGACGAGCGCGGCGAGGACTCCATCATGACCCCGCTCGGCCTGCGCACGCTCTCGCGCGTTCCCGTGGTGCGCGACGGCATGGCCGACAAGATCGTCGACGAGTACGGCTCGCTCCAGGAGGTTCTCGAGGCCGTCGATGACGACCCGTCGCGTCTCGGCGAGATTGGCGTCAAGAACCCCGGCGTCCTCGCCAACAGCCTCCACCGAATGTGGGACAAGGGCGAGTGATGGGCGCGCGGACGCCCGACCTGAGCGCATGCGCCTGCCCCGAGCGGGTGGGGGAGGTCACGCCCGGCGCCGACACCTGCGCAATCGTCGTCGCTGGCGGATCCGGCGAGCGCTTCGGCGACCCCCGCGGCAAGCAGTTCGTCGACCTTGCGGGAATGCCGCTCATGTGCTGGTCCGTTGCCGCCCTCGACCGCTGCCCGTCCGTCGCCCGCCTCGTGGTCGTGTGCGCCCCGGACAGGGCGCGGCAGGTCGAGGAGGACGTGCTCTCGCGACTCTCCCTGGCCAAGCCCCTCGTGCTCGCGTCCTCCGGGGAGACGCGCCAGGGGTCGGTGCTCTCGGGCCTCTCCGTCGTCCCCCGCGACCTCGAGCTCGTGGCGGTCCACGATGCGGCTCGTCCCCTCGTCGAGACGGAGCAGGTCGAGGCCTGCATCGCCGCCGTCCGCGCGGACGAGGCGCTGGCGGGTGCCATCCTCGCCTCCCGCTGCACGGACACGCTCAAGCTCGTGGAGGGCGAGAAGATCGTGGCCACGCCCGACCGCTCGTTCTACTGGGCGGCGCAGACCCCCCAGGTCTTCCGTCGCCGCGCACTCCTCGCCGCGCACAAGGCGGCGGCCCGCGACGAGTACCTCGGCACCGACGACGCCTCCCTCGTGGAGCGCATGGGCGGGCGCGTCCGCGTCGTGGAGTCCACGCGCGATAACATCAAGGTCACGCTGCCCGAGGACCTCGCCCTCGCCGAGGCCACCCTCGAGCGGCGCCTGCTGAGCTGAGCAGCTGCTTAAGAGATCGGGGTTGTTGTAGCCCCGCGGCCACGGCTCGCTTAGGAAATTGGGGTTGTTGCAGGCCGGCGGTTCTTCTCGGCGGGCATGCCAAGAAGAAACCCCAGTTGACACGTGTCCTTCTCGCCGCCCGGCGCGCCGAGAAGGACGTGAAGGGTGCAACAACTCCAAAATTCTAAGCATCCCAAGCGCGCCGAGGTACAACAACTCCGCTTTCCTAAGCGCCCGCGCCCCGGCAACCGTAATCGCGCGCCTGACATGTGCTACGTTGGAGCCCCACCCAACGGAGAGGGCTCGAACATGCTTCGCATCGGACATGGGTTTGACGTGCACGCGTTCGCCGAGGGTCGAAGGCTGGTGCTGGGCGGCGTTGACGTGCCGTGCGAGCGCGGCCTCGCCGGGCACTCGGACGCGGACGTGGTCGCGCACGCCCTCATGGACGCCGTGCTCGGGGCGCTGCGCGCCGGCGACATCGGCAAGCTCTTCCCGGACACCGACCCAGCCTACGAGGGCGCCGACTCCCTAGCCCTGATGCGCCATGTGGCCGATCTCGCCCGTTCGCGCGGCTGGCGGGTCGCCGACGTCGACTGCACCATCGCGGCGCAGGCCCCCAAGCTCGCCCCCTACCGCGAAGAGATGCGCGCCAACATGGCTGCCGCGCTCGGCGTCCCCGTCGACGCCGTCGGCGTCAAGGCCACCACGACCGAGCGCCTCGGCTTCGTGGGCCGCGAGGAGGGCATCGCCGCCTGGGCCGTCGCCCTGCTCGAGCGCATGGAGTAGCGGTCCTTCTCGCCCGCCGGCGCTATACTGGTCCAACGCAAGTCAGCCAACCGCAAGGAGCACGCATGCTCGTCTACAACAGCCAGACGCACAAGAAGGAGGAGCTCGTCCCCATCGAGCCCGGCAAGATTCGCATGTACGTCTGCGGCCCCACCGTCTACGACCAGATTCACATCGGCAACGCGCGCACGTTCCTTGCGTTCGACGTGATCCGTCGCTATCTCATGTACAAGGGCTACCAGGTCACCTTCGCCCAGAACCTCACCGACGTGGATGACAAGATCATCAACCGCGCCAACGAGACCGGGCGCAGCGCCGCCGAGGTCGCCGAGGAGTGCTCGGCGGCCTTCATCGAGCAGATGCACCGCTTCGGCGTGCTTGACCCGGACATCCGCCCGCGCGCCACGCACGAGATCGAGGCCATGCAGGCGATGATCTCCCTGCTCATCGAGCGCGGCGTTGCCTATCCCGTGCCCTCCGGCGACGTCTACTTCTCCGTGCGCTCGGACCACAACTACGGCATCCTCTCCGGCCGCAGCCTCGACCAGATGCGCGCCGGCGAGCGCGTGGAGGTCAACGACGAGAAGCGCGACCCCTTCGACTTTGCCCTCTGGAAGGCCGCCAAGCCCGGAGAGCCCAGCTGGCCCAGCCCCTGGGGCGACGGCCGCCCCGGCTGGCACACCGAGTGCTGCGCGATGATCCACCGCTACCTGGGCACCCCGATCGACATCCACGGCGGCGGCGCGGACCTCATCTTCCCGCACCACGAGAACGAGACCGCACAGGCCATGTGCGCCTGGGACGCCGCGCTCGCCAACACCTGGATGCACACCGGGATGCTCCGCGTCGACGGCGAGAAGATGTCCAAGAGCCTCGGCAACTTCTACACGCTCAAGGAGGTGCTCGACAAGTACCCTGCGGACGCCGTGCGCCTGCTCATGCTTCAGACCCACTATCGCGCGCCGCTCGACTTCTCCTTCGAGCGCCTCGAGGGCGTGGCCGGCACGCTCGAGCGCCTGGAGAGCTGCGTGCGCAACCTCCGCTGGGCGGCGGAGCGCTCCCCGCAGGACGGCGAGCTCAACGACGCCGACCGCACCCTCGGCGCGCAGATCGACGCCGCGCGCGAGGAGTTCTGCCGCCAGATGGACGACGACTTCAACACCGCCGGGGGCCTCGCCGCGATCTTCTCGCTCGTGACCGCGGCCAATACCTACCTGGCCGACGCCGCCGACGACACCTCCACCGCCGTCTCCCTGCGCGCCGCCGACATGCTCGCCGAGCTCGCGGACGTCATGGGCATCAACCTCTCCCGCTCCACGGGCGAGGGCGACCTGCCCGCCGGTCTCGTGGACCTCGCACGCGACCAGGCCGGCTACGAGGGCTCCTCCGCCGCCGAGGCGGCCGAGGCCCTGCTCGCCGCGCGCCAGGCGGCCCGCGCCGAGAAGAACTGGGGCGTCGCCGACGCCATCCGTGACGGCATCACCGCGCTCGGCCTCGTGGTCGAGGACACCGCCGCCGGCGCCCGCCTGCACCGCAAGGAGTAGGACATGGCCAAGAACCAATCCCGCACGCCGGGCCGCGACGTCCGTGGCGGCAAGGGCAAGGGCGGCCGCCCCTTCCGCCCCGCCCCGGGCAAGGGGCCGCACGGCGAGAAGGGCCGCAGCACCCGTCCGGTCCCGGGCGCGGCGCGTCGCGGCCCGCAGCTCCGCGACCGCTCCGACCTCATCGAGGGCCGGCGCGCTGTCGAGGAGGCGCTGGCCTGCGGGATGCCGCTGCGCTCGGCGCTCGTGCAGGAGCGCTCCGGCGAGCGCGACCAGGCGCTCGAGAAGATCGCCGCCCGGCTCGACGAGGCCGGCGTCCCCGTCGAGCGCGTGCCGCGCGCCCGCCTGGACGCGCTCTCCAGCCACGGCGCCCACCAGGGCGTCGTCGTGCGGACCCGGCCCTTCGAGTATGCCGAGCTCGCGGACGTGATCGCCGCGGCGGGGGAGGGCCCGGCGCTCGTCGTCGTGCTCGACCACGTGACCGACCAGGGCAACTTCGGCGCCATCGTGCGCACGGCCGAGGTCGTGGGCGCGGCGGGCGTCGTCGTGGCCAAGGCGCGCGCCGCCTCGGTTAGCGTGGGTGCGTACAAGACCTCCGCCGGCGCCGTTATGCACCTGCCCATCGCGCAGGTGCCCAATCTCGCGCGTGCGATCGAGGAGCTCCAGGCCGCCGGGTTCTGGGCCTGCGCCGCCACCGAGCATGCAACCGAGGACGTCTGGCACGCCCCGTTTGCCGGGCGCCTGGCACTCGTGATGGGCTCCGAGGGCGAGGGCATCTCCCGCCTGGTTGCCGAGAAGTGCGACTTCTCCTGCCGCCTGCCGCAGCGCGGGCGCGTCGAGTCGCTCAACGTCGCCCAGGCCACGACCGTGCTCTGCTACGAGTGGCTGCGCCGCGTCGAGTGTGGCGGCGAGGCGGATGCCTAGGCCGGCCGTCCCGCGCGAGCTGCTCGTGGTGGACGGCTACAACGTCATCTACAAGTCCGCCCGCTACCTCGCCCGTATGGACGAGACCGCCGACGGCGACCCCTTCGAGCAGGCGCGCGACCTGCTCGTCGCCGACGTGGCCGCCTATGCGAAGGGCCGCTATGAGCCCGTGATCGTCTTCGACGCGGCCGGCAACGTCTCGCCGGAGCGCCCGGACCTCTCCAAGGCCGGCGTGCGCCTGGTCTTCTCGCCCGCCGGCGAGTCCGCCGACACCGTGATCGAGCGCCTGGTCACCGAGGCGCGCCTCGCCCCGCAGGCCGTGACGGTGGTGACCTCGGACAACACCATCAGGGCCACGGTGGGCGGCATCCCCGTGATGCGCGTCTCGAGCGACGTGCTCGTGACCAACATGGACGCGCTGGACGTCGAGTACCGCCAGGCAAACGCCGAGCGCCAGGCCCAGCACATGCGCCTGGAGGATCGCATCGACCCGGCAGCACGCGAGAAGCTCTGGCGCCTCCTGCGCGGGTGAGACAAAGGGGACGGGTTCATTCGTCTCACGCCTCTCGGCCCCCTCTGACTGACAGCTTTTTCTATTTGCGGCCTCGGATCGGGCCGCACGAGCGGGAAAACCTGTCACCGCCCGGGGGGTGGCGAGAAGAACGCGCTTCTCGCCGCCCGCCGAACCCGCTATTATGGACGAACACGCCGGCATGGCTCAATGGCAGAGCAACGGTTTTGTAAACCGTGGGTTGGGGGTTCGACTCCCTCTGCCGGCTCCAGGAGCTCAAGGGTCGCGGCTACGGGTCGCGACCCTTTTCCGTTTGACGACAAGTGTCTGACCTGCGGATGTGTGCTCCTCGTGACAATAGATACGCCCGGCAGCGGGGTATACGTTGACAAGTTTTTTGCCACGTCGTAATCTATCTTCCGCTTGCGAGGGAGAACGTGCCTCGTGGGTGGCTGAAAACGGAATGGGGATGTGGCACAGCGGCAACTGCGGCGGACTGTAAATCCGCTCCCTCTGGGTTCCTTGGTTCGAGTCCAAGCATCCCCACCATCCGCCCGTGTAGCTCAGTCGGTAGAGCACTTCGTTGGTAACGAAGAGGTCACCGGTTCAAATCCGGTCGCGGGCTCCATTTCCGCCTTTCAGCGCACGCACCTGCCGGTGTAGCTCAGTTGGTTAGAGCACGCGGCTCATACCCGCGATGTCACTGGTTCGAGTCCAGTCACCGGTACCAGAGTTCCATGGCGGCGCCTCGGCGCCGCTTGGCATAAGTGTTGCAGTTTTAGAGGATTGGCCGAGAGGTCGGTTCCAGAAGGAGGATGGCAATGGCCAAGGAGAAGTTCGATCGTTCCAAGCCCCACGTAAACATCGGTACCATCGGTCACGTCGACCACGGCAAGACCACCACGACTGCGGCCATCACCAAGGTCCTCGCCGAGACCGAGGGCTGCAAGGCTGATTACACCGCCTTCGAGAACATCGACAAGGCTCCCGAGGAGCGTCAGCGCGGCATCACCATCAACGTTGCCCACATCGAGTACGAGACCTGGGAGCGTCACTACGCCCACGTCGACTGCCCGGGCCACGCTGACTACATCAAGAACATGATCTCCGGCGCGGCTCAGATGGACGGCGCCATCCTCGTCATCGCCGCCACCGACGGCCCCATGGCCCAGACCCGCGAGCACATCCTGCTCGCCCGTCAGGTCGGCGTCCCCTACATCATCGTCTTCCTGAACAAGTGCGACATGGTTGACGACGACGAGCTCATCGACCTCGTCGAGATGGAGACCCGTGACCTCCTCTCCGAGTACGGCTTCCCCGGCGACGACCTGCCGATCATCCGCGGCTCCGGCCTCGGCGCCCTCAACGGCGAGCAGAAGTGGGTCGACTCCATCATCGAGCTCATGCACGCCGTCGACTCCTACATCCCGACGCCGCCGCGTGACAACGACAAGCCGTTCCTGATGGCCATCGAGGACGTCATGACCATCTCCGGCCGCGGCACCGTTGCTACCGGCCGTGTCGAGCGTGGCCAGCTCAAGCTCAACTCGCCCGTCGAGATCGTCGGCATCCGCGAGACCCAGACCTCCGTTGCCACCGGCATCGAGATGTTCCGCAAGACCATGGACTACTGCGAGGCTGGCGACAACGTCGGCATCCTTCTGCGCGGCATCAAGCGCGAGGACATCGAGCGCGGCCAGGTCATCTGCAAGCCCGGCACCGTCACCCCGCACAAGAAGTTCACCGGTGAGATCTACGTTCTCACCAAGGAGGAGGGCGGCCGTCACACCCCGTTCTTCGCCGGCTATCGTCCGCAGTTCTACTTCCGCACCACGGACATCACCGGTGACATCTCCGAGCTCACCGACTCCAACGGCACCAAGGTCGAGATGGCCATGCCGGGCGACCACGTGACCGTCACCTGCGAGCTCATCCACGAGATCGCCATGGAGCAGGGCGACAAGTTCGCCATCCGCGAGGGCGGCCACACCGTCGGCGACGGCCGTATCTCCACCATCATCGAGTAGTCACCACTCACTCGAACCCAAGGGGCCCGGCACCCAGTGCCGGGCCCTTTTTTCGGCCCTGCGAGGCACCGTCCTTCTCGGCTCTGTGCATTTTGTGATTGAAGAGCCGAGAAGAGCGTTGCCTTGACAAGATCAAAGGTCCGATGGTAGTGTTTACCACCGCGTCACATTCATTCAGGAGGATTCATGCGTACTCTGGTTACTCTCGCCTGCACCGAGTGCAAGCGCCGCAACTACACCACGGACAAGAACAAGTCCAACAACCCCGATCGCATGGAGTTGAAGAAGTACTGCCCGTGGTGCCACAAGCACACGCTGCACCGGGAGACCCGCTAGCAGGTGGGCTTTCCAAACAGGCCAGTAGCTCCAATGGTAGAGCGGCGGTCTCCAAAACCGTTTGTTGAGGGTTCGAGTCCTTCCTGGCCTGCCAGATTTCACCACCGGCTTTCCCTTCGGGGTTAGCCGGTTTCCATGTAAGGAACGTCTTCGAGGGAGTCAGATCGATGGCCAACAAGGACCGCAACAAGAGGAGCGTCCGCAAGGCACGGGCCGAGGAGCGCGCCCGCGTCGAGGCCGCCCAGGTCACCTCTGCGCCCGAGGCCTCGGGCAAGCCCGCGAAGGCGGTCGCCAAGACCGAGAGGAAGCCCGAGAAGAAGTCGGACAAGAAGCCCGGCGTCTTCCGTCGCCTTCTCAACTATCTCGGCGAGGTCCGCTCCGAGATGAGGCGCGTCGTCTGGCCGTCGAAGGAGGAGCTCAAGAGCTACTCCTCCGCCATCATCGTCATGCTCATCATCTTCGGCGTGATCATCTGGCTCGTTGACTCCGGCATCGTCGCCGTGCTCGTGGGCTACACGGGCCTCAGGGGGTAGACATGGCTAAGCGCTGGTACGTGATTCACACCTACTCGGGCTACGAGAACAAGGTCAAGGCCGACCTCGAGCGCCGCATCGAGACCTACGGCCTCTCCGACCAGATCGTGGACATCCAGATCCCCACCGAGGAGATCACGGAGATCAAGGACGGCGGCAAGCGCGAGACCAAGGAGTCCAAGGTCCTGCCGAGCTACGTCCTGGTCCGCATGGAGGGCAACGACGACACCTGGTCCTTCGTCCGCAACACGCCGGGCGTCACGGGCTTCGTCGGCCCCGACGGCAAGCCGTCCCCGCTGCGTCGCAGCGAGTTCGACAAGATCATGCGCCGCACCGGCGCCCGCGGCACCACCCTCGCGGTGCCCAAGCGCACCTCCACCTCGCTCGAGGTCGGCCAGTCCGTCCGCGTGGTCTCCGGGCCGCTCGCGGACTTCGACGGCCAGGTCTCCGAGGTCATGCCCGAGGCCGGCAAGGTCAAGGTCATGCTCATGATCTTCGGTCGCGAGACCCCGGTCGAGCTCACGCTCGAGCAGGTCACCGCGATCGCGTAAGGAAGGAGCCTCCGCCCGCCCGTATCGGTGAGGATTGCTTCTCGGGCGCGGCGCAGACATAGCAAGCAAGGAACCTCTCAAGGAGAAGAACCATGGCCAAGAAGAAGGTCGTCAACTTCATCAAGCTCCAGATCCCGGCCGGTGGCGCCAACCCCGCCCCTCCCGTCGGTCCCGCCCTCGGTGCCGCCCAGGTCAACATCATGCAGTTCTGCCAGGCGTTCAACGCCGCCACGCAGGACAAGGCCGGCGACATCATCCCCGTCGAGATCACGGTCTACGAGGACCGCTCCTTCGACTTCGTCTGCAAGACCCCGCCTGCTGCCGAGCTCATCAAGAAGGAGCTGGGCCTCAAGGGTGGCTCCGGCGTCCCCCAGCGCGACAAGGTCGGCCAGCTCTCCCAGGAGCAGCTCACCAAGATCGCCGAGGTCAAGATGCCGGACCTCAATGCCAACGACATCGAGGCCGCCAAGAAGATCGTCGCCGGCACCGCCCGCTCCATGGGCGTGACCATCGCCGAGTAACAGGCTATGAGGCGCCGAGAAGAACGCTCTTCTCGGCACACGATGTGGGAGGGCGAAAACGCCCGCTGACCACAGGAGGTTCGCAACATGCCCAAGCACGGAAAGAACTACAAGGCCGCCGCCGCCAAGGTGGAGAGCACCAAGCTCTACGCGCCGAAGGCCGCCATGGAGCTCGCCAAGGAGCTCGCTCCCGCCAAGTTTGACGAGACCGTCGAGGTCCACGTCCGCCTCGGCGTCGACACCCGCAAGGCCGACCAGAACGTCCGCGGCTCCATCTCCCTGCCCCACGGCACCGGCAAGAGCGTGCGCGTCGCCGTCTTCGCCGAGGGCGAGAAGGCCCGTGAGGCCGAGGCCGCCGGCGCCGACGTCGTGGGCTCCGACGACCTCGTTGCCCAGATCCAGGCCGGCGAGATCAACTTCGACGCCGCCATCGCCACGCCCAACATGATGGGCAAGGTCGGCCGCATCGGCAAGATTCTCGGCCCCCGCGGTCTCATGCCCAACCCCAAGCTCGGCACCGTCACCATGGACGTCGCCAAGATGGTCAGCGAGCTCAAGGCCGGTCGCGTCGAGTACCGCGCCGACCGCTACGGCATCTGCCACGTCCCCATGGGCAAGGTCTCCTTCGACACCGAGAAGCTCGTCGAGAACTACGGCGCGCTGCTTACCGAGATCATCCGCGTGAAGCCGTCCAGCGCCAAGGGCAAGTACGTCAAGTCCGTCGTCGTCTCCACCACGATGGGCCCTGGCATCAAGGTCGACCCCACCCGCACGCGCAACTTCATGGAGGACTAGCGCGTATTTCCCGTCAGCTTGACGGGCCTCTCGCCGCGTGACACAATGTCCCGTGCGAGATGCCCGTCTCGCGCCCGTTTCACTGCATGTCCGCTGCCAAAGACAGCCGGTGCCGCAAGGCTCAAAGGGGAAACCCGCCTGCCGAGGTGGTCTCAGAGATAAGCATCCTCGAGGACCCCGCTTTGGCAACGCCGAAAGCGGGGTCTTCTCATGCGGAAGGCCCGCCCGTCGGCGGCATGCCCGACCGCAGCAAGAGGAGGTGTAACAACATGCCATCCAAGTCCAACGTCCAGATGCTCGAGAAGGTCTCCGGTTCCATCGAGAACGCCGGCGGCCTGTTTGTGGTCGACTACCGTGGCCTCTCCGTCAAGGAGACCCAGGAGGTCCGTCGCGCCCTGCGTGCCGCCGGTGCCGAGATGAAGGTGTACAAGAACAACATCGTCAAGATCGCTCTTGAGAACGCCGGACTCCCCAACATCGACGACATGCTCGCCGGCACCTGCGCCTACGTCTTCTACGGCGAGGATCCCGTGGAGCCCGCCAAGGTGATCAAGGAGCAGTCCGAGAAGCTCAAGAAGATGAACTTCATCGGCGCCATCGCCGACGGCAAAGCCCTCACGGCCGACGAGGCCAAGGCCTACGCCGACCTGCCCAACCGCGAGCAGCTCATGGCCCAGGTCGCTGGTCTCATCAGCGGCTTCGCCCGCGACATCGCCGTCTGCATCAACGGCGTGCCCTCCGGCCTCGCCCGTGGCATCAACGCCGTGTCCGAGCAGAAGCAGGCTGCCTAGCAGCCAACCGGGGAGGCGACCGCCGACCCGCACACACATACGCAAATCCGCGCACGTCGCGCGGGACCGAAAGGATTGAGAAATGGCTAAGCTTACCACCGAGGAGATCATTGACGCCCTCAAGGAGATGACCCTGCTCGAGGCCTCCGAGCTCGTCAAGGCCATCGAGGAGACCTTCGGCGTCTCCGCCGCCGCCCCCGTCGCCGCCGTCGCCGCCGCTCCGGCTGCCGGCGCCGCCGCCGCCGAGGAGGAGAAGACCAACTTCGACGTCGTGCTCGAGGGCTTCGGCGACAACAAGATCGCCGTCATCAAGGTCGTCCGCGCTCTGACCAACCTCGGCCTCAAGGAGGCCAAGGAGGTCGTCGAGGGTGCCCCCAAGGCCGTCCTCGAGGGCGCCAAGAAGGAGGACGCCGAGGCCGCCAAGAAGCAGCTCGAGGAGGCCGGCGCCACCGTCACCCTCAAGTAAGTTCCCTTACTCCGGGTCACGCGCTCAGCGCGCCTCCAAGGGGTCGGACCTGCGGGTCCGGCCCCTTTTTGCGCCGTGGTCGCCCTTCTCGCCATCCGCCACCCTTCTCGCCGCCCCCGCTCCGCAAACTTCGACTTTTGCACGAGCGGAGGGCTCTTCTCGCTTGGCGAGAAGAACGGGGCAAGACCGTCACCTGCACATATGCGAAAGGCAACCAATCCGAGGGCCGGGGCGCTCGTGCAAAAGTCACCGGTTCGCACGCCGAGCCGTCTCGGCTCCTCCGAGCGGCGTCACCGAACCTCCACAAAAGGGCAGGGCGAGAAGTGCGTTTTCGCAGGTAGATTTATCGAGAAGAACCAGCTACTAAAAACAGGGGCGCAAGTCAAGGGTTTACGTTGACCGCCTGGGAGCATTTCGGTAGATTATTACGTTGCGACAATTGCCGCCTTCCACCCTTTTAGAAGGAGGAAAAGCCTGGTGTCTACCGCAAAGACTGCTCTTACCAAACCACAGGGCACGACCGGACGCAAGACCTTTAGCAAGATTGCTCCCGCGATGGAGCTCCCCAACCTGATCGACGTTCAGAAGGAGTCCTTCGAGCGCTTCATGGGCGAGGGCCTTGCCGAGTCCTTCGCCGAGTTCTCCCCGATCGAGAACTCCGCGCACACCATGGAGGTCGTCTTCGGCGACCACCAGTTTGGCGACCCGGCGTACACCATCGCCGAGTGCTGCGCCAAGGATATCTCCTACCAGGCTCCCCTCTTCGTTGACGTGCGCTTCGTCAACAAGGAGACGGGCGAGATGAAGGAGCAGCTCGTGTTCATGGGCGACTTCCCGCTCATGACCGACCGCGGCACCTTCATCATCAACGGCACCGAGCGCGTGGTCGTCTCCCAGCTCGTCCGCTCCCCGGGCGTGTACTTCTCCACCGAGATGGACAACGGCGTGCGCGTGCACAAGGCCCAGTTCATCCCCGCCCGCGGCGCGTGGCTCGAGTTCGAGGTCGACAAGCGCGGCCACCTCGTGGTCTCCATCGACCGCAAGCGTCGCCAGTCCGCGATGGTGTTCCTGCGCGCCCTCGGCATCGCCGAGAGCGACGAGGACTTCTACGCCCTCTTCGGCGACACGGACGTCGTGCGCAACACCCTCGAGCGTGACGCCTCCACCACCCGCGAGGCTGCCCTCCGCGAGATCTACCAGCGCCAGCGCCCCGGCGAGCCCGCCACGGCGGACGCCGGCCGCCTGCTGCTCGAGGGCCTGTACTTCAACGCCCAGCGCTACGACCTGGCGCGCGTCGGCCGCTACAAGGTGAACAAGAAGCTCGAGCTCTCCGCCGACGCCGAGGGCCGCGTGCTCACCAACGAGGACATCGTCGAGGCCATCCGCTACCTCCTCGCCCTCCACGAGGGCGACGAGACCAAGCGCGTCGACGACATCGACCACTTCGGCAACCGCCGCGTCCGCACCGTGGGCGAGCTCGTCCAGAACCAGTTCCGCATCGGCATGAGCCGCATGGAGCGCGTGGTCCGCGAGCGCATGGCCTCCCAGGACGCCGACGACATCACGCCGCAGAGCCTGATCAACATCCGCCCGATCGTGGCGGCCATCAAGGAGTTCTTCGGCTCCTCGCAGCTCTCCCAGTTCATGGACCAGGCCAACCCGCTCTCCGGCCTCACGCACAAGCGCCGTCTCTCCGCGCTCGGCCCGGGCGGCCTCGCCGGCCACAAGTCCGGCTCCAGCCGCCGCACCAACGTGCCCACGGCCGTCCGCGACGTCCACAACTCGCACTACTCCCGCATGTGCCCGATCGAGACCCCCGAGGGTCCCAACATCGGCCTCATCGGCTCGCTCGCCCTCTACGCCCACGTCAACGAGTACGGCTTCATCGAGGCCCCGTACCGTCGCGTGGTCGACGGCAAGGTCACCGACCAGATCGACTGGATGACCGCCGACGAGGAGGAGTCCCACAACATCGCTCCCGCCAACACGCCGTACGACCCCAAGACCGGCGAGTTCGTCGACGTCGACTCCAAGGGCAAGGTCGTGCGCCCGGAGCGCATCATCGCCCGCACCCGCGACTTCGACGGCTCCTTCGGCGCACCCGCCCAGGTGGCCGTCGAGGACGTCGACTACATGGACGTCTCCCCGCGCCAGCTGCTCTCCGTGGCGGCCAACCTCATCCCGTTCCTCGAGCACGACGACGCCAAGCGTACCCTCATGGGCGCCAACATGCAGCGTCAGGCCGTGCCCCTGATCAAGGCGCACGCGCCGTTCGTGGGCACCGGCATGGAGGGGCGCGCCGCGCTCGACTCCGGCGAGCTGATCCGCGCCGCGCACGCCGGCACCGTCACCGAGGTCGACGCCGCCCACGTGGTCGTCTACTCCGACGAGTACGGCTCCGAGCGCTACGACCTCCCCAAGTACGAGCGCTCCAACCAGTCCACCTGCATCAACCACCGCCCGATCGTCTCCGCGGGCGAGAAGGTCGAGGCCGGCCAGCCGCTCGCCGACGGCACCTCGATCGACCACTGCGAGCTCGCCCTGGGCGCCAACCTCACCGTGGCCTACATGCCGTGGGAGGGCTTCAACTACGAGGACGGCATCATCGTCTCCGAGCGCGTCGTCCAGGAGGACCTGCTCACGTCCGTGAGCATCTCCCGCCACGAGATCGACGCCCGCGACACCAAGCTCGGCTCCGAGGAGATCACCCGCGAGATCCCGAACCTCTCCGAGGACATGCTCGCCAACCTCGACGATGACGGCATCATCCGCATCGGCGCCGAGGTCGGCCCTGGCGACATCCTCGTCGGCAAGGTCACGCCCAAGGGCGAGACGGCCCTCACCGCCGAGGAGCGCCTCCTGCGCGCCATCTTCGGCGCCAAGGCCCACGACGTCCGCGACACCTCCCTCAAGATGCCTCACGGCGCCTACGGCCGCGTGGTCGACGTCGTCCGCTTCAGCCGCGAGGCCGGCGACGACCTGCCGCCCGGCGTCAACGAGCTCGTCCGCGTCTTCGTGGCCCAGCGCCGCAAGATCCAGCAGGGCGACAAGATCGCTGGCCGCCACGGCAACAAGGGCGTCGTCTGCAACGTCCTGCCCGTCGAGGACATGCCCTACATGGCCGATGGCACGCCCGTCGACGTCCTTCTCGACCCGCTGGGCGTCCCGTCCCGTATGAACGTGGGCCAGCTCCTCGAGTGCCACCTCGGCTGGGGCGCCTCCCACGGCTGGGATGACGAGTCCGCGAACTCCAAGAAGTACGTCCCCGGCCCCATCCCCGTGGCCACGCCCGTCTTCGACGGCGCCACGGACGAGGAGGTCGCCGAGGTCCTGCGCCGCACCAACATCAACATGATGAACAAGGCCAAGCTCGAGTACGGCGACCACATGCGCGAGGAGTTCGTCCTGCAGCTCAACGACCTCGGCAAGACCACGCTCTACGACGGTCGAACCGGCGAGGCCTTCAAGAGCCCGATCACCGTGGGCACGAGCTACATCCTGAAGCTCGGCCACATGGTCGACGACAAGATCCACGCGCGCTCGACCGGCCCCTACAGCCTCGTCACCCAGCAGCCGCTCGGCGGCAAGGCCCAGTTCGGCGGCCAGCGCTTCGGCGAGATGGAGGTGTGGGCCCTCTACGCCTACGGCGCGGCCAACGTCCTCCAGGAGATCCTCACCGTCAAGTCCGACGACACCAACGGCCGCGTCAAGACCTACGAGTCCATCGTCAAGGGCGAGAACGTCCCCGCGTCCGGCATCCCCGAGTCCTTCAAGGTCCTCGTCAAGGAGATCCGTTCCCTGGCCCTGGACATCGAGCCGATCTCCTACCAGAAGCGCGCCGAGCGCGCGGAGCAGGAGAAGGCCGCCGAGGCCGAGGACGCCGTGGACGTCTTCGCGGACATGACGGCCGTCGACGAGCTCGTCGACGACCTCGCCCGCAACATGAACGACGCCGAGTCCGCCCTCGTCGGCGACGCGACCAGCGATAAGGAGTAGCGACTGTGGCTGATTTCGACACCACCGACTTTGACGCCATCAAGATCTCCCTTGCCTCTGCAGACCGCATCCGCAGCTGGTCGCACGGCGAGGTGAAGAAGCCCGAGACGATCAACTACCGCACGCTCAAGCCCGAGAAGGACGGCCTGTTCTGCGAGAAGATCTTCGGCCCCACCAAGGACTGGGAGTGCGCCTGCGGCAAGTACAAGGGCATCCGCTTCCGCGGCATCGTCTGCGAGCGCTGCGGCGTCGAGGTGACCACGGCCAAGGTGCGCCGCGAGCGCATGGGCCACATCGAGCTCGCGGCCCCCGTGAGCCACATCTGGTACTTCAAGAGCCCGTCGAGCTTCCCGCTCGCCCGCCTGCTCGACATCAAGAGCAAGGACCTCGAGAAGGTTCTCTACTTCGCCAGCTACATCGTCACCAAGGTCGACGCCGAGGCCCGCGAGGCCGACGCGGCCGACCTCAGGGAGGAGCTGGACGCCGACCTCGAGGAGCTCGACGCCGAGCGCGACGACCAGATCGCCCGCCTGCGCGAGCAGGGCGAGGGCGGCGAGGACGAGTTCGGCGACATCGAGCCGCTCCCCGAGGAGGAGATCCGCGCCGGCATCGCCGACCTCGAGGCCGAGTACGAGGACGAGAAGCGCCTCCGCACCGAGGCCTACGAGAAGTTCATGCAGCTCGAGGAGCGCGAGCTGATCTCCGACGAGGGCCTCTTCTCGGAGCTCAGGCGCTACTACGGCATCTACTTCAAGGGCGGCATGGGCGCCGAGGCCGTGCGCGACCTGCTCCGCGGCATCGACCTCGAGGCCGAGGCCACCGAGCTCCGCCAGGTCATCGCCTCCGACACCGCCCAGAAGCAGAAGCGCGAGAAGGCCATCAAGCGCCTGGAGATCGTCGACGCCTTCCTCAAGGGTGGCAACGACCCGGCCAACATGATCCTCGACGTCATCCCGGTCATCCCGCCCGACCTGCGCCCGATGGTGCAGCTCGACGGCGGCCGCTTCGCGGCGTCCGACCTCAACGACCTCTACCGTCGCGTGATCAACCGCAACAACCGCCTCAAGCGCCTGCTCGACCTCGACGCCCCGGCGATCATCGTCAACAACGAGAAGCGCATGCTCCAGGAGTCCGTGGACGCGCTCTTCGACAACGGCCGTCGCGGCCGCCCCGTCACCGGTCGTGGCGGGCGCCCGCTCAAGTCGCTCGCCGAGGCCCTCAAGGGCAAGCAGGGCCGCTTCCGCCAGAACCTGCTCGGCAAGCGCGTCGACTACTCCGGCCGCTCGGTCATCGTCGTCGACCCCAAGCTCAAGCTGCACCAGTGCGGCCTGCCCTCCCAGATGGCCCTCGAGCTCTTCAAGCCGTTCGTGATGCGCCGTCTGGTCGAGCTCGGCAAGGTCGAGAACATCAAGGGCGCCAAGCGCGCGATCGACCGCCAGCTCCCGGCCGTGTGGGACGTCCTCGACGAGGTGATCCAGGATCGCCTGGTCCTTCTCAACCGCGCCCCCACGCTGCACCGCCTGTCCATCCAGGCCTTCGAGCCGGTCCTCGTGGAGGGCAAGGCCATCCACCTGCACCCGCTGGTGTGCGCCCCCTTCAACGCGGACTTCGACGGCGACCAGATGTCGGTCCACGTGCCGCTCTCCACGCAGGCCCAGACCGAGGCCCGTGTCCTCATGCTGTCGTCCAACAACCTGCGCTCGCCCGCCTCGGGCAAGGTGCTCACCGTGCCGTCGCAGGACATGGTCTTCGGCTCCTACTACCTCACGACCGAGGTGGGCGAGCAGACCGACGACACCCCGGTCTTCGCCGACTTCGATGACGCGCTTCTCGCCATCGACATGAACTACGACCTTGACCTCCAGCAGCCCGTCATCGTGCGCGTGAGCGCCGCCGACGCCAACTGCGAGGAGGACGGCCGCAAGCTCTTCCGCGTCATGACCGCCCGTGGCACGTTCGAGGACCTCGACGTCACCGAGCACACCGCGCGCTTCGAGACCACCATCGGTCGCATCGTCTTCAACCGCCAGTGCCTGCCCGCCGACTACCCCTTCATCAACTACAAGATGGTGAAGAGCGACATCGGCGCCCTGGTCAACGACTGCTGCGACCGCTACCCGCTGGCCGAGGTCGAGCCCATCCTCGACGCCATCAAGGAGACCGGCTTCCACTACGCCACGCTCGCGGGCCTCACGGTCTCGGTCTGGGACGCCACGATCCCGGCCGACAAGCCGCAGATCCTCGAGGAGGCGCAGGAGCGCGTCGACGAGATCAACGAGTACTACGAGGACGGCTTCCTGTCCGACGTGGAGCGTCACACCGAGGTCGTCAACGCGTGGACCGAGTGCACCGACCTTCTCGCCACCGAGATGCTCGCCGGCTTCGCCGAGGACAACCCGATCTACATGATGGCCGACTCCGGCGCCCGTGGCTCCAAGACGCAGCTCCGTCAGCTCGCCGGTATGCGCGGCCTCATGGCCGACATGTCCGGTGACACGATCGACCTGCCGATCAAGGCCAACTTCCGCGAGGGCCTCGAGCCGCTGGAGTACTTCATCTCCACCTACGGCGCGCGCAAGGGCCTCGTCGACACCGCCTCGCACACCTCCGACTCCGGCTACCTGACCCGTCGTCTCGTCGACGTGGCCCAGGACGTCATCGTCCGCGAGGAGGACTGCGGCACCGACGAGGGCGTCACCTACCCGCTGATCAAGCCGGGCGCCACGAGCGTCGACACCGACCTCATCGGCCGCGCCGCCCTGAACGACATCTGCGACCCCGCCACCGGCGAGGTGCTCATCGCGCGCGACGGCTACATCACCTCCCGCGACGACCTGGAGATGCTGGTCGAGCACGGCCTCAAGAAGGTCGAGCTCCGCGCGCTGCTCACCTGCAAGTCCAAGTACGGCGTCTGCCAGAAGTGCTACGGCTGGGACCTCTCCACGCGTCGTCCGGTCAACATCGGCACGGCCGTGGGCATCATCGCCGCCCAGTCCATCGGCGAGCCGGGCACCCAGCTCACGATGCGTACGATTCACTCCGGCGGCGTCGCGGGCGCTGACGACATCACGCAGGGCCTCCCCACGGTCGCCCGCATGTTCGACGTCGTCGGCAACGTCAACGAGAAGATCCTCGGCCGCGAGGCCGACCTCGCGCCGGTCTCCGGCACCCTGCGCATCACCCCCGAGCAGGCCGAGTACCTGCTGCGCATCGTGGACTCCGAGGACGCCACCCGCACCATCGAGGAGTGGCGCGTCCCCGCGTCCGTGCGCTTCATGCCGGGCGTCGAGGACGGCGTCGAGGTCCGTGCCGGCGACCAGATCACCCGCGGCTTCGTCAACTTCCGCAAGCTGCGCAAGCTGACCGACATCGAGTCGACGATGCACACCTTCGTCGAGTCCGTCAAGGACGTCTACACCACCCAGGGCGTCGACCTGAACGACAAGCACATCGAGGTCATCGCACGTCAGATGCTGCGTCGCGTCCAGGTCACCAACCCCGGTGACTCCACCTACCTGCTGGGCCAGTACGTCGACCGCTACGTCTTCGCGGACACCGTGCGCAACATCGCGCTGGCTGGCGGCACCCCGCCCGAGGCCGAGCCGGTCATCCTGGGCACCCTCAAGGTGGCCAGCTCCATCGACTCCTGGCTCTCCAGCGCGTCGTTCATCCGCACCGCCGGCGTCCTCACCGAGGCCGCCATCGAGGGTGACGTGGACCACCTGCTCGACCTCAAGTCCAACGTCATCGTCGGCAAGCAGATTCCGGCCGGCACGGGCCTCTCGGCGTACAACGACGTCGAGCTCACCTACCACGGCACGAAGATCGACGGCCCCACCTCGCCGCTCGCCAAGAGCCTGCCCGAGTGGGCGCCCGACGAGCTCAGGGGCATCGAGGAGCAGCTGCCCAAGCAGCTCGACTGGGTCGGCGACGACTTCGGCTTCGGCGGCGTGTACTCCAAGAACGGCCGCACGCTCTCCAGCGAGGACGCCAAGCTCTACCTCTTCGACGACCTCGGCGTGTCGCAGCGCTGGACCAACAAGTTCAGCGAGGTCGGCATCGAGACCGTCGGCGACCTCATCGGCAAGACCGAGGACGACCTCCTGCGCATCGACGGCATCGGTGCCAAGGCGATCGAGGAGCTCCGCGACGGCCTCGAGGCCCGCGGCCTGCTCTACATCCTCGAGCCGGACGAGGACGAGGCCGACAGCGAGGACCTGTCCCAGCTTCTGAACATGGTCTTCTCGCCCGACGCCGACGCCGACATCATGCTCGGCACGGCCGCTCCGGCCACGCACCACTTCGACGACGACGAGCTGATTGGCGGCTCCGACGATTCGAGCGAGGGCTCGGACGTCATCAACGAGGACCTCGGCTCCCTTGACGACCTCCTCTCGCAGGTGGTCCGCCAGGAGAGCGAGGAGTAGGCGCTCGTCCCATACGCACCTGAGGGACCGCCCGCCCTTCTCACCGGTTCACTGAGCTTCGCTCAGAAATCGCCGGTCGAGAAGGGCGGGCGGTCCGTGCGTATGGGACGAGGAGCGCCGGCCTAGATTGTGTGTGAGTGACGGGTTTTGCGGGCCGCGGGGGCAGGGACGGGCGCGCGAGGCGCACGACCTGTCAGTCAGCCGTGGGGGAGCCAAGGGGGCGTAGGGAAGCCTGCTCGGCGGCGTAGGCGATGCCGTCGACGACGGCGCGGCCCCAGGGGTCGACGGTCTCGAAGACGCCGCGCGAGACCTCGGAGCCGTCCTCGGCAGCGAGCACGCGGACCTTCTCGCCAAGCCAGGCGAGACGGGACAGGTAGTCGTCTCGGCCGCCGTCGAGCGGTCGGCCGCCGCCCGCCGCCGCCCAGGCGTCGACCCGGCCGACGACCGCGTCGCGCAGGGACTCCGCCAGGGGCGAGAAGGACGGGGCTCCGCCCAGCTCCGCGAGGGAGATCGCGCTCAGGTCGTGCGGCGCGCTCTCCACGTTCACACCGATCCCGCAGACGGCGAACGTGTCGCCGGCGTCGTCGCGCGCCGCCTCCACGAGGAGCCCGGCGAGCTTGCGTCCGCGGGCGAGAAGGTCGTTGGGCCACTTGAGCCGCGCCTCCCGCAGCACGTCGGCCGCCCCTATCCCGCAGACCGCCGCCAGACCCGGGAGGCGCGTGGGCGCCACGGCGGGACGCAGCACCACGGAGAGGTAGAGGTTGCCGGCGGGAGACTCCCACGCGTGGCCCCGGCGCCCGCGCCCCGCCGTCTGGCGTCGCGCGGCCACGGCCGTGCCGTGCGGAGCCCCGGCGCGTCCGAGCCCGAGCGCCTCGTCGTTGGTGGAGCCGGTCTCCTCGAGTACCGTGAGCAGTCGCTTTGTCGTCATGCCGACCTGTTCGCCGGGGGCGGGTCCGTCACGGAGCATGTTAACGCTACCCATGTGTAGACCTCATGGCAAAATCGCCCAACCTGCATAAGACCGCGTTCAGCTTCGCGTCTTTTGCTAGCCTACCAAAGAGATGTTGACGCGTTAACAATTTGGCGCCAACCACGAACCAAGACGGGAGGCGACATGGGGTTCTGCGTACTGGGCACCGGCTCCGCTCTGCCCGAGCGTGCGGTCACCAACGACGAGCTATCCGAGTTCCTCGACACCTCTGACGAGTGGATCTCCCAGCGCACCGGCATCTCGGAGCGCCGCCTGTGCACCACCGAGACCCTGGACGACCTTGCCGTCGCCGCCAGCCGCGCCGCCCTCGAGGCCGCCGGCGTGACGCCCGACCAGCTTGACCTCATCGTCTGCTCAACCACGAGCGGGGACCACCTCATGCCGGCCGAGGCCTGTGCGATCGCCGAGCTTCTCGGCGCCTCCTGCCCCGCCTTCGACGTCTCCGCCGCGTGCGCGGGCTTCGTCTTCGCCATGGACGTGGCGGGCGGCTACCTGTCCCGGGGCCGCGCGGAGCGCGTGCTCGTGGTCGCGGCCGAGAAGGTCAGCCGTCTCGTGGACTGGTCCGACCGTGCCACGTGCGTCCTCTTCGGCGACGGCGCCGCGGCCGCCGTGCTCGGCGCGGGCGGGGAGAACCCGCTCTCCGTCCGTCTCACCACCGATCCCACCGTCGAGGTGCTCCACGTCCCCGGAGTCCCCGGCACCTCCCCCTACGACAAGACCGACCGCCCCAAGCCGCACCTCGCGATGGAGGGCCGCCGCGTCTTCAAGTTCGGTGTGAACGCGATCGTGACCTCCGTCACCGAGCTCTGCGAGGAGGCCGGCGTCTCCGTCGACGACGTCGATCACTTTGTCTTCCACCAGGCCAACGAGCGCATCCTCTCGTCGGCCGTGAGCCGTCTGGGCATCGACGACGCCAAGGTGGCGCGCGCCCTCGCCGAGACCGGCAACATCTCGAGCGCCTGCATCCCGCTCGCGCTTGACCGCCTCGCCCGCTCGGGCTCCCTCGAGCGCGGCCAGCTCGTCGCCGTCGTCGGCTTCGGCGCGGGCCTCGACACGGGGGCGTGCCTGCTGCGCTGGTAGCGCGGCCACGCCCCGGCCAACCGTCCATTGGAGCGCCCGTCGGGCGCATGGAGAAAAAGGAGTACCAACAATGGCAGACCAGACCACCTTCGACCGCGTGTGCGCCATCGTCCGCGAGCAGGCCGGCCTTGATGACGTCGAGCTGACCGCCGAGACCAAGCTCTCCGAGGTTGGTCTTGACAGCCTCGCCACCGTCGAGGCCGTCATGGCGTGCGAGGACGAGTTCGGCATCGAGATCGACGCCGAGTCCAACCCCGCCACCATCGGCGAGTTCGTCTCCATGGTCGAGTCCCTCCTGGAGAACTAGTCATGCTGCGCACCCCCATCTGTGACCTTCTCGGCATCGAGAAGCCCGTGTTCCAGGGCGGCATGGCCTGGATCGCCGACGCGAGCCTCGCCGCGGCGGTCTCCGAGGCCGGCGGCCTCGGCATCATCGCGGCCATGAACGCCAGCGCCGACTGGCTGCGCGACCAGATCCACGAGCTCCGCGAGAAGACCGACAAGCCCTTCGGCGTGAACGTGATGCTCATGAGCCCGTTCGCGGACGAGGTGGCCCAGGTCGTCATCGACGAGCACGTCCCCGTGGTCGTGACCGGCGCCGGCAACCCCACCAAGCACATGAAGGCCTGGAACGCCGCGGGCATCAAGGTCATCCCCGTCGTCGCCTCCGTGGCCATGGCCAAGCTCGTCCAGCGAGCGGGCGCCGTGGCCGTCGTGGCCGAGGGCACCGAGTCCGGCGGGCACATCGGCGAGACCACGACCATGGCCCTCGTGCCGCAGGTCGTCGACGCCGTGAAGATCCCCGTCATCGCCGCCGGCGGCATCGCCGACGGGCGCGGGGTCGCCGCCGCCCTCATGCTCGGCGCCGTGGGGGTCCAGGTGGGGACGCGCTTCCTCGTGGCCGACGAGTGCACCGTCTCCGACAAGTACAAGGAGATGGTCCTCAAGGCCAACGACATCGCCACGCGCGCCACGGGCCGCTCGACCGGCCACCCGGTCCGCGCCCTCAAGAACCCGTTCTCCAACAAGTACGCCCGGATGGAGTCCTCGGGTGCGCCCGAGGAGGAGCTCAACGCCCTCGGCACCGGCGCCCTGCGCAAGGCCGCCAAGGAGGGCGACTACGAGAACGGCAGCTTCCTCTGCGGCCAGATCGCCGGCATGGTCTCCGAGCGCCAGAGCGCCCTTGAGATCGTCGACGACCTCGTGAACGGGGCCGAGAAGGTCCTGGCTGGAGCGATGCAATGGGTAAAGTAGCCTTCCTCTTCGCCGGCCAGGGCGCCCAGCACCCCGGCATGTGCGCCGACCTGATCGAGTCCGAGCCCGCGGCCAAGGCCGTCTTCGACGTCGTCGACGCCGTGCGCCCCGGCACCACCGAGCAGTGCCTCTCCGGCTCCAGGGAGGAGCTGGCGCAGACCATCAACACGCAGCCCTGCGTATTTGCCGCCGACCTCGCGTGCGCCCGCGCGCTCGCCGCGCGCGGCGTGAGGCCGGACGTGGTGGCGGGCTTCTCGCTCGGCGAGGTCGCCGCGCTCACCTTCGCCGGCGCCTACACCGACGAGCGGGGCTTCGAGCTCGTGTGCCACCGCGCCGAGCTCATGGCCGACGCCGCCGAGAAGAGCCCCGGCGCCATGCGCGCCGTCGTGAAGCTCGACGCCGAGACCGTCGAGCGCCTCGCCGCCGAGGCGGGCGACGCCTGGCCCGTGAACTACAACAGCCCGCTCCAGACCGTCGTCGCCGGCACCGAGGAGGCCTGCGAGAGGCTCGACCTTCTCGTCAAGGAGGCCAGGGGGCGCGCGATGAAGGTCGCCGTCTCGGGCGCCTTCCACAGCCCGCTCATGGCCGAGGCCGAGAAGGGCCTCGCCGCCTACCTCGCCGACGGCCACGCCCCCGCCCGCCCGTCCGTCCCCGTGCTGGCCAACCGCACGGGAGAGGCCTACCCGGCTGACGAGGCCGGGCGCGTCGGGCTGCTCTCCAGCCAGGTGGCCAACCCCGTCCAGTGGGTCCGCACCCTGCAGAGCATGGCCGCCGACGGCGTCGACACCTTCGTCGAGGTGGGCCCCGGCAAGACCCTCACGGGCCTCGTCTCCCGCACGCTCGAGGGCGTCACGGCGCTGCCGTGCGAGACCGTCGAGCAGCTCGAGGCGGTCCTCGCCGCGCTGTCCGAGAGGGGAGAGTAGCCATGGCCGAGAAGACCGGGGCCATCGAGCGCGACGCCGAGCGCCGCGTCGCCCTCGTGACCGGCGCCTCCCGCGGCATCGGCCGCGCCATCGCCGAGGGGCTCGCCGCCGATGGCTTTGACCTCGCACTCGTCTACGCGGGCAACGAGGCCGCGGCCGCCGAGGCCGTCGCCGCCTGCGAGGCCGCCGGCGCCACCGCGCGCGCCTATCGCTGCGACGTCTCCGACCCCGAGGCCGTCAAGGCCACCGTCGACGCGGCTCTCGCCGACTTCGGGAGCGTCTGGGCCCTCGTCAACAACGCGGGCGTCACCCGTGACGGTCTGCTCGTGCGCATGAGCGACGAGGACTTCTCCCGCGTGATCGACGTCAACCTCAAAGGCGCCTTCCACACCGCCCGCGCCCTCACGCGCGCCTTCATGCGCCAGCGCGGCGGCCGCATCGTGAACATGGCCTCCGTCGTGGGCCTCATGGGCAACGCCGGACAGGCCAACTACGCGGCCTCCAAGGCCGGCCTGATCGGCCTCACCAAGTCGCTGGCGCGCGAGCTCGCGCCGCGCGGCGTCACGGTGAACGCGATCGCCCCGGGCTTCGTGGAGACCGACATGACGGCCGTGCTCTCCGAGGGCGTGGTCGAGAGCTACGAGAAGCAGATCCCGCTCGGCCGCCTTGCCAGCGCGGACGAGGTCGCGGCCGTCACCCGCTTCCTGGTGAGCGACGCCGCGTCCTACGTGACCGGCGAGGTCATCCGCGTCGACGGCGGCATGGCGATGTAAAGGTCAAGGGGGGACGGCCTCCTTCTGACCCACTTATGATCCGTTGGGAGTTGAGATGGAACACAGGGTTGCAATCACCGGCATCGGCGCGGTCTCGCCGCTCGGCAACACCGCCAAGGAGACCTGGGAGGGAATGGTGGCCGGCCGCTGCGGCATCGGCCCCATCACCCACTTCGACGCCGAGGCATTCAAGGTCAAGGTGGCCGCCGAGGTGAAGGGCTTCGACGGTGCCGCGCTCCTCGGCAGGCAGGAGGCCGCGCACCTGGACCTCTTCGCGCAGTACGCGCTCGTCGCCTCCGACGAGGCCATGGCAGACGCCGGGCTCGACGCCGAGGGCGCGGTCGACCACGAGCGCCTGGGCGTCTACGTCGGCTCCGGCGTGGGCGGCATCAACACGTTCGCGGACAACGTCCACACCATCTCCGACCGCGGCCCGCGTCGCGCCTCCCCGTTCATGATCGCCGCCATGATCCCCAACATGGCCGCCGGCAACATCGCCATCCGCCACAAGGCCTACGGCCCCACGCTGCCCGTCGTGACCGCCTGCGCCACCTCCGCCCATGCCGTGGGCGAGGCCTTCCGCGCGGTCAAGCACGGCTACGCCGACGCCATCCTCGCCGGCGGCGCCGAGGCGGCCATCATGCCCGAGTCCATCGCCGGCTTCACGAGCTGCCGCGCCCTCACCACCAACCCCGACCCCGACACGGCCTGCCGCCCGTTCGACGCCGACCGCGACGGCTTCGTCATGGGCGAGGGCGCCTGCGTGCTCGTCCTCGAGGAGTGGGAGCACGCCGTCGCGCGCGGCGCCCACATCTACGCCGAGGTCGTGGGCTACGGCAACACCGACGACGCCCACCACATCACCAGCCCCGACCCCGAGGCCGCCGGCATCACCCGCGCCATTCGCCTGGCCGTCGAGGAGGGCGGCGTGAAGCCCGAGGAGGGCCTCTACATCAACGCCCACGGCACCTCCACCAAGCTCAACGACTCCTCGGAGACCAAGGGCTTCAAGCAGGCGCTGGGCGAGAAGAGCGCGCGCGCCGCGCACGTCTCGTCCACCAAGTCGATGACCGGCCACATGATCGGCGCCACGGGTGCCGTGGAGGTCATGGCCTGCGCCCTGGCGCTCGAGAACGGCGTGGTGCCGCCCACGATCAACTACCGCACCCCCGACCCGGAGTGCGACCTGGACTACACGCCCAACGAGGCCGTGAGCTGCGAGCTCACGTGGGCGCTCTCCACCAACCTCGGCTTCGGCGGCCACAACGCGGCCATCGCGCTGCGCGCGGCCGGAAGGGAGTAGACATGGACTCCGAGAAGATCGCCCAGATCGCGGACATCATGGAGAGTCGCCGCCTCACCCGCGTGCGCGTCGAGGAGGGTGACGGCTCTGCCGTCGAGCTCGAGCGCGGGTTCGCCGCGCCGACGGCCCCGGTCCCCGTGCCGGCGACGCCCGTGAGCGCCCCCGCACCCGCGACGGCGCCGGCCCCCGCGCCCGCACCGGTCCCCGCCCCGGCGGAGCCCGGAGACGAGGCGCTCGACATGGCCCACACCACGGCCGTCCGCGCCCCCATGGTCGGCGTCTTCTACGCCGCCCCCGCCCCCGGCGCCGAGCCCTTCGTGCACGTGGGCTCCAAGGTCAAGAAGGGCGAGACCCTCTGCGTGATCGAGGCCATGAAGGTCATGAACGAGGTCACCGCCGAGGCCGACGGCGAGATCGTGGACATCTGCGTGAAGGACGGCGACCTCGTCGAGTACGGCTGCTGTCTCATGAAGATCTACTAGGGGAGGGCGTCGCATGAACAAGGAGGAGCTCAAGGGTCTGCTGCCTCATCGCGAGCCGATGCTTCTGCTCGACGAGGCCGAGGTCGTGGACGGGGAGGCCCACGGGCGCGTCACCATCACCGGCGACGAGTTCTTCGTCCAGGGCCACTATCCCGGCAACCCCATCGTCCCCGGCGTCATCCAGTGCGAGATGCTCGCCCAGAACTGCTGCGTGCTTCTCGCCGACGACCTCGCCGCCCAGGGCGCGACCCCGCTCTACACGGGACTGGACAAGGTCCGCTTCAAGCGTCCGGTGCGCCCCGGTGACACCGTGGAGCTCACCTGTCGCATCACGCGCAGCCGCGGCCCCTTCCGCTTCGCCTCCGGCGAGGCGCGCGTGGACGGCGAGCTCTGCTGCCAGGCGGAGATGTCCTTCGCGCTCATGCCCGCTGACAAGGCCTAGCGAGAAGCGTCCCAGACCAGCAAGTCACAACGCGCCAGGAGGCGACGATGTTCGACAAGATCCTCATCGCGAACCGCGGGGAGATCGCGGTCCGCGTGATCCGAGCCTGCAAGGAGATGGGCGTCAAGACCGTGGCGATCTACTCCACGGCCGACGCCGAGGCCCTGCACGTGGCCCTCGCCGACGAGGCCTACTGCATCGGCGGCCCGCGCCCCGCGGACTCCTACCTCAACGAGGACGCCATCGTCACGGTGGCGCTGCAGTCCGGCGCCAAGGCCATCCACCCGGGCTACGGGTTCTTCTCGGAGAACTCGCGCTTCGCCCGCGAGTGCCAGGAGTGCGGCCTCGTCTTCATCGGACCGGACCCGGACGTCATCGACCGCATGGGCGACAAGGACAACGCGCGCCGCACCGCCCGCGGCGCCGGCGTGCCCATCGTCCCGGGCTGTGACCTGCTCGCGAGCGCCGAGGAGGCCGAGCGCGAGGCCGCCCGGATCGGCTGCCCCGTGCTCATCAAGGCGCGCTCGGGCGGCGGCGGCCGCGGCATCCGCAAGGTCGAGGGCCCCGCCAGCGCCGGCAAGGCCTTCACCGAGGCGCACGCCGAGGCCGAGGCGGCCTTCGGTGACGGCGAGTGCTACATGGAGAAGTTCGTCTCGCCCGCGCACCACGTGGAGGTGCAGGTCCTGGCCGACGCCCACGGCAACGTGGTCTCGCTCGGCGAGCGCGAGTGCTCCGTCCAGCGCCGCAACCAGAAGCTGGTCGAGGAGAGCCCGGCACCGTGCCTGGACGCCCATCCCGGCGTCCGCGAGCGCATGCACAAGGCCGCCCGCGACCTCACGCGTGCCGTGGGCTACGTGGGCGTGGGAACGATCGAGTTCCTCTTCGCCGACGACGGCGAGTTCTACTTCATGGAGATGAACACGCGCCTGCAGGTCGAGCACCCGGTCACGGAGTTCGTGAGCGGTGTGGACCTCGTCAAGTGGCAGCTGCGCGTGGCGGCGGGCGCCGAGCTGCCCTTCTCGCAGGAGAACCTCGACGCGCACGGGCACGCCATCGAGTGCCGCATCAACGCCGAGACCCCGGAGTTCCTGCCGTCCTGCGGCGAGGTCACGATGCTGCACGTCCCCGGCGGCCCGCAGGTGCGCTTCGACTCCGCGCTCTACGTGGGCGCCGTGGTGCCGCCCTACTACGACTCCCTGCTCGGCAAGCTCATCGTCTGCTCGTCCACGCGCGAGGAGGCCATCCGCAAGATGCGCTCCTCCCTCGGCGAGCTGGTCATCGAGGGCGTGGCCGAGAACAGCGAGCTGCACCTGGACATCCTCGCCAACCCCGAGTTCGTGTCCGGCAACTACCACACCAACCTGATGGAGCACCTCTATGAGTAAGCGCGAGAAGAGCGTCAACGCCCTCGAGGGTCCGGTGACCGAGGTCGCCGCGGAGTTCCCCGAGCGCCACGTGCTGATCAAGTGCCCCGGCTGCCGCCGCGTGATCGACCAGGCCAAGCTGGCCGAGAACCTCGACGTGTGCCCGCGCTGCGGACGCCACCTGCGCGTCTCCGGCCGCAGGCGCATGCGCATGACCGTCGACGCCGGCACCTTCGAGGAATGGGACCGCGAGCTCGCCGCCACGGACTTCCTCGAGTTCCCCGGCTACGCCGAGAAGCTCGCGGACGCCCGCGAGAAGAGCCACGAGAACGACGCCGTTGTCTGCGGCCGCGGCAAGGTCGGCGGCCACGACTGCGCCCTGTTCTTCATGAGCGCCGACTTCATGATGGGCTCGATGGGCTCCGTGGTGGGCGAGAAGATCACGCGGACCTTCGAGCGTGCCTGCGAGCTGGGCCTGCCGGTCGTGGGCTTCACCGTCTCCGGCGGCGCCCGCATGCAGGAGGGCACCACGTCGCTCATGCAGATGGCCAAGGTCTCCGCGGCGGTGCGCCGTCACGGCGAGGTCGGCCTGCCCTACCTGACCGTGCTCACCGACCCCACTACCGGAGGCGTCACCGCGAGCTTCGCCATGGAGGGGGACGTCATCCTCGCCGAGCCGGGCGCGCTCGTCGCCTTCGCGGGCCCGCGCGTGATCGAGCAGACCACGCACAAGCGCCTGCCTGCTGGCTTCCAGCGATCCGAGTTCCTGCTCGAGCACGGCTTCTGCGACCTCATCGTCGAGCGCAAGGACATGGTCGCCACCATCGCCGAGCTTCTCGCCCTGCACGCGGGCAAGGTGCCGGGTCCGGGCGCGCCGCACGCGCTCGCCCACGAGGAGCCCCGCCGCGGCCGCGGGGCGCGCCCCAAGCGCACCCCCGCGCCCGAGAGCGCCTACGACATCGTCAGGCTCACCCGCTCCACGGAGCGCGCCACCGCCCTCGAGCTGATCGAGCGCGGCTGGGACGGCTTCGTCGAGCTCCACGGCGACCGCCTCTACGCCGACGACGCCGCCATCGTGGCCGGCATCGCCTGGAAGGGCGAGCGCGTCATGACCGTGGTCGCCATCGAGCGCGGCAACTCCACCAAGGAGCGCGTGCGCCGCAACTTCGGCATGGCGCACCCCGAGGGCTATCGCAAGGCCCTGCGCCTCATGCGGCAGGCCGAGAAGTTCGGCCGGCCCGTGGTCTGCCTCGTGGACACCTCCGGCGCCTACTGCGGCATCGGCGCCGAGGAGCGTGGCCAGGGCGAGGCCATCGCCACCAACCTCGTGGCCATGAGCGGCCTCAAGACGCCCGTCGTGAGCGTCGTGGTGGGCGAGGGCGGCTCGGGCGGCGCGCTGGCGCTCGCCGTGGCCGACCGCGTCTACATGCTCGGCAGCGCCGCGTACTCCGTGGTGAGCCCCGAGGGCTGCGCCTCGATCCTCTGGAAGGACACCAAGCGCGCCGACGAGGCGGCCGCGGCCCTGCACGTCACGGCCGAGGACCTCTCGCGCCTGGGGCTGGTCGACGGCGTGGTGGCCGACCTCGGCCTCACGCACACCGAGATCGCCCACGACCTTGTGCGCGAGGTCGAGCTCGCCCTCGACGAGCTGGAGCCGCTCTCCGCCGACGAGCTCGTGGCGCGCCGCTACGACAAGTTCCGTGCGATGGGAGGCGACCGCACATGCTCGCTCTAGTCACCGACTCCACCTGCGGCCTCACGCGCAACGAGGCCGCCGAGCTCGGCGTCGACGTGCTGCCCATGGGCTACGCGTCCGGCGGCGTGCGCCATGCGGAGGGCTTCATGGGGGAGAACGGCGGCTACGGCCGCGACGTCATCGTGAGCACCGAGGCCGTGCGCCCCTCGGCCTTCGAGGCCGTGTTCCGGCGCCACCTCGACGCCGGCGACGAGGTCCTCTGCCTCACGATCTCCGCGCGCCTCTCGGGCACGTTCCGCAGCGCCGAGCAGGCCGCCGAGGCCCTCGGCGACGCCCGTGTGACGCTGCTCGACTCCTGGGGCACGGCCGGCGCGCTCGAGTTCCTCGTCCGACGCGCCCGGGCGCTCGCCAACGCGGGCAGCTCCGTCGCCCAGATCGTCGACGAGCTCTCGGCGCTGCGCTCCTCCACGCGCATCGTCTTCAGCGTCCCCGACATGGTCGCCCTCTCCCGCAGCGGCCGCCTCGGCGCGATCCGTCGTGCGGTGGCCACCAAGCTCAACCGCTATCCCGTGATGACGCTCTCCGAGGGCGCCATCGTCAAGCTCGACGACGGCCGGGGCGCCCGCGGCATGGCCGAGGCGCTCGTCTCCCGCGCGCCCGAGGGCGCGTCGGAGCTGCTCGTCTCGCACTTCGGGGAGCGCGGGGTCGAGGCGCGCGAGGTCCTTCTCGCCGCCCGGCGCGCCTTCCCCGAGGCCCACATCCGCGTCAAGGACGGGGGTCCGGTGCTCGCCAAGCACCTCGGGATCGGCGCCGTGGCGCTCTCCTGGGCGTAGCCGCCCCATCACCCGACGCTCGCTGACAGGTTTTGCGTCCCATCCGAGCCGCGCCGTGCTCGCGAGCCGCAAAACCTGTCACTCGTTCCGGGGTGCGGGCGCCCGGCGAGAAGAACCGGGCGTCGTGCGTGGACGTACGGTGAAGAATGGATACGCCCGGCTCCGTGGCGTTTTGACAACTGGAGCGGGCGCGCGTAAAGTTCATCCTCGCGTCAATCCGGGGCAGAGGTGCTGCTCAGCCCTTGAATACGGGTTACAACAGGCACGTTGTCGATAGTATAGAAGGAGAGAGCTTTGCCTACTATCAACCAGCTCGTCCGCAAGGGCCGCATGAGCGTCAAGGCCAAGTCCAAGAACGCCGCCCTGCAGCACAACCCCCAGAAGCGTGGCGTCTGCACCCGCGTCTTCACCACCACGCCGAAGAAGCCGAACTCCGCCCTTCGTAAGGTCGCCCGTGTGCGCCTCGTGAACGGCATCGAGGTCACGGCCTACATCCCCGGCGAGGGCCACAACCTCCAGGAGCACTCGATCGTCCTCATCCGCGGCGGCCGCGTGCGTGACCTCCCCGGTGTCCGCTACAAGATCATCCGTGGCGCCTACGACTGCGCCGCCGTCCAGAACCGCCAGAAGGCCCGTTCTCGCTACGGCACCAAGCGCCCCAAGTAGTCCCGCCGCGTACCCGATCGCACTCACTGAAGGAGATACACCATGCCGCGTCGTGCAGCAGCCAAGAACCACCGTCGCGAGGTCCAGCCTGACGCCGTCTACAACAACCGTCTCGTGACCCAGCTCATCAACAAGGTCCTTCTCGACGGCAAGAAGTCCACCGCCGAGCGCATCGTCTACGGTGCCTTCGACATCGTCGCCGAGAAGAGCGGCGAGGACGCCCTCACCGTCTTCAAGAAGGCCATGGACAACGTCCGCCCGACCCTCGAGGTCAAGCCCAAGCGCGTGGGCGGCGCCACCTACCAGGTGCCGATGGAGGTCAACTCCCGTCGCGCCACCACCCTTGCCATCCGCTGGATCGTCAACTTCTCGCGTGCCCGCAAGGAGAAGACGATGGCCGAGCGTCTTGCCAACGAGATCCTCGACGCCTCCAACGGCGTCGGCGCCTCCATCAAGAAGCGCGAGGACCTCTTCAAGATGGCCGAGGCCAACCGCGCCTTCTCTCACTACCGCTTCTAGTCCGCGAGACCGAGGAGAAGCCACATGGCAAAGGTTAAGTACAAGCTCTATGACCTCCGCAACATCGGCATCATGGCCCACATCGACGCCGGTAAGACCACCACGACGGAGCGCATCCTCTACTACACGGGCAAGACCCACAAGATCGGCGAGGTCCACGACGGCGCCGCCACCATGGACTGGATGGTCCAGGAGCAGGAGCGCGGCGTGACCATCACCTCCGCGGCCACCACGTGCTTCTGGAAGGACCACGTCATCCAGATCATCGACACCCCGGGCCACGTCGACTTCACGTCCGAGGTCGAGCGCTGCCTGCGCGTCCTCGACGGCGCGGTCGCGGTCTTCGACGCCGTCGCCGGCGTCCAGCCGCAGTCCGAGACCGTCTGGCGTCAGGCCACGACCTACGGCGTCCCCCGCATCGCCTTCATCAACAAGTACGACCGTGTGGGCGCCGACTTCTTCCACGCCATCGAGACCATGAAGGACCGCCTGCACGCCAACGCCGTGGCGGCCCAGATTCCGATGGGCGCCGAGTCCAACTTCTGGGGTCTCGTCGACCTGGTCACCATGACCGCGTGGGACTTCAAGGAGGACGCCAAGGGCATGATCTACCCGGAGTCCCTGGACGCCATCCCCGACGAGTTCGTCGACCTCGCGCAGGAGAAGCGCGAGGAGCTGCTCGACGCCGCCTCCAACTTCTCCGACGAGATCATGGAGGCCGTGCTCGAGGAGGCCGAGATCGACGTCGACACCCTCAAGGCGGCTCTGCGCAAGGGCGTCATCGAGGGTGGGCTCAACCTCGTCTTCGTCGGCTCCGCCTACAAGAACAAGGGCATCCAGGAGCTCCTCGACGCCGTCGTGGACTACCTCCCGAGCCCGCTCGACGTCACTGAGATCGACGGCACCAACCTCAAGGGTGAGCCCGAGGTCCGTCACGCCGACCCGAAGGAGCCCTTCGCGGCCCTCGCCTTCAAGATCATGACCGACCCCTACGTCGGCAAGCTCAGCTACATCCGCGTGTACTCCGGTCAGGCGGAGGCGGGCTCCTACGTCTACAACTCGGTCAAGGACAACCGCGAGCGCCTCGGCCGCATCCTCGAGATGAACGCCAACGAGCGCGTCGACCGTGACGCCTGCTCCGCCGGCGACATCGTCGCCTGCGTCGGCCTCAAGAACACCACCACCGGCGAGACCCTCTGCGACGAGAAGCACCCGGTCATCCTCGAGTCCATCGAGTTCGCGACCCCGGTCATCTCCGTCGCCGTCGAGCCCAAGACCAAGGCCGAGCAGGACAAGATGTCCGTCGGCCTGGCCAAGCTCGCCGAGGAGGACCCGACCTTCCAGGTCCACACCGACCACGAGACCGGCCAGACCATCATCTCCGGCATGGGCGAGCTGCACCTGGAGATCATCGTCGACCGCCTGCGTCGCGAGTTCAAGGTCGACTGCAACGTCGGTAAGCCGCAGGTCGCCTACCGCGAGACCGCCGGCAAGGCTGTCATGCACGCCGAGGGCAAGTTCGTCCGCCAGTCCGGCGGCCGCGGCCAGTACGGCCACGCCATCATCGACATGGAGCCCAACGAGGAGGGCAAGGGCTACGAGTTCGAGAACGCCATCGTCGGTGGCGTCATCCCGAAGGAGTACATCCCCTCCATCGACAAGGGCATCCAAGAGGCGCTCGAGAGCGGCGTCATCGCCGGCTACCCGGTCGTCGACATCAAGGTCAAGCTCATCGACGGCTCCTACCACGAGGTCGACTCCTCCGAGGCCGCCTTCAAGATCGCCGGCTCCATGGCGATCAAGGACGCCCTGAAGAAGTCCGACCCGGTCCTTCTCGAGCCGATCGAGGAGGTCGAGGTCGAGACGCCCGAGCAGTACATGGGCGACGTCATGGGCAACCTCTCCTCCCGCCGCGGCAAGATCGAGGGCATGGAGGACCGTCGTGACACCAAGGTCATCCGCGCCAAGGTGCCGCTGGGCGAGATGTTCGGCTACGCCACCGACCTGCGTTCGCAGACGCAGGGTCGCGCGAGCTACACCATGCAGTTCGACTCCTACGAGCCCGTCCCGAAGAACATCCGCGACGAGATCGTCGCCAAGAACGGCGGAACCGCTTCCTAAGTCAACGACCACCGAGCCCTAGCTCATTTGGAGGTACACAGTGTCAAGCCAGAAGATCAGGATTCGCCTCAAGGGCTACGACCACGAGGTCGTTGACCAGTCCGCGAAGCTCATCGTCGACACCGCTCAGAAGACGGGCGCCCGCGTGTCCGGTCCCATCCCCCTGCCCACCGAGCGCAACCTCTACACGGTCATTCGCTCGCCGCACAAGGACAAGGACTCCCGCGAGCAGTTCGAGATGCGCACCCACAAGCGCCTCATCGACATCCTCGACCCGGCTGCCGCCACGGTTGACTCGCTCATGCGTCTCGACCTCCCGGCCGGCGTGGACATCGAGATCAAGCTCTAAGTCCTGCTTGAGCCGATAGCACTAACAGGGCCCCCGGCCGTCTGGTCGGGGGCTTGCTGTTTGAATGGGCTGATGTGAGTCCGTCCCCGACCAGCCCCGACCGCTCAGGGATTAAACTTGCCCCCCTACTGATACAGTTACCGCGTATTGGTAGGAATGGGAGGGACGTCGGACCGCCTCAAGGCTTCGACACGCAAGATCTTGATGGGTGCGGTCGTGCTTTTGACATCGTCGCGCCCTACTCGCCCACTCGGGGGCATGATTGCTGACCTAGGGGGCAGTCAGGGGATATTCGGGATATGTCGATTCTGATGGCGGAATACATCTGTACGAAAACTCAGTGCATGTGGAGGAGTACCGAACCGTCTTCCACTACACCGGATCTGTCATTCGCAGCGAGGCGCAGGTTCGCCGCGAGGAGCGGAAGAAGCGCGAGAAGAACGTGGCGCCCGTGCGTCACGCGCTCCCTTCTCCGTTCCTGGGCCTCGACCGCGACCATCGTCTCGACGCCCCCTCTCGTTGGCGAGAGCGTACTCGGCATGGTGCCATGCGTCTGTCAAATGTGATGTACAGGTACGCTGAGCTGCTAGTCCTCGAACGACTCAGAGAGGTGGGCGATGATGTCATCCGACTCGTACAGTGGGGCACCGTCGATGAACAGGCAGGGGACTTGCGGCTTGCCACCCACGCGAACGAGCTCCTCACGGGCGTCAGGGTCGGAGGTGATGTCGCGCAGGGGCAGCTCGATCCCATGTCGGCCCATGAACCGCAGGACCTTCTGGCAATAGGGGCACGAGGACATGATGAATAGCTCGTAGGCAGGCATGCTTCTCCCTTCGACGGAAAGCCGGCGGCGTGGGCGGTCGGGTCTGTGTCCCATGTTGTTCCCAAAATGGCGTCTCGTGTAACAAATCGTCGATTCGAAAACCAAAACGGCAAATGTTGCACGAGAGACGGTTTTGGAAGGCCTCGCATCCTCGGGCCTCGTTTCCAACGCGAAACCAAGGCCGTGTATGATGGGCGCGACGGCGTCGTCCCAGGAGGAGAGTGCCCATGAACATCGTCTGCCTTGACCTCGAGGGCGTGCTCGTGCCCGAGATCTGGATCGCGTTCTCCGAGGAGTCCGGCATCCCCGAGCTCTCCCGCACCACGCGCGACGAGCCGGACTACGACAGGCTCATGGCCTTCCGCATCGCCACGCTGCGCGAGCACGGGCTGGGGCTGCCCCAGATCCAGGACGTCATCGCGCGGATCGACCCGCTGCCCGGAGCGCGCGAGTTCCTCGACGCGCTGCGCGAGCGCACGCAGGTCGTGATTCTCTCCGACACGTTCGAGGAGTTCGCGCGCCCGCTCATGGCCAAGCTGGGCTGGCCCACGCTGCTGTGCAACTCGCTCGAGGTGGCCCCGTCCGGAGAGATCCTCGCCCACCGCATGCGCTGCGAGAACTCCAAGCTCACGACCGTCCGTGCGCTCCAGAGCTGTGGCTTTGACACCATCGCCGCCGGCGACTCCTTCAACGACCTCGCGATGATCCGCGCGAGCAAGGCGGGCTTCCTCTTCCGCAGCACGCCGCAGATCCAGGCGGACAACCCCGACCTCCCGGCGTTCACCGAGTACGCGGACCTTCTCGCCGCCGTGACGGAGGCGCTCTAGCATGCCGACGCTCTACGTGCTCCGCCACGGCCAGACCGAGTTCAACCTGCAGAAGCGGGTCCAGGGACGCTGCGACTCGCCGCTCACGGAGCTGGGCGTCGAGCAGGCGCGAGGTGCGGGCCGCTGGCTCGCCGCCCAGGGCGTCCGCTTCGACCGGATGTGCACCTCGCCGCTCGGCCGGGCGGTCTCGACGCTCGAGGTGGTGCGCGAGGAGCTGCGCCGATCGGGCGAGAAGGACCTGCCGCCCGTGGAGCCCATGGACGGCCTCATGGAGCGCAGCTACGGCGACTTCGAGGGCGGGCCGCAGGAGGACGTGCCGACGGAGCTCTGGGATCCGGGGGAGTCGCTCGTCCCGTACGGCGGGGAGGGGAGCGTCGCCCTGCGAAAGCGTGTCGTCGCTGCCATGACCGATGTCATGAGCGCGCCGGGCGTCGACTGCGCGCTGGCGGTCTGTCACGGATCCGCCACGCTGCAGTTCAAGCTCGCCTGGGAGGGGCTCGCGTGCTGTCCGCAGGACGTGCGTCTCGGCAACTGCTGCGTGCTGGTCTACGAGTTCGACCCCGAGGCGGTCACCTTCGCGTGCGAGAAGATCGTGAACCAGGAGGCGTGACGCCCCGCGCCCGGGTTAGAAACAACGCATCGTCCCCGTCAACTCCGGCGCCCGGGTTAGAAACAACGCATCGTCCCCGTCCGAAGCGCATCTCGGAGAGGGACGACGCGGTGGTTCTAACCCAAACGGCGGCGCGGACGGGGACGACGCGGTCGTTCTAACCCACCCGGCACGTGCCGTCGCAAACCCATGGATACGCCCGGGGGCGCGGAATGTGCCGCCGCAGCTCAGCGCAGCTAAAAATGTATGGAGACATTGTGCAGCCGCGCGGGCGCGTGTAGACTAGACGGGCTGCACAAAAGGGGACAGCTGTGCCGAGAGGCCATGAAATACCCTTTGAGCAGCAGATACAGGACGTGGTCCGCTGGGGACGGGCGCAAGGGGCGCCCGGCAGATCCCATGACCACCGAGGGTTAGGAAAGCGTATGGTCAGCACGATCCTTGGCCGCAAGCTTGGGATGACGCAGATCTGGGACGAGAACGACAACGTCGTGCCCGTCACCGTCATCCAGGCTGGCCCCTGCACCGTCTCGCAGGTCAAGACGAAGGCGACCGACGGCTACGACGCCGTCCAGATCGGCTTCGGAGACATCTCCGACAAGCACGTCAACAAGCCCATGGCCGGCCACTTCAAGGCCGCCGGCGTCGAGCCGATGCGCCACCTCCGCGAGGTCCGCGTCGAGAACGGCGAGGAGCACAAGACCGGTGACGTCGTCACCGTCGCCGACTTCGCCGACGTCAAGTCCGTTGACGTCATCGGCACCTCCAAGGGCAAGGGCTTCCAGGGCACCATCAAGCGCTGGAACTTCTCC
>JAUNEG010000008.1:28348-74497 GCA_030525685.1 Atopobiaceae bacterium | reverse complement strand
CGGAGAGCTGCGTGAGGTACTTGTTGTCGGGGTCGAACTCGTCCTCGATCTCGCCGACGACCTCCTCGACGATGTCCTCGATCGTGATGACGCCGGCGGTTCCGCCGTACTCGTCCACGACGATCACCATCTGGTCGTGGCTGGACTGCATCTCGGAGAGCAGCGGGATGATGTCCTTGGTGTCCGGGATGAAGCTGGCGGTGCGGGCGTGGCGCGCTACGGGGTCGGCGGCGCGGCCCTCGTCGAGGATGGGGCTGATGATGTCCTTGATGTGCGCGACGCCCACGATGCGATCGACGGACTCGTGGTAGACCGGGATGCGCGAGTAGCCGGTGCGACGCATGATGGCGAGCACCTCGGAGAGCGTGGCGGTGTCCTCGACGGCGGTCATGTCCACGCGCGGAATCATGACCTCGCGGGCGATGGTGTCGCCGAGCTCGATGACCTCGTGGATCATGGACTTCTCCTGGTCGGAGAGCTCGTCGGCGTCGGCGACCATGTACTTGATCTCCTCCTCGGAGACGCTTTCGCGCTCGTCGGCGGACTTGATGCCCAGCAGCGCGGAGAGGCCGTTGGCGGACTTGGCCGTGAGCCAGACCAGCGGGCGGGCGATGGTCATGAAGCCGCGGATGGGGCCGGCGACCGACTTGGCGATGCGCTCGGCGTCAGAGAGGGCGATGCGCTTGGGAACGAGCTCGCCCACGACGATGGAGAGGTAGGAGACCGCGAGGGTGATGAGCACCGGGGCCAGGGGGACGGCGATGCCCGCGGGCATGCCGAGGCTCATGAACCAGTTGCCGAGCGGGTCGGAGAGGCTCGTGCTCGCGAACGCGGAGGACGCGAAGCCCACGAGCGTGATGGCAACCTGGATGGTGGCGAGGAACTGCTCGGAGTTGGAACCGAGGTCGAGAGCGGCGCGCGCCTTGCGGTCCCCCTCCTCAGCCTCCGGCTCGAGTACTGCCCTCTTGGAGCTCACTACGGCAAGCTCGGACATCGAGAAATAGCCGTTGGCCAGCGTGAGCAGGAAAGTGACCACAATAGATATCGCTACGTCCATGCGCTTGTGCGCAACCTCCTTGGTCGGATGTCAGATACGTGCCGCGGCAGGGACGCTGGCACCGTCGACACACCGGGTTAATTTTAGCAGGTCGTGGATTCGCACGCACCATACGCCCCTCGTTGACCCCCGGGACGCTCCACGTTTCCGCAAAACCGTCGCTCGTGATGAAAGTTGACGATTCCGTCTGCAAAACTGCCGTTCGTGATGAAACTTTCTCAGGCAAATACAGCCCTCTCGTCACGCTTCTTCTGACCCAACTGGGGTTTCTTGCTCCGTCTCCTTAATGGGAGAGCCTTTGAACCCGAAATCCTTCATCACGAACGAGAGTTTTGCATGCCGTGGCGCAGTTATTCATCACGAGCGAGAGTTTTGCAGGGCACGCTCTCACGACTTGAGCGCAAGGGAGGTGAGGGCCGCCTCCTCCGTCTCCGGACCGAAGAGACGTTCTCGCAGCCGCCTGCGACTCTCGACCATAGCTGGAGTCAGGCCCCTTCTGGAGATGCCAAGACTGCGCTCGAGCTCGCCCGCGAACCACTCGTACCGCTCGTTGCTTCTAAGAATGTCATTCGTGAGCGTCAGGCAGTCCATTCCGACCGACTGGTACGCGCGTCGTCTCCGTTCGTCTCGTGCGCGAGCTTCGGGAGTTCTGTGCTCCTGTTCGCTGTCGTACTCGACCACGGTTCCGTTGTCCCAAGAGAAGTCCGGTTTGATCACGCTCTGACCGATTTGTTCCGCCAGAGCTTCGGGAAGCCTGATTGACTTGTTCATCTCAAAGCCGCCGACCATGAGGCCACCCTGACGGCGTGAGAACTGGAAGGCAATCGCGATATCCGTCTCCCTCGGAGAGTTGGAGTTTGGAACAACAAGCTCCATTGCTCGACATGCGGTCGCGGCACCCCTCACTCCCAGAGCTCGCGCAGCCAGGGCGTACTCCCTCAGTTCAGAGGGGCTGACAAGCGGACGACAGTCTTCAGGCTCCCCACCCGATGAACGCGGCGAGAGACCGTAAGTTCCCGACATCTCCAAGCCCAGCTCGACAAGCTCGATCTCGTCGAGGATGCGAGCCAGTTGAACGATGACAAGGGGAATCCTGCACACTTCGATTCCGTTCCCAAGGCCAAACACGCGCTCGGTTCCGATTGGTCCATGCCATACGTGATCGGTCAGCGAGACGTGGGCGTGCCTGTGCGCAGCATCCGGCACCACAACGTCGAGCGGGGGCTCGGTGTTGCAGAGGTTGCAGGCGAGGGTCACCTGCTCGGAGAGCGACAGCTCCCGCGCCCCGTAGATCTTTCCCTCGGGGACCTCGACGGTCCGCCCGGGCGCGGCGATGCGCGCCGCCCGCCAGAAGTCCAGCGCCGACTCGAACCCAACCCTTAGCTCCCTCACGAGACCTCCTTTCGCCGTATACACGAAGATATACGGTATCGAGCGTTTCATAAGTGGAGTTTTAGAGTATTTGATTCGATATGTTTTGCCTTCCGTGTCAGCTACGCGTCAGCTACGCGAAAGGAGGCCGCCCATGCGGGCGACCTCCTCACAATCGCGTGTATTCTGTTCCGCAGCGGCGCTACGCCATCAGACCCGCGACCGCGTCGCGCGCGGCGCCCAGCTGCTCCTCGCCGGGAATCCAGTTCACGGCAAGCGTGTCGACGGGCATCTGGAAGCCCGCGGCCTCGAGCTCGGCCGCGACGTTCTTGGGTCCCATCGGAGCCCAGCCGTAGCTGCCGAACGCCAGGCCGACGCGGTTGTCGTTCTTGGGCGAGAGGCCCTTCATGTACGTGAGGAAGCCGGCGACGGTCGGCAGCATCTGGCTGTTGAGCGTCGGCGAGCCCACGCACACGTACTTGCAGTCCATGAACACGTCCATCACGTTGGAGATGTGGTTCTCCTTGAGGTCCACGAGCTGCGCGGGCACGCCGGCGGCCAGGAAGCCGTCCACCAGCTCGCGGGCAATCTGCTCGGTGGAGTGCCACATGGAGTCGTAGACCACCAGCGCGCGCTCCTGGACCTCGCCGGACACGAAGCCCTCGTACGCGGCGAGGATGTCCTCGACGTGGCTGCGCCAGATGATGCCGTGCGCCGGGCAGATCAGCTCGAGCGCGTCCGGGCCCAGCCCACGCACCGCCTTCACCGCCGCCGCGGCCTGCGCGCGGTACGGCTGCACGATGTTGGCGTAGTACTTGTGCGCCTGGTGCATGACCTCGCACATGTCGTTCTCGTCGTCAAAGCGCGCCGAGCTGGCAAAGTGCTGGCCAAACGCGTCGTTGGAGAAGAGGATCTTATCGTAGGCGTCGTAGGTGACCATGTTGTCCGGCCAGTGGACCATCGGCGTCTGCACAAAGGTCAGCGTGCGCTTGCCGATGCAGAGGGTGTCGCCGGTCTTGACGCCGTTGTAGCCCAGGTCGCCGAAGTGCGCGGTCATGTTCTTCACGCCCTGGGGCGCGGAGCAGTAGATCTGGCATTCGGGCGCCAGGCGCTTGATCGTGGGGGTGTTGCCGGAGTGGTCCATCTCAACGTGGTTGGCGATAAGAACGTCGATCTTGGAGGGGTCAATCACCGAAGAGATGCGCTCGAGCAACTCGTCGGTGAAGGTGACCTTGGCGGTGTCGATCAGCGTGACCTTCTCGTCCAGGATGAGATAGGCGTTGTAGGTGATGCCGGCCTCGGTGGTGTAGCCGTGGAACTCGCGCGCGTTCCAGTCGAGCGCGCCGACCCAGTAGACGTCCGGCTTGATCTGAACTGCGGAGAGCATGGTTTCCTCCTCGGTTGGAAGTGATAGTCGCATAGCAGCATTTTACCCCGCCCATGGCGAGAAAAACAGGCGGCCGGCGTGAAACCGACCGCCCGCGTGGGGGTTCTGTAAATTGGGGACTGCCCCCAGTTTACAGGCTACTTCTCGCCGGCGGCGCGGCGGGCTGCGTAGTCATCCGCCAGGCGCTGCTGGATGTCGTGCGGGACCTGCTCGTAGCCGGAGACCTCCATCTCGAACTCGCCGGTGCCGCGGGAGAGCGAGCGCAGGCGGGTGGCGTAGTCGGTGACCTCGGCATACGGGATGGTGGCCACGACGGTGGTCTCGCCGGCCTGCGCGCCCGTGCCGGCCTCCATGCCCTCAACGCGACCGCGGCTCGCGGAGACGTCGCCCATCACGGAGCCGGCGTAGCTCTCCGGCACGGTGATGCGCAGGTGCGCCATGGGCTCGAGCAGCACGGGCTCGGCCTGGGCGACGGCCTTCTGGAAGCCGATGCGCGCGGCGGTCTTGAACGCCATCTCGTTGGAGTCGACGGGGTGGTAGGAGCCCTCGTAGACGGCGCACTTGACGTCAATCATCGGGTAGCCCGCGAGCACGCCCTCGCGCATGGTCTCCTGGACGCCCTTGTCGATGGCCGGGATGAAGCCGCGCGGGATGTGGCCGCCCACGACCTCGTCCGCGAACTCGTAGCCGGCGCCCGGGTTGGGCTCGATGCGCAGCCAGCAGTCGCCGTACTGGCCGGCGCCACCGGTCTGCTTCTTGTGGCGACCCTGGGCGGAGGCCACGCGGCGGATGGTCTCGCGATACGGGATCTTGAGCGCCACGGTGTGGGCGGTGATGCCCGCGCGGCCCTCAAGACGGTCGAGAAGGACGCTGACCTGCGCCTCGCCGATGGCGGAGATGACGGTCTGGCCGGTGTCCTCGTCGCGCTCCACCTTGAGGGTGGGATCGGCGTCCGCAGACTTCTCCAGGAAGGCGTAGAGCTTGCCCTCGGTGCCGCGCGCGTCGGGCTCGATGGCGATGCGGTAGAGCGAGTTGGGGAAGCGGAACTCGGCGGCCTCGACCTTGCCGGTCACGGACAGCGTGTCGCCGGTCATGGCCTCGAGCTTGGGCACCACGACGATGTCGCCCGCGGCGGCGGACTGGACGTCGGTGGTATCGCGGCCGCACATCTGGTAGAGGTGGCCCAGGCGCTCGGTCTTGCGCGTGCGCGCGTTGGTGAGCTCGATGCCCGGCGTGATGGTGCCGGCCAGGACCTTGAGGAAGGACAGGCGGCCGTTCTGCGGGTCGTTGAGGGACTTGAACGCAAAGACCACGGGGCGCTCGTCGTCCTCGGAGATGTCAAGCTGCTCGCCGTTGACCAGCGGGATGCGACCAAAGTCGGCCATCGTGGGGAACCAGGCCACGGCGGCGTCCATGAAGGAGATGACGCCCTCCTCGCGCACGCAGCTGCCGGCGAAGACGGGGACAAAGACGCGCTCGCGGATGGCCTTGGCGAGAAGCCCCTCGAGCTCGTCCTGGGTGACCTCCTCGCCCTCGAGGTACTTCATCATGACCTCGTCGTCCGCCTCGACCACGAGCTCGGTGAGCTGCGCGCGGGCGGCCTCGGCGGCGTCGGCGTACTCGGCGGGGACGTCCTCGACGACCGGCTTGCCGTTCTCGAGGTGGCGCGCCTTCATGTGGACGACGTCGATGATGCCGGAGAAGGCCTCGCCGGAGCCCATCGGGATGGTGACGGCGCCGAGGTTGGTGCCGAAGCGCTCCTGCAGCGCGGCCATGGCCACGTCAAAGTCGGCGTCGGGGCGGTCGAGACGGTTGATGAACAGCGCGCGGGCGAGGCTGAGCTCCTCGGCCGCGTACCACAGGCGGGTGGTAATGGTGCCCGGGCCGCTTGCGGCGTCCACGACGAAGACGGCCGTCTCGCACGCGCTCATGGCGGCGTAGGCGTCACCCACGAAGTCGGGGTAGCACGGGGCGTCGAGCACGTTCAGGCGCGTACCCTCCCAGATGATCGGTGCGATGGCGGTGGAGATGGAGAACCCGCGCTCCCCCTCCTCGCCGTCATAGTCCAGCGTGGGCTTGGTGCCGGCGTGGCCGCCGAGACGGGTGGTACGCCCCGTCAGGTGAAGCATAGCCTCGGCCAGCATGGTCTTGCCCACGCCGCCTTGGCCCACAAGGACCACGTTCTTGACCTTCTCCGTTCCCTTTGCAGCCATGATGCCTCCCTTGGACGGGGTGTGTGTACGATGCACTCACCTTACCCACGGGGACGCGTCGCGTTGCGCACATATCGGGCAGCGGGCGAGAAGAACGGTGAGGGCGGTGACCTGACAAAGGTGATAGGGTCATTTGTCAGGTCACGACTCGGGGTTCTTCTCGTCCTTCTTGGGCAGGCGGCCTGCGCGGCGCAGGGCGTCGCGCAGGATCCACTCGACCTGACCGTTGGCGGAGCGCATCTCGTCTGCGGCCCAACGCTCGACCGCGGCCCAGACCTCGGGGTCTATACGCAGGGGATATTGCTTGCGCGCAGCCACGTTCTTCTCGCCTACTGATAGAGGGAGCCGGTGTTGAGCACGGGCTGGGCCTCGGACTCGCCACAGAGGACGACCATGAGGTTGGAGGCCATCACGGCCTTGCGGTCCTCGTCGAACTCCACCACACCGCCGTCGGAGAGCTCCCTGAGCGCCATGTCCACCATGGAGACCGCGCCCTCGACGATCTTCTTGCGGGCGGCGATGATGGCCTCAGCCTGCTGGCGGCGCAGCATGGCCTGGGCGATCTCCGGCGCGTACGCAAGGTGCGTGAGGCGCGCGTCGTCCACGGAGACGCCGGCCGGGGCGAGGCGGCGGTCAAGCTCGTCGCGCAGGGACTGGGAGACCTCCTCGATGTTGGAGCGCAGCGTGATGGAGCTGTTGGAGGCGTCGTCATCCTCCATGTGGTCGTAGGCGTAGATGCTCGCCACGTGGCGCAGGGCGGTCTCGGTCTGCATGGCCACGTAGCTGGGGTAGTGGTCCACGTCGAAGAGCGCCTTGGCGGTGTCGGTCACGTGCCAGACCACGACGGTCGCAATTTCGATGGGGTTGCCCATCTTGTCGTTGACCTTGAGGCGGTCACCGTTGAGGGTGCGGGCGCGCAGGGAGACCTTGGTGGAGAGGGTCTTGGCGGCCGCGGCGGCCTTCACGGACGGGGTGCCCTCCTCGAAGCTGACGTCGATGGAGGCTCCGGTGCCGTCCGAGCCCAGGCTGTGGCTGTAGAAGGGGTTCACCCAGTAGAAGCCGGACTCGCGGACGGTGCCCACGTAGTTGCCAAAGAGCACGAGCACGCGGGCCTGGCCGGGCTGCAGCGAGAAGAATCCGCAGGTGACGATGATGGCCACGATGAGCAGCACGATGCCGCCCACGAGCAGCGCGGGGCCCGTGGCGGGGGCGGGCACGCCGGCGTCCTCCGCGGTGGCGAGGATGATGATGCCCTGGACGATGCCCCAGATGGAGGCCGCGTACGCGACGAGGGCGACGAAGAGCATGGGCCAGCCCGATCCGGCGCGAGCCTGCTTCTCTACGGTCATTGCAGTTCCTTTCCTGGTGTCGTGCGGGCCCGGGGTGGCCGCCTCGACTGAGGTCATTGTGATATCACATTGGTTTCTACGCAAATGGAGAATCCGTCGAGACGGCGGCGAACGGCGTCATGCGCCGGGTGAGCGCGCTTGTGGCAGCTAGCGGTAAGTTACGCCTCGTAAGATGTGGGGCTCTTCGATTGGGGAGGTGCCTCATGGGACTGAGCATCGGGTTCGACTCTTCACTGCGCTACTGGCTCACCAAGACCGCGGACGAAGCGCTCCCGGAACCCACTGGCAGCGCTGTCATTGCACGGGCAACCGCCGGGCTTCGGGAGGTGCGGGCGGAGTCGCTGCCGTTCGACCCGGACGAGCGGCGACCGCTGCACCTGCTCGTTCCCGACCGCCGGCTGGGACACAGGATGGACGGCGCCGTGGCCCACGTGATAAGTCGCCCTCTCCCGGAGGGCTCCCTCTGCCGCCTTTCGGGAGACAACACGATAGCCTCGCCCGAGCTCACCTACGCACAGATGGCTGCATCCGAGCCCTTCCTCGAAACCGTGCGCATCGGATGCTATCTCTGCTCCACCTTCTCCATAGGCGACGACGGCCGCGACTACGTCGGCGAGCGGGGGCAGCTCACCACGGTAGAGAGCCTTCGTGCCTATGTTGACCGCCTCCCTCCGGGAACCCGGGGAGTGCGGCGTGCTCGCGAGGCGCTCGCGCATGTCATCGACGGCCTGGCCTCGCCGATGGAGGTCTTCCTCGGGATGGAGTACGGGATGCCACCGAACCTGGGAGGGATGGGTCCCTTCGTCATGCACGCCAATCAGAGGATCGAGATCGACGAGCGGATACAGGAGCTCCTCGGCTCCCGCTTTCTCAAGGGCGACCTCTACCTGCCCGAGTTCGGCACCGACCTCGAATACGACAGCCGTAGGTTCCATACCGGTCAATATCGTCTCGACCACACGCAGGCGCGAAGAAACGCAATAGAGGCCATGGGGATCAAGACGATATCGGCGACCTATGGCCAAATTGGCACCTTCGCGAAGTTCGAGAACTTCACCTGGATGCTTCGGAAGAGGCTCGGACTCGACCAGCCCGAATGCACGTTTGAGGAGCGGCAGGCACAGATGGCGCTCTACGACACCCTTCTTTCTCCCGCAAGCCGCCTGTTTTGAGCCATCGAATCATCGAGTCTGTAGTTTTTGGCGCTATCGCATGGTACAGACTCGATGAGCAACTCCTCTACCAGCGGTTACTGTCTCGAAAATCGAATCTGTACTTCGGGGTACGCCGAAAAAGTACAGACTCGATGAGCCGAAGACCTGAATTGGTCCCGGAGGCCGCGGCGCGCGACGCTTTAACGGGCGGATGGCCCCACGAACGACCCGGAGCCTGTTGGAAGGGGTGCGCGCCGCCTCGGTCGGGTATGCTTGCTGCGAAGGAGGCTCCATGGGATACAAGACCTATACCTGCCCGATCTCTCGGGACTGCGGCGGCTGCGAGTGGCTCGCCGTTCCCTACCTCATACAGCTGCGTCGCAAGCAGGAGCAGGTCCTCGACCTGCTCGGGGACATGGCCTCCGCCGACGGCGCGAGCCTAGAGGATATCCGCGGCATGGACGAGCCCGTGCGCTACCGGCACAAGGCTGCGACCCCGTTCGCCCACGCACGTGGCGGCCGCGTGCGCTGCGGCTTCTACGCCGCGGGAACCCATCGCATCGTGCCCTGCGACGAATGCCTCGTTGAGGACCCGCGCGCCCGAGCCATCCTGAACTCGGTCGCTCGCGTCGCCGAGCGCCTCCACATCCCGCCCTACGACGAGGACCGTGGGATCGGCGTGCTCCGCCATGCCGTGGTCCGCTGCGGTTGGAAGACCGATGACGTCCTGCTCACACTGGTTACCCGCATGGCGGAGCTTCGCGACGAACGTCGCGTGGTCGACGAGCTCCGCGCCGCATGCCCCGATGTCACGAGCATCGTCCTCAACGTCAACGACCGGCGTACCAACGCAATCCTCGGGCGTCGAAGCCGCACGCTCTTCGGTCCCAGTATCATGCACGACGAGCTGCTCGACTGCCGCTTCGAGATCGGCCCGACCAGCTTCTATCAGACGAACCCCGCTCAGACCGAGGTGCTCTACGAGCTCGCGCTCGAGGGAGCCGGGTCCTCAGGCCACGTCCTCGACGCCTACTGCGGCACCGGCACCATCGGCATCTGCGCCGCCGCGCGCTCGAACGAGCTGCAGGTCACCGGCGTAGAGCAAGTCTCGTCCGCCGTGGCCTGCGCCCGGCGCAACGCCGAGGCGAACGGCGTCGCCGAACGCTGCCGCTTCGTGGCCGCCGACGCCACGTCCTGGATGGAGCGCAAGGGTCGCGGCCGGAGCTTCGACACCGTCATCATGGACCCGCCGCGCGCGGGCAGCACGCCCGAGTTCCTCGTCGGCGCCGCCGCGCTCAGGCCGCAGCGCATCGTCTACGTGAGCTGCAACGTCGTCACGCAGGCGCGCGACCTCGAGGTCCTCCGCGAGCGCGGCTACCGCCTGACCCGCGTCGCCCCCGTCGACATGTTCCCCCACACCAAGCACGTGGAGTCCGTCGTCACGCTCGAGCGTCGCTAGCCAGTCGTCTGGGGCGGGGCCAGGGCTACGAGAGCCCCGCGACCCGGGAGAACAGCTCGACGATCTCTCCCTCATCCTCGCGAAAGTCCCGCTGAATCCAGCACTTGATGATGCCCGCGCTCGATCCTACGAACAACGCCCTCGTATACGGCGAGACGGAGGCTATTCCCCCACTCAGGAGATCGGCGAGATCCGCATCGAGGCTTGCAAACATGCGGTCGAGCAAGCCATTGCTTTCCAGCACTCTGAAATAGGATGCGTGCCTTCTCACGAAGTCGAACCTCTTGCGCAGAAAACGGCTCGCCTCCTCGCGCGAAGGCCTGGCGACACCCTTTCTCAGATCGCTCTCGAAATCGCGCGCATACAGGACCCGACCATAGTGCAGAAGGGCATCGTCCTTCGAGTCGAAGCATCGGTAGAAGCTGCTCTTGGAGACGTGGGCCCGAGAGGAGAGCTCCCGCACGGAGATGGATGAGTACGACCGCTCGCGCACCATGGCGACAAGAGTCTCTGCAATGGCTGCCCTCATCTCGCTGTTCGCGTTCGAACCCGTCATCCGTGGGACACTTTCCCCTTTGCGTCTCATCTTCTTTCCGCCCCGTTGACCATGCGCGGCACGCCGCACGACCATCGGAGTATGGCAAGTCTATCAAGTCGTCCGAGAGAAGGGACACCATCGATGCGGCTCGAGAACAAGCGAATCGTCGTTGCGGGCGGGAGCCGGGGGATCGGCGCCGCGACCGTGAGGATCTACGTGCGCGAGGGCGCGCAGGTCGTCTTCTGCGGAACCAATGACGAGCGCGGCCGCCAGACCGAGGCGGAGGCCAACGCCCAGGAGGGCGCGGCCGGACACGCCACCTACCTCCACTGTGACATTGCCGACCGTGAGCAGGTCAACACGTTCTTCGACGAGGCGGTGAAGCTCCTTGGCGGACTCGACGTACTAGCGAACGTCGCCGGCATCGAGAGCAACAACGCCGCAGTCGACTACACCGACGAGCAAATCGATCGACTCATGGACGTCAACTTCAAGGGCACGGTCTACACGAACCAGGCCGCCTACCGTGCGTTCACCGCCTGCGGGAGCGAGGGGTCGATCATCAACTACTCCTCTGACACGGCGCTCACCGGCATGCCCAACGGCGCCGTCTACGCAGCGAGCAAGTCGGCGGTCCTCGGCTGGAGCCGCTCCATCGCGCGCGAGTGGGGCCAGGCATCCAACGTGCGTACCAACTGCGTCAACCCCACCATTCAGACCGAGATGTACAAGCAGTGGCTCGCAACCGCCGACCCCAAGCTCGTCGAGTACCACAAGCAGCAGCTCAAGGTCAACTATCCCATCGACGGCGCCATGGGCGATGCCGACCGTGACTGCGCCCCGGTGATGGTGTTCCTCGCGAGCGACGCCTCGCGCTATATCAACGGCCAGATCATCTGCGTGAACGGCGGCGCATACACGGTGTGCTAGCACCGCCCGTGGCCCGACCGAAAACGCGGGAGGGACCCGCCCTCACGGGCGGGTCCCTCCCGTCAAATTGCGGGTCAGGCCCTAGGCCGGGTCGATCGCCACCGTCAGGTCCTCGCGCACGTGGACGCGCCCGGCGGCGAGCATCCCCACTACCTCGGGGTACAGCTCGTGCTCGATCTCGTGGATGTGCTCCTCGAGCTCGTCGACCGTCCAGCCCTCCTCGACCGCGAGCGCGCGCTGCGCGATGATCGGGCCGGCGTCGTAGTCGGCGTTCGCGAAGTGCACCGTCGCGCCCGTGACCTTCACGCCGCGCGCGTACGCGTCGTCGATGGCGTGGGCGCCGGGGAAGCTCGGCAGCAGCGCCGGGTGAAGGTTGACCACGCGGTTGGGGAACGCCGCCAGGATCGGGTCGTGCACCTTGCGCATGTAGCCGGCCATGATGACGTAGTCCACGCCGCGACGCGTGAGCTCGGCCGCGATGATCTCGTCGGCCTTCTCCGGGTCGGCGTAGATCTCCTTGGAGAGCGTGAGCGTCTGCAGCCCGGCGGCCTCGGCGCGCTTGAGGCCGAAGGCGCTCGGCCGCGAGCTCACCACGAGCTCGATCGAGGCGTCGAGCGAGCCGTCGGCGATGCGATCGATGATGGCCTGCAGGTTGGTCCCGCTACCGGAGATGAGGACGCCGATCTTAACGCTCATCGTCGTACACCACCTTGCCCCTGGCGCCCGCCTCGCCGGCCACGCACTCGCCCATGACGAAGGTCTCGAGCCCCTGCTCGGCAAGCAGCCCGCGCACGCGCTCCACGTCCTCGGGCGCGCAGATCACGCTCATGCCCACGCCCATGTTGAACGTGCGGTAGGCCTCCTCGGTCGTGAGCCCAGCCGCGCGCACCATGTAGGAGATCACGGGCGGCACATCCCAGGCGGGGCCGCCCTCGCCACCGCGGTAAACCAGAGCGTCGACGCCCTCGGGCATCGCGCGGTCGAGGTTCTCGGTGATGCCGCCGCCGGTGATGTGCGCCATCGCGTGCACGGGCGCGCCGGCGCGCAGCGCGGCCAGCAGCTGGCCCGCGTAGATCCTCGTCGGGCGCATCACGGCGTCGGCGAGCGACTCGCCGCCCAGCTCCTCAAGCGGCGTCTCCAGCTCCTCCACGCTGCGCCCCTCGATCGCGACCTTGCGCACGAGCGAGTAGCCGTTGGAGTGGATGCCGGAGCTCGGAATGCCCAGGATCACGTCGCCCACGCGAACGAGCTCGGGGCCCAGCAGCTTGGGCCGGTCCACGACGCCCACCACGAAGCCGGCGAGGTCGTAGTCGTCGGCGGCCATGACGCCGGGATGCTCGGCCATCTCGCCGCCCACGAGCGCGCAGCCGGACTTGCGGCAGCCCTCGGCGATGCCGCCCACGATCTTGGCGACGTGCTCGGCACGCAGCTTGCCGATCGCGACGTAGTCCAGGAAGAACAGCGGCTCGGCGCCCATCGGGACGATGTCGTCCACGCACATGGCCACCAGGTCCTCGCCCACCGTCTCGTGGCGGTCCAGCAGCTGCGCGATCGCGAGCTTCGTGCCCACGCCGTCGGTGCCGGAGACAAGGATCGGCTCCTCCATGTCCTTCAGCGCGGCGGCCGAGAAGCACGAGCCGAAGCCGCCCAGACCGCCGATGACCTCGGGTCGGTTGGTCGCGGCCACGGCGGCCTTGATCGCGTCCACGGCGCGGGCGCCCTCGGCGGTGTCGACGCCGGCGTCGGCGTAGCTCACGTGCTTGCTGTTCTCGGCCATCATGGTCCTTTCTGTCGGCAGGGCCTGGTGGATGGGGGTTATTGCGCGGCCTTGGGCACGCACACGAGCAGCGTGCGGCCGTCGTCGCTGTAGTCGTAGTTGCAGGTGCAGAGCGTGAGTGCGTGCGACGCGCCGGAGATGAGCGTCTCGGCGTCCGGGTTCTTGGCCACGGCCCTGCCGAGAAGGTCGGTGAGGTAGGCGCGCAGCTCGTCGTCCGACTCGAAGGTGAGCTTCCGGGCGTTCTCGTCGCTGCCGACGGTCTGGTAGACGAACAGCGGCACGAGGTCGTAGGTGGCCTCCTCGGTCACGTACCAGACGTTCGGCACCTTGTCGAACATCTCCTGGTTGACCAAGTCCGAGACCGCCTTGAACATGGAGCCGTTGCGCATGTGGTGGCCGTAGATGAGCGTCTGCCCGTCGACCATGCCCGGCGCGGTGTTGGCGTAGTCCATGAAGATCAGGCCGCCTACGGCGTAGCTGCCGTCAGCGCCCGTGCGGATGTACTTCTCGTTGTCCTCGGCCTGGTAGACGGGGAAGCTGACCACGGTCCGCGGGATCTGGACCCAGCCCACGACGTCGTCGTTCACGGCCTTCAGCGCCTCCCAGTCAACCGAGGGCGCGGTGGTGCCGTTGTCGGAGACGTCGGCGTAGGTGGCCAGCTCCTCGTTGAGGACGTCCTGCTGGTGGTACTGCCACTGGTTGTAGATCCACATGCCCGCCGCGGCGAGGAGCAGCCCGGCGCCCACCACGAACAGCACGACGGAGACGATGCTGCCGACGCGCTTCCTGGGACCCTTGCTGCGGCGCCCGGAGAGGTCGTAGGGGTCGGTCTCCACGAAGTGGGCGCTGTGGCGCCCGCGACGGCCCGAGCCGCGCTCGTCGGCCCCGGAGACGACGGGGATGTAGCGCGCCTCGGCGCTGTGGGGCGTGGAGGCCGCGTGGGGGTTGCCCTCCGGCGCGTGGTAGGACTCGTCGCCACCCTTGCGGGTGCGCAGGCCCGTGCGCGGGTTGCCGCCCGTTCGGGCGGCGGGGGCGCGGCGGTCGCCGCCCTTCCCCTCAGGCTGTTTGAAGTGCGAGGCCATGGCCCCTCCGTTCTTCTCGCCGCGGCGCGCCGGGCCCGCGGGTCTGGCCTAGGCCTCCGCCATCTGGCGCTTGAGCTCAACGATCTTCTCGCGGTACTCGGGCATGGTGGCGCCCAGGATCTGCGTGGCGTAGATGGCCGCGTTCTTGGCTCCGTTGATGGCGACGCAGGCCACCGGCACGCCGGAGGGCATCTGCACCATGGAGAGCAGCGAGTCCATGCCGCCGAGGTCGGAGGTCTTCATGGGGACGCCGATGATGGGCAGCGGCGTGAAGGCGGCAACGACGCCGCCGAGGTGCGCGGCCTTGCCGGCGGCGGCGATGATCACCTTGAGGCCGCGGTCGGCCGCGGAGCCGGCCCACTCGTGGACCTTGTCGGGGTTGCGGTGCGCGCTGGCGATGACCAGCTCGTACGGGACGCCCAGCTCCTCGAGCTGCGCGGTGCACGCCTCCATGACGGGCATGTCGGACTTGGAACCCATGATGATGCCCACGAGCGGCTGGTCTGCCATGATGCCTCCTCTGTCGTTGCATACGCCCCTAGTAGTATAGGGGCAAAGCGGGCGAGAAGGGCCGCCTACTTGCACCCTTTCTCGGAAGTCGGGGGCACGCCGAGGCTCAGGTCGCGCTCCTGCTCCCTTCCCTGCCACAGGCGCTGCGCCTCCAGAAAGCTGATGCCGCGTTTGGCAAGGTTCGCCCTGCTCTTCTCTGGGTCCCACTCGAGCTCTCGCGTCTTCACCGTACCTCCTCCCTAGTATAGGTATCGAATCTATATGGATTCAACACCTTCATGCGCCCGTGTCCTCTGGGAGGAGTGTGGCGGGCGACGCTTTCCGCATGCTGACCGGTGGCTTTCCGCAGGCTGACGCGAGACCCGCCCGCCGCAGGTGGAAGCCCGTGCCGGGCGGCCCGCAGGCTTCCGTCAGGTTACGAGCCTCCACGGGACGCCCAAAAGGGCTATGCTGTGCCCCTGTACGCTGGTCCATCAGTCCGCGGACAAAGGAGAACCCCATGAACAACGCCAGCAATCTGCACCTCTACCAGCGCGAGGGAGGCTACCTGCCGCGCGTCGCCGCCGTCCACGACCTGTGCGGCTACGGCAAGTGCTCGCTCGGGGTGGCCATCCCCGTGCTCTCGGCCGCCGGCATCGACGTGTGCCCGGTCCCGACCTCGCTCTTCTCGGCGCACACGCGCTTCCCCGAGTTCCACATGCACGACACCACGTCCATGCTGACCGGGTACCTCGACGCCTGGGTCGCCGAGGGCATCCAGCTCGACGGCGTCTACTCCGGCTTCCTGGGCGCGCCCGAGCAGGTCGCCGTCATCACCCGCCTCTACCGCGAGCACCCCGGCGCGCTGCGCCTCGTGGACCCGGTGATGGGCGACGGCGGCGAGAAGTACCTCACCTACACCGACGAGCTCTGTGACGCCATGAAGAGCCTGGTGGACGGCGCCGACGTGCTCACCCCCAACCTCACCGAGGCCTCCATCATCACCGGCATCCCCTACGAGGGCCAGGACGTGGACGAGACCTACGTGCGCCGCGTGACCGACGCGCTTCTCGCCATGGGCGCCAAGTCGGTGGTCCTCAAGGGCGTGGTCCACGAGGGCGAGAGAATCATCCGCAACTACGTGGCCGTGGCCGACGGCGACGGCGCGCCCGAGGAGGTGCCCGGCGAGCTTCTGCCCTATATGCTGCACGGGACCGGCGACCTCTTTGCCTCGGGCCTGGTGGCGGCCGTCTACGCCGGCGAGAGCCTGCTCTCGTCCGTGCGCTTCGCGAGCGAGCTCGTGCGCCACGCCATGCAGATCACGCCCGAGCAGCCCGACTACGAGGTGCGCGGCGTGAGCTTCGAGAGCGTGCTGGGGGACGTGACGGCGCTTCTCGCCTAGGGCGACCAAAGGGGACCGAGAGCGGCAGGGGGACGGGGCGACGATGCGCGCCCCGTCCCCCTGTCCTGTCTGGCCCGGTTGACGTTAGAGGCAGAAGCCGACCACGACGTCGAACTCGTAGAGCGGGTTGCGGCCGCTGGACGGCGAGCCGTCCTTGTCCACGGTCCGCTGCCACTGCCCATCGGACGTGAGGCCGCGCAGCCACCAGTAGTCGTCGCACAGCTTCAGGACCGAGGACTGGCCCTCGACGCCCTGGTCGGAGAAGAGCTGGTACTGGCTGCCCTCCTCGCCGTTGGTCGCCAGGCCCGCCAGCTCGGTCGCCGACAGCAGCCACATGGAGTCGGACGTCTCGCCGAGGCCGCCCGCGGGGGTGGCAGTCGACTTGGTGACGGGGACGACCAGGTCCGCGAGGCCCTCGGGCAGCTCGCCCATGAGGCTCTGGTTCATCCACGAGCGCAGCGGCGAGTCCTCCCAGGCGGTCACGTCGCCCGAGGGGTTGTAGGCCTGCTTGCCGATCGAGCCCAGGGTCACGAACGTGACGCCCGCGGCGCCCGACCCGTCGGCCTTCTCGTCGTGGCGGAAGCCGGCGACGGCCACGGTGACCTTGGTCCCGTTGGTGAGCTCGAGCTCCTTGGTCTGCGTGCCGTCGAGCTTGCCGTCCTCCGTGCAGAGGTGGTACTCGGTCGCGATCGCGACGGCCTCCTCGTCGGAGGGCGCGGCGGCGATGAGCGCGGAGATCTGCGAGAGCTCGTCCCAGCTGTACTCGGCCACGCTCGCGCGCGGCGCGAGCTCGGCGCTCCCCGCCTCGGCGGGCTCCTCGGCCTCCTCGTCGTCGTCCTCGAGCGGCGGGATGCTGCCGTCCGAGGGCGGCTGGACGACGGGCACGTTCTCGTCGTGCGGGGCGAACGGGCCCAGCGGGCTGGTCCCGAACCACACGAGCGCGCCGATCGCGACGGCGAGCGCGACGACGGCGATGCCGATGATCACGGGCCGCGGGCCCTGCATCTCCTTGACGTACTCGGAGAGCCTGCCGCCCACGGCGGAGAGGTTCTCTCCGGCGGTGGAGAGGGTGTCCTTGGTGGCGGAGAGCCCGCGCTTGGCCGCGGGGATCACGTCCTCCGAGGCGGCCTCGGAGATGGCGTCTGCCTCGGGATCCGTTGCCTCGGCCTCGGGCTCCTCCTCAGACTCGTCGGACTCCTCGGGCTCCGGCGCATCCTCGGCGACGGCAGCCTCCTCGGCATCGTCCGCCCCCTCGGGCTCCGACGTCTCCTCGGCCTCCCCCTCCGGCGCGTCCTCCGCTGCCTCGACGGCCTCCTCGGGCCCGGGCGCCTGCTCGGCGACCTCCTCGGCTTCCGTCGTCACGCCCTTCTCGGCCGCGGGCTCCGCCTCGACCGCGACGTCCTTCTCGGCAGCCGTCTCCTCGGCCGCGGCCTCTGCCGCGACGTCCTTCTCGCTGAGCTCGTCCTTCTTGGGATCTGCGTCCTTCTTCCGCTCGTCGACGTCCGTCCCCAGCGCGCGCGTGACGGCGCGGGCCAGCCTCCGGTCGCCGCGGGCGGCGGCACGGGCGGCCCGGGACTCCATGCGGTAGGCGCGGGGCGGCGGCGCAAGCGGGACGAGGGGCACGGCGCCGGCCGCGAGCGGCTCGAGCGGCTCCTCCAGGCGCTTGGGCGCGGGCACGTCCTCGACGGGGGCGCCGCAGGCATAACAGAACCGAGCGCGGTCGGGGAGCTCCTCGCCGCAGTTCTTGCATTTCATGACTGGTCCTCTCGACATTCAGGAAAATGTCAGCTGAGCATCGCACAGGGTACCATGAAGCGCACCCGAACGGGGCGTTCATGCCGCCTGAGCTGCCAACTTCTGCGGCAAGCGGGGCGCACCGGGCGGGAGCGGCGGCGCTACTCGTCCTCGGGAAGGGCGCGGACCGGCGTAAACGACGTGGTCACCTGGTCGCGGAGCTCGCTCTGGAGCGTCTCGTCGATTCCCGTGATGGTACACGAGAAGTTGACGCCCATCGCGGACTGCGTCTTCTGCCAGACGAACGTCATGAACGAGGACACGTCGCCGGTGGGGTTGAGGAAGCCGAAGAGGGTGGAGTGCTGCAGCTCGCCCTCCTCGTCGACGTGGACGCTCACGTGGTAGACCACGGTGTCGATGTTGGGGTTGAGCAGCGCGTTGACCGCGAGCGCCGTGGCCTGGACCTGGGAGGACGAGAAGCACTCCAGGGTGGTGGCCGAGCGGGTGTCGACGACGCTCACCTCGATCCTGCCGGTGTTCTCGTCCGCCTCCTGGACGGTGAACTCCTCGGGGTACTGCGTGAAGCCGTCGCCCCACTCGATGCCCAGGCGCAGGGCGTCGGCGACGGTGCGCACGCTCGCGGTGTCGGCGAGGTTGGCCGTGCTGGCGCGGCGGATGACGCCAAAGACAAGCTGGCCGCCCACCACGAGCACGAGCAGGACGAGCACGAAGGAAACGGTGGTGCGGGTGATGACCTTGCCCACGTCCGAGCCGGAGGGGTCGTCGCCGGAGAGCGGGTCCACGTCGACGGCGACGCCCTTCTCCTTGCGGTGAGCGCGCTGACGACGGGCACGCTCCTCGTCGGAGTGGCCGCTGTGGTCGACGGTCGAGAACAGCTCCTCGGCCTCGTCGGCCGAGAGGGCGCCGCGCTGCACGCGGGGACTCGCCTTCCACTTGAACATTCCCGGCCTTCCTGACGAAGCACGAACCAGCTGTGCGCCAGTATACCGCGGCGCGCGACGGCCCGGCTGACCTGCCGGAAACGTCCACAAGGGGACCGTCCTTCTCGCCGCGCGGGACGTCCGGGAATCGGCGGGGTTCTGCGCTCCGGCAGTCAGGGTGTCCCAAAATCCGGGAGGTTCCGCAGCCGGACGAGACGCGCGTCCCGGAATCGGCGGGGTTCCGCAGCGAAAGGTCTTTCTCGTCCGGGAATCGGCGGAGTTCCCGCCGGCAGCGTGACGCAGCTGCGGAAACCCGACGATTCCGGGACGGCGAGCAGCGGCGCGCGGAGAAGGTCGCCGATTCTGGGACACGATCTTCTCGCCTGGCGAGAAACCCGGCGATTCCGGGACGGTCTGCGGCGCGCAGGCGCGCGGCTAGGCGAACTGCATCTGGTAGTAGCGCGCGTAGGTGCCGCCGCGGGCGAGAAGCTCCTCGTGGGTGCCGCGCTCCGCCACGCGGCCGCCCTCCATGGTGACGATCTCGTCGGCGCCGCGTATCGTGGAGAGCCGGTGCGCGATCACGAGCGTGGTGCGGCCGCGCGCGAGCTCGTCGAGCGACTCCTGGACGGCTTGCTCGGACTCGTTGTCCAGCGCGGACGTGGCCTCGTCGAAGATCAGGACCGGCGGGTTCTCGAGGAACACGCGCGCGATGGCGATGCGCTGCTTCTGGCCGCCGGAGAGGTGGCTGCCGCGCTCGCCGACCTGCGTCTCGTAGCCGTCGGGCAGGCTCTCCACGAACTCGGCGATGTTGGCGCGGCGGGCGGCGAGACGGATCTCGGCCGCGGTGGCGTCCGGGCAGCCGTAGGCGATGTTCTCGGCGATGGTCCCGTCGAAGAGGTAGACGTCCTGCTGCACCAGGCCGATCGCCGCGCGCAGGCTCTTCTGCGTGACGTCGCGCACGTCCTGGCCGTCGATCGTGATGGAGCCGGCGTCCACGTCGTAGAAGCGCGGCAGGAGAGCGCACGTGGTGGACTTGCCGCCGCCCGACGGACCCACGAGCGCGATGGTCTCGCCGGGGCGGATGTCCAGCGTGAGGCCGCAGATGACCTCGTCGTCCTTCTCGCCAGGCGCGTCCTCGTAGGCGAAGTGGACGTCCTCGTAGCGGATGGCGCCCTCGCTCACGCGCAGCGGGCGGGCGCCGGGTCGGTCCTGGATCTGCGGCTGCTCGTCGAGCACCTCACAGAAGCGGCGAAAGCCGGCGATGGCCTTCTGGAAGGTCTCGGTGAAGTCCAGGATCTGCGTGATCGGCGCGGTGAACAGCGAGATGTAGAGCGCGTAGGTGGCGAGGTCGGCCGCCTCCATCTGGCCGCGCGCGATGAGCCAGCCGCCGAGGACCACCACGACGGTGTTGAGCGCGCCCATCATGACGGCAATGGCGGCCTGGTAGCGGCCCATGGCGCGGTACATGCGCGTCTTGGACTCGAGGTAGGCGTCGTTGCTCGCGCGGAACTTCTCGCTCTCGGCGTCCTCCGCCGCGAAGCCCTTGACCACGCGCATGCCGCCGAGCGCGTCCTCCAGGCGCGAGTTCACGCCGGAGATGCGCACGCGGTTCTCGGTGTAGACCGCGCGCATGCGGACGTTGGCCCACACGTTGTAGGCCACGAGCAGGCACGCGATGAGGGCGAGCGCGGCCGTGAGCGGCACGTTGATCGTGAGGAGGATCACGAAGCTGCCGACGATCTCGACGACGCCGATGAGCAGGAACTCGGGGCCGTGGTGGGCGGCCTCGGAGATGTCGAAGAGGTCCGAGACCAGGCGGCTCATGAGGTCGCCGGAGCGGCTGCGGTCGAAGAACGAGAAGCTCTGGCGCACGTAGGCGTCGAAGAGGTCCTCGCGCATGCGGCTCTCCATGCGCGCGCCCATGACGTGGCCCCAGTAGATGACGAAGTAGCGGCAGACGAAGCGCAGCGCGTACATGGCTACGAGGCCGACGGCGAGGTAGGCGAGCACTTCGAGGATGGCGTCCGGGCCCTCGGTGAACAGTCCGCCCGCCAGGCCGCGCAGAATCTGCGGGAACGCGAGGTCCACGGCGGCCACCGTGACGGCGGCGACGATGTCGGTGACGAAGAGGTGAAGCTGGCCCTTGTAGTAGGTGAGGAAGCGCTTGAACATGCGATGGTGCTCCGTGACTCGACGCGTGACGTGCGCGAACTAGGGTAGCACGCGGGCGGCGGGGCGCCGGGGCGGGGGGCGCGAGGGGCGCGCCACCCACCGCGAGCACCAGCGGGGGCACCGTGTTGGTGGTGTCGCTGGTCTTCGGGATCTTCGGCGGCTCGACGTAGGTGTTCACGAAGCTCGGCAGCTCCGCGCCGTTGCCGTAGGAGACCGTGGCGTGGAGAGCGCCCCGGTAGTCATCGGTCACGTTGACCGTCGCCGTCCAGACCGTCTCGTCGTACGTAACGCCGTCCTTCTGGAACAGTCCTGCACAGATCCTGCTACCCAGTGATTCACGTAATCTCCACAAGAAGGGGCCGTCAGCGCGGCGACCCCTCTGCCTGCTGCTCCTCCGGCTCTGGCGTCAGGCGGTGCATGACGGAGTCGCAGATGAGCGCGCCGACGACGGTCTTGGCGTCCTCGATGCGGCCGTCGAGTACGGCGTCCACGAGCTCCTCGAGCGGGACGAGGTCGACGTTGATGAACTCGTCGGCATCCGGGTCGGAGCACGTGAAGGTGAGGCCGGTGGCCATGTAGATGTGGATGAGCTCGTCGGTGAAGCCGTCGGAGGTGGCGATCGTGGTCAGGAACGCGATCTTCTCGGCGGACATGCCGGTCTCCTCCAGGAGCTCGCGGCTGGCGCACTCGAGCGGGTCCTCGCCGGGGGCGAGCTTGCCGGCGGGCAGCTCAACGGTCACTCGGGCGAGCGCGGTGCGGTACTGACGGACCAGGCAGATGCGACCGTCGTCGGTGAGGGCGACGATGGCGACGGCGCCGGGGTGGCGCACGACGTCGCGAATGGCCACGCGGCCGTCGGGGAGCTCGACGCGCAGGCGGTCGACGTTGAAGATGTGGCCGGTCCAGGCCACGTCCTCGGTGAGCGGACGCTCGGCGAGGGCGGCGTCGCGCGGGTCGTCGTCACCGAGCACGAGGTCGCGGGCCTCCGGCGCGCCGGAGCGGTGGTCGGCGGGGGCGCTGCGGTCGCCGTCGTAGGTGAACGCGGCGACCGATGCGCGCATGTCGTCGATGGCCGCCTGCTGCTGGTTCTTATCGGTGTCGGACATGTGTCCTCCTTGGGTGCTGGTTGCTTCCGAACCCCCATGATAGGGCAAGGGGCGTGTCGCTGATGGGCCCTCGTGAATTCACGAGCGCGGGTTCTTCTCGGCTTTGGTGCTAAAAACGGCCGCCCGTGAATTCACGAGCGGCCGCTTGCGACGCGGTTGCCCTCCCGTGCGGCGACGCGGGCGCTATCGCCTGAGCGCGCGGGCGCCGATGTCGGTGCGGTAGGTCTTGCCCTCGAAGTCGATGAGCTCGCAGGCGGCGTAGGCCTGCGCGCGGGCCTCCTCGAAGGTGGGCGCCACGGCGGTGACGTCGAGCACGCGGCCGCCGGCGGTGACGAGCGAGCCGTCCGCGGCGAGCGCGGTGCCGGCGTGGTAGACGGTCACGCCGGGGAGCTCCTCGGCGCGCTCGATGCCGGCGATGACCTTGCCCTTCTCGTATGCGCCGGGGTAGCCGGCGGAGGTGAGCACCACCGAGACGGCCCAGTCGTCGTCCCAGGAGACCATGTCCTCGGAAAGCGTGCCGTTGTCGCACGCGAGGAAGAGCTCCACGAGGTCGCCCTTGAGGCGTGGCAGCACGACCTGGGTCTCGGGGTCGCCGAAACGGGCGTTGAACTCGAGGACCTTGGGGCCCTCGGACGTGAGCATGAAGCCGCCGTAGAGGCAACCTGAGTAGGTGATGCCCTCCTCGGCGAGCTCGGCCACGACCTTGCGCTCGACGTCCACCATCGCGGCGAGCTGCTCGGCCGAGACGAGGTGCTCGGGGACGGGCGAGTAGACGCCCATGCCGCCGGTGTTGGGGCCCTTGTCGCCGTCGAGCGCGCGCTTGTGGTCCTGCGCGGTGGCGAGCGGCACCACGGTCTTGCCGTCGGTGAGGGCGAGCAGCGAGCACTCGGGGCCGTCGAGGGTCTCCTCCACGACGACGGTGGCGCCGGCCTCGCCGAACGCGCCCGAGAAGCACTCGTGGACGCCGGCCAGGGCCTCGTCCAGGGTCTTGGCCACGATTACGCCCTTGCCCGCGGCGAGGCCGTCGGCCTTGACCACGATGGGGGCGCCGACGCGGCGGACGTAGTCGGCGCAGGACTCCTCGTCGGTGAAGCTGCGGTAGGCGGCGGTGGGCACGCCGGCGCGGCTCATGACCTGCTTGGCGAACTTCTTGGAGCCCTCCATCTGGGCCGCGTCGCCGTTCGGGCCGAAGCACGCGATGCCCGCGGAGCGCACGGCGTCGGCGACGCCCGCCACGAGCGGGGCCTCCGGGCCGATGACCACGAGGCCGATCTCGTGGGCGCGCGCCCACTCGGCCACGGCGACCGGGGACTCGGCGTCGAGGCCCTCGACCTTCTCGGCCATGGCGTCCATGCCGCCGTTGCCCGGGGCGACGTAGAGCTTGCCCGCGCGCGGCGACTCGGCGAGCTTGGCGAGAAGCGCGTGCTCGCGCCCGCCGGAACCGAGCAGCAGGATGTCAACGGTCTTGCCCATGGGAACCCTCCTTGTCGCGGCCCCTCGTGGGGCCCTCACGCTCCGTCATTTAGGGTTTGGGTTCGATCGCGCGGTCGCAGGCAGGCGAATCCTGCGGTTCTTCTCGCCGCGCGAGCATTTGTCCCGTTTTTTCGAACCCAAACTCAAATCGGGTTTGGGTTCGGTTTCGGACGGACGGGCGATGGAATCCTGCGGTTTTGTTAACCGCTACTCGCCGGACGTCCGGTTTTGGAACCCAAACCCGAAAAAGGGACGCCTAGTGCCAGTAACGGTCGATGGTCTGCTCGCGATCCGGGCCGACGGTGATGATGGAGACGCGCACGCCGGCGAGCTGCTCGAGGAAGTCGATGTAGTCCTTGGCCTCGCGCGGGAGCTGGTAGAAGTTGCGGATGCCGGAGATGTCGCACTTCCAGCCGGGCAGGGTCTCGTAGACCGGCTTGGCGTGGTAGAAGACGCTCTGGTGCTCGGGGACGGTGTGGTACTCGACGCCGTCGCACTCGTAGGCCACGCAGACCTTGATCTCGTCCAGGCAGCCAAGGACGTCGAGCTTGGTGATAGCCAGGTCGGTGAGGCCGTTGACGCGGGCGGCGTAGTTGACGACGACGGCGTCGTACCAGCCGCAGCGGCGCTTGCGGCCGGTGGTCACGCCGTACTCGTGACCGACCTCGCCGAGCTTGTCGCCGATCTCGTCGAAGAGCTCCGTGGGGAACGGGCCCGAGCCGACGCGCGTGAGGTAGGCCTTGGCCACGCCGAGGACGCGGTCGATGTTGGTGGGGCCGACGCCCGAGCCGGTGACGGCGCCGCCGGCGGTGCAGTTGGAGCTGGTCACGAACGGGTAGGTGCCGTGGTCGATGTCGAGCATCGTGGCCTGGGCGCCCTCGAAGAGGATGTTCTTGCCGCTCTCGATCTGCTCGTTGAGAAACAGGCTGCTCTCCACGATGTAAGGACGGATGCGCTCGGCGTAGGGCAGGTAGGTCTCGCAGATCTGCTCGACGGTGTAGGTGGGCAGCTCGTAGACCTTCTCGAGGATGGGGTTGGTGTAGGCGAGCGCGCTCTCGAGCTTCTGGCGGAAGATCTTCTCGTCCAGCATGTCCTGGATGCGCAGGCCGGTGCGGTTCATCTTGTCCATGTAGGTGGGGCCGACGCCGCGCTTGGTGGTGCCGATGAGGTTCTTGCCGAGCTTCTTCTCGTGCGCGCCGTCGAGGTCCTTGTGGTAGGGCATGACGATGTGCGCGTTGCCGGAGATCTTGAGGCGCTCTGCGGAGATGCCCTGCTCGGCGAGCATGTCGATCTCGGAGAGGAGGATCTCCGGGTCCACGATGCAGCCGTTGCCGATCACGGGGTAGGTGCCCTCGTACATGACGCCGGAGGGGACCTGGTGAAGCGCCAGCTTCTTGCCGTTTGCTATGACCGTGTGGCCGGCGTTGGCTCCGCCGGCGTAGCGGCAGACCACGTCAAAGTCGCCGGAGATGAGGTCGGTGACCTTGCCCTTTCCCTCGTCGCCCCACTGAGTTCCCACGAGCACCGATGCCGACATGTGCGCCCTTTCGTCGCGTTTCACATACGAATCTACATTATAGGGCAGACGGGCATGCGGAGGGGACAGGTTCGCTTGTCTCGTTGGTCGGCACTCATCACCGAGTCTGTAGTTTTGCGGGCACCGACACAGTACAGACTCGACGAGCAACGCGTTGACCTGCTGATTCGTCGCCTTACATCGAGTCTGTACTCCGCTAGTCCCCAAAATACTACAGACTCGATGGAGGCTCGGCCAAAACCCCTAGTCGTGGAAGGCGTCGACCTCGACGAACTTGGTGGAGCCCGGCAGGAAGGTGAGCGGGACGTCCGCCAGCGCGCCCGAGCGGTTCTTGGCGATGATGAACGTGGTCTCGTTCATGGCCGGACGGTCGTCGCGGGCGGCCTCGTCCTCGCTCATCGAGCGGTCGAGAAGGGCGACGATGTCGGCGTCCTGCTCGATGGAGCCGGACTCGCGCAGGTCGGACAGCTGCGGGCGCTTGCCGGTGCGGTTCTCGACGGTACGGTTGAGCTGCGAGAGCGCGACGACCGGCACGCCCAGGTCCTTGGCCATGATCTTGATGCCGCGGCTCATCTCGGAGACCTCGGTGGCGCGGCTGTCCGCACGGCGCTGGCCGGCGGGCGGGGAGATGAGCTGCAGGTAGTCGATGATCACGAGTCCGAGCTTCTTGCCGTGCAGGATGCGCCGCGCCTTGGCGCGGATCTCCGTCACCGTGGTGCCGGGGGTGTCGTCGATCACGACGTCGAGCTGGGAGAGGTCGTTGGTGGCCTGGAGGATCTGCGGCCACTGCTCGTTGCGGATGCGGGCGGCGCGGATCTCCTGCAGACCCACGCGGGCGTTGGCGGCGAGCAGGCGCTGCGCAATCTCCACCTTGGACATCTCGAGCGAGAACATGGCCACGCTCGCGCCGGCGAACGCGGCGTTGGTCATGAGGTTGAGCGCGAACGACGTCTTGCCCACGCCCGGGCGCGCGCCGATGACGATCATCTGGCCGGGGCGCAGGCCGAGCAGGCACTCGTCGATCTTGGGGAAGCCCGTCTTGACGCCGAGCATGTGGTCCTTGTCGGCGGCGTTGGTGCCAAGCTCCTCGTAGAGGTCGCCCATGATCTCCTCGAGGGACTGCTCGCTCGAGCGCACGTCGCGGTTGGTGACGTCGAGCAGCAGGCGCTCGGCCTTGTCCACGACCTCCTTGGTGTCCTCGGGCGCGTCGAAGGCGAGCGCGGTGATCTGGGCGGACGCGTTGATCATGCGGCGCAGCGTGGTGTCGCGGTGGAGCATCTCCACGTGGCGCCGCCAGCCCACGAGCGCGAGCGAGTTGCTGCCCAGACCCAGAAGGAAGCTGCGGCCGCCCACGCGCTCTAGGTCGCCGGTGCTCTTGAGGTAGTCGGCGAGCGAGATGGTGTCCACGGGGAGGTTCTTGTCGAACATCTCCCGCATGGCCACGAAGACGGTGCGGTTGGAGGGGAGGTAGAAGTCGTCGGGCTCGAGGTCGATCAGGCACTCCTGAAGGGCGTCCGCCGAGACCATCATCGCCGAGAGGACCGAGGCCTCCGCCTCGACGTCCTGCGGCATGGCCGCACCGGTGTCGACCGTCATCCTGGTGGGGTTCACGTCGTAGTCGCTCATGCGCGGGGTCTCCTCCTCTTGCTGCGTCCGACCATTCTAACGCGAGCGATGGGGTCCTCACGCCGCATGCGACGAACAACCGACGGTTTCGGCCAAGGGGAACAGGCGCTCGGACGCACGCGCGCAGCCGGCTGTCAAGGGGTGTTTTTGGCCGCGAGCGCTCTTCTACAGCACAAGACGGAAACCCATGCGGCGCGAGCGGGCGATATGCACCGTTTCAACGTTTTCAACAAATTTTTTCCCGCAAGTTTGGGCACGTTTCCAACGGGTTTTCGACATTTCGACACGCTGACGAAGCGTTCCCTGAGCAACGCCCAGCTACCTGCGGAGTTGTCCGTCGATTCGCAAGACCGCAGGTAGAGACTGGTATTACCGAGAAGAACCACAAAACGCCCCGGGCAACGACGTGCTGCCCGGGGCGTTTTCTTACGTTTCGCTGACCTGCGGATATTGTAGAAACCCGCAGTTCAGAAAAACACGGCGTCGAAAAGTGCCGAAACTACTCGGCGCTCTCCTCGGCCTCGACCTCGACGGTCTCCTCGACGGCCGCCTCGGCGGCGTCCTCGGCCGGGGCCTCGTCGGCGGCCGGCTCCCCCTCCGTGACACCCACGAGCACGTTGACCGTGGCCGTGATCTCACGGTAGAGGTTGACCTCGACGGCGTGCTTGCCGGAGGTCTTGATGTTGTTGCCGCGGCCGACGCGCTTGCGGTCGACCTCGATGCCGAGCTGGGCCTGGATGGCCTCGGCGATCTGGGCGGGGGTGACGGAGCCGAAGAGCTGGCCCTCCTCGCCGATCTTGGCGTCGACGGTCACCGACTTGCCATCGAGGGCGGCCTTGACGGCCTCGGCGTTGGCGATGCGCTCCGCCTCGCGCTTCTCGATGTTGTGGCGGCGCTCCTCGAGCTGCTTGATGTTGCCCGGGGTGGCGGGCTGGGCGATCTTGTTGGGGAACAGGAAGTTCTCCGCGTAGCCCTGGGCGACGTCAACGATGTCGCCCTCGCCGCCCTTACCCCGGAGCTCACCCAAAAGGATGACTTTCATGTGACACTCCTTAGGTCGGTCGGTCTCCCGACCGCTCGTGTTGCCTGGGTCGTGCCCCCGCCGCTAGCCGCGGTTGCGGCCGCCGCGGCTGGAGACCACGGGGACGGTGTAGGGCAGAAGCGCCATCTCACGGGCGCGCTTGATCGCAAGCGCGATGTCGTGCTGGTGCTGCGTGCAGGCGCCAGTGACGCGGCGCGGCTTGATCTTGCCGCGGTCGGTCATGTACTTGCGGAGAAGCTGCACATCCTTGTAGTCGATGTACTCGGTCTCCTCCTTGCAGAACTGGCAGTACTTGCGACGCGGCTGGCGCTGAAAATCCTGCTTCTGCTGAGCCATGTCTTGTTTGCCTTTCTGTTGGCGGCGCGGGGCCGCCGGTGGTTAGAACGGGATGTCCTCGTCGTAGACGTCAGCCGACGGCGGGGTCTGGACGGGCGCGGAGTAGCTCTGCTGCGGCGCGGCGGCGGGGGCGGCGTAGGAGGGCCCAGCCTGCTGCATGGGCGCTCCGCCTCCCTGCTGGTTCCTCGAGGAGAGGAACTCCACCTCGTCGACGATGACCTCGAGCTTGCTGCGCTTCGAGCCGTCCTTTGCCTCCCAGGAGCTGTACCGAAGCTTGCCCTCGATGGCAACCTTCGACCCCTTGGAGAGAAAGCGGGAGAGCGCCTCGGCGCGGGCGCCGAAGACGACGCAGTCGACGAAGTTGGGAACGTCCTCCCACTCACCGGTCTGCGGGTTGCGACGACGGTCGTTCACGGCGACGCCGAACGCGAGGATTGGCATGCCGCCCGCCGTCGAGCGCAGCTCGGGGTCCCTGGTGAGGTTGCCCGAGATGTTGACCCTGTTGATGCTCATGTCTCGCTCCCTCCTGCGGGCGCGCGCCCGCTACCTCCATGCCTAGTCCTTGTCGACGCGACGCACCACCATGTGGCGCTTCACGGCGTCGTTGATGCGCAGAACTCGGTCGAGCTCGGCGATCACCGTGGGATCTGCGTGGAAGTTGATGAGGGTGTAGTCGCCCTCCGTCAGGTCGTCGACCTCAAAGGCGAGCTTGCGCTTGCCCCAGTCCTCGACGCTGTCGACCTTGCCGGTCTCGCCGAGCGCAACCTCGATGCGCTTCATGACGGCGGCGCGAGTCTCCTCGTTGCACGTGGGGTCGACAAAATACAGCAGTTCATAGGCCTTCATGTGTTCACCTCCTCTGGGCTAATGGCTCCGGGACCTGAAGGCGCGCCCGGAGCAGGAAAGGTTTGGCGAAGCATCATAGCACATAATGCCTACCTGCCAAAGCTCTCCACGCGTCCCGTTGCTGCGATGGTAGCCGGGGGAGGTGACGCCAATCTGACGTTTGCTTTCCGCTGTCTGCCACGCAGCTCACAAAGCCGAGGCAGATGACGCCAGACGCCCTTCTCGCCGGGCGGGCGAGAAGGGCGTCGCACATAGGTTCTCCATAAGGGGGGCTACTCGAAGGGGGTGTCCTGGGTCTCGGAGGGCCCGTCGCCCGAGGGCGGCTCGGGGTCGGCGGGGGCGACCGGGGACTCGCCCTGTCCCGCGGGGGCCTCGTCGGCGTCGGGCGCGGGCTCATCCGCCGGGGCCGGCTCCTCCGCCGCGGACGTCGGGGCCGGCTCCTCCGCCGCGGCCGTCGGGGCCGGCTCCTCCGCCGCGGCCGTCGGGGCGGCGACGGGCGGCAGCGTGTCCGCCGCCCAGTCCGAGGGACTGCGCGTCTCGAACGGCAGCGGGTCCTCCTCGCGGCCCCACGAGGGGACGTCGAACTGGCGCATCCACAGCGCGAGCGCGGTGTAGACGAGCATGGCAAGCACGATGGTCGCCGGGGCGCCCAGGACGTAGAGCACGAGGAGCGCGGGAGTCGCCGCGCCGAGGAGCGACGCCAGGATCTCGAGGGCGATGGAGGCTTGGAGCGACTCGGCCATGACGGAGCCGTAGTCGTAGAGGTACGAGGAGTAGTAGACGAGCGACGGGAGCGCGCTCATGAGCGCGACGAGGGTCACGACCGCCGCCGCGAGGGCGATGAGCGCGCCGCCGGCGACCTGCAGGCCAAAGACGCGCATGACGCCGCCGAGGTCGTGCGTGGCCATCCTCCAGACCCTGGTCACGCGCAGGCCGGCGACGATCTTCTGGTAGATGGTCGCGCGCAGGACGGCGACCATCATCACGAGGCTCAGGAAGGGGCTGAGGATGGTCCAGGCGAAGGAGAGCAGGCCGCCGAGCAGCGGGACCATGACGAGCAGGCCGCCGATGACACCCCAGCAGATGCCCCAGACGAGCATCACCACGAAGGCCCGCGCGCCGCTCGCGATGCAGCCGCCCACCTGGACGTTGCGCTGCTTGGGGGACGAGTTGACGCCCCACGCCGTGAGGCGGGCCCACTCGACGATGTAGCCGAGGATGCCCAGTATGCCCACCACGGGCACGAGCGCCGCGGCGGACATGACGAGCACGGGCTTGATCCAGCCCCGGTCGCGCGTGAGGAGCGCCCAGGCGCGGGAGAAGTAGTGGTCGGGGCGGAAGCCTTCGAGGTCGGCGTCGTTCATCATGATTCCCTTCGTGAGGTCACCTGTGGCTTATAGGGTACCCCAGCGGCCGGGCGTGCGTCGCGGCAACAAAAAACCGGCCCCAAGGGACCGGTCTGGCGTGCTCTGGCGGAGGAGGAGGGATTCGAACCCTCGTACCCCCGAAGGGGTAAACGGTTTTCGAGACCGCCGCATTCAACCACTCTGCCACCCCTCCGAAGGGTGACGTGGCCCCTTGCGGGGCCACGTGAAAGCTCTGGCGGAGAGTCAGGGATTTGAACCCTGGAGACGCTTTAGGCGCCTACACGATTTCCAATCGTGCTCCTTCGGCCACTCGGACAACTCTCCATGAGATGGTGCAGCGGACAGTATAGCGTATGTTTCTCCGGCTGGCGAGAAGAACTTTACCAGGGGCACGGGGCGAGAAGGGCGTCGGGCGCGCGGGTTTCTCGCCTCCGACGGGCGCCCGATGCGCCACAATGGGTGCGCCGAAACACCGAAGGAGCGCCCGTGCCAGAGCTGTTCACAACCTACCCGGAGCTTGCCGCCGTCTCGCTGCCCACGTGGGTCGACCTCGCGTCCGTGATCGTGGGCTCGGCGGGCGGCGTCGCCGTCGCCCGCTCGCGCCACCTCGACGCCGTCGGGTTCGTGGGCCTGGCCCTGCTGTGCGGCCTGGGCGGCGGCCTCATCCGCGACATCATGATGCAGGTGGGCAGCGTCTACATGCTGGACTCGCCGTTCGCCATACCCGCGAGCGCGGCGACGGCGCTCGTCGCCTTCCTCTTCCCGCGGCCGCTCGACCGCGCCGGCAACCTGCTGGAGTGGCTGGACATCGCCGCCGTGGCGCTCTTTGCGCTCGTCGGCACCGACAAGGCCCTGGCCCATGGGTTTCTTCCCGCCTCATGCCTGCTCATGGGCATCATGACGGGCGTCGGCGGCGGCATGCTGCGCGACGTCTTCCTCGGCGAGGTGCCGCGCATCTTCCAGCGCTCCACCCTCTACGCCGTCTGCGCGCTCGTCGGCAGCGCCGCCTACTGCGCGGCCGTGGCCCTCTTCTCGGTGAGCAAGCTGTGGGCGGGGCTTCTGTGCATCGCCGTGACGATCGGACTGCGCCGCTGGTCTCTTCGCTTCGACGTGCAGACCCCGGCCGACGTCGACCTGGGGCCGCACGTTCGACGCGGCGTAAGGCTCGTTAGGCGTCAGGTTCGTGTTGTCTCGCGCGTCACGCGTGCTACGCGCAAGCGCCCCAGGGAGTCAGGGCGGCCTGCGGCTCCCAAGGGGCTTTAGGGCGCGGTGGGCCCCTGGTACGGGGTCGGGCATGGGATCGCTCCTACGCCAGGTCAGGCGCACTGCCTCTTTGCTTTCGAGCGCCCGCGTGGGTCGTTCTTCTCTTTTATCCAGCAAGACGTTCATCTTGGGCTGGGTTTCTTGAACTGGGTTTATCGCTTCTGAGCAAAAAAGCGCCGAGTGCGCGCGGCGGAGCGTGCACTCGTCAATTCCCCTGTCCGAACTGACGAGAAAAACGCCCAGTGTACGCTGGCACGCGCTCACTGGACGGCTTTTCTGTCACTTCCGGCAGCGGCGCGCCCGCCCCGCAAAAAGCGGGGGCGACGCGCCGTGTACGCGTCGCCCCCGCCTGGGGGTCTGCTCTGCGCGAGCCCTACTCGGCCTTGCGGCGGAGGAGGAGGCCAGCGGCAAGCACGGCACCGGCGGTCAGGGCCGCACCCATGACGGGCAGGCTGTTATCGCCGGTCTCAGGCACCGTGGAGCCCGTGCCCGTGGTGGTTCCGGGCTTGGAGGTACCGGTACCCGGCTTGGTGGTGTCACCAGGCTTGGTGTCACCGCCGGGCGTGGTGTCGCCGGGCTTCTGGTCGCCGCCCGGCTCCTCGGCAACAAAGCGCAGGGCCACCTGGGCGGCCAGGAGGTTGGCCTTGGCGGCCTCGACCTGCGTCGCATCGGGGTTCTCGGTGTCGAGAAGAGCCTGAGCAGCGGCCAGGGCCTCCTGGTAGGCGGTCCAGGACTCGGTGGTGAACTCGTCCTCGGTGAGCGTCTCGGCAAAGTCGACGACGGACTGGACAGCCTCGACGTCGGCGCTCACGGCGCCGTCACCAAGACGAATCTCGGCAGCGGAGCCAAAGCCGCCCACGCCCTCCACAATCACAAGGCGCACGGCCGTGGTGGTGTAGCCCTTGTCAAAGGAGACCGACTTGGCAGCGCTGGAGGCGTCCCAGGTGCCCTCGGCAACGGTGTCCCAGCCGCCGTCGGCGTTCTTGACCTCAACGCGATAGCTCGTGGCCGTGCCGTTGCCGCCGTTGGAGCGCGGCGTGTACTCAAGGCCGTTCACCGTCATGAACGAGCCATCCTTCTTGGAGAGCTCAATCCAGTGCTCGTCACAGCCGTCACCGTTCCAGAGGGTGTGCCAGATGGTGTCCACGCTCCCGTCAAGGGCGTTGTTGGCGGGGCCCTCGGCGCCGCTGTCGGACTGCTGCGAGCAGGCGGTGGCGGTCAGCGTGGCGCTGTCGATGAAGTTGAGGTCGCGCGTCGGCTGGAGCTCAAGCCCGTCGAGCGCGGCGACGAGGGTGGACACGTAGCCGTCAACGGTCTCCTGCATGCCCGCGGGAAGGCCCTCGCGGATGCCGGCGATGGCCTGCTCGAGGACACCGGCGGTCTCAGGGGTGAAGGCGGAGAGGTCCTCGGGCACGAGCGCAAGGTACTTCTCGACCATCGTGTAGTCGGCCCTCTCGTAATCCACGCCGGCAAGCGCGTCATCGATGGCCGCGGCGGCCGTGTCGATGGCAGACTTCTCCGGGTTCACCTGGTCGATGACCGCCTTGGCGGCCTCGATGGCGTCGGCAAGGCCCGGGACGTCCTGCTCGGCGAGCACCGCGTCGGCGGTCTGGACGGCATAGAGCAGCGAGATGGTGGGGGCGTACTCGGTCGTGGTCACGTCGGGGGACGCGGTCACGTAGACGTCGTTCACGTAGCCCTCGAACGCGTTGGTGGTGGAGCCCACGTACGCGAGCGGGAACATGTTGGTGGCGTGCTCGGCGCCACGGGTGCTCGAGCCAACGGTCTGGACCAGCTGGCCGTTCACGAAGAGCGAAGTCTGGTCCTTGACGTTCTTGAACTCAAGCTCGACCCACTCGCCCACGGGCAGGGTGTAGTCAAAGGTGAAATCATAGTCCTCGCGGGAGATGCCCACCTTGCCGGTGCCGTCCTGGACGGCCAGGATCTTGCCGTACGGGGACTCAAAGAGCACCTGCTCGTCGGTGGAGTCGGAGGTGCGCATGACCTTCACGCGCAGGTCGGAGCCAAGACCAAGGGTCTCGATGCCATTGAGCTTGGCGTAGGACTCGCCGCCGTTGAGCTTGAGGGCGCCCGTGTAGCCAAGGGCCTCGATGGCGGCGTTCTTGAGCTCGGCGATGCCGCGGTCCATGCCGGAGGCGTCGGTCTCGTCATCCATGCCCAGCTGGACGTAGGTGCCGTCCTCGTTGGTGTCCATGGTGTAGCCCGGGTTGGTGCCCGGCGCGAGGCCGAGGCTGCTCATGACACCCTGGGCCTCCCCAAGGGAGAGGGCATCGGCGGGCTTGCCCCAGAGCTTGGCGGCAAAGAGGCCCATGGACTGGTGCAGGCGGTCGTAGACGTCGTACTCGGAGATGCCGAGCGCACTGCGGTCGACCATGTCGTTCCACGCGGCGAACATGCCGCCGACCATCTGCGGGTCGCCCGCCGGGATGGTGGCGTTCTGTTTGTTGATTGCCGTGTTGTACATGGTGTTCGGGTTCAGGTAGTCATAGTAGTACGTGGCGCCCGGCACAATGTAGTAGGTAGCGTCATCGCAGTTGATGAGCTGGTAGCCCATGTCGTACATCTCGGTGATGTCGGCATAGCCGGCATTCCAGAGAAGAACCTGGGCGTCGTCGGCGTTCTCGATGATGGAGTTGTCGCCGGAGTAGTTGGAGAGGGAGCCCCACACGCGCGGGGTGTAGCCCTTGTCCAGAATGAAGTTGGAGAGGTCGTTCACGAACTGGCGGTACGCCACGCCCGTGGAGAGGGCGTTGCCGGTGTCGTGGTCACCCTTTCCCTTGACGTTGAACTCGTCAGCGCCAATGTTGATGTAGCGGGCGCCGCTGAAGGCATCGCCCTCGCCAACGTACTCGCCCCAGATGGTCTCGGCCACGTCGAGAACCGCATCATACTGGTTGATGATATCGAGGTGGTCGCGGTTGCGGTGCCGCATCACGCTATAGGAAAGGTCGGGGAAGACCTTGGTGATGGCGAGCGAGTGAGCGGGCGTGTCGATCTCGGGGGAGATGTTCACGCCGAGCTCGGCATACTTGTTGATGTAGTTCGCGAACTCGTCCTTGGTGTAGGAGAGGTCAGAGCTCGTGAGGTTGGTCCGAGCCGTGAACTGCTTGTCGCCGAAGGTGTACTCGGTGCCCTCGGTGATGTCGGACTCCATGCGGAAGCCGGAGTAGGCGCCCTTCTCGAGGTCGGCCGGGTCGATGCCGTCGGCAACGTAGCTCTCGATGCCGATGAAGTTGTCGTTCAGGTGGACGTTGAGGTCGTTCATCTTGTAGTACGCCATCTCGCGCGCAAGCTGATCGAGCCAGTCCATCGTGAACGTCTTGCGGCCCACGTCAAGGATGATGCCGCGGACCTTGTAGAGCGGGTAGTCGCGCGCCTCGCCCTGAGCCATGGAGCCGTTGCCCTGCTCGAAGGCCTGAAGCAGCGTCTGGGCGCCCCAGTTGGCGCTCGTGGTGGCATCCCACTCGGAACCGTTGGCCGAGCCGGTCACGGTAACGCGGGCGACGGTGACGGAGAGGGTGTAGCCCTCCTCGCCCAGGGCGACGTGCTCGGCATCATTGCTCTGGGTGAAGACGATGCCGTCGCCCTGGCCCTGCTCGGCCGTGAGGCTGAGGTCCAGGACCTCGGAGAGGTCGGCGGCAAAGAGCTCAGCCACACCCTTGAGGGAGGCGTCCGTGTAGTAGATCTTGGTGGAGGCGCCAACCGTGAAGGTGCCCTCGCCGCCGGCCCACTCGGAGAGCTCCGGCAGAATGACGGGAGCCTCGGCGCCGGGGTTGGACTCGTACTCGCCGGGGATGGTGACGGTCCGCTCGACGAGCTGATAGGAGCCCGTCGTGATGTCCGTGATCTTGAAGGCGAGCTTCACGTCCTTGTTGACGAGCGGGGTGTTGATGTTGAACTCGCTGTCGACGATCTGCTCGTAGTCGGCGCCACGGAACTCGACCTTGTAGCCCTCGGCCTCGGGCATGGTCACGTCAAGGTGCGTGTCACCCTTCTGGGGCGCGTTCACGACGATCTGATCGGCAAGGACGCCGGGGGACATGGGGGCGTCGCCGCCGTAGACCTCGATCTCGTAGAGGGAGACCGAGTTCCAGTCACCGTCGCCGTACTGATCGGCGCTCACGTAGTCGCTGATGTAGACGCGCACGAAGCGAGCCTTCTGCGGGCCGTCCGCGACAGTGATGTCCTCCATCTTGTTCGCGGGAGCGGAGGCGCTGGTGTAGACATCGGTCCAGCCGGAGTTGTCCGTGGGGACCGTCTCGGCGTTGGAGATCTGAACCTTGTAGTTGGTGGCGTTGCGACGCTCCCAGTACAGGCGGATGGTGCTCACGTCATAGGACGCGCCGAGGTCGATGTAGGCCCAGGAGGGCTTGGCGCCCTTGGAGCTGCTCCAGCGGGAGGGCTTGGTGGACGTGTCACCATCGGTCAGCTTGTCCGCCGTGAGCGTCTTGGCCTCAACGGAGCTCGCCTCGCCGCTCTTGTTGAGAGCGACGTTCTGCTGCGGGTCCTGGGTGGGCTCGCTGCCCTCGCCGTTCACCATGAGCTCATAAATAGAGATGGTATCCCAGCTGACGTCACCAGAAACCGTGGGGTCGGCGGGGAGGTAGTCCTCAATGTAGAGACGGACGAAGCGGGCGTCCGTCACCTGATCGAGCTCAAAGACCTCGTGGGTATTGACCGGGGGCTCCTCCTCGTCGTAGGAGTGGACCGTGGTCCACTCGCCGTCCACGCCGGGGTTTGTGTCGGCGTTGGAGATCTGGACCTCGTACTTGAGGGCCGTGTGGCGCTCCCAGTAGACCTCGATGGAGCTGATCTTGCAGCTCCGTCCAAGGTCAACGGTGATCCATGCGGGGCGATCATCAAGCTTGCTGCCCCACCTGGAGTTCTGCTGGTCCGTCGTGTTGCCGTCGACGGCGTTCTCGGGCAGAACGCTAGGCGCCTCATGCGAGCTCGCCGTCACGCTCTTGCCCAGAGCCAGGTTCACGGTCTCCGCGTACGCGGGACGCGCAAAGAGCCCTGCGCCGGCAACGAGCAGCGCGAACGTGAGCATGCAGAAGACCGTGAGGCTCCTTGCCAAACACCTGCTCATTCACTTCCTCCCTTTCAGCTTCCTTTGCCCATGCGCCAAAAATCGACACGGCACTCCCAATGAGCACTATTCAGAGATACTTTAGCTCACAAGAGCCGGAACGGTTTTGCTCCCTTTCTGCTGCCGTTTGACAACCATGCCTCGGGCTTTTGGGGAGCCTTGCGAGTGATTGGTCATACAAGCGAGGTACCAATGTCGCATATCTCACTATAATATGACGTAATGATGACTCATTTCTGCCAATTAGATTGCAAAATGCAGTATTGAGCCTCCCGTGCGCCTCTCAAGGGGCTGACGGCAGACTATCCCGTCGTTCCGTGAACGGTCGTTTTGACCGCTCAACGGTTCTGTGGGGATGCGCCGTGAGGTTCTTCTCACCCAGCGCTCTGCTGGGACAAGAGACGCCGCGTTCCCCGCCCCAAGACGAGAAGAACGCGGCGCCGTAGACATCTATATATATGCGGTGGTTGGTCGTGCCGGCTGCTACTTCTTGACCTTGCCGTTGCGGACGGCCCACTTGCGGCGCTCGATCTCCGAGAGCAGGCGCTTGCGCATGCGGACGCTCTTGGGCGTGACCTCAACGAGCTCGTCGTCCATGATGTACTCGAGCGCCTCCTCGAGCGTGAACGTGCGCGGCGGCGTGAGCTGCACGGCGATGTCGGCGGTGGAGGAGCGCTGGTTGCCCAGGCTCTTGGTGCGCGCGATGTTGACGACCATGTCGCCGGGCTTGGAGCGCTCGCCCACGAGCATGCCCTCGTAGCACTCGTCGCCGGGTCCCACGAACAGCGCGCCGCGCTCCTGGAGCGTGCCGAGCGCGTAGGCCACGGCCTTCTCGGTGCTCATGGAAATCATCGCGCCGTTCTGGCGGACGCCGATCTCGCCGGCGAAGGGGCCGTACTCGAGGAACGTGTGGTAGAAGACGGCCTCGCCGTGGGTGACGTTCAGGATGCGGTTCTTGAGGCCCATGATGCCGCGGGTGGGGATCTTGAACTCGAGGTGGGTCTGGGTGGTGCCGGAGTCCATGCTCGTCATGGTGCCGCCGGCGTTGCCGAAGACCTCGATGACCTTGCCGGAGCACTCCCCGGGGCACTCGACGACGGCCTGCTCGACGGGCTCGGTCATCTGGCCGTTGGCGTCCTTCTTGAAGAGCACGCGCGGGCGGCCCACCTGGAACTCGAAGCCCTCGCGGCGCATGGTCTCCATGAGGACGGAGAGGTGCAGGATGCCGCGGCCGGCGACCTCGACGCCGGTCTTGTCGGGGAGCTCCTCGATACGCATGGTCACGCTGTTCTCGCGCTCCTGCATGAGGCGCTCCTTGAGCTGGCGGCCGCCCACGATGTCTCCCTCGCGGCCCACGAGCGGGCTGGTCGACGGCTCGAAGACGACGGAGAGCGTCGGCGGGTCGATCTCGATGGGCTCCAGCTCGACGGGGTTGTCGGGGTCGGTGTAGACGTCGCCGATGTCGGTGGAGTCGATGCCCACGACGGCGGCGATGTCTCCGGCCTGGGCCTCGGAGCACTCCTTGCGGCCCAGATAGTCGAAGGTGAAGAGCTGCTTGACCTGGCTCATGGCGCGCGAGCCATCGTTCTTCACCACGAGGATCTTGTCGCCGGCGTGGATCGTGCCGGAGTAGATGCGGCCGATGCCGATGCGGCCCACGTACTCGGAGTGGTCGATCGTCACGCACTGCATGGCAAGCGGGCCGTCCACGTCCACCTCGGGCGCGGGCAGGTCGTTCACGATCATGTCAAGCATGGGGGTCATGTCGGCGTTGTCGTCGGCGGGGTCCAGGCGCGCGAAGCCGTTCACGGCGGAGGCGTAGACCACGTGCTCCATGGCGAACTCGAGCTGCTCGTCCGTCGCGCCGAGGTCGGCCATGAGGTCGAGCGAGGTGTTGACGGCGCGCTCGGGCTCGGCCGCGGGCTTGTCGATCTTGTTGACCACGATCATGATGGCGAGCCCGGCGTCGATGGCGTGGCGCAGGACGAAGCGCGTCTGGGGCATGGGGCCCTCGGCCGCGTCCACGAGCAGCAGCGCGCCGTCGGCCATGCGCAGCACGCGCTCGACCTCGCCGCCGAAGTCGGCGTGGCCCGGGGTGTCGATGACGTTGATCTTCACGCCCTGGTACTCGATCGAGATGTTCTTGGCCAGGATCGTGATGCCGCGCTCGCGCTCCTGGTCGTTGGAGTCGAGCACGCGCTCCTGCACCTGCTGGTTCTCTCGGAAGGCGTCGGTGGCCTTGAGCATCTGGTCCACCAGCGTGGTCTTGCCATGGTCGACGTGCGCGATGATCGCGATGTTCCTGATGTTCTCCTGGCGCATGGGTCCCTCTCGCCTCTGCTCAGCCGGCTCTTCTCGGCCGACGGTTCCGTATTTTCGCCATACGGTACTTTACAGCAGCGGGGGCACCTCTCCGGCCGGCGCGGGGTCGGTCCACGTGAAACCATCACCTGAGCCGGCGCCGTCCACGAGCGAGTAGGCGGAGTAGGAGCGCCAGCCGCGCTCGCCGAACTCGAGGAGCAGGGCGTCGGCGAAGCCCTCGCCCGCGGTCTCGACGGCGCCCTCGTAGGCGATCGCGTAGCGCCGGGCACCCGCGACCAGCCCCACCTTGGTACGGGCCGCGTCCAGGCAGGCCTCCGCGCCGTCGTCGGAGAACTCGAAGCTCGTCACCTCGCCGGAGGCGTCCTGCACGGCGAGAAGGACGCAGAACGGGTCGCCCGCGGCGAGAAGGTCGAGCGCGTCTCCCATGAGGGTGCTCGCAAGCTCGTCCGTCTCGGGGGATACCCCGTCGAGCAGCTCGTTCTTCTCGGCCATGTGCCCTCCTCGCGTGCTGATGTGCTGCTGAGATGATACCGCAGCCGGTGGCGGGCGCCCGGCTCGGCGCCCCTCCCCTCAGATTAACGGGCAAAATTCGATTAACTGTTATATATCCGCAGGATTCAAATTCGAGAAACTTGAATTTTGCCCGTTAATTTCGGAGCAGCGGCGCGGGACGGCAAGAGAAACGGGCCCGCCCGGAGTCCCGGACGAGCCCGCGAGCGTCATGGTGCCCCCAACGGGAGTCGAACCCGTGTCGTCGCCTTGAAAGGGCGATGTCCTAGGCCACTAGACGATGGGGACGCAGTGGCCAGTATACCAAAGGCCGAAAGGGGCGCGCGGCAGGGCGCGTTGCCGTAGAGTCGAGGCTGCGACGCCAACCGTCGCCGGACGACCCTGCTAGGAGGCCCCCTGTTCTGCCCCAACTGCGGAAGGCGGCTTCCCGACGACACCTGTTCACGAACTAGGCGCGCGGCGAGAAGAACGCCCGGGCGGCGGGTGCCACCCGGGCGCGTCGATGCTGGTAGGGGCGGTGGGACTCGAACCCACAATCCTTGCGGCCGAAGATTTTAAGTCTCCTGCGTATGCCAGTTCCGCCACGCCCCCGCTCGCGCCGCGGCGCGGCGCACGTCTATCCTAGCGCAGCGGGCGCATCGCCGGGACCCAGCCCACGGGAGAGCCCGCGCCGCGCAGGGCAGCGTCGGCAACGGTCGCCAGGCCGAAGAGCAGATCGGACTCGCTCACGGTGAGCTCCGAGAAGCCCGTCTGGCGCATGAGCTCACCCACGGCCACGGCACCGCCCACGATCACGGCCGCGCGCTTGGGCTGGATGCCGGGAAGGGCGGCGCGCTCCTCCACGGTGAGGGCGGCGAGGCGCGCCTCCAGCCGCTCGAGCGTCTCACGCGAGAGCGTCGCCAGGTGAATCCGGGAGGGGTCGTACGGCACGAGGGCCTTCTCGACGGCCACGAGCGTGGTGACGGTGCCGCCGGTGACCACGAGCGTGGCCGGCGCGTCCGGGGCAGCGCCCTCGGCGTCCGCCGAGAGGAGCGCGCCCTCGCGTACGGCCGGGCCAAACGCCGTGGCGGCGAACTCGTGCGCGGCGGCCAGCGCCTCCGGGGCGTCGGGGCCGGACGGCGTGAGGAACTTCTCGGTCACGCGGCGGCAGCCGACGTCGATTGAGCGAACGAAGCGCAGGTCGAGCGTACCGTCGTCGCACACGCGGCCACAGGCGAGCTCCGTGGAGCCGCCGCCGTTGTCCGCCACGAGGATGGTCCGCCCGGGGAAGTCGCGCACCACGCCGAGGAAGGTCAGCGCGCCCTCGACCTGGCCGGGGATGACCAGGGGCTCGAGGCCCAGCGCGGTCAGCTCGCCCACGAGCGCCGAGGAGTTCTCGGCGTCGCGCGCAGCGCTCGTGAGGGTGCAGCACGCGGCGGTGGCGCCGGCCTCGCGCGCGGAGGCCACGTAGCCGCGCACGCAGGCGATCACGCGCGCCATGGCCCCCTCGTTCAGACGCCCGGTGGCGTCCACGCCCTGCCCCAGGTTGCAGATCTCGGAGTGCTTGGCGAGGCGGACGACCCGCCCGTCCTCCACGTCCGCCACGGCGAGGCGGGCGGTGACCGTCCCGATGTCGATGCAGGCGAGCCTGGTCATGCGTCCTCCCTACGACTGGGCCTCGTACTGGAAGAGGAAGTCGGTGACGCGCAGGTACCAGGGGGTTCCCGACTCCCCGGCCTGCTCGTCGGCGGAGGCGTCGTCCTCCGCGTCTAGCCCCTCGACCACGATGCGCGTCTCGCCGGACTCGACGTAGCCGCGCTCGCGGGCCTCGTCCTTGATGCCGTCCTCGGTCATGAGGCTGTTGATGTCGCCCTCGAGCTCGGCGCTCTCCTCGTCGGTCTGAACCTGCTGCTCCAGGAGCATCCCGTTGTCACGCCAGGCCTGGTAGAGGCTCCTGAACGGGCCGTAGAGCACGACGACCACGAAGACGGCGACCACGACCGCGATGAGCGGGGCGCGATGGCGGGAGGCGAAGTCCCGCGCGGCGTCCGGGGTGAGGCGGGGGGCCGACGAGCCCCCGTCGCGCGTCGAGCCCCGCTCGGATCGCGCGGCGCGCGCCGCCGCGGCAGTCGGGCGGGCGGGCGCAGGCGTCTTCTTGCTCGTCTTGGGGACGGCCTTCTTGGCCGCCTTAGGCCGCTTGGTGGGGCGGCTCTTGGTCTTCTCGTCGCTCATGCCGTTGCTTCGTCTCTGGCTCGTTGTGGCTGGGCAGGCGCCGGGCGCGGCCCGGCTCCCCCTGTTATAGCAGACGCCGGCGCGGGCGCGGGCCTCGTCAGCGCCTCTCCTCTGCCTTCGCACGGTCCCAGAGCTCGTTCAGGCGCGCGGTTCCCAGCTCCCCGAGGTCGAGCCCCTCGGCGCGGGCGAGGTCCTCCATGCGCGACCAGCGGGCCCTGAACTTGCGATTGGAGGCGGTGAGCGCCTCCTCGGCGTCGATCCCCTCGCGCCGGGCGACGTTGACCAGCGCGAAGAGCAGGTCGCCGAACTCGAGGGCGCGCGCGTCGGAACCCGGGGCCTCGCGCTCGAACTCGGCGCGCTCCTCGGCGACCTTGTCCCAGATGTCGTCGACGGTCTCCCACTCGAAGCCCGCCTTGGCGGCGCGCTTGGAGATCTTCTGCGCCTGCATGAGGGCGGGCAGGCTGCGCGGGACGGAGTCGAGGAGCCCCTGCGGCCCGTCCTTCTCGCCCCGCGTCGCGCGCTCGGCGGCCTTGACGTCGTCCCAGATGTCCTGGACCTCCCCGCCGTCGCCCGCGGCGGCGTGCTCGCCAAAGACGTGCGGGTGGCGGCGCACGAGCTTCTCGTTGAGGCCGGCCGCGACGTCGTCGATCGTGAAGGCGCCGTCGTCTGCGGCGATCTGAGCGTGCAGGACCACCTGCTCGAGGACGTCGCCGAGCTCCTCGATCAGATGCTCGCGGTCGTTGGCCTCGATGGCCTCCACGGCCTCGTAGGCCTCCTCGACCATGTTCTTGGTGATCGAGCGGTGCGTCTGCTCACGGTCCCACGGACACCCGTCCGGCTGGCGCAGCCGCCACATCGTGCGCACGAGGCGGTCGAACTGGGGATGGGTGGTCGGCGCGTCCGGGCGCGACGCGTTCTCGGCGTCCACGCGGTCGGCGGTCTGGGACATGGCGGCTCCTTTGGCGAGGTGTTCTCGCCCGCAATTCTACCGCGCGACAACGGGCGTCGTTTTGCGCCAAACTCTGACTTATGTACGAGCGCGCGAACTCACTCGCTAGGCGAGAAGAACTTCATGAGCCGTCTGCCTGTGGATATATGGACTGCAATCAATGCGACGACCGGAGCGCTCGTACATAAGTCAGAATTCGGAACGGGGCGTACGGACGTGGCGGCAGGTAGGTTAGGAATTGGCGTGCGTCCCCGTCCGCGACGGAATTTGGAGGGGGACGGAAGCGATATTCTAACCCGCGCAGCCACGCAGAGGGGGACGGGGGCGATTTCCTAACTCGCGCGCCAAAAGGGATGGCCGTGAATCCGCCCCGGAGCCGGAGCCCCGGGGCGGAAAGGGGTCTACCTCAGTCCCCCACGACGTCGGCGGAGCCACAGAGCGCAGCCCGCTGCCAGCATCATCGTGCCGACACCCGCCGCCCACACGCCGGGCCCGCCGGTCCGGGCAAGCGTCACCATAACCCAGTTCTGGAAGGTATACCAGCCCTCGGGGATCTCCTTGCCGTCCACGAGGTAGGTCACCGTGGCCTCCATCGTGCCATTGCCGTTGTCCCTCACAGCAACCTCGGCCGTGACCACGGTCTCGTCGTAGCTCACGTTCTCCTCGGTACCCTGGAGCTCGCGAATCTGGTAGGTGTAGGTCTTTTGGTTATCCGCCGCGGTGTACTCGATCGGCGCAAACCTGACCATGCCCTCAGCGTCGTTGCTCACGCGCTGCAGCGGGTGGGCAAGGTCGGGCTCCGCGCCCTCCTCAAGGCCGGTCACGTCATAGAGCAGGAAGGCGAACTCGCCGTCCTCGGGCAGCTTGCCGTCGATGGTCTTGGCCGCCTCGAGCGTTGCCTCGCCGGAGGCCGAGTAGGCGTTCACAAATACCGCGCTGGCCACCTCGTCGGAGGTCGTCGTCCCGCTCGTGCCCGTAGTCTCCCCGGGCACTTGGGTCCAGCCCGGGCGCTCCGCTTCGGTCACCTCGTAGACGGTGCCGTAGGGCACGTCCTCAAAGAGCACGTACTGCCCCGCCTCGAGCGAGCAGGGCTCGCCGTCGGAGACCGTAACGGTGACCTCCGGCTTAACCGGCTCATCGGTCGCAGCGTCATACACCGTGCCCGAGATCTCCTGCCCCAGGCTCTCACCGGAGTCATTCTTGAGGGAGATGGCGAACTCGAACGTGAGGTTCTTCGCGGCCGCCTCGCTCAGCGACCCCTGGTCCTTGACCCGCTTCTCCACCCTCAGCTCTGTGGGCTGCAGCGCGTTGGTGAAGATGGCGTGCTCGGCCTCCTCGCCCTCCTTGGCATACGTCACCACGGTGGAGAGCGTGCCGTCCCCGTTGTCCGTCACCATGACGGTCGCCGTCCACACGGACTCGTCATAGGCGATGCCCGGGACCCTGTCCCCCTCTGAGGGCATGACCTCACGGATGGTATAGACGTGCTCGCCAACGTCTGCCAGCGTGTACTCAAGGGGCGAGAAGTACGCGGGTGCCATGCCGTAGATGGGGTTGGGAATGGTGGTGGGCTCGCCGGTCTCCTCGTCTGGCAGGAACTCGGTCCCGTCGGCAGCTCCGTTGGAAACGGTCTCGAGGGGCTCAGCGTCCTCGGCGGGGTCGGCGCCCTTGTACAGGGCGAACTCATACTGCCCTGCCGCGAGGGATGCCCCCGGCAGCTCCTTGTAAGCAACGAGCTGCGCCTGGCCGCTCGCCGCATAGGTGTTGGTGAACTCAAGTGCCACCACCTGATTGGCTGCTATCGTTCCCGTCGCGTTGTCGGGAGCCTTACCGGCAGTCCAGCCCGCAGGCACCTCGACCTCCGTCACGGCGTAGGCATCCCCCTTCTTGAGGCCGTCGACCGTCGCGGTCTCCGAGGCCTTGAGGTGGATGGTGCCGTCATCGGTGCTCCTGGTCTCGCCGCCCACCGTGTAGCCACCGGCATACGCGCCGCCGTTGACGGTAAGCAGGAACGTGAACTCAACGTTCTTCGCCGTCTCCGTCAGATCGCCGCCATTGCCCACGGCCTTCTTGGTGATGGAGAGCGAGCCAGGCTTGGTCGTGTTGTCAAAGCGCGCGACGCCGGGGTCGCCATCGGAGTCGTCGTACGCGACCGTGGCGGTCAGCCCGCCGTCATCCCCCTCCGTGACGTTGACCGTCACCAGCTCGACGTTCGTGTCGTAGGCAATGTTGGGATCGCCTGTGTCCTCGGAGATAACGTAGGCATACGTTCCAGCCATCGTATAGGTAATGGGGTCAAAGCCGACGTTGCCGCCATCACTCACAGTCTTGGTCTGCACTTTGAACGTGTCGTAGTCCGGGGAACCCTCAGCAGCACTCAGCGTAAAGTGGAATCCGCTATCCGCAGTCGCCAGCGCCCCGTCGAGCGTCTTTGTGGCAAAGATCTGCGCCGTGACGCTCTTCTCATCCGGCGTGTGCTCATTGACGAATGCAGCTTCCTGGTTCTCGTTGGGCTTGATCACGCCGGTGGTACCCGTTGACTCCACGAGCGTCCAGCCCTCGGGCGTCTGCTCGTAGACGCGATACGATGTCCCCGCGGGCAGGCCCTCGATGTGCGCAACGTAGTCCGCCGGCATCGTGATCTCGAGGACGCCCTCGCTCACCGTCACGTCCGTGGCGTCCTCCCACTGCGCATAGAGCGTGATCTCGTGGTCCGCGAAGTAGTCCCGAAGCACGTCCGCCTCAATCGTGGCGCCGTCGGCAAAGGCAAGTCCTGAGCCTTCCTGCTCCGTGTTCCAGCCCGTAAAGATGTATCCGCTGTGCGAGAAGGAATTTCCTACGGGATTGAGCTTCGAGTCAACGTGACCGTTGATCTTCTGGTCCGACATCGAGCCGATGGCGCCGTTGCCATCGAAATGAACGTCGATAAAGGTGTTCCGCACGTAGGTGCCAACGCCGCAGCGGGGGTATTGCTCGCCGAGCTTCGCACTCGAAAGCTCGACGGCCCCCTCGGCGGGGAGGCCGGAGGCATCGTCAATTCGAATCCATCCAGCGTTGGGCGTCTCGTGGTTCACGTAAAGAGGGAGATAGCCCCAGGTGCCAATCCATTTGAACTTCGCGCCGAGGGTAATCTTACTTAGCGAGGAGCAGCCATCGAACATGTAGGACATGTACGTGACGGACGCGGTGTCGAGGCCCGAGAGATTGAGGGACGTCAGGCCGGAGCAGTCGTAGAACATGTTGCCCATTTCCTCGACTTTCGAGGTGTCGAGGCCCGAGAGGTCGAGGGACGTCAGGCCGGAGCAGCCGCTGAACATGCTGGTCATGCCCGTGACGGACGAGGTGTCGAGGCCCGAGAGGTCGAGGGACGTCAGGCCGGAGCAGCCGCTGAACATG
>JAUNEG010000008.1:0-28248 GCA_030525685.1 Atopobiaceae bacterium | reverse complement strand
GGTGTCGAGGCCCGAGAGGTCGAGGGACGTCAGGCCGGAGCAGCCGCTGAACATGTGGGACATCTCCGTGACGGACGCGGTGTCGAGGCGCGAGGGGTCGAGGGACGTCAGGCGGGAGCAGCCGTTGAACATTTCCCTCATGTTCGCGACTTTCGAGGTATCGAGGCCCGAGAGGTCGAGGGACGTCAGGCCGGAGCAGCCGCTGAACATGCCTCGCATGTCCGTGACCGTCGAGGTGTCTAAATTCCCCAAATCGATCTCAGTTAGGTTTCTGCAGGAGTGGAAGCAGTGCGCGAGACGGTTACTTGCTGTGGCCCCCTCAGCAAACGAAACCGTCTTTATCTCCTCTTTTTGCTCGTTCCACGGCACTGCAGAGGGATGGTCCGTGGTCCACCCAATGCCAGTCCCCTTGATGCTCAGGTGGCCGGTGTCGTCGAGCGTCCAACTCCAGGTTCCCTCGTCGCCCTCGGCGGTAATCTCCGCAGCGTTTGCGGTCTCCACCCCAAAGAGCCAGCGCAGGGCACCGCCGGCCACATCCAGGACACTATCGACCCAGCTCTTTGACTCCGCGGCCTCTTCCGACCCCGAGGAGTCGCCGGACGAAGTCGAACCTGCGGCGGCAACCGCCCCATTGTCGGCGGCCTCAATCACGGTCGCCCCGGAACCCTGGGCGCCAAGCTCCTCGAATGTCACATCTTCTTCAGTGATATCCTCGAGCGGCTGGCCCTCCTCGTTGACGAGCTCAACGCGGAAGGTGAAGAGCTGGTTGGGGTCAGCATCCGCAGTATCGCCCGTAACGGTCTTCTTGATGTCGAGACCGCCGTCCACGTAGCGATTGACGAAGTCGATAGAATCGGGCGTCACGCTCACGACGCCCGCGCCACCGCAGTCGGAGCAACTCGCCTCATCCGAAGTCTTTCCCGTGCCGCCGCACGCGACGCACGGCGCCTCAAAGCCGCTGAACTCCGTGGCGACCGAGAGCGTACCGTTGCCGTTGTCCGAAACCGTGGCGCGCACGTAGCCCCAGTGGCCGTCGTATTCGACGGCGTCGTCATTCCCCGCCACCTCATGAACGGCGTAGATGAAGCTCTTGCCCACGTCGGTCTGGTCGTAGGAAATGGGCTCGAAGGCAACGCGGCCGGCTTCATCGTTGGTGACGCCATCCTGGAGTTTGATGAATGCGACCGTCCCGTCGTCTGCCCTCTCGACCTCCCCAAGCTCAAACGTGAAGGCGCCAGCGGTGAGCGAGCCGCCCTCAATCGACTTGTTGGCGCTTAAGGGAAGGGAGCCCTTGGCTTCGTATTTGTTCTCGAAGTCCACGTCCCCGGGCTGGACAGGGTTACCTTCCGCATCCGCATACCGGACATCAAAGGACATGGTCCCGTCGCCGTTGTCCGTGGGCTTGACAGTCACAATGTAGGTGGTCGTATCGTACGTATAGCCAGGGGCGGCAGACGCGTACTCACGAATCGTGTAGGTAAAGGTCTTGCCGTGATCAATCTGGGTATAGGTGAGGGCACCAAAGGTGACCGGGGCGGACTCAACCTTGTTGCCGTCCGTGTCGACGCCCTCACTGTCCACAGCCGCGTTGGACGCCAGGCGGACAACGTTTCCGTCCTGGTCCACCAGCTCGAAGTTGAACTGGCGAGCCGCTAGGTCACGCCCCGTAAGGGTCTTGCGAGCGCCGAGGTTGACGTAGCCCACCGCCTCGTAAGCGTTTGTGAATGCTGCCGCCTGATCTTCGTTGGGCTCTATGATGCCGGTTGCGCCGGTCGAGGACTGCGTGAAGCCCGGCACATCCGCCTCAGTCACCTCGTAGTGCACGTACTCAGGAATCTCGGAGATCTCCGCACGCTGGCCGGACCTGAGGGTGATGGTGCCGTTGGTAGCAACCGTACCTTTGCCCACCTCGGCGTCGTTCGCGTCATAGACGACGTAGTCAAACGAGTCGAAGATCGGCTCCTCGGTCTGCCCGTCCTCTCCCGCGCGCGTGAACTGAAGCGTGAAGGTGAAGTCCTTATCGGCAGAGGCCGCGGTCGTTCCCGTGGCCAGCTTGGTAATCACGAGGTTGCCGTAGGGGTGGTAGGTGTTCGTGATGTCCGTGCCGTCAACGGAGGGGACGTAGGAGGGCGCCGAGGTCACGTCCTCCTTGACCGTATATTTGATTTCCTGGCCAACCGGCTTGTACTTGTCGAGACCCGTGAACGCATATGACCAGTTGCCGTCAACGTCCGCACGCACGGTCTGACTCTTGAGATACTCGCCATCCGCGTAGAGGTCCACCTTCACGGAGACAGGACGCGCGCCCTCGGTGTCGCCCACCCAGGTCTTGGTGCCGGAGATGCTCACTTTCTCGGGCTCGTGGCGGTTGGTGACGGTGAAGGAGGCGTCTCCGTCAAAGCGGATGTCCGGAACGTAGCCCTCCACCTCGTCCTCGACGAGCGAGTAGACGATCTTGGAGCCGTCGTCCTCGTAGAGGGGGAGATTGGTGAAGGAGCCCTTCCAGTCGTTTTGCTCGCTCAGAGCGAGGCTCGTATCAATGCCGGTCCAGTCGTAGTTGGGGAACGCCTCCGCAACGGGCTTGCCGTTGGCGTACAGACTCACAGTCACGCTGCCGGGGCGCTTGCCGTCTTGGTTGTCCGCATCGTCCCACGCCTTGGAGACGGAGAGCTCGTAGGCAACGAGACCGACCTTGGTGTACTCCTGGTGGATGAAGTTGTGCTCGCCGCCCTCGCCCGTGGAGGCGTTATCGGAATTGGACTGCATGTGCACGTTGTTGTAGGCATGTGCGTCATTGGCGACGAGCTCCTCCGCCTCCTTGCCGCTCGGCGCGCGCATGTTCATGATGACCGAGACGGTCTCCTCGGGATCAAGGACAAAGTCCCGACCGTCCGGCGTGTTCCTGGCGTCGATGGCGATGGCCCTCACGGTGGAGAGGTCGGTGTCCTCGGTGAGCGGCTGCCAGACGGCGTCATTTAGTTTGCCGTCTACGAAGAGGAGGTTATCCTCCACCGGATCGGAGCCGCCGCCCGGGCTTTCCGGCGAGAACTGGTCCAGCTTCAGGTCCTCTATGGTGCTGTAGTAGACCACGGGGGCACAACCCGCCGCCTCGAGCGCGCTCAGGTCGACCCCGTCGAACGTACCGTGCCAGATGTTCTTGCTCTCTGCATCCTTGACGTCATCGGGATCGAAGTTATCCTGCGACGGCAAGAAGTTCTCGAGCGTGTCATAGAGGATGATGCTGGAGGTCTTGGTGTCGATCTCGCTCGCCATGGTCAGGCGATAGCTGTATCGACCACCAACGTAGACGTCGCGGCCCTCGCCCTCCTGGGGCACCCACTGCCCCTTCGGGGCGTCGTGGTACCCCTCGATGCCGCTCGACCATCGCCCGTCGTTGTTCACCATGACGCGCTTGGTGAGCGAGGTCTGGGCGCTCTCGAGCACGTCGACGTTCGTCGAGGTTCCCGCGTAGAGGGTATTGGGGTCGGCGCGATCGGGGTCGAGGTCGTTCATCGCGTCGCGCTCCTCTTCATCGAGGAACGCGTGGACGGTGTTTACGTGGTTCGTGCCAGACGAGTTGTCGTCCTCTCCCCGATACTGCTCGACAGAACCGAGCTCCTTGTTGTCAGACATGTAGGCAATGACGTTATGGGGGTCCCTGCCATAGTCCTCGATGGACTCATAGCTGTACGTGGCGTCAAAGGCGATGGTGATGACGTCCTCGTAGTATTTGATGTCACCCTCGTCGCGCACGGAGGTCACAGGCGTGAGGTTGGCCGAGACCACCAGGAGCGTACGACCGGACCCCTTGTAGTTCTCGATGGTGTACATCTGGCGCACGGAGTCTCCGTCGCGGAGCTCCACCGTGTCGAGCAGCGGCGTCATCCCCTTGGGAAGCAGGTCGTACCACGTACCGCCGCGCTCCGCCGTGAGGCTTCCGTCCTCAATCGCCTGCTCGTAGGTCGTACGGTTCGAGATGAAGGACTCGACGCTCACCTCAGCTTCGTAGTGCATCGTAACCTGGCGGGCGTCGGTATCGTCTTCTATCTGCTTGCCGCTCTTCACGATGTTCGCGCGCGTCTCCGTCGTGTAGCCCATGAGGCGGTCCGTGCCGACCTTCTCGAAGGTGGCGATTGTGGTGGGGTCATCCATGTTCGCGTTGGCGTAGGAGGTCGCAACCATGGTGGCAGTGTTGTCCACCTCGACCACGGGGCTGGGCGAGTCCTCGAAGGCCTCCTGTGTGACGCCGCCGAGCGCCCCCTCGTGCAGCAGTGTGACGTTCACGCGCGTAAAGTAGAGGAACGCCGCGTTTTGTGAGGTCACCTGTGTGCGCACCGCGGTGGTGTCCTCGGGAAGGCTCACGACGCTCGAGTTCTGCGTCGCACCGTCGCTGAGCGTGACCACGAGCGAGCCGGTCTTCCAGCTCGCCGTGGCCCAGGTCTCCCATTGCTGGGAGTCGCCCTGTTTAATCTGCAGCTCAACGGGCGGAATGTTCTCCGGGTTGTAATCCAGCTGATAGTCAACGGTGCCATCGTGCGCGGACTCGAAGCTCACCGAGCCGTCCTCGTTGAGGTTGACCGCGCGCGCCTTCTTGATGACCGGCGTCGCGGCAAAGTCCACGCTCGTGTAGACGTAGTCCGTGCCGAGCTCGAGCTTCTCGCCAGAGGCGAGCGAGAGGCCCGTGTCCTCCGTGGTCATGGTCACCGGCTTCTGGCAGTAGTTGCCCAGCAGGCCAAGCGGGTTGCCGCCCTCGGGAGTGGGGACAGAGCCCTCGACGTACGTCCAGGGCAGGAGGTAGCCGATGGTGTTGAGCGTATAGGAGACGAGCTGGTCCTCGCCGTCGCGGATGCTGTTCAGGGCAGTGGGATAGTCGCCGTAGTAGCCGCGGTAGGGAGCCCCTCCCGACGCGGGGGTGTCACTGTAGACGGTGCCGTAGGTAGGCTGGACGGTCTCCATGCCGTCGGGGTCGTAGGCGTAGGGCACGTTGCTGTTGCCATACTTGTACAGCATGAGGTGACCCGCCGGCTCGAGCACCTCGGGCAGACGATACGTCCACCTCAGGGAGGCGTCGTCCGTGGCAGTGGTCACTTCCTGCTTGTCTGCCCTATTTGTAACGGGGTCCCCAATCTCAGGGTCGGTCTCCGTGAGGGAGTAGGTGACCTCGTTCTTGAAGGTGTACGTCTCCCCGACCTTAAACTGGCTCAACGGGTAGGCGGTCTGGACGTCGGTGTAGCGGGTCGTCCTGATGCCGTAGCCGTCCTCATAGACCTGAATATGGCGTTCGCTGGTTTGGCTACCACCGCTGGCATCGAGGATGAAGCCCTCGTAGTCATCCGTCTTCTTGTCGTTTAGCTCGAGCGTGTGCGTCTGGTTGGTGTTGGGGTTGATGTAGCCGTTCATGTACCAGGTGACGAGCACGTAGCGGTCCTCGCCCTCGACGAGCTGACCCTCAGGAATCTCCCCGGAGTCCGCGGTCACGATCCTGGGCGCCTCGTAGGCTCGCTTCGTGGCGCTCGTAAGCTCTGCAAAGGTGTCCACCTGGGCGAAAATCTGGTTGCTCGTGGCACCGATGATGTTGCCAGTCTCGGTAGCGACCTCAATCTTGGCCTCAAAGGGGCCGCTCGGTGCCATGTCAACGACCTCGCGCGGCGTGATGCCCTCGACGGCAAACTCAATGTAGCCCTGCGAGGCGGCGCTCATCTGGCGCGTGTTGGTGATGATGAAGGTGTCCCCCACGCGCTGATAGTTCCAGGCGGCGGTCGTCGAGGGGTTCTCGGGAACGGCGAGGCGCATGGAGCCCACGAAATCACCTTCGCGATCCCTGAAGATGTTCACCGGGATGGTGATGGTGACCTCGCCGGGCTTGTAGTCGTAGGAGCCGGAGAGCGCGTAGCTCACGCGCATGCGGACGGACTGGTCCGAGTTGTCCGACGGACACAGGTAGAGATAGTCGGGGTCGTTGTTATCGGGATCGTCATCCTCGGTGATCCAGCGGACCTGGAGCGTGTCCACGAACGAGCCCGAGCTCTGGTCCCCCTCCCCACTCGGAAGCCGCTCACCGTCGCGCACGGCCGGCTCGTCGCCTACGCCGGTGACCCCGAAAGCAATGGCCGCCGCGTCGCGGGCGGTGCCCTGGTCCACACCTGCCTCGTCGCGCAGGGCGACGAGGGCGGCGCCCTGCGAGGAGGCGGCCTCGCCCTGGAGCGTCACCGCGACGATGCCGTTCTCGTCAAGCAGCTCGGCGCCGGGACCGACCTCGTCGGCGTCCTCAGCTGCGGCGACGGGCGCCGGGTCGACATCCTCGGAGGGAGCCTCCTCGGTCGGGGCGGCGGAGGGCTCGTCCGTCGCGGCCACCTCCTCCTCGCTGGGAGCATCGTCCGAGGCGGGCTCTCCGGCCTCGGAGGGCGCCGTCGTGCTCTCCTCGGGCGCGGCATCGGCGATCGGCTCGTCCGTCGGCTCCCCATCGCCGGCCGGGGCGCCAGCCTCGCCCGACGTGTCACCCTCGCCCGTGAGCTCGGCGAGCAGCTGCCGCTCCGCCGCCTCCTCGGCGACGGCGGCGAGCGCCTGCGTGGGGCCGGACTGTAAGACCAAAAGGGCCACGAGCAGAGCCACGAGGGCCTTGCGCGCGAGGCTCCCGTTGCGCCCGAACCCGCGCCCGTTCTTCTCGCCGTGCCTTCTCATCGCTCACTCCTAACGCCGCGGCGCCGCACCCGGCGCACCGCCCACATCACAAAGAGCGCCAACCCGGTGAGGGCCAGCAGCGCCGCCGCAATGAGCGCGGGACGCGTGTTGTCGTTCACGTACACGCTCGTCGCCGGCGAGGCCTCTGCACCCTCGAACTCCGACGGGTCGTACTCGCAGCGCTCCCCGTGCACGAGGAGGCGCTTGTCGTTGATCCCGATCCGACCCTTGGGATTCCAGGGGTCCGGACTGGTCGTGCAGGTGACGAGCGTGCAGAGGTCGCCGTCACCGGGCGTGACGTCCACGCCGTCGGGGTCGACGATCTCCCAGCCGGTCACGCGATAGGCGTAGGTGTCGCCCAGCACGTGCACCGCGAAGACGTCCCCGACCTCGAGGGCGCGGATGCCGTCGAACACGCGGAACTGCCGCATCCCGGAGTGCCCGGTGAGGTAGCAGTGGCTCCGCTCGCCGCCCACGGGAAGCGACGTCTCGGGCTGGTGGCCCACTCCCGAGGAGAGCGCGGGCTCTCCCACCCCGTGATAGACCGTCATCTCGATCCCGCACTTGGGCACCTCGACCCAGCCGACGGCCTCGTCGCCGTCAATCGAGAGCTGGTCGTCGTACTCCCACACCTCCTCGCCGGCGAGGGCCTCGTTCGCCCACTGGTCCTCGTAGCCGCCCAGGCGCGCGTTGTAGGCACGCGCCTGGGCGAGGAGGTGCTGCTTTGTCTCCGGGTCAACCGCCTCTGCGGTGCTGGTGAAACTGGACACGTTCTCGCGCGCCACCTGCTGCCAGTAGAGGTTGGAGACGACCGGGGCCAAGCAGAGCACCAGGCCCACCACGATCAGGAGCTGGGGGATGGGGAGGCGACGCCGCCTTCCCCGCCCCCTCAGGTGACGGGCCGGGTGCTCCAAGACGCGTCCTTAGGCCTGGTCGGCGCTCATGCGGTGACGACGCACGAGGTACCAGCCAAGGCCAACGGCCACGACCACCGCGCCGCCGATGCCAACTCCCTCGGCGCCGGTCATCGCGAGCGAGATGTTCTTGTCGTTCGCGACGTCGATGCCAACGGTGCCGGCAGTGCGGTTCGTCTCCTCCCCATCAAGGGTGCCGAGGCCGGTCGCCTCACCCGTGAACTCGTCGATGGAGCCGTCGGCGCTATAGGTCGCCGTAACGGTGATCTGGGTCTTGGCCGCATCGCCCGTGGGCGTCACGTAGCCGTCGGGAGCCTTAATCTCGATGAGGGTATAGGTCCCGGCGTCAAGACCCTTGATGCCGTCAATGGCGCCGTCCTCGTCGGTCGTGAAGACCGTGGCTTCATCCTGGGACGTGCCGACCCACGCGCCGTCCTTGAGGAACTTGCCCTCGGCATTCTGGATGACAAACTGGGCACCCTCGAGAGCCTCCTGCGTCACCTTGTCGAACTTGTCGACCGTGACCATGTAGACGTAGAGCTTCGCGGTGTCGGAGATCTCTCCCATGGTGTCGGAGTCGGGGTTGTTGGAGAAGCGGTAGACGGCCTTGTTCTCGTTGCCCGCACCGCCATAGACAATCTGGGCGTCATCGAGGCTCGTGAGCTTGGCTGTGTAGGTGACGACGACCTTGCCGTTGGCGCCGAGGCCCGGAATCTTCTTCGTATCCGCGCAAGAGACGGTGAGGGCCTTGGTCTCGTCGTCGTAGCTGATGGTGAACGAGGAGGTCACGTCGGTGCCCGTGGCGGAGTCGAGGTGAACCTTGACGTCATCCTCGCTCATGGTCATGCCGCCGGGCAGGGTATCCGTGACCTCCATCTTGAAGGTGGTGTAGGCGTTGTAGTTGGCCGGCGTGCTCACCGTGATGCGATACGGGACCTCCTGGCCGATCTCGGCGTCAGCGACGTCCTTCCAGCCCTCGCCCGGCAGGGCGACCTCAGAGTCCTCCTGGACCTCCTTGGTGATGGTCACCGGCTTGGCCTTCTCCATGACGCTGTCGGCCTTGCCGCCAAGCGGGAACCAGATGGGCGAGGTGGCAACGTCAGAGCCACTGAGCGAGTCCTTGTTCGTCAGGATGAGGTAGTAGCCCTCAGGACCGGTGAAGGCCTCGTCCTTGCCGACGGTGGCCGTTGCAGCGCCGACGTTCGCGGTGACCCACTCGGCAAACGCGTCGGCAAACGTGCCGTCGTCGACCCACTCGGGGTTCTCGCCAAGCCCCGCCGAGCCGTCAATCTGGGTGCTGATGAACTCGAGGAGGTTCTGACCGGCCTCGGCGTCCTTCCCGGCAAGCCAGGTCTGGTAGTCGTGATCATTCAGGAAGGTGACGAGCGCGCCCTTGTCCACCGAAGCGTCCAGCTTGATGTTGGTCGCGTTGTTCTCGCCATCGATGTCTGCCGTGAAAATACGGTAGAGATCGTACTTGGCATCCGGGTTGGCCTGCTGCGTGATGGTCACGCTGCCGTCTACCGCGAGCGCGGGCGTGGGTAACAGGCCCGCGGTGACGGCGCCGGCAGAGAGCGCCAGAACGCCTGCGAGCGCAAACGACGCCGCGCGCTGACTCCAGGGTGTGCTGTTGGTCCTTCTCATTGGTACTTCCTTTCTCGAGCGCTTGCCTTCTCTATTCATCGACCTGGTGATCGTTGGTCTTCTGGCTGTCCAGGCCCCTCCTCGTCGCTCGCGACGTCCCTAGGACCGCAAGAGCGGCCAGGAGGAGAAGTCCACCAAACACGGGAAGGACATCGCCCGTGACGGGAATGCCAAGCGGGGTGCCCGGTGGCGTCTGGGGCTGGTTGACCAGCTTGAGGGTGACCTCAGTCTCGCGGGCATCCACCGTCTCCACCTCAATAGCCCCCGAGGCCTCGGCAGAGAGGTCCACTCGATCGAAGGAGTGGTCGGCGCTCAGGACAAACGCGAAGGTGGGGTCGCTCGGCAGCCGGTAGCCCTGGGGGGCCTCCAGCTCAACCAGGGCGTAGCTGCCCGCGGGGACGAGCGGGGTCTCACCCGTGACGCCATTCTCGCCGGTCGCGAAGGTCAGGCGGTCCTCCTGCGCACCAAAGCTGCCGTCGGCGGCAAGCCAGAGGCCCTCCTCGTTGCGTAGGGCAAAGATGGCCCCTTCGAGCAGACCGCCGTCCGGGGAGGCCTTGCGAACGCGAAGGCGGAAGGCGTAGGACCTCGTCCGGTCGGGCAGGGTCGTGCCCTCGCCCTCCCAGCTGGGGAAGGTGAACCAAGCGCTGTTGACCAAGCCGTCAGCCCCGGGGTTGGCCGTGGGGTCCGCGACCATCTGGTAGGTAAGGACGAGCTTGTCGCCCGGCGCAGCAGCGGTCTTGCAGAGGTCATCAATCGTGGCGGTAAGACCGCCCTTCTCCACTCGGAGGTCCAAAGAGCCCGTGATGTCCGTCTCCCCATCGCCGGAAACCAGCGTGAGGCACACGCTGTCCTCAACGAGTGAGAGCCGCTCGCCCCAGGAGTCGTGGAAGGCACAGTTGTAGGTCCTGAAGCCGGCAAAGCTATCCGGCACGCTCACCACAAGACGGAACTCGAGGGGGCGACCGCCCCCGTAGATGGAGGAGTCTCCCCACTCTCCGGTCTCGGGATCGTAGACCTGCTTCTCGAGCGCGGGAACGTCTGACTTGTCGCCCAGGGTGACCGCCTCGCCGTCCACCCAGGCAAGAAGCGGGCGTCTCCCGGAGGCGGTAAGCAGCCACCAGCCGTCCTGCACGGGAACGGCGCCGGCATCCGAGGCGACCTCGACGGACGCTGCGTCTGGCGCCACGAAGTCCGTGAGCCACGTTGCGAGCGTGCCGTCGTCGTCACGCGCGATCTCGTCGCTCACCGCCACGACGAGGTCTCTGCCCTGCGCGAGCGCATCAGAAGAATCTGGGTCGTAGCTGGGGAAGGCCTGGTGGTCGCCGACTTGCTGGCCGGCAACGTCCGCCCAGGCAAGGGCATCGTTGATGGGGAGCGCGTCCTCGCTTGCTATCCTGACGGCACGGTAGACGGCGCTCGAGCCGCTAGAGGACTCTACCTGAAGAGAGCCCCCCCCCCGCATTATTTTCCGCGCGCGCGAGAACGGGTGCCGAGAGCACAACGAGAAGCGCCATGGTCGCGGCCACCAGCCTCTTTCCAAAGCGCGCGATGCCGCTCACCATAAGGCCCCCTCGTGCGAATCTGTAGACAACGGGACCACAATGGGCCCGTCTCTAATGACGGAACATATCACATCCCAAAAGATATTAGAAGACACAATTAGGCAAGCGATGCGCGTCCGGCTGACCGGATTCACCGGTCCCGCCACTCCTCCTCGACCTCGTCGTCGCCACCGATCTCCTCGAGCACGCCGAGCGCGGCCGGCATGACCTCCTCCTGCGTGCGGTGGAACGGGTAGGCCACCTTCTTGGTCTTGGGGTAGACCACGCCGCCGCGCTCCTTGAGGCGCAGAGCCGTCTGCCGCGCGACCTCGACGCCCTGGTAGACCAAACGACCGTTGGCCAGGCTCACGCTCTGGCACCCCAGGCGCTGCGCGCGGATGCGCACGCGGGCGCGGTCGAAGAGGTTGCGCCCGGCGAGCGGCAGCGCGCCGAAGTCCTTCTCGCACTCCTGCTGCAGGGCGTCCACCTCCGCCAGGTCCACGGCCGCCGCCAGGCGGCGGTACACGAGCACGCGCTTGTCCACGTCGGGCAGGTACTCCTCGGCAAGGAAAAAGTCCGCCGGCAGGTTGATCGTTACCTCGGCCTGCTCCACGTCGCGCGTCTCGCCGCGCGCCTCGGCCACGGCCTCGCCGAGCATCTGCGTGAAGAGGTCAAAGCCCACGCTGGAGAGGTTGCCGTGCTGCTCGGCGCCCATGAGCGAGCCCGCGCCACGGATCTCGAGGTCGCGCATCGCGATCTTCATGCCACTGCCCAGGTCCTGGTACTCGTTGATGGCCGTGAGTCGGTCGGTGGCCTCGGGTGTGAGGGGCTGCTCGGCCGGGAACATGAAGTAGGCATAGGCCTGCGTGCGGCCGCGGCCCACGCGGCCCTTGAGCTGGTAGAGCTGCGCCAGGCCCAGGCGCTGCGAGTCCTCGATGATGAGCGTGTTGGTGTGCGGGTTGTCGATGCCGCTCTCGATGATCGTGGTGGCCACGAGCACGTCTATCTCGTGCTCCTGGAACCGCAGCATCACGTCCTCGACCTCGCGGGCGCTCATCTTGCCGTGCGCCACGCCGATGCGGGCCTCGGGCGCCGCCTCGCGCACGCGCTCCACGGCGTCGTCGATCGTGTGGACGCGGTTGGACACGTAGTAGACCTGCCCCTTGCGCGCGAGCTCCTCGCGGATGGCGGCGGAGACGATGTCCGGGTCCCACTCGACCACCGTGACCTTGACGGGCAGGCGCCCGGGCGGCGGCGTCATGATGAGGCTCATGTCGCGCACCCCGCTCATGGCCATCTGCATGGTGCGCGGGATGGGCGTCGCCGAGAGCGTGAGCACGTCAACCTGCTCGCGCATGTTCTTGAGCTGCTCCTTGTGCTGCACGCCAAAGCGCTGCTCCTCGTCGATGATAACGAGGCCCAGGTCGTAGGGGTTGACGTCGGCTGAGAGCAGGCGGTGCGTGCCAATGAGCACGTCCACCGAGCCGTCCGCGAAGCCCTCGAGCGCCTTGCGCTGCCGAGCCGGCGTCACAAAGCGGGAGAGCACGGCAACCTTGAGGTCAAAGGGCGAGAAGCGCGAGAAGAACGTCTCGAAGTGCTGCTGCGCCAGGATGGTGGTGGGGCAGAGCACCATGACCTGCTTGGCGTCCTGACAGCACTTGAACGCCGCGCGCAGGGCGACCTCCGTCTTGCCGAAGCCCACGTCGCCGCAGAGAAGGCGGTCCATCGGGCGACGCGCCTCCATGTCGGCCTTGATGTCGGCGATCGAGGCGCGCTGGTCGGCCGTGAGCTCGTAGGGGAAGCTCGCCTCCATCTCCTCCTGCGCCGGGGTGTCGGCCGAGAAGGCATAGCCGGGAATGGAGCTGCGGCGCGTATAGAGGTCCACCAGGTCGAAGGCGAGCTTCTTGGCGGAGCGGCGCGCCTTGCCCGTGGCGCGGGACCAGTCCGCGGTGTTGAGGCGCGTGAGCCGCGGCGAGCTGCCGTCGGGCCCGACGTAGCGCGTGATGCGGTCCACCTGCTCGAGCGGCACGAAGAGCTTGTCCTCGCCGGCGTACTCCAGCAGGAAGTAGTCGCGCTCGCGCCCGGCGACCTCCTGGCGCACGATGTCCTCGAACAGCGCGATGCCGTGCGTGGCGTGGACGACGTAGTCGCCGGGCTTGAACGGGAAGGTCACGCTCGTGGGGTCCACGCGGCGGGCGCGGCGGCGCGCCTTGGCCGTGCGGGACGTGAGGTCCGAGACCGAGAGCACGGCCAGATGCGCGCCGGGGATCACGATGCCGGCCGGGACGGGCGCGTCGGTGAAGGTGACGCGGCCGCGGTCCAGGGGCGGTACCTGCGGGTCGCTGTTCTCGGCAGCCGTGCCGAGCGACTCCACGAAGGGGATGCTCTCGTCCGAGAGGCGCAGCTCGAGCGACTCGCGGGCGCCGCGGTCGGGCACCGCGAAGATCACGGCGCAGCGGTCGTCGACGAGCTGGCGGACGCGGCCCATGAGCTTGGCGTCCGAGCCCGCGATGCCGGGCTGGCGCACCTCCAGGTCCGCCGTGGAGGTCCCGGCGCCGGCGCGCAGCATGGACGAGAAGGACAGGCGCTGCTGGCTGCCAAAATCCATCTCGCGCGGGGAGGTGTAGAGGCCGTCGAGGGGGATGCGGGCGACGTTGGCGGCGGCGGTGAGCTCGTCGGTGGCGCGCATGCAGTCGTCGAAGAGGGCGCGCGGCTCGGCAAGGACCACGAGGGCGTCCTGGGAGATGTGCTCGAGCGGGCTGGCCGTCGTGCCGTAGAGCTGCGGGAGGTAGCGCTCGAGCGCGGGCGCGGCGGCGCGCTGGCGAATGAGCTCCAGGTCAGCGGCGGTCTTGGTGCTGTCCTGGGCCGCCTTGAAGAGGGCGCGCTCGGCTCGTGCGACGGTCTCGTCCATGAGCGCGAGCTCGCGACAGGGCACGATCGTCACCTCGCGGAGCTCGCCGATCGTCTGAGCGGTGGAGGGGACCATGCGGCGCACGCGGTCGATCTCGTCACCGAAGAACTCGATGCGCACCGGGCTCGTGGCCTGTGCGGGGAAGACGTCGACGGCGTCCCCGTGCACGTGGAAGGTGCCGGGCGCGCCCGCCTCGCCGGCGTCGTCGTAGCCCATGCCCACGAGCAGCGCCGGCACGTCCTCGAAGGGGACCTCGTCGCCCACCGCGAAGGCGCTCGAGGCGAAGTAGCCCGAGCCCACGGGCGGCACACGACGCAGAAGCGCATGCGCGGACGCCACGATCACGCAGCTCTCGCCCGCAGCCAGACGCGCCACGGAGCGGCAGCGGGCGCCGATGACGGCGTCGTCAGGGGTGGTGTCCGCCCAGGGGCGGTCGCGTCGCTCGGGATAGCGGCCCACGACGTCCTGTCCGAGCCACGCGGCGAGCGAGCGGGCCGTGCGGTCGGCCGCCTCCTCGCCGGAGACGACGAGCAGACAGGGCCTCGGGCTTCTCGCCCAGAGCGCGGCCAGCACGAGCGGGCGCGCGGACTGTGCCACGGAGAGGCTGACGTCGTCGCCGGCGTCGAGCGCGCGGACGAGCGGCGCGAGCTCCGGGGCGGCGGCCAGTTGGCGAGAAACGCGGTCGATGAGCATGGGCTGCCTTTGCATGACGAGTGACCGGCGCCCGGGAGGGCGTCGGCTGCGACGGCTGGTTCTTCTCGCCCATTGTAGCGGGCCGCGACGGGCGCGTCCTTCTCGCCGCTGCGGCGGGTTAGTTCTACCGGCGCGTCCCTGCCCATTTTGCCGTGCGAGTTAGGAATTGGCGCCCGTCCCCCTCCAAACGCGCCCACGGACGGGGACGCGCCCGAATTCCTAACCCGAACGGCCCTGTCGAGGGGGACGAGGGCGATTTCCTAACGCACTTCGGGCGCACTCGGCACCGATCGCACGGGAAAGTGCGCGATTGCTCGAGCCGCAACCGCATGGGTCGTCATGCGACGTCCGAGGGCGTCGAACTCGGGCCCGAGCGTTACAGACTTCTCGGCAAACGGAATTTGGTGCTTAAGGGTATGATATTCAAATCCTACTGTTTTCCTGCACGAATGCGAATCTGTGGCAGTTAGCGTCAGACTCGTGTCAGATTCGCGCACGTTTCGCCTGATACGCTGTGCCGCATGGATGTCTTGCTCTCACATACCACGGCACTCGAGGCGCTTCGACTCTGGGGCGCCCCGCAGGGAGGGGGCCGGGGGACACAACCCGAGCCCGCGACCCCGGAGGAGCTGCCCAGCTCCGGCCATCTGGCCTCCCTTAACGACCCGCTACTCGACCGCCTCTCTCGCCCGCTCCATCTCCTCTCGTCCGCCTCTCGCGGCCGCCGGCGCTCCGGGCAGATTCACGCACACCTCCAGCGCGGCCCACTGCCGCCCGGCTCGATTCTGCGGCTTGCGAAGGGCGTGCTGTGCATCTCCCCCGAGCACCTCTGTGTGCAGATGGCGCCACGGCTCACGCAGCTCGAATTGCTGGTCCTTCTCTCCGAGCTGCTGGGCCTCTACGCCATCAGCCCAGACGACGAGGACGGGATGGTCCAGCGCGACAAGCCGCTCATGACTCCCGAGAGCCTTCTGCGCCACCTCGACCTTCTGGGCTCCAGAAGTGGCGTGGGCCAGGTGAGACGGGCGCTGGCGATGGCCTGCGTCAGGTCCGGCTCGCCGCGCGAAACCAAGCTCTCGCTGCGCCTGTCGCTCAAGCCCGCGCTCGGCGGCTACCACCTCAACGTCCTCTCGATGAACGAGCCCATCGAGGTGCGGCGCATTCACGACCGGCTGCAATCCAGCGTGCGCAAGCCGGACATTCTGATCGGCGGTCCGGAGACGCCGGGCAAGTCCCGCAAGGTCGTGGCAGTGGAGTACAACGGTCGCCATCACGACGACCCCGCGCGACTCGTCCAAGACGCGGTGCGCTCCAACGAGCTCAAAGCCATCGACGTTATCGAGCTCATCGTTCGGCGCGAGCAGTATCGTAACCTCGACTACATGGACGGGCTCGTGGAGATCATCCGCAAGAAGCTCGGATTGCCGCGCGTGGGCTTGGACCCCGCCGTGCGCAGGTTGCGCCGGCAGCAGCGCTTGGACCTCTATCTAGAGTTGGAGAGGATCGACGGCATCCACTGGAACGGGCTGGAGCGGGCGCGGGAGCGCGCGATGACGTCCGACGACTGGGACGTCGTGCCCGTCGAGGCGTACGGACTGTGAGGCAGCCGCGCGTGGGGGGCGTTAGAAATCCGGGCGCGTCCCCGTCCTTCTCGCCGCTTGGGTTAGGAATTCTGGCGCGTCCCCGTCCCAGGGGCGACCTGGACGGGGACGGGCGCGAATTCCTAACGCGGGACGTACCGGATCGTCAGCAGCGGGCGAGAAGGGCCGCTAGCCCAGGATCCTGCCGCTGCGCTCGGCCAGGTCCGCGAGGCGCCCGGCAGCGGCGGCGACGGCGGCGTCGTCCGCGATCCAGGTCCAGTTGCCCGAGGCAACGCCGGGCACGTTCATGCGCGCCTCGTCGCCCAGGCCCAGGACGTCCTGGAGCGGGACGATCGCGACGTCGGCGTCGGAGGCGAGCACGCGCCGCATGATGTCGTCGGCGAGCTCGACCGCCTCCCCCCGGTCGACGCCGAAGCGCTCCTCGCAGAAGCCCACCAGCGTCTGGTTGTCGTGCGTGCCCGTGTAGGCGACGGCCTCGGGGCGCGGCTCGTAGCCCTCGCGCACGTCCCCGTCCGAGAACTGCGCGACGTCCATGCCCGGGAAGCCCGTCGTGGTCATGAGCGCACGCACGGCAGGCGTGATCGCGCCGAGGTCCTCTGCGATGAACGGCAGCTGGCCGAACTGGTTGCGCGCCGCCTCGAAGAGCTCGATGCCCGGGCCGAAGGCGTAGGAACCCTCGCTCGCGCCCTTGCCCGCCGGGATCGCGTAGTAGGACGAGAAGCCGATGAAGTGGTCGAGGCGCACCACGTCGTAGAGCGCCAGCACGCGACCGAAGCGGCGCAGCCACCAGCTGAAGTTCTGCTCGCGCAGGATGTCCCAGCGGAAGGCGGGGTTGCCCCAGTTCTGGCCGTCGGGCGAGAAGGCGTCCGCGGGCGCGCCGGCCGTCCGGTGCGGATAGCCGTGCTCGTCGAGGTCGAAGACGTCCGGCTCGCTCCACACGTCGGAGGAGTCCGCCGAGACGAACATCGGCATGTCACCGATGATGCTCACGCCATGCGCGTGGGCATACTCGAGAAGGTCGTCCCACTCGTGCTGGAACTCGTACTGCAGGCGGCGCTCTGCCTCGACCGCCTGGCGCAGCTTCGGGTCTTCGGCGAGACGCGGCGAGTACGTGCGATACGGCTCGGGCCACTCCTGCCAGGGCGCCTCGTCGAAGAGCTTCTTCGCGGCGCGGAAGGTCGCGTACGGGGTGAGCCAGTAGTCGTTCTCGTCACAGAAGCCCAGGTAGTCAGGGTCGTTGCCCAGGTGCTCGAGCTTCGCGAGCGTCTCATCCTCGGGCTGCTCCAAAAGGCCGAGGTTGCCGGCGAAGGCGCCGAGGCCCGCGTACGGAGAGCCGTAGGCGTCGCACGGGTTGACGGGCAGCACCTGCCAGTACTTCTGACCGCCCGCGGCGAGCCAGTCGACGAAGCGCCTCGCGGGCGCGCCCAGGGTGCCGGGCCAGCCGCCGTTGGGGACGGAGGTGATGTGGCACAGCACGCCCATGCCTCGCTCGAGCGTCGCCTGGAGGCGCTCCGGCTCGTGGAAGTGGAGCACCGCGGTGCCGAGCGGCCAGAGGAAGACCTCGGCCTGGCCGTGGCTCACGCGCGGGCTGGTTCCGGACACGACGTCGGTCACCTGCAGCCCGCCCACGGGCACCCGGACGGTGCGCGCGTCGGAGAGGCTCGCGTTGACGAGCACGCAGACGTCGCCGGGACCGGCCGAGCCGGAGCCCCTGACGGCAGGCGATGCGGCCGCGCGGCGCCAGAAGCCGAAGACGTCGTCACCCGACGAGAAGGGCTCGAACTCGCCGTCGACCAGGACGTCCGAGAGGGTCTTGCGGATGGCGATGGCGTTGCGGTAGATGGCGGTGCAGTCGGCGCGCCCGCCGTCCCACGGGAAGCTCGCGCGGTTGTACGGGTCGCGGAATCCCTCGACGCCGCGCTCGTCACCGTAATAGACGCACGGCACGCCGGGCAGCGTCAGCTGCAGCAGCGCGGCCACCCACAGGCGAGCCTTCGCAAGACCGGCCTGGTCCTCCGTGAGCCGGTACGTCACACGCTCCTCCTCGGAGAGCGAGTCCGGGTCGGGGGCGCCGCCCAGCACCGTGAAGAGGCGCTCGCGGTCGTGGCTCCCCAGCAGGTTGAGCGCAGAGTAGAAGTTGTCGCGCGGGTAGTTCTCGCGCAGCTCCTCCAGGCGCGCCGCCAGCTCGCCGGCGCCGATGTCGCGCCGGATGAAGGCAAGGAGCGCCGTGCGCACGGGATAGTTCATCGTCGCGTCGAGCTCCGCGCCCTGGAAGTACTGGCGGAGCTTGCCGTACGCCATCTTGTGGGAGGCGTCCTCCCAGACCTCGCCGATCAGCACGCCGTCGGGCTTCTCGGCGAGAAGGGCGCGCTTGGTCTGGGCGATGAACTCGTCGGTGAGCTCGTCGGCGACGTCGAGGCGCCAGCCGCGCGCGCCCTGGCGCAGCCAGTGGCGGATCACGCCGGAGCGCCCGCACACGAGCTCGTGGAAGGCGTCGCAGTCGGAGCGGACGGCGGGGAGGTTCTGGTCTCCCCACCAGCCGGCGTAGGTGCCGTCCTCGTCGAAGGTGAACCAGTCGCGATACGCGGAGTGCTCGCCCTGCCACGCGCCCGGCTCGGGATAGGTGCCAAAGCGGTTGAAGTAGCGGGAGTCCGCGCCCACGTGGTTGAAGACGCCGTCGAGGATGATCGAGATGCCGTGCTCCTCGGCGTCCACGCAGAGCGCACGGAAGCTCTCCTCGTCTCCGAGCAGCGGGTCTATGCGAAGGTAGTCCGCCGTGTCGTAGCGGTGGTTGCTCGCCGCCTCAAAGATCGGATTGAGGTAGATCGCCGTGACGCCCAGGTCCTCGAGGTAGCCGAGCTTCTCGCGGATGCCCTCGAGCGTGCCGCCGTAGAAGTCCCAGCAGGCCACGCTTCCGTCCTCGCGGCGCCGGTAGGTCGGCGGCGTGTCCCAGTCCTCGAGCACCTCGCGGTCCGGCCCGCCCTTGCGGCGCACGGCCAAGGCCGCCTCGGCGCGCTCGCGCCAGTCCTCCCCCCGCGCGAAGCGGTCGGGGAAGATCTGGTAGACGACGCCCTCGCGATACCAGCGCGGCTGCTGGGCGCGCGGCGAGAAGACCGTGATCTGGAACGAGGGCGGGTCGCCGTAGGCGAAGGCGCCCTCGCCGGTGGTCCAGCCGGGGCGCGCGCCGTAGCGCCACACCGAGCCGTCACTCGCCTCGAGGTCGAAGCTGTACCAGACCACGCCCGTCTCGGCTGGCCGGTATGTGGCCGAGAAGCGCAGGCCGCCCGCATGTTCGGCGCCGCGCATCTCGATGAGCTCCTCCCCCCGGGCGTCGCTCCAGAGCCTCAGCGTGCAGAAGGTGACGTCGTCCTCCCACACGTCTATGCTCAGTGAAACGGTGCCGCCCAGCTGGACGGCACCGAATGGGGTTCTGTACTCACGCTCTGACGTTACGTGGCGAGCCTTCAAGCGCTACCTGTCTCTCCGCTTGTTGTACCGAATGATCTCCGGGTGGAGGTCATGGTAGATGTCCATGTAGTCGTTCGCGGCGCGGCGCCAGCTGAAGTCGGTCGCCATCGCCTGGAGCTGTAGCTTATGCCATTTCTCGGGCTCAGTCCAGAAGATCTCGCAGGCGCCGAGCAGGGTATCGGCCATCTCGTCGGCGTTCATGTTGGCGAACGAGAAGCCCGTGCCCCCGCCGGTGTACTTGTTGTACGGGGTGACGGAGTCGCGCAGGCCGCCGGTCTCGCGCACCACGGGCAGGGTGCCGTAGCGCATGGCGATCATCTGCGACAGGCCGCAGGGCTCGAACTCGGACGGCATGAGCAGGATGTCGCCGCCGGCGTACATGCGGTGCGAGAGCGCGTTGTCGAAGGCGATGCGCGCGCACATCTGGTCGCCGTACTTGGCGTCGAAGTAGCGGAAGGCGTCCTCGTGGTCCTTGTCGCCGGTGCCGAGGATGGCGACCTGAACGCCGCGCTGCATGAGGTGCTCCATCGCGTAGCGCACCAGGCCCAGGCCCTTCTGGTCCGTGAGGCGGCCGATGGAGACCGCGAGCGGGCGCTCGGGATCCTGCGCCAGGCCGAGCTCCTCCTGGAGGGCGCGCTTGCACTCGGCCTTGCCCTCGAGGTCCTTCTCGGTGTAGTTGGCCGGAATCATCGGGTCCGTGGCGGGGTTCCAGATGCCCTGGTCGATGCCGTTGAGGATGCCGCGGAGCACGCTCTGGCGGCGGCGGAAGATGTCGTCGAGACCCTCGCCGTAGAAGGGCATCTGCAGCTCGTAGGCGTAGCTCGGGCTCACCGTGGTGAGGAAGTCCGCGTAGCAGAGCGCGCCCTTCATGTAGTTGATGGAGTCGCGGTCGCAGTAGAGCTGGTCACGCGCGGCGGGGATGTGGCCGAGGCCGAGCACCTCGTCGAGGACCTTGTCGCTGTACTGGCCCTGGAACTTGACGTTGTGGACCGTGTAGACGGTCTTGACGTTGGCGCACTGCGGGATCTGCTGGTAGAACTCGCGCAGGAACACGCAGCACAGGGCCGTCTGCCAGTCGTTGCAGTGCAGGACGTCGCACTCGAGCTCCGGCACCTTGGCGATGGCCTCGCAGATCGCCTTGGAGAAGAAGGAGAAGCGCTCGCCGTCGTCGAAGTAGCCGTAGAGGCCGTCGCGCTTGAAGTAGGCCTCGTTGTCCACGAAGTAGAAGTCGAGGTCCTGCAGGCTGAGCTTCTCGATGCCGCAGTACTCGTTGCGCCAGGCGAGCGGCACGTAGAAGTCGGCCACGTGCTTCATCTGGTCCTTGTACTCCTGCGGGATGCTCGCGTACTTGGGCAGGATCACCGCGACGCGGGCGCCGGCGTGCTTGAGCGCGCGCGGGAGCGACCCGGCGACGTCGCCCAGTCCGCCCGTCTTGGCGAACGGTACGGCCTCGGAGGAGGCGAAGAGGACCCTGAGCTTGCGGCGCTTAGCTGAATTGGGCATGGCTCCCCCTCACCCTACGAAGCCTTCTCGGTGACGAGGATGTCCTCGGGGGTGCCGCGCAGCTCGGTGCCGGCCGGCACCACGTTGCCGCGGTCCACGATGGCGTTCTCGACGCGCGCGCCGCTCTTGACCACGCAGCCCTGCATCACGATGGAGTTGCGCACCGTGGCGCCAGCCTCGATGATCACGTTGCGACCCAGGATGGAGTCGCTCACGCTGCCGTAGATGCGGTCGCCGGAGGACGCGGCGGAGTTGAGCACGCGGGAGCCCACCTCGAACTTGGCGGGAGGCGTGTCGTGCGTCTTGGTCTTGACCGTGCGGTCCGCGGGGAACAGCTCGGCGGAGACGCGCGGGTCGAGGACGTCCATGTTGGCGCGGAAGTAGGTGCGCTTGTTGAAGATCGGCGCGACGTAGCCGTCGAAGTCGTGGGTGCGCACGTCGACGCGACCGAAGTCGCCGGCCATGGCCTCGAAGAGGTCGAGGTAGTCGGTGGGGGCGTACCAGTCGAACATGTCGAGCAGCAGCGGGCGGTTGATCACGAAGCAGTCGAGGAACATCGTGTCGCCGAAGTTGACGCCCTGGCGCACGCCCTGGACGCGGCCGTCGATGACGTCGAAGGCCGTCACGTCGGCGTCCTTCTCGGAGGCCGTCTTGGTGAGGACCGTGATGTCCGCACCGGAGGCCTTGTGGGCCTCGTAGACCTGGTCGAGATCGATGTTGAAGATGAAGTTGGCCGTCGAGAAGATCACGGCGTCGGCCGTGGAGCGCGTGAAGTACGCCTTGTTGTGCACGAGGTCGCGCAGCAGGAAGCGGGCGCCGGTGCGGGAGGTGCCGAACGCGGAGCCGGGCAGGATGAACAGGCCGCCGTTCTTGCGGTCGAGGTCCCAGTCCTTGCCGGAGCACACGTGGTCGATGATCGAGCGGTAGTTGTACGGCATGACCATGCCGACCGTGCGGATCCCGCAGTTCACGAGGTTGGACAGGGCAAAGTCAACGAGGCGGTAGCGGCCGAAGTAGGGCAGCGACGCCACGGGCCTGCTCTCGGTGAGCGGGTTCGACTCCTTGGCGGAGTAGTTGCAGGTGATGAGGCCGATGACCTTCTCCATGACTAGTTCTCCCCCTTTCCGACGACGACGTCGTTGCCGATGACGGCGGTGTCCTTGGTGGTGTCGACGCTGCCGACGCTGACGCTCTCCTCGACGACGGCGTTCTCGCCGAGAATGGCGCGGATGACGGTGGCGCCGTTCTTGACCTTGGCACCGGGCAGCAGCACCGAGTCGATGACGGTGGCACGCTCGCCGACGAAGGCGTCGGTCGAGAGGATCGAGTGCTTGACGGTGCCGTAGACCTGGCAGCCGTTGGCGACGAGGGCGTCGTCGATCGTGCCGTCCTTGCCCACGAACGCCGGCGGGCGCGTGGAGGCGTTGCTCATGATCGGGAACGTGGTGCTGAAGATGTCGAACGCCGGGTTGGGCCCGAGCAGGTCCATGCTCGTCTCGTGATAGCTCGAGATGGTGCCGACGTCACGCCAGAAGCCCTCGAACTTGTAGGTGAACAGGCGCCTGCCGTCGTCCAGCAGCTTGGGGATGATGTTGCCGCCGAAGTCGTGGGCGGAGTTCTGGTCGTTGGCGTCCTCCTTCAGCGTCTCGACGAGAAGGTCGGCGTCGAAGATGTAGATGCCCATGGACGCGAGGTTCGAGTCGGGCTTCTTGGGCTTCTCGGTGAACTTGGTGATGCGGCCGTCGAGGTCGGCGGTCAGGATGCCGAAGCGGGAGGCCTCCTCCCAGGGCACCGGCATGACGGCGATCGTGAGGTCGGCGTTGTTCTTCTTGTGGGTGGCCAGCATGTCCGCGTAGTCCATGCGGTAAAGCTGGTCGCCGGAGAGGATGAGCACGTACTCGGGGTCGTTGGCCTCGATGTAGCCGAGGTTCTGCGTCACGGCGTCCGCCGTGCCCTCGTACCAGGCGCCGCCGGTCTGGGTGGCGAAGGGGGGCAGGATGGCAACGCCGCCACCGCGCTCGTCGAGGTTCCACGCCTCGCCGGTCCCGATGTAGCTGTGCAGCAGGTACGGACGATACTGCGTGAGCACGCCGACCGCGTTGATGCCCGAGTTCGCGCAGTTCGACAGCGCGAAGTCGATGATGCGGAACTTGCCGCCGAACGACACGGCAGGCTTTGCCACGTTGCTCGTCAGCGCACCGAGTCGACTGCCCTGTCCTCCGGCGAGGAGCATCGCGATGCACTCTTTCTTGCTCATACCCCCACTCCTTTCGACGAACAAAACTCACGCGGGGGCGCAAGGCCCCCGAAATGTCCTGCCTCTAAATGTGCCAGATGTCACCCATATACTCACGAATGGTTCGGTCTGAGGAGAAGTATCCGGCCTTGGCGGTATTGTGGAGCGCCGAACGGTTCCATGCGCGGCGGTCGGCGTAGGCTCCGGTGAGCTCGTCGAAGGCCTGGACGTAGGCGTGGAAGTCGCGCAGGACCAGATCCGGGTCGTTGTTCACCATGAGGTAGTCGTGGATGCTCTCGAAGCTGCCCGAGAGGCGCGCGAGCGTCCCGTCGGTGAGCATGTCGACGACGCGGCCGAGGCGGTCGCGGTCGCCGTTGTACATGTCCCAGGCGTAGTAGCGCCCGGACGCGCGCAGGGCCTCGACCTCGTCGGCGCGCAGGCCGAAGATCTTGATGTTCTCGGGGCCCACGAGCTCGGAGATCTCGATGTTGGCGCCGTCGAGGGTGCCCAGGGTGATCGCCGCGTTCATCATGAGCTTCATGTTGGAGGTGCCGGAGGCCTCGGCGCCGGCCACGCTGATCTGTTCGGAGATCTCGGCCGCCGAGTAGATGAGCTGGGCGTTGGAGACGGCGAAGTTGGGCACGAAGGCCACCTTGATCTTGTCGTTGACGCGCTCGTCGTTGTTGATGACGTCGGCCACGGAGTTGATCAGGCGGATGACCTCCTTGGCGAAGGCGTAGCTCTGGGCCGCCTTGCCGGAGAAGATGAAGGCCGTCGGGCGCGGGCTGTAGCTCGGGTCGTTGAGCATGCGGTTGTAGACGTCGAGCACCTTGAAGACGTTGAGGAGCTGGCGCTTGTAGGCATGGAAGCGCTTGACCTGCACGTCAAAGACCATGTTGGTGTCGAGCTCGACGCCCGAGGTCTCCTTGATGTAGGCGGCCAGGCGCTCCTTGTCGGCCTTCTTGGCGAGCTCCATGCCGTCGAGGAAGCTGGCGTCCTGCTCGAACGGGACGAGCTTCTCGAGCTCCATGGCGTCGTCGAGCCAGCCGTCACCGATCGCCTCGGTGATGAGCTTGGAGTAGGAGGGGTTGGCCTCGCACAGGAAGCGACGGTGCGTGACGCCGTTGGTCTTGTTGTTGAAGCGGCGCGGCGTCATCTCGTAGAACTCGTGGAACACGGTGTCCTTGAGGATCTGCGTGTGCAGTGCGGAGACGCCGTTGATGGAGTGCGAGAAGATGATCGAGAGGTTGGCCATGCGCACCTGGCCGTCCCAGAGGATCGCGGTGTTGCGCAGGACGTCGGTCCAGTTGCCCTCGTTGGGCGAGAGATGCTGCGAGAGGTTCTCGCGGTAGCGGCGGTCGATCTCGTCGATGAACATGTAGAGGCGCGGCAGCAGGGTGCGGAAGGTGTTGACGGGCCACTTCTCAAGCGCCTCGGGCATGACCGTGTGGTTGGTGAAGGAGATGGTCTCCTTGGCGACCTTGTAGGCCAGGTCGAAGTCCAGGCCCTTCTCGTCGACGAGCAGGCGCATGAGCTCCGGGCCGCACATGGCGGGGTGGGTGTCGTTGGTGTGGACGCACACGTGCTCGCCGAGGTGCTCCCAGTCGGGACCGAACTCGCGCTCGTAGGTGCGCAGGATCGTCTGCAGGCCGGCGGAGACGAAGAGGTACTCCTGCTTCAGGCGCAGCATGCGGCCGTGCTCGCCGGCGTCGTTGGGATAGAGGATCGTGGAGATGGCCTCGACGTCGGAGCGGAACTTGTTGGCGCGGGCGTAGTCGCCGGCGTTGAAGGCGTCCAGGTCGAAGTCCTCGGTGTAGGGCTCGGCGGACCACAGCCGCAGCTTGTTCACGACCTTGCCGCCGTAGCCGACGATGGGCACGTCATACGGGACGGCGCGGACGAGCTCGCCGCCCTCCTGGGTGAACCAGAACTTGCCGTCCTCCTCGTGGCGGACGACCTGACCGCCAAAGCGGACGAGCACGGAGGAGCCGTCCTTGCGGGTCTCCCAGGGAAAGCCGTTGGCGAGCCAGTTGTCCGTGCGCTCGACCTGTCGGCCGCCCTCGATGTACTGGCGGAAGAGGCCGTAGCGATAGCGCATGCCGTTGCCGTAGCCGGCCATGCCCTCGTGCGCCATGGAGTCGAGGAAGCACGCGGCTAGGCGGCCCAGGCCGCCGTTGCCGAGACCGGGGTCGGCCTCCTGGCGGCAGAGGTCCTCGAGCGAGGCGCCCATCTGCTTGACGCCGTTGGCGACGAGGTCGCGGACGCCGAAGTTGATCAGGTAGTTGTCGAGCAGGGGGCCGAGAAGGAACTCGAGGGAGAAGTAGTAGACCTTCTTGGTGCCCTTGGGGTGGGACTCCGGGAAGATGGCGCGGCCCTTGTTGGCGACGAGCTCCGCGAGGGCGTAGTAGCGCTCCTGCTGGGGCAGCTCCTCGAAGGGGGTCCCGAAGCGGGAGAGGCACGCCTCGCGGTACTGGTCGATGAAGTCCTGCTCGCTCTCGAAGATCTTGGTGGTAGTCAAAACAGCTCCTTGGGTCGGACGACAAGAACACAGGCCCTCGGACGCGGGGCGTCGGGGGCCGCTTGTTAGGGGCCGCTCGCGCGGCCTCCTAAGCTTACTCCGTTGCGGCCTTCTTCTTGGCGGAAGGCTTCTTTTCTGACGCCCCCTTTACGGCGGTCTTCTTCGCCGCCGGCTTGGAGGCGGCCTTCCCGGCGGCGGGCGCCTTCTTGGCCTTGGCGGCCGGCTTGGCGTCCTTCTCGGCTGCCGCCGCCTTCTTGGCCGCCGGCTTCTTGGCGGCTGGCTTGGCGTCGGTCCTCTTGGCCGGGCGGCGCTGTGCGCCCGTGCGCTTGAGGATCATGCCGCCGAGCGGCGGGATGCGGACGACGACGGACTGCTCGCGACCGTTCCAGGGCTCGTCCTGGCACTTGATCTTGCCGGTGTTGATGACCCCGGAGCCGCCGAAGCGCTCGAGGTCGGAGTTGAAGAGCTCCTCGTAGACGCCCCACTCGGGGACGCCCAGGCGGAAGTCCTCGCGGGCGTTGACGTCGAAGTTGATGAGGACGACCAGGTCCTCCTTGGGGTCGGCGCCCTTGCGGACGAAGCTGATGATGGACTGGTCGGCGTTGTCGGCGTCGATCCACTCGAAGCCGTCCTGCGAGAAGGCGCGCTGCCAGAGCGTGGGGTGCTCGTTGTAGAAGCGGTTGAGGTGACGGACGAAGCGCTGCTGGTGGCGATGGGTGTCGTACTGCTCGGCCAGGAAGTACTGGATGCCCTCGTAGTAGCGCCACTCGATGAACTGGGCGACCTCGTTGCCCATGAAGTTGAGCTTGCCGCCGGGGTGCGTCATCTGGTAGAACGCGAGCGCCCTCATGCCGGCGAACTGACGCCAGTAGTCACCGGGCATGCGCGTGATGAGCGAGCACTTGCCGTTGACGACCTCGTCGTGGGAGAGCGGCAGGATGAAGTTCTCGTTGAACTGGTACATGGACGAGAACGTGAGCATGCGGTAGTTGCCCGGGCGCCACGGGAAGTCGGTCTGCATGTAGTGCAGCGTGTCGTTCATCCAGCCCATGTCCCACTTGAAGTGGAAGCCCAGGCCGCCGTCCTCGGGCGGGTAGGTCACGAGCGGCCAGGCGGTGGACTCCTCGGCGATCATCATGACGTCGGGGTGCTCCTTGCCCATGACCGTGTTGGTCTGGCGGATGAAGGCGGAGGCGTCGAGGTCCTCCTCGGTGCCCTTCTCGTTGAGGCGCTTCTGTCCCGGGTCGTCGATGCCGAAGTTCATGTAGAGCATCGAGGAGACGCCGTCCATGCGGATGCCGTCAGCGTGGAAGAGGTTGGCCCAGAACAGGGCGTTGGAGGCGAGGAAGCTGCGGACCTCGCCGCGGCCGTAGTGGAACTGGTGCGTGTTCCAGTTGGGGTGGATCTTGTGCTCGTAGAGCATCTCGCCGTTGAAGTTGGCGAGGCCCTCGGCGTTGGCACAGAAGCCGCCGCAGACCCAGTCGAAGATCACGCCGATGCCGGCCTCGTGGCAGGCGTCGATGAAGTGCATGAACTGCCGGGGGTTGCCGTAGCGCGCCGTGGCGGCGTAGTAGCCGGTGGGCTGGTAGCCCCAGGAGCCGTCGAACGGGTGCTCGTTGACGGGCATGATCTCGATGTGGGAGTAGCCCATCTCCTTGACGTAGGCCACGAGCTCGTCCGCGAGGTCGTCGTAGCTGTAGACCACGCCGCGCTGCGCGGGGAACGGGTCGCCGGGGCCGGGATAGGTGCCGTCGGGACGGGGATCGCCCTGCGGCTCGTCGCCGTGGCGCTTCCAGCTTCCCAGGTGCACCTCGAAGATGTTGAGCGGCTCGGCGAACATGTCGCGACCGGAGCGCCTCTCGAGGTAGCTGCCGTCCTTCCAGGCGTAGCCGTCAAGGTCGAAGGTGCGCGACGCGGTGCCGGGGACCTTCTCGGCGTAGAAGCCGTACGGGTCGGCCTTGTAGAGCTTGCGGCCGTCGTTGCACTCGATCAGGTACTTGTAGAGCGCGCCCTCCTCGACGCCCGCGACGAAGCCCTGCCAGACGCCGCCGGTCTCGGACACGGAGAGCGGGGTCGCCCCCTCGTCCCAGCCGTTGAAGTCGCCGATCACGTGGACGCTTCTCACGTCGGGCGCCCACACGGCGAAGTGGTAGCCGTGCGTGCCGTCATCCGTGACGGCGGGGTGCGCGCCCATCTTCTCGTAGCTCCGGTACCACTCGCCGCGAGCGAAGAGGAACAGGTCGTCATTGCTCAGGTAGAGGGCGCTGTCAGGGGATTCCATGTCTCACTCCTCGAAGGTCCGGCACAAGACAACACTTATTCTGAACGTTGCGTCAACGTTTCGTCCACAGAAAAACCGCGAGTGCGCGTAGACCGTCGGCAGGGCGGAAGCGACCGCGCGTCCCTCTCGCCGCGCGGGAAGGCGGTTGGAAACAACGCGTCGTCCCCGTCCGCGGCGCGCCGGGTTAGAAAATCGCGCTCGTCCCCCCCTGCCGGGGCCGCCTGGGTTAGAAACTGCGGCCCGTCCCCCTCGAAACG
>JAUNEG010000037.1 GCA_030525685.1 Atopobiaceae bacterium | reverse complement strand
AGCAGCCGCCCGAGCAGCAGCCGGGCGCGGAGGGCGCGGCACCCAAGCGCCGTCGCCGTCGTCGCGGCGGCCGCGGGCGCGGCGGCAGCGCCGGCGAGGGCGGAGCGCCCGCCGGCGAGTAGCGGCGGGACGGACATTTCGCCAGCGGGGGCTACTCCTCTTTTACGTACTCGATGACGTCTCCGGGCTGACAGTCAAAGAACTCGCAGATGCTCTCCAGCGTGGAGAACCGAAGTGCCCTGACGTTGCCGTTCTTCAGCTTTGACATGTTGACGCGAGATATGCCAATCGCGTCGGCCATCTCCTGAACTGTGCATCCACGACTACGGGCAAGATCATCTATGTGCAGAACTATCGGCATGGAGGATGCACCATGATAACGAGACACCCCTACAGAACCTGGTCTTCTCTCTGCTGAAGACAACTTCCATACTGAAATGCTCGGGATATGCAGAATAGCACGACTGGGATGATGAGCGAGCCGAGTGGAAGTGAAACGCTGTTGGGGAGATCCATCGCAAGGTCTCTGCCAGACAGCGCCGACCATGCTGCGTTGACGGGAAAGCCTGCGTAACCCAGGGTCACGCCGATGTGGACTATGCCGTCATGGGCGAGATAGACGAGGATGGCGCTGAAGAGCATGCCCACGACTGGCAGCGCGAGCAGCAGCGCGGCTATTTTTTGAAGCCCTGTCTCGGCCTCAGCGAAGAAGGGCGTGAGCCGCTCGCCAGAGAGCCTCAACAGTCGCGCCGAGGTGCCTACTACGGCATGCCAGAGATACAGCTCAAGCGCACTTTGAAGAAAGAAGATGCTCGAGATGAGCATCCGACTTTGTCCGTCCGGACTTGTGAATGCGTTCATGACGAGATACGCGAAGGCAAGGGCTGCGGCGACGGACGTTCCAAGAAACAGGCGTGATGTCAGGTCAAATAGAATGAACAAGACGTTGCTTCGCCCATTTCTCAACGGAGGGAGGACAGCGTCGGGTTCCTCTTTAGAGTGGGTTAGCTTGACTGCCATCTGGGGCTCCTTTCTTAGCGGCGGGTACGAACTCGGCGTGCGCGAGAGTCGTGCGTGGGACAAATGCGCCCCACGCACGACTTGAGAACGGGCTAGTTTCCGGTAACTGTGAAAAAGCTCCCGTTCGACGTCGTTACGTCCACTGAAGCATTCACTGAATAGACCGCCGCTACCCCGGAGTAATTGACAGCTGGGGCGTAGTGGAAGGAACGAGTATTGGAGTACGTGCGAGACACGGTCCTGTCGTAGATCTTTCCATACAGGTTGTCTCCGAGTACCCCATATGCAGTGCACTGCACGCGTGCAACCATTGAACGCGGTGTGGGGCCGCTTATGGTTGCGACATCCATGTTTGCCCCCCATGTATAGCTCAGCGTTCCGTTGTGATATACGTTGCCCGTTACGGTGACCTGAGTTCCACCCCCCGACTTTGTCCAGCTGAAGCTGCTTGACCCACGGGTGGCAGGTGAGCCAACGGGGGTGGCATACTCCTGCACGAAAGCTGCGTCTTCAGCCGACATCGGCTCATATAGATCGTAGCGCTCGTTGATTTCCTGGAGCCTATCCGCTATCTGGGCGTCAGTGTACGTAGGTGTGGCGGGTGAATCACAAGTCTTGGCGCGTGCGGCAAGAGGCGTCAGAAGAAGACAGATGATGGTGGTAGCGAAGACAAGAAGGGTCTTTCTCTTATGCGGCATTAGTCCACCTCCGAACACAGAATATGGAACGTACGTGTTGACTGAAGCCTCATCTGGAGTATCAATGCATATGTAACGTTTATCAATACAGTATCGATAAACGATACATACGAACGGGTGAGCGGATGAAGGGGAGACACCCCGCCCATCCCTCTTATCGATTACTGGAGATATCATATATGTGTCTCAGACAGATTGGACCGCCCATGTACGGACTCAAGACCGAGTGGCACTTCGACTCAGCGCACTTCCTGGCGGACTACCACGGCAAGTGCGAGAACCTTCACGGGCATCGCTGGCGCGTGGTCGCCTACCTGAGTACGGACGCGCTGGGCGAGGCCGGCACGGAGCGCGACATGGTGATGGACTTCGGCGCGTTCAAGCGCGCGGTCCGCGAGGTGTGCGACGCGCTCGACCACACCTTCCTCGTGGAGGAGGGAACGCTCGCGCCGGCCACGGTGGCCGCGCTCGAGGGCGAGGGATTCTCGCTCACGGTGCTGCCCTTCCGTACCACGGCCGAGAACCTCGCCCGCCACATCTGCGGCCGCCTGCGCCACCGCGGCCTGCCCTGCGCGCAGGTCGACGTCTACGAGACCCCGCTCAACTGCGCCACGTACCTCGCGGAGTAGCGAGGGCGCGTTCTTCTCGCCTGTTTTTCACCGGGCGGTTGCCCCCGAGTTCCGATAATTCCGCGTGCCGAGAATAACCGTGGCGGCCGTGGCTATACTTGCCGTAGTGAACCTGGACGATCGGAGGTGCGTGATGGCGGGCCATCCCCTGCACGGGGTCAACCTGACGGGCTGGCTGACGCTCGAGTCCTGGGTCACGCCGGAGCTCTTCGCCGAGGCCGGCGCGCTCGACGAGGAGGCGCTCGTCACGGCGCTCGGCCGCCGTCGCTACGCCGACTACGTGCTCAACCACCGGGCCACCTTCGTCACGCGCGAGGACTTCGCCCGCATCGCCGCGCGCGGCTTCAGCGCCGTGCGCATCCCCGTCCCCTGGTACGTCTACGGCGACGAGGGCCCGGAGCCCGGCCCGTACGTGGGCTGCGTCGAGCTCGTGGACGAGGCGCTGGAGTGGGCCGAGGAGATTGGCCTCAAGGTGGTCTTCGCGCTGGCCATGAGCCCGGGCGGCCCCCACTCCGACAACGGCATCGCGCCGGACAACGCCGACTGCCACGTCACCCGAGACGAGATCCTCGAGGTCGTCTACGCGCTGGCCAAGCGCTACGCCCACCGCACGGGCTTCTTCGGGCTGGAGCTCGCCGACGAGCCGGTCCTGCAGGTGCGTCGCGGCCTCGCGCTCACCGACGGCGTCCCCGTGCACCGCCTGCGCAACTACTACCGCGAGGCCTACGAGCTGGTGCGCAGTGCCGCCGGCGAGGACGTCGTGGTCATCATGCCGGACGGCGGCGTCGCGCGCGGCTGGGGCCGCTTCATGGCACAGCGCCACTACCGCAACGTCTGGCTCGACTGCCATCTGGACCGCCCCGTCGCGCACGTGGACGTCTCCGGCCCGGCGGGCGTGCGCCGCCTGGTGCGCGCGCTCGAGGGGCGCCTGCGCGAGGCGCGCCGCGCGGACATGCCGGTCATGGTGGGCAAGTGGTCGTCCTCCTTGCCGGTCGCGGACTCGCAGATGACGCCCGAGGGGCGCATTGCGCTCGAGCGCGTCTACACCTCCGAGCAGCTCCACGCCTACGAGAAATGCCCCGCGTGGTTCTTCAACACCTGGAAGACCTCGGGCAAGCTCGCCGCGTGGGACGCCCGCGTGGCGCTCGCCACCTTCGAGCGCGGGATGATCGTCTGATGGCGGGTCTTCTCAGCGTCGTCGGCACGCCCATAGGAAACCTCGAGGACGCCTCGCCGCGCGTGCGGCGGGTGCTCGGCGAGGCCGATGTCGTGCTCTGCGAGGACACGCGCGTGACGGGCCGCCTCATGAGCGCCTTCGGCCTGCACGTCCGCCTGGAGCGCTGCGACGAGAACGTCATGGCCGAGAAGATCGACCAGGTTCTCGCGCGCCTCGCGGCGGGGGAGCGCGTGGCGTTTGTCTCCGACGCGGGCATGCCAGGCGTCTCCGACCCGGGCCAGCGGCTCGTCGACGCCGCGCTCGACGTCGGCGAGCGCGTCGAGGTGGTGCCGGGGCCGAGTGCGGTGACCTGCGCGCTCGTGGCGTCCGGCCTGGCGAGCGACCACTTCTTCTTCGAGGGGTTCCTGCCGCGCAGGCGCGGCGCCCAGCTCGCGCGCCTCGCGGAGCTCGCGGCGGTCCCCGGCACCCTGGTGATATACGAGAGCCCGCGCCGCGTGGCCGAGACCCTCGCCAACGTGGCCGAGGTGTTCCCGGCGCGCCGCGCCGCGCTCGTGCGCGAGCTCACGAAGCTCCACGAGGAGGTCGTGCGCGGCCTCGCCCCCGAGCTCGCGGCGAGCGTCGCCGCGCGCGAGGAGGTGCGCGGCGAGTGCGTGGTCGTGATCGCGGCACCGGGCGCCGAGGAGCTCGCGGCGCGTCGCGCGGAGGCCGCCGGCCCCGAGCGCACGCTCGAGGAGGAGATCGCCGCCGGCCTCGCCGCGGGCGAGCCCAAGAGCGCGCTGGCCAAGCGCCTCGCAAAGTCCTTCTCGCTGCCGCGCGCGGAGGTCTACGACGCCGTCGTCGCCGCGGCGGCCCGCTAGCCGCCCGTCCTTCTCGCCGCGCGCTGTGCGGGTTAGAAAATCGGGCGCGTCCCCGTGAGGAAACGTTTCCCTGTTAGGAATTGGCGCCCGTCCCCGTCAAAACGGCGAGAAGAACGGGGACGCGCGCCGATTCCTAACCCGCACTACAAAAGAGTACAATCGACCCCGCATGCCAAGATCCGTCATGAGGAGTCGCGCAATGGCAGAGAAGCCGTCCTACTTCGTCACCACCCCGATCTACTACGTCAACGCCGCCCCGCACCTGGGTACCGCGTACTGCACGCTGCTCGCCGACGTCCAGGCCCGCTTCCGCCGCGCGGCCGGCTGCGACGTCAAGTTCCTGACCGGCATGGACGAGCACGGCGAGAAGGTTGCCGAGGCCGCCTCCGAGCACGGCATGACCCCGCAGGAGTGGTGCGACTCCCAGGCCCCGCTCTTCCAGGACCTCTGGCGTGAGCTCGAGGTCTCCAACGACGACTTCATCCGCACCACCGAGCCTCGCCAGAACCACGCGGTCCAGTACCTCTGGGACCGCATGCTCGAGTCCGGCTATCTCTACAAGGGCTCCTACGACGGCTGGTACTGCGTGCCGGAGGAGACCTACTTCACCGAGACCCAGGTCGAGAAGGCCGACGAGGAGCGCGGCGCATCAGGCGAGCACCTCTGCCCGGACTGCGGCCGTCCGCTCGAGCGCGTCCAGGAGGAGTCCTACTTCTTCAAGCTCTCCGCCTTCCAGGATCGTCTGCTCAAGCTCTACGACGAGCACCCCGACTTCGTGCAGCCGGACTTCCGCATGAACGAGGTTCGCAGCTTCGTCGAGGGCGGCCTCACGGACACCTCGGTCTCCCGCACGACCTTCGACTGGGGCATCAAGGTGCCCTTCGACGACAAGCACGTCACCTACGTGTGGTTTGACGCCCTGATCAACTACATGACCGCCGTGGGCTACGGCCTGGACGACCCCGACTCCCGCGCCGAGCTCGCGCGCCGCTGGCCCGCCCAGTGCCACCTCATCGGCAAGGACATCATCCGCTTCCACTGCATCCTCTGGCCCGCCATGCTCATGGCCATCGACGAGGCCCTGCCCGAGCACGTCTTCGTGCACGGCTTCCTCACGGTGCGCAACGCGGAGACGGGCAAGGCAGAGAAGATGTCCAAGTCCCGCGGCAACGCGATCGCCCCGCGCGACGTCATCGAGCTGCTCGGCGTCGAGGGCTACCGCTACTACTTCATGACCGACGTCATCCACGGCGAGGACTCCGCGATCTCCTTCGAGCGCATGGAGCAAGTCTACAACGCCGACCTCGCCAACAGCTGGGGCAACCTGGTCTCGCGCGCCCTCAACATGAGCGCCAAGTACTTCGACGGCAGGACGCCGGAGACGCCGGACGGCTGGGCCGAGAAGGACGGCGCGCTCAGGGGCGTCGCCGCCGGCATCTACGACCGCTACTTCGAGCGCATGGCCGCCTTCGACTACGTGGGCGCCAAGGACGTCGTCATGGAGCTCGTCCACGCCGCCAACCACTACATCGAGGACTCCGCGCCCTGGGC
>JAUNEG010000049.1 GCA_030525685.1 Atopobiaceae bacterium | reverse complement strand
CCCTGCGGTCTATGAGCCTCCTCACGCCCTTCGTGGCGTGCCTCCTCACCGCGGGGGCGACCTCCTGCCCGGCGGCGAGGCCCTTGGGGTCGCGGCCGGACATCGGCACGTGCCATGCGGCCTCGACGAGCAGGCGCCTCACGTGCTTGTTGCCCGCCTTGGTGACCCCGCCCGTCGACCGGCCCTCGCCGCTGGAGTGCTCGGAGGGGACCAGGCCGCACCACGCCGAGAACTGGCGGGCGCCGCGGAAGCGGGAGAAGTCGCCTGCCTCCGCGACGAGGGCGTGCGCCGTGGCGACGTCTATGCCCTTCAGGCACCTGAGCGCGTCCACGCGCGGCTTCCACCGCGGCCTCTCGGCCGCACCGGCCACCGACCGCGCGAGCGAGCGCTTCGCGTCCTCGAGCCTCCTGACCTCGTCCTTGTAGTGCTCGAACACGCGCTGCGCGTCCGGCTCGGGGAATGAGATGCCGCGGCACCACGCCCACCAGGCGCGGGTCCAGTTGCCCCTCCTCGCGCCGGTCGGGGTCCGCTCGTCGAAGACGAGCCCGTGCCTCAGCAGGAACTTCAGCAGCCGCTGCCTGGCGCGCTGCAGGTCCTCGCGCGCGTCCTCAAGCGCGCGCGACAGGTCGCGGCCGGCCTCGCGCTCCTCGTCGGGCACGTCCACCTCCACCACGTTCCGGGTGGCGAGCAGCCTCGCCAGGAACTCCGCGTCGCGCCGGTCGGTCTTCCGCCTGCGGTCGGCGGCCGGCTTCTGCATCCTGGAGACCGCGCCCACGGCGCAGTCCAGCCCGAGCGCCCGCAGCGCGCGGCAGAGGTGGAACCCCGTCACGCCGGACTCGTAGACCGCCCTGGGCGCGTCGAACGAGAGCGCCCACTCGGCGACGGCGGCGGGGTCGTAGGGGAACGACGCGTGCGTCGCCTCCCCGGTCATCGGGTCGAAGGCGCAGGCTGCGATGGACCGGGCGAGTACGTCGAGGCCGATCGATGTGGCATACTGGGTCATTGTGGGCCCCTCTCTTCGCATTGTGGCGCGCGGCCACGGTTGGTGGTACGACCATTGTCGCCCGACCCACGGAGCTGCGACAGGTGAGGGGCTCACAATGCTCAGCTCATCGTCTGTATCGGGGGAATGCGATGCGGGAGCTCTCCATATTCGTCGACGAGGCGGGCCAGCAGGACATGTCGGACGGGTACTACCTCCTGACGCTGTATCGGGGGAATGCGATGCGGGAGCTCTCCATATTCGTCGACGAGGCGGGCCAGCAGGACATGTCGGACGGGTACTACCTCCTGACGCTGGTGTTGCACGACCAGTCCGCGCCCATCGGCGAGCACATCGAGGAGTATGAGGGGCAGCTTCGCGCCGGAGGCCTCCCAACATCCCGTTCCACATGGTTTGCCTGCTCCACGGCCACGGGGACTACGACGGGCTTGACCCCCACGTGAGGAAGGCGCTGTAGAGCTGCAGATTGTCGACGCTGATTTCGGCCCGTTCTCGGCACATTAA
>JAUNEG010000007.1:31647-84456 GCA_030525685.1 Atopobiaceae bacterium | reverse complement strand
CATGCTGATCATTTTCCCTTCCGGGCCTCCTTAGTCGAAAACCGAAGCACGACCAGGTCTGCCCCATTGGGTGGTCAGCATGTTCCTGCGCAAAGTGTCGAAAACCAGATGAGCGTTCTGTCGACTTCTACGTTAGCGAATACACGTCGACGCCGCCCTCGATCGGGTCGTTGGCGCGCGGCGGCGGGCCCCCCGCGGTCGGGGCCGGGTCCGGGTGGGTGAAGGGCGCGCCCCGCGAGACGGACCGCGAGAGCGACGGGCGGGCCTCCCCGAGCCCCTCGTGGGCGAGCCGGCGCCGGCCGCCCGCCGCGGGCCTCCCGGACACGCGCCCCCGGCCCGGCATGCCCGCTCGCGTCGCCCTCGAGGGCGGCCATGCCGGGAGCCCCTCGGGCCTGGCGGCGCCGTCGCCGTACGAGACGGCCCCCGACGCCCCGCACGGCTCGCGGCGCCGTCTCTGCGCGCCCGCCGTGGCCCCCCGTTCCCTCGCACGCCCGCCCCGCAGCACGGGCGCTTCGCCCCTTTCACCAAGCTCTCCCGTCCGAGGGATTCAACGACTCGGTCTTCGGGCGCCCACCTGCGCGGACGCCGGTCGGGACAGCACGCTCTCCGTCCGAGCGGTAAAGACAGGGCGCGAGATTCAAACACATGAGGAGCGGCCGCCCGCCTGCGCGGACGGCCGCTTCGATAGCACACGTTTTGTCCTATAAGCCTCAGAATACACAGCGCACATAGATACAAAATGGCGGATTTCCAAACAAATCATTGGAAATCTCTACAACATTCTTACAAAAGGACAATATCCTGCGCGGATGAGTATAGAGGAGCTTAAATCTGCCTAAGCTCAGCTCTTTTGCACCGTTGCTGCAAGAAGCTAATAAGGTGGATGGGTGCGTATCTTTAGAGCAGATATGGAAGGATGTTCCATACCATATATCCCGACACAACGCCGGCAATTATAGCAAGTGTTGTGGGGAGAATTTTGCGTTGATACAGAGAAAGCCCGCCCATAAGCAGGGCAAGGACGAGCGAGGCAAGATGCACAGCCGCATACATTCCATGTTCTCCTATATTGAGCACACCGAAACCAAAAGTCCATAGAATAAAAAGGGGTTCAGAGGCAAGAAGTCCGCCGATATACCCGCTTACCAGCGCTTTTTGTGTTGCTGTGCCATGCCTGAAGAGCCAGGTGGCAGGAGAGAGAACTCCTGAGCACATAACACCTAAGACAATCCAGATGAGAGCCACTCGTATAAGATCGGCGGAATCGGTTTGAAGACGTATATTAAAAAATATTATTGCGCCGTAATAGACCAGCATGGCCAGGGTGATAGAACTGATGCCATTGATTAGAGCACGTCGCAGGTCGTAAGATATCCAGCCGACAATTATAGAAAGAAGAATCCATCCGCCACCGGTAGAAAAAACATTTAAGAGGGCAAAAACCAGTCCCATATCGTATGAAACAATATCTCCCAGGATGGAAAGGGTTCCTACGAGAAAGCCAAGGAGAAGAGATATTCCAAAGGTGGGGAGTTGTGGCGCGCTGCTGTTATTTGTCATATTTTTCTCCTACCGCATCTGTTTGAGTTAGCTGCTCTCACCGATGGTTTTAAGAAGATGAGAGATCTTGTCGTGGTGTGCCTTAGTATGAGGTATCTGATTGAGAGTCAATGTTTCTTTTGAGAGATATTTCTTTTTAGATATCAGATGGTTGAAATGCCGCCCGAATATTTTCTTCTCGATCATTGTTGAACGCAATAGATAATTGCCAGCAGCACAATAACTGTATCTATAATAGAGAAGATACATACGTGTGCGTGCATTGCTCAATCAAGAGCGGAACATGTGGATCATGGAGACGTTATGGTTGAAGAATTAAAAAATATGATCAGCTCGGATGAGCAGATTTTTTATGAAGGAAAACCCGATAAGAAGTGCTTTTTGTTCGAGGCAATTATCAATCCCATGTTACCGTTTGCAATTGTATGGGCGCTTTTTGATTCTATATTTTTGAAATTTGGCTTCGGTGCCTTTCCGCTTTTTTGGGTTTTTCTCTTATTCCATATGTTTCCTGTCTGGATGTATTTAGGCGGGGTCATTTTCTCCTTTAGAAAATATAAAAACGCCTATTACATCGTGACAGATCGTGCACTTTACGTTTCAAGCGGTGTGTTTACCGTCAATCTTAATACCAAACCCTTTGCCGACCTCTCTTACGTCAATGTTCATAGGGGTATTTTTGATCAGTTTTTTGGCGTGGGAGACATCCTTATCAGCTCAGATCAGCTCAATGTGAACTCAGGCTCAAAAACAACGCAGTCATCCGCCTTAAATATAAACAGTATTAAAGACTACGCCCGCATATACCGCCTCATTAAGCAGCTGCAAGAAGATGTGTACAGCGATACGATGTATCCTAACGACCTGCGGCCGGAAGAAAACCACGGGTATCAAACAAAGTACCATCCAAACAATCTTGATGAGTTTAAATAGACGTATATAAACGATAAAAAAGGGCAGCTAAAACAGATAGGCTCTCAAGCCAAGTGAGCGGATAAACCGCTCACTATGAGGCTTGTGTCATATTACCCGCGAGATCCACCGCCAAAGAGGTTGGCAAAGAATCCGCCTTTGGCGCGAGCCGCGTTAATTTCTTCCTGAGTATGTTTGCCGTCGCACCACTGATCTTTGGGCACACTGGCTTTTACCGCCTCGATATGCTGGCCGCAACCGGCCCATGTTGTCTTTCCGCACACCTTACACTTAACTGCATAGCACATAGTCTTTCCTTTCGTTTTTTGATTATACCTGCTCTTAAAGCATCATAAAAAGCTTTTCAAGCTGTTCAAAGCTGAGAGTTTCGCTACCGAGAAATTGTGGAGCGCCGCTCTTTTTTGCCATATGAATTTCATGTTCTCCGGACGCTTCCGCCCGAGCTGCCTGTTGCACGGCGCAGCTCAATATAAGATACTCGGCTCGTTCAAGCGCTTTAGTGACGGCGGCGAGCTGCATCAAGGTATCTTCGCAGCCTCTGCCGTTTTCTAAGCCTGCAATAACTGCTGCAAGCTGGCCTTGTGCGCGTTTAAGGCGATTACAAATTTTGCGTTGTTGGGACGCCGAGTGATTTTCTGTAGCGATCATAGCTACTCCCCTGTCACCAATACGCGGTCGGCTTCGGCACCAAGCCATTGTACGAGAGTACGCATTCCGCCTGAGAGCATCTGAGCATCATATCCCGCTGCTTTTACCACGCAATATGCGATCCAGGAGCGCACGCCCGCTGCACACATCACGGCGAGTTTACGTCCCTGCGCTTTCTCCTGTAATTCTTTGAGTCTGCCGCGCAGCTCGGTATGCGGAATGTTGATTGCGCCGGGTAGGTGGCCTGATTCAAATTCAGTGCGCGTGCGCACATCAAGCACTACTGAATCAGCGGGCAGGTTCACAATATCCTCAACGTAGATGAGTTTCAATTTACCCGTGAGTACATTCTCACCGACCATGCCTGCCATATTGACAGCATCTTTTGCAGAACCGTACGGTGGTGAATAGCTGAGGTCAAGGTCGATCAGATCGCTCACACTCAGGCCGCTGCGCATCGCTGTAGAAATCACGTCAATGCGTTTATCCACACCCTCTGTACCCAGCGCCTGAGCTCCAAGAATTTTGCCGGTATTCGGGCAAAAATGAACAATCAGATCTATCATGCTTGCGCCCGGGAAGTATCCCGCATGTTGAGTGGGATGCACGTGTATCGTGGTGTATTCGATATTTGCACGCTCAAGCTGTGCTCGGTTGGCTCCCGTCATTGCTGCGGTAAGGTCGCCTGCGCGCACGATTGCCGTGCCCATCACAGAAGGTAGTGTGCGAGCCGTCTGAGGGCAGAAAATATGGTCTGCTACTAAACGACCTGCGCGGTTGGCAGGTCCTGCTAAAGCCACTACTCCGGCTGCTCCTGTTGCAGCAGATACAGAGATGACGGCATCACCCACAGCATATACGTCCGGCTTATTTGTGCGTCCATGCTCATCTGTAAGCAGTGCTCCTCGATCGTGTTTCAGCCCTGCCCGAGTAAATACCTCAGTATCCGGCCTTACCCCAACAGCCATCACAACCACGTCTGCCGCAATCGTCTCGCCGGAACTCAGGCGCACATGCGCTTTTCCACCCTCATCATGCAGCTCTGTTGCCTTTGTTTGAGTGTGAATCTGCATTCCGGCACTTTCAAGATGCAGTTGTACCGTCGTAGCGAGTTCACGCTCCAACGGAGGAAGCACGTGATCTGCCAGTTCCACAAGATGAGTCTCAAAACCTCGGTGCATAAAGGCTTCCACAGCTTCAAGACCGATAAAGCCGGCCCCAATCACTACGGCTGCGCCGCCTTTAAGAGCATAATTGCGAAGCGCCCGGGCATCGTCCACGGTGCGCAACATATGCACATGCTCAGAACTTGAGCCTTCCGGCAAAACGTTGATCGCTTTACCTCCCGGAGAAATTACCAGTTTATCGTAGCTGATTGTTGAAATTCCATTCGGAGTGGATACAGTAAGTTTTTTTGCATCAAAATCGCACGCCGTCACTTCATGATTGATGCGCACGTCCAGGTTTAGTGAGGCTTTGAGCGTCTCGGGAGTTTGTAGAAGCAAGGAGCTTTCATCCGCGATTTCCCCACCCACAAAATAAGGCAAACCGCAGTTTGCAAACGAAACGTATGATCCGCGCTCAAGCACAACGATCTCTGCGCTCTCATCAAGCCTACGTGCGCGTGCAGCCGCACTCATGCCTCCGGCGACGCCGCCGATTACTACGAGTTTCATTTTCCTCCTTTCACTCAATATATCTCATGGGGTTGTATATGGTTTACACCGTATGTTTGCCGATTCTCAGTGGCAAAAACAGTGCTCTTTTACATATATAATACCCCTATGGGTATGTAATCAGATATCGCAATGGATGTAAAGCACTGCAATATAACAAGGTGTTCATGCTCGTTAAGACAGCCACAAATCTTTTACCCCGCCACTACATAAAACAATGGAGGTACAGCGACAATACGATTATCCTCGCTCGGCACTACGATTTTTAAAGATCTTCTTCATCTTGAATATCTGTGTTGTGGTGGCACAAATTGTTCACTCTTTGCAAGATTGATCTTCTTTTTAGCAGAGAGTGATGGAGGACTTTTTCTGATGGTGGGCAATCGTAATAGAAAATTCGATACAAGCTTGATTGGGATTTCAGGATATGCCTGGGACAATATTCGAGCAGATCACCGGCTTCGAGTGGACATAGATACAAAATGGCGGATTTCCAAACAAATCATTGGAAATCCGCCATTCTTACTTACCATGCCACCCTATCGCACCTTCTCCTATTCAGTGCGATGAGAATGAGCCAATAAAGGCTGGCAATCTACGCCTTTTTGCGCACGATTCCCACGAGCAATACTCCAAGCCCCGCAAGGGATAGCCCCAAGAGAGCCGAAGGACCAAATCCTGTGTCGCCGGTTTTAGGCAGACGGGAAACCGAGTTCCCATCAGAGCCGTTGTCAGGCGAGCCACCATTTAGGTTGTGGCTCCCAGGTTCACCAGGCTTGCCTGAGCATGGGGAGCATTCGCATGGCTTTTCCTTCGTGCCAACGCGCACCACCTGATCCTTACCTTCGACGATAGTTACCCATTCACCGCCACCGTCTTTATTGCCAACGAACTGTTTCACAGTGTCTTGACCCTGCTCATCGATACGAGTTTCACCGGGAGCAAGTTTGTCGTCATAAATGTAGGTGGTGGTAAAAGCCTCGACTTTTACTTCGTCCGCGAGCGGGCGCTCGCCACCCACGCGAACAATGCGCTCGACTGCTTCCTTCAGCACCTTGTCGGTAATCTCCGGATCGCTGAGAACACCGTCTTTATAGGTGACGCTGGTGGAAACTTCACGCAGACCATCTACACCTTCTTGATCGACTACTACCTCACCTGGGCGCAGCGTTGGATCAAAGATAACTTTCGTAGAGAACGGAATATCAATCTGCTTTACAGATTCTTTGGTGGATTCAACATCCGGACCAACTTCAAAAATCTGCTTCACAGCTTCGCGTGTGACCTTGCTTTCCGGATCGGAAAGTGAAATCTCGCCATGCTCATCGACGTTAATTGTTACCTTGTAGGTCTCCTCACCAGGCTGACCTTTCTGGACTTCTTTCACCTCGCCAGGCTTCAGGTCCGGATTGTAGCGGTATTCAGCCTCATAAGGGATCGGCTTCGTCCACGTATATTCAGCATCTCCTGGGTTGATTTGTGAAGAGACACGAATCTTTTGCGGCTTTGGTTCTTTAGTAACCTGCCATTGACCGTTTACTTTCACCTTTTCACCAATTTCACCGTCTTCATCGGTGACGATGGAGCCGGGCGGCAAGGTGTCATCGTATTCAATTTCAACGTTATAGTCGATGAATTGCTTGTCCGAAAGCGGGCTGAAAGGAGCACTGGTGGTACGCTGAGCACCACCTTGATAGGTAGCAACTACCGGCACTTCAAATGCGACCATCTTTTCTGCATCGTTTGGTGCTACTGCAGTCACTTCACCAGTTGCAGCATCAATACTCACCTGCCATCCGTCTGGTGCGGTGAAATCATCTGCAATCTTATAGGTCACATCTCCTGCAGGAGCATCTTTCGGTGGAGTAATCGCAGACTTTTGCGTAGCGCCCGTTTCAACAACGATTTGCTTATAGCTTGGTGTTCCAAATGTTTGTACAATCGGCGTATATGTAGCGCTCACATCACTGCGTTTGCCGTCGAATGTTGCCCAAATTGTTACTGGCTGTGCAGTTCCCACAAAATCGGGTTCTGGAGTAAACGTCACTTTACCTGTGGCGGTATCAATAGTGTAGGTACCCTCGCCGTCCACTGTCAGTGTGCCGTCTGTAGCGCCCTCAAGCTCGAAGCCAAGATTCCACTCATCTGGCACCTTAGAAATGTTGGGGAACATCTCTTCGGGATTCAACCCTTGATCGCCTGCATCTTTGTCGGTCGACTTTTGCTGCAAACCTTGCGTTGATGTGGTTAAAGCATTCTCGGAGCCGAGGCTCGGATACACAAATACCACTTGCCCAGGAATGCTAGCTTCCACACCATTGGTGTTCTTTGCCAAGTAGTTCAACTCAGTAGGTTGACCAGTGAATCCTTTCTCAGGAGTGAACGTGAAAACCACCTCGCGGGTGTCTGCTTCACCCTCAGCAGGAGTAGCGCCTTTCAACTCAACTGTCCATGTACCTTCACCAGGCACTGTGAGAGTCTTACCATCTTGAGATACTGTGCCCGGCACAGGAACTTCTTTCCCATCTTGCAGAATCGTCTTTTGGCTTGGCAGGAGCTTCACTGTTTCTTTATCTACCGTGAAGTTTGCCGTCTCCCACTCGCTCACATCAAATGCGGAAGACGTCGGTGCGCCGATAACGTCTTGCACTTGGCGGTCGCTCGGCAGTTCCACACGTGCTGGGTAATAGAACGGCGTATATTCTGCGCGCAACTCGTTTGTCAAACCCTCTGTGACGATGGTTGCTTTCGGAGCTGTTCCCCAGAACTCTGGATTTGGCTTGAACGTCACAATGCCAGTCACAGAATCAATTGTGTACGTACCAGCTTCAATCTCGTTACCATCTTGATCGTGACCGTGCACTGTGAGAGTCTCTACCTTTTTATCCCCGTATACCAAGTAAAACTTAACTGGACTATCGTCTTTGCCATACCAGGTATCTGGCACGGTGGGGAACATCTGGTGCGGATCAAGACCAGCATCTTGAGTGCTTTTATCTGTTGAAATCTGAGTCAAACCTTGCTCTGCGGAGGTAGTAGCAGGAACAGTGAAAGGCTGCGGGTAGGCAATGGTCACATGTCCACCGGTTGCCTTCAAACCAGTTTCTTTGCTCTTACCGTCGTAAGAAACAGGTGTAGGAGATTCGTTGAAACCAGGTTCTGGCGTGAATGTAAATTCACCCGTTTGCGGGTTAATCTCCCATGTACCTTCGCCGTCCACTTTCTTGGTGCGCGTACCGTCTGGGAACGTAACGGACGTCGGGTCAATGTTGTACCCGTCTTTCTGGTAGCCCGGAGTCACAGACCATGGTTTTCCGACCGCATCTGACTGCTCGAAAGCATTCGGCAAAACCGTACCGTCTTTTGTGACGAAAGGCGTGTAGGTGGTAGTCACCTTGAGCTCTTTGCCGTTTTCGTCTTTCAAACCAGTGACGGAAAGCGTCACTGGTTCAGCTTTACCGTAAAAATCAGCGACTGGCTTGAAAGTAACCTGTCCAGTTTCAGCGTTAATCGTATAGGTACCCTGATCTTGAACCTCAACAGTGTCAACCGGATCGCCATCGGCATTAAGCAGCTTTACCTCAAGCGGACCGCCTTCATTCTTAAACCACTGCGAATCAAGATCTGGGAACATCTCATCCCGGGTTGCACCATGATCTGAAGCATCGTCGTCATCGGAATGCTGAGTGGTATTTTGCGGACCAACCGTCGTGGACGGCACGGTAATCAGCCCACCGTAAACCACGCCAACTTCGGCCGCTGAGGCATACGTACCGGCAGTATTCTTTGCAGTGTATGGCTGCGGCTTTGGATCCCCCGCGAAACCAAGTTCTGGTGTAAAGGTGAATTTTCCGGCGTCGTCAATTGTCCAGGTACCCTGCCCTGTCACCTTAAGCGACTTGATTGGCTGTTGCGGAAGTGAGCCGTCCTCATTCAGGAACGTGACAGAGGAGAGGTCGAGAGGCTCTAAACCATCAGGCTGAGAATAGTCAGGGGTCAGGCTCAGAGTTTCACCAATAGCGCCAGAGGCAAATTCTGGGCGCACTACCACCGGGGATTTTGTGACCGTTGGAGTATACACCGCAGACGGGGAACCAGTCTGCCCGTTCTTGTTGGTGTATCCGCTGGCTATCTCAATGAACACGCTTTGTGCTGTGCCATAGAAGCTCGCCTCTGGGGTGAACGTCACTTCACCCGTCTTCTCATCAATAGTGTAGGTGCCTTGTCCGGCTACTACGACTTTTCCTTCATCATCAGCTCCGCGCAGCTTGTATGTAAAGTCGTCGTACCATTCATCTGGGATATTGCGGAACATTGCCTTCGCGTCGATAAACCCATCATCTGGATCTTCTTGATCGAAAGAGCTTTGCGGTGCTCCCTGCGGTCCAGTCGTGTTGGCATACAATCCAGACGCATCTGAGTAAGTATATGTCACTTTACCAGTGCCATACTTCGAATCAGCATCGTCACCATCATCAGTGGTTGCAAGCCCGTCTTCATTCTTTGCCTTGTAGAATACAGGCGTTGGATGACCAGCGAATCCTTTCTCTGGAGTAAAGCTAATTGCCCCAGTCTTCGGGTCAATATTCCATGTGCCTTCACCGGATACCTTCTTTGTGGTAACGGGACCGTCGGCAGGATATCCAGCGTCTTCACTGTCAACGAAAGTCAAAGTCTCTAACTTAATGGCTGGATCGCCACTGTCTTGGGCGAGATTAGGAATCTGCGTAATTGAGGTGCCCATCTTCCCGAAAGCCTCAAGATTTGGCACCTCAGGATATAGCGCTCTCACCTTCGGCTTATAGAAAGCCTCCACCCACGTGCGACGAGCATCTCCTTTTGGAAGTCTGTAGGCTTCGATTTCTGGAGTGAAGCCCATTTCTTTATCAGAAATATCTTGAGACATCGGGGCAGTATTGACGATACGCACGCCCTCAAGTTCTTTGCCGTAGTCTGCCTCTGGGAAATCACTGTCCGGAGTGAAAGTCACCTGACCAGTATTCTGATTTACCTTATAAGTTCCGTGATCTTTTTTCAGCTCCGTTACAGCTTTCTCATCATCGCGACCATTTGGATTGGTAATACCCCACTTATAGTTTAACGTAACGGGAGAACCAGCGGCTTTTTGCAATCTAATAAGCGCCGTTCCTTTAGTCTTATTCTGCTGAGCAGAACCCAGATAACCATCTGAACGATACGTGGTCGGATAAGCTACTTTCGCCGCTTTTGTAGACAAAGAAACAACCTTTGTCTCGCCACCACCAGAAACATTGAGCGGGAGTGGTGGAATCGAACCAATATAGTCAGCTTTGGGAGTAAAACTAGAAGTCAATTCGAAGTCAAATCCGGGACGCAGCTCATCATCTTGCCGTTGCAGCGTGGTTGGCAAACTCCACTTTCCAAGTTCTCCCATTGTTACGTTAGGGTCAGATTCATCAGCTGCCAGCGGTGACATTTCTGTATAGTCAAAGCCTACGAAATAGTAGACAGGCTGACCACCGTCAAGCTCGTAACGGAATTTAATGCCGTCAAACAAACCAGGAATCTCTTTCGATGAGAACACATGACCAGGTTTCCAAGCGCTAACCGGTGCCGCTGGATCCCCATCGCCGAAAGTCTGCGCAACAAGAGCAGCTATTTCAAACTTGAACGGATTCGGATCAACACCATCTACATTCGATCCATCCCATTCCTGTACAGCAACTGCAGTATTAGCACGCGGTTCGTACTTGTTTTGTATTGTGCCATCAGATACGCCCTCAACAATTGCGACAGTATCATCTTTCAAGCCCTCTGCCGTATTACCGTCTGCGGCCGTCGCCCACGACTGAGCTGTGCCATCAATCGTGGCGGCATAAGCGAGAGCTGCTGCACCTATCGAAACCGCACCCCCCCCCATGAGGACCAGGCTCAAGGCAAAAGCTAAAGCTCTACGTATCCTTCTTTTCATCGCTACCTACCTAACACATCGGACTCTGATGATTCCCTGTTAAATCGTCATTCGGTTTATCTTCTCACACTGCCGATACCATTTCAATATGAAGGCAGGGCTATAAAACTGCCCAGGTTTCATTCTGTTAAAGTAAGCGAGAAAAACTGAATATACCTAGGAATTATGGGCTTATAGGACAGAAAGTGTCCTATAAGCCTCAAAGGGCCGGGCCCCGGTTTCCCGAGACCCGGCCGCAAACATTCGCCTGGCGAGAAGAACGTGCGCCCGAAAGCGCCTATCGCTCTTCGATCGGCACGTAGTCGTCGCCGTGGGGCATGACGGAGTTGTACGCGGGACGGATGATGCGCCCGGCGCCGTAGAGCTCCTCCATGCGGTGGGCGGTCCAGCCGGCGAGGCGCGCCATGGCGAAGATGGCCGTGTAGAGGTCCGGCTCGATGCCGAGCATCGAGTAGATGAAGCCGGTGTAGAGGTCGATGTTGGCGCAGATGGCCTTACCCGAGCCCTTGACGTCGCGCATGACCTGCGGCCCCAGACGCTCGATGCTCTCGATGAGGTCGAAGCGGTCGGACAGGCCCTTGTCGGCAGCCACCTTGCGCGCGTACTTCTTGACGATCTGGGCGCGCGGGTCGGAGAGCGTGTAGACGGCGTGACCCAGGCCGTAGACGAGGCCGCTCTTGTCGAAGGCCTCCTTGCGGACGATCTTCTCGAGATAGCCTGCCACCTCGTCCTCGGAGTCCCAGCGGCGGACGTGGGAGGCCACGTCGTCGATCATCTGGCTCACCTTGAAGTTGGCACCGCCGTGCTTGGGGCCCTTGAGCGAGCCGATCGCCGCGGCATAGGCGGAATACGCGTCGGTGCCCGACGAAGACAGGACGCGCGCGGTGAACGTCGAGTTGTTGCCACCGCCGTGCTCCGCGTGGAGGATGAGCATGACGTCGAGCAGCATGGCCTCCTCGTGCGTGAAGCCCTCCTCGCTCTTGAGGACGTCGAGCACGGTCTCCGCCATGGTGTAGCCCTCGCGCACGGGGGGCACCATGAGCTTCTCGTCCGCGAGCTGGGCCTTGTGCGCCGCGTACGCCACGGCTGCCGTCCGCGGCCAGCGGCCGAGCAGCGAGAGCGCCACGTCGACCTCGTGCGTGGGCGAGGTGTCGTCCGGGTTGGGGTCGAAGGCGTAGAGCAGGAGCGTCGCGCGCTGCAGGACGTTCATGATGTTGTGGCTGTACGTGGCGCGCGGGAAGATGTGCAGGTAGCCCTCGGGCAGCTGCTTGCGTGCGTCGATGCGCGCGCGGAAGTCGTCGAGCTCCTCGCGCGTGGGCAGCTTGCCGGCGATGAGCAGGTACGCGACCTCCTCGTAGCCAAAGCGGTCCTCGGCCTGGGAGTGGTCGATGAGGTCGGCGACGCGGTAGCCGCGGTAGATCAGGTCGCCCTCGTCGGGCTCCACGCCGTGCTCGGTCTTGTTGTAGCCGTGGACGTTGGAGATCGTGGTGAGGCCCACGAGCACGCCCGAGCCGTCGGCGTTGCGCAGGCCCCGCTTCACGTCGTACTTGGCGTAGAGCTCTGCGGGCACCACGTCCACGTCCTCGTAGCCGTGGTAGAGCCCGTCCGAGACGGGCGGCAGGCCCAGGCCCACCGACGGCATGGGGTAGGCGTCGGCGACGTGGTCGAAGGCCGGGGTGTCGCGCGGGGTGAGGATGGGCCGACCGTTCGACCTGGTGATGTGAAGCATGCGTGCCTCCTCCTTCGGGCTGCGGGGCGAGGGGCGAGGGCCCGACGCGCCGTCCGAGTCTGAGCTTCCCTCCGGCGCGCGGCCTAGAGGCGGTACATGTAGCGGAAGACCTTCTCGCGCTGCATCGTGATCTGGACGCCGAGGCCCTCGGCGAGCTCGTCGAGGCAGTCCTTGAGCGACGAGAAGTCCGTGCCCGCGAGGTCCACGAGCATCGTCATCGTGAAGATGCCCTGCAGGATGGTCTGGGAGATGTCGAGGATGTTGGCCTCACGCTCGCTGAGCGCGCCGGCGACGGCGGCGACGATGCCCGGGCGGTCACCGCCCAGGACGGTGATCACGGCCCTGTCGTCAGAGGTCTTCGTAGCGTCGGATGTGGTCATGGCGTTTCTCGCCTCCTGTCTCGAATCCGTTCAGCCCCACCATTGTACGGGCAGGGGCCGGATTCTCACAGCACCCACACGGCAAGGAACGCAAACGGTAACCGGCGCGGGGACAGCTAGTTCTCCCCGGGCTCCTCGCCCATGCTGCGCCGGAAGAGCATCACGACGTCGTCGGGCGTGCAGTCCAGCGCGACGGCGAGCTCCGCGCACGAGCGCTCCCGGGCCTCCTTGAGGATGCGCTCGTAGGCGACGGGGGGCTTCTTGTTGCGGGCGGAGAGCTCCTCGATGCGCGCGCGGAACGTCTTCAGGATGCGAACGGAGTCCAGGCAGGTGCCCTGTCGCATCTCGGTGCGATAGTGCTCCTCCTCGAGGGAGTTGTTGCGGGCCTGGAAGCGCTCGACCTCGATGGTCGGGTAGTCGTCGATGATCTGCCGCGCCTCCTCCCGCGAGAGGACCGGGCGCAGGCGAGACTCGTTGGCGACGGGGAAGCTGATGTGCACGGGATGGCGCTTGCCGATGGGAAGCAGCTGGTAGACCGCCTGCGAGCCGGACGTCACATCCTTCACCTGGCAGACGCCCTGACCGGGATGAACGAGGTAGTCCCCAACGGAATACATGCGCCGCTCCTTTCACGTGAGGAAAGTATAGCACGTAAAAGGGCATATTCACGCCGTTTGCGGATAAGGTGTTGTCAAGATTGGGTCATATGTATAGGTTAGTGCGTTTACCTTTTTGGTCGAATGCCGCGTTCGTTCCCCGTGACGCCCACACGGCGAGAAGGACGGGCGCCCTACTGCCCCTGCGCTGCGTACCTGGCCTCGGTGGCCCCCTTGGCCGGGCGCCACCAGGCCTCGTTGTCGCGGTACCACGCGATCGTGGCCTCGAGGCCGGCGATGTTCTCGGGGTTGCCGGCGTAGGTGAGCTTGTCGAGCACCGTCACGTGCACGCCGGGTTGCTCCCGCACGACGTGATGCACGAAGTTGGATCCGATGAATCCGCACCCGCCGGTGACGATGATGTTGGTGGGCTGGAAGGTGTCGGGCATGCTAGGCCTCCCGTCGCTCGGCCGCTGGGGCATGGCGCCTGCCAAGAAGTATATCCGAGGCCTCCCAGCGCCCCGGCGCCTCGGCGGGCGTGCTAGTCCAGAATCTCGACGGAGGAGATGACCGGCTGGTCGTCTGCCGCCACCAGACCGCTCGCCTCGTCTGCCACCGGGACCTCGGCGCAGATGGCGTCGACGACCTCCATGCCCGACGTCACGCTGCCGAAGGCGGCGTACTGCCCGTCGAGCGAGGACGCCGTGTCCACGCAGATGAAGAACTGCGAGCTGGCGGAGTCGGGGTCGGCCGAGCGTGCCATGGAGATCGTGCCGCGCACGTGCGGGATGCCGTTCTCCACGCCGTTGTCGGAGAACTCCCCCTTGATCGTGGCGTCCGAGCCGCCCGTGCCGTCGCCGGACGGGTCGCCGCCCTGGACCACGAAGCCCGGAACCACGCGATGGAACGTGAGGCCGTCATAGAAGCCCTCCTCCGCCAGGTGGCAGAAGTTGGAGACCGTGATCGGCGCGACGTTGGCGTTGAGCGTGACCTCGATGGTCCCGTAGCCCTCGACCTCGATGCGGGCGTGGTGCACGCCCGTGGCGTAGGGGTCGTCCGGGTCAACGGCGTCCCGGGCGATCGTGGCGGCGTCCCGGGCGGCGTCGTCCCCCTCGGAGGTCGACGTGCCGCAGCCCACCAGGGCGAGGGTGACGAGCAGGACGGCGAGAAGCGCGGCGGGGGCCACCCGTCGCCTCAGGGCCTCGGTCATGGCGTCTCCTTTCGGGGAGAGTCTTGTCGTTGTTCCTCGGTGCCGACGGGACGGTCCTTCTCGCCCGACGGGACGAGGCAGGCCGCCGCGGCGGCGAGAAGCGCGGGGGCCACCCAGCCGAAGCCGGCGTCGGAGAGCGGGAGCGCGCCGGTCGGCAGCCCGAGCAGCGGGAGCACCACCTCGGTCACGCTCACCAGCGCCGTCACGGCGACGACCCAGCGCCAGACGCGCGGGCGGGAGAGCGTCCAGCGGCGCAGCATGCCCAGCAGCACGAGCACGATCGCGACGGGGTACATCACGCCCAGCAGCGACCCCGAGAAGGCGAGGATGGCGTCGAGCCCGAGGGTCGAGACCGCGCAGGAGAAGGCGGCGAACGCGAGGGCGCAGACGCGGTACGAGAGGTGCGGGACCTCCCCCGAGAAGTACGTCCCGCAGCAGCTGATGAGGCCGATGCAGACGTTCAGGCAGGCGAGCAGGAAGATGGCCGCGACGACGACGGTGCCGACGACGCCGAAGCGTCCCGTCGCCGAGGCGGTGATCACCGTGGCGCCGTTGGTGGCGCCGGCGAGCGAGACGCACTGCTCGAAGCCCACGAGCGCGAGGCCCGCGTACACGGCGACCATGAGCACGCCGGCAATCGCGCCCGCGCGGCACACCTCGCGCATGACGCCCCTGTCCTCGGTCACGCCCAGGGCACGCACGTTCGTGGCGATGACGATGCCGAACGTGAGCGACGCGAGCAGGTCCATCGTCTGGTAGCCCGTGAGGAAGCCCTGCGTCGCCGCCCCGGCGTCGTAGGGGACGACGGGCGCGGCGGCAGGCAGGTCGGGAGCGCCGGCGAGCATGAGGGCCGCCGAGGCGACCACGACGACGATGAGCATGATGAGCGCGGGACCGGTCACGCGGCCCAACAGGCGGGTGAGGCGCCCGGGGTGCATGGCCAGCACGTACGCCGCGACGAAGAACACGACGGAGAACGCGACGCGCCAGGTCTCGAGCGACAGGGAGGCGGGGAGAAGCGGCGCGAGCATCTCGAACGCGGTCGAGGCCGTGCGCGGGATGGCGAGGCACGGGCCGATGGCGAGGTAGACGAGCGCGACGAACACGCGCGCGAAGACCGGATGGACCCTCGAGGCGAGCTCCCGCAGGGTGCCGGAGAGCGCCACCACGACGATGCCCAGGACGGGCAGGCCCACGCCCGCCACGAGGAAGCCGAGCAGCGCCGGCACGACCTCGCTGCCCGCCTGGACCCCCAGCAGGGGCGGCAGTATGAGGTTTCCCGCCCCGAAGAACATCGAGAAGAGCGTGATGCCCACGAAGAGCGACTTTCTCGGGGAGAGTCTGGGGCTCCCCTGCCCCCGTGTTGTCCCGACCATGCGGCACATCCCTTACGAGGAGCAGCAGGAGACGACCCAGTCGAGGAGATTGGCCGCAGCCGAGCCGCTTCGCTCGGCGAGCACGTGACCGCGCCCCCAGACCGGGTTGTGATCGACCTCGGCGACCCCGTCGTACTTCCTCAGCGCGAACACCAGGTTCGCCGCCGCGCACAGCGAGACGTCCGTGTCGAAGAGGCCCTCGTTGACGCGCCAGTGGGGCGCGACGGTGGACTGGCCGTAGGCATCGTAGTGGCCGCTCAGCCACGTGAGCGGCTCCATCATGGAGACGCGGCCCGCCATGTCCGTCTCGAGGGCGTCGACCTTTTCGAGGTCCTCGGCCCAGGCCGTCTCGTACTCCTCGTCCCACCCGTCGCAGGCGGCGTAGTCCTGCGCGCCTGCGGCGACCGCCTGCGCGACGCACGGGGAGAAGTGGAGCGTGGACTCCTCGCCGATGCCGAAGAGCTGGTTCGCGCGGGAGCTGCGGTCGGGCCGGTCGAAGGGCGCGGCCTCGGGCGCCGCAGGGCGCATGTGGAGGACGAAGTCGCGCAGGCTCGAGACCGAGACGCTCATGGAGCGGTGATTGTAGTTGATCCACCATGAGTCCTCGTTGAGGGACGCGAAGTAGCTCTGGGCGGAGTCGTAGATCGTCGACTGGACCTGGGACACGCCGACCGGCTGCGCGGGCTCCTCGCCCGTCCCCGTCCCGTCCGCAGGCGCGTCGCCCGAGGTCCCGGGCTGGGACGCGGGGTCGGCGGCGCGCGCGGTGGCGAGGTTGGGGTCGCCGGGGAACATCGGGTTCTCGAGGCGCTGGGGCGTGTAGGCGTAGGGGAAGGCGGTGTTCCGCACGAAGTGCGTGGCGGCCTCGTCGATCTCGTCGAGAAGGGCGGCGGCGTAGGAGCCCATCGTGTAGACGCCGGCCTCGGTCTCGTCGAGCGTGAGCTGGGAGTCATCGGAGCTGCGCAGGTCCATCTCGTTGACCCAGGCGGCGTAGGCGCCGGCGAGGTCGCGGGAGAGCTCGCGGGTCCACGTCCCCTCGGCGCGCTCCCCGCCGTCCGCGTACTGGCCCTGGCACCACTCGTAGGCGGCGTCGGCCATGCCGTAGGAGGTGACGGGGCACCACGACGCGCTGCCCGCCAGGGCGTCGGAGACGGCGACGCCCGACGCGTCGTGCGTCACGGCGCCGATCTCCTCGAGGTAGGGATCGAAGAGGGCGGAGTCCCCGGAGGCGCCGAGGACCGCGCTCACGCCGCCGCCGGCGCCGAAGCCGAAGACGTAGACGCGGTTTGCGTCGCAGGGCAGCAGGGAGGCGTTGTAGCGCAGGTAGCGGATCGCCGCCTTGAGGTCCACGACGGGCCAGGGGGCACCGCCGGGTATGAGCGCGTCGGAGCCCGTCGCGGTGTCCACCGCGGCGGAGCGGCCGCGGAACCCCGCGTAGACGTAGACGCAGCCGCGCCCGAGGTAGGGGGCCAGCCCCTCGGACCCGTAGGCGGTCGGGCTCGCCTGGGCGGAGAGCGCGCCGGAGTTGATCGGCATGAGGATGGGCGCGGTGGCGGCGGTGAAGTTTCCCACCACGGCCTTCTGGTTCACGGTGCAGGTGTACGTGTCGCCGTTCTTCTCGGCGTCGAAGTAGGCGCCGGGCACGAAGATCGCCAGGGACTCGTAGGTCTCGGTCGCGGGGGCGAGGCAGTAGGTGAGGCCGAGCTGGTAGTAGACGTCCCCCTCCTCGTCGTAGTGCCACGCCGAGGGGTCGAGCGCCAGGCTCTCGAACTCGGCGAGGTCGACGGGGGGCGTCTCCTGGGAGGCGTCGTCCGCCGGGGGCTCCGGCTCCTTCTGGGCCGGCGTGCAGCCCGCCACGCCGGCGAGCGTCCCCACGGACGCCAGAGCGAGAAACTCTCTTCGTGTGCAGCCCATCGTTCTCTCCCGTATGCGTAGGCCTGAAGGCGCGGGTACTATTGTAGCAACGGGCCGCGGGAGCGCCGGGGCGCCATGGGAGCGCCACATACTTGATGGGTCGAGACGGAAGGCCGCGATGGCTGCGTTCTGGAGGAGGCGCGACGACGACGGGGCGGAAACGCCCGAGAACGCCGTGAGGCTGCGCGTGCGCTTCGTCGGCAGGGTGCAGGGCGTCGGCTTCCGCTGGACCGCGGCGATGGTCGCGCGCGGGCTCTCCGTCACCGGCTGGGTGCGAAACGAGCCCGACGGCTCCGTCACGACCGAGGTCCAGGGCGAGCCGGAGCACGTGGGGGCGTTCTTCTCGCGGATGCTCGAGGAGATGGGCCGTCGGGAGATGCGCGCGAGCTACTCCGTCGACCAGCGGGACGAGATCGACGTGGTGCGCGGCGAGCGGGACTTCGAGGTCCGCTACTAGGGCGGCGCGCCGAGAAAAACAAAGCAGGCCGGAGACACATGGCCCCCGACCTGCGACAGTTCTGGTGGCGGGGAAGGGAGTCGAACCCCTGACACGGGGATTTTCAGTCCCCTGCTCTACCAACTGAGCTACCCAGCCATTTGGTGCGGGGATTACTATACCAAACTCGCCCCGCGTGTCAAAGACTTTTCTGGGCGCCCTTCGGACCGGTCATGGTGAGGGCACAGCCGCAGACGTCGACGGAGTCACCGTACGGCACGATGACGGCACCCCGCAGGTCCCTGCCGCGGTAGCGGGTCGGGTTCGTGGCGTCGAGGTCGGTCGCCTCCATGCCGTCCGAGGTGGGGACGAGCCGGAGATGCCTGCGCGAGACCGCGGGCGAGTGGAGGACGACGTCGTTCGAGGGGTCGCGCCCGAGCGAGAGGCCCTCCGGCGGGACGCCCACCCACACGTCCACCGAGGCCGTGCTCAGCCGCATGCCGACCTCCTCCGGGACGCATGCGAGCGCCTCCCCCAGCGGGGCCGTGTCCTGGCCGCCCCCGTCGACGAGCGGGGGCTCCGGCAGCAGACGCTCGCGACGGGACTCGTCCCTCGTGAAATCGTACAGGCATCCGTAGCACACCCCCATGTCCTCGTAGAGCTCCGCGCCGCAGCGCGGACAGGTCTTCTTCTGGTACTCCATCTCGCCTCTCCTCTCCGATCACGCCTCGCCCCCGGCGGCACGGGCCCCCTCAAACCCCAGGACCAGGGAGGTGACCCGCAGGTGCTCCCCCTCCTCGACCCACGGCTCCGTCGACGCCGGCCGCTCGAGGACGCAGCACGCCCGGGGATGCGAGAGCGTCGCTCGCGGCCCGAGGTCGCGCCGCACGGCGAGCACCTCGCCCCGCTCCCCCACAAGGGCCACGTCGAGCGCATATCCCATCCCGAAGGTGTGAATCGAGCGACAGCGCACGAGCATGACGGGCGCCGCGTCGGGCGCCGTGCCGAGCAGCCCACGAAGGCGCTCGGGCCAGGTTCCCAGGACGCGCAGCTCGTAGACGGTCCCCGGGCGCTCCTCCGTCACCAACCTCACCAATCCCACCTCACATCACCACCCCCGGTCTGAATCGATCGACGACGAGCTCACACTCGTGACGCAGCGCGAGGGGTGCCTCGTAGGTCACCCCCGGCATGCGCAGCAGTCGCGGCCACGGGCGATAGGTCAGCGTGCACACGTAGCGCGTGAGCAGCGGCGACATGACCAGACCGGAGGAGGTCGCCCCCATGCCGACCGCCTCGGCGCGCACCTCCACCTCGCAGCGGCCCTCCCTGCCGAGAAGCTCCTCGATTGCCGAGCGGACCTCCGAGGCGGCGCGGCCCTCGCTCTGCTCGCCGGACGGCGCCACGCCATGAGCCACGACGGCGTCGAGGGCCACCTGGTCGAACGCCGCGCAGGCCTCCACGAAGCCCATGAGGTTGAGCACGACGAGCGCGACCACGATGACGACGGGCGTGATTACCGCGAGCTCCACCGTCATCTGCCCCTCCCGGGACGCGAGCGATGTGACTCGACGCCCTCCCCCGACGCCGCTCATGACGCCGCCCCCAGAAACGAGAGGTCAACCTCGAGCGGGATCGAGACGTCCGTCCCGGGTATCTCCAGCTCCGCGATCGTGAGCGTGCCGCCCTCCCCGCCCGTGAGGAGCACCCCGGCGGCCCGCGCGAAGTCATACGGCGTCGCGGCGTCCGGGAGCCGCGCCACGAGCGAGCGCACGGTGGACGCCCGCTCGAAGCCTGCCCGGTCGAGGACGTCCTGGGTGTTCGTGAGGACCGGCTTTCTGAGGCGCATGTCGACGGGGTCGAACCCGAGCCCCTCCATCACCTCCCCGAGCCTCCCCTTCAGCCAGGAGCCGACACTGCCGCCCAGGACCCCGTCGACGCCGTCGAGGAACCTCGAACCGGCGTCGGCGACGCTCCCATACGCCGACCCGTACCCGACCAGCAGCTCCCCCCAGAGGTCGGTCACGCCGTCCAGGGCGCCCCCAATCGCGGAGTCCCCCGCCGAGACGGAGTCGAGGAAGCGCGAGAGGACGTTGTTCTCGGCGGTCTCCTCGTCCGGGGCGAGCGTCGCCGCGGCGACCGCCGAGCCCGCGGGAAGCTCGGCAGACTCGAGGAACGAGGCGGTGAGCTCGGTGGGGACGACAGTCCCCTCCCCGCGCGCGACAACCGCCACACATCCCCAGGCGCCCGGTGGGCACAGCGAGGGGCGCTCCACGGAGAGCTCCTCGAGCGCGTCGGAGAAGGCGTCCTCGCCCTCCTCCGCGAGCTTCCTCGTCCTCCTCTCGGCCTCCGCGAGCTCGGCGCGGGCGGCCTCGTAGTCCTCGGACGCCTCGACGATGATCCGCCAGTGGTGCTCGAAGCCGTTCTCTATCGAGGTCGACGCCGCCGCCACGCGCCCGAGGTCCCCCACGTCCATTCGGCACTCGTCGCAGGAGACGACCATGCCGGCCTCGAGCTCCTGGAGCGACGCGGTCCCCGACGTCCCGCCCCGCGCACCCGGACAGGCGAGCGAGCAGTGGAGCGTGCGGGAGCCGCCCTCGGTTGTGCAGGGCCAGTCCCGGCGCGTGTAGAGCTCGCACGCCCGAGTCTCGTCCGCGTTTCTCGGCAGGCTCGGGAGATCGGAGACGACGGTCCCATCGGCGAGCTCGGCCCAGGAGCCCGCACGGACCCTCTCGAGGGCGTAGTCGTAGAAAGCACGCCGACAGGCCGCGTCCGTGAGCTCCTCCGGCGTGCGCCCGTCGATACGCGCGGCGGCGAGCCGAGCGGCGTAGTACTCGCGCGCCCGCATGAGCGCGACCCCGAAGGTCCAGCTCTCCGGCGAGGCGTAGTAGGGGTTGGCGGCGCCGCTGAGGCCCGCGAGCGAGGACGCCCGCTCGTAGAGCGAGTAGGGCCGCGACCCGCAGTCCGCCATCCAGCCGCGCAGGAGCGCGTCGTCCGCGGCGTCCTTCGCCTCCTCGGCCTCCTTCGACGCGGCCCGCATCCGCTCCGAGAGCTCCCCCATCCGGGCGTCGTCGACGTCGGCCTCGAAGGCGGAGAAGTCCGACGAGGACGTCGTGGGAAACGGGAGCGCGCAGCCCGCGTAGGAGAGCCCGTCCTCGGAGTTGGCCGCGACGCACGAGGAGGAGTTCGCCACCACGAGCGCCGGAAGGGCCCTCTCGAGAGCCGCGAGGCCGTCGGCCGCCGAGCTCGCGAACGAACGCCGCGCCTCGAGTATCCTCCCCCCGGCGGCGCAGAGCTCGAGGCCCGTCGAGGTAAGCCCGGGCACGCACGACGCCACCAGGCCCCCTCCGTACACGACGACCCCTGTGATGCCCATGCTCAGGACGCAGGCGTCTACGACCTGCACGATGGTGGAGAAGCGTGCCACCACGTTGGCACCCGCCATCGCCGCCGCGTCGGCCACGCGCTGGACCTCTGCCGAGCGAGCCGACACCCAGGCGGCCGAGGCGGACGCGAAGACCAGCGTCAGGCTCAGCAGGAGCGAGACCGCCGCGGCGACCGTCGTGAAGCCGCCCTCGTCGTCCCGGAACAGGGAGACCGCCTCCCGGACGGAGGGACGCTCCTCACTCCCAGATCTTGACCCACGCATCGTATCCCCCCTCGATCCATTCGGCCCGCGCCCGTCCCGAAACCTCGACCTCGAGGACGACCGCCCCTCCCTCGACCCTGCCGAGCGCCGACGCGAGCACGCCGAGCAGGGGCAGGGGTCGCACGCGGCCCGCTATCGACGCCGTCACGCCTCCTCCGTCGTCGGGCCCCGAAACCTCGACCTCCCAGGAGTCGGGACCGCCCTCGTGGAACACGGCGACGTCCGGGACGGCCGCGAGGCGGCGCAGCGCGAATGCGCGCAGCGAGTCACCGGCGTCCCGCGAGGTGGCGGCAAGGCGGACGAGCTCGCCCGCCGTCGCCGCCATGACCGACCTCGTGTAGAGGACGCACGCGGGCTGCACGAGCAGGGCGACCAAGACGAGCGCGACCGGCAGGAGCACGGCCGCCTCGACGCTCATCTGCCCCCTCCTGTCGTCCCGACCGACCATCTCAGTACCCCAGAACGTCCTTGAGCAGGGCGACGGCTCCCTGGCCGGCCCCGTGGGAGGCCGAGGCGGTCGCAAGGCCCACGAGCGCCCCGTCCCTCCCCGCATGCCACAGCAGCCCCAGCGCGATGACCGCCGAGACGAGTGCGGCGAGAATGACCAGGTACTCTACTGTGGATTGCCCGAGGCGATCCCGAGCTCCCGCGTGACGTCGCCGACGTCCATGCGCCAGACCCCCACGACGCATCCGTCTCCCTCCTCTCCGACGAGACAGATCTCCACCCAGCCGACCCCCTGCAGCACGCATCCCCATGTCCCTCCAAAGAGGTCGAGATAGCCTGCGCGCATGAGCACGCAGTCACCTTCCTCGCGACGGTCGGCGAGAAGTGCCGACGCCTCCTCGCGCACGTCGCGGTCGCTTCGAAACCCGCCCCTCGTGAACGGGACGCCCTTCTCCTCGAGCACCTCGTCGACCTCGTCGGACCATGGCGGCGTCGGGTCCCCCGCGCCCGTCCCGCCCCCGGCGGGACGACCCTCCCCGACGAGCGCCGCGACCCCGCAGGCGGCGACGAGCAGCGCTGTCGCGAGGAGGACCCGCCTTCTCACAGCGAGTTGATGCCACTGGCGATCGCGTCCCACAGCTCCGAGACGCGGTCCCTGAACGCCAAGATGGCCACGATCGCGATGACTACGAGCACGCCGACCAGGATCGCGTACTCCGTCGTGCCCTGGCCCGACGTGTCTGCGAGCACGGACCGGACATCCTTCGCCCTCTCCCCGAGACGACCCATTCCCATCACCTCTCCCTTCCGCCGGTCTCCCCGGCACCTCCGTCACCCAACCGCCACCGACCCCAGCAGGGGGCCGAGGATCGCAAGGAACATCGCGGGGACGATGAGCGTCCCCAGCGGGATCAGCATCTTCACCGGCACGCGCTCTATCTCCCCCTCGACCTGGGCGCGCTGCTCGTCGCGGATGGCCTCGGCCTGGCGTTCGAGCGCGCCCGCCAGGGGGACGCCGAAGGCGAGTGACTCGCCGACGACCGAGGCAAAGCGTCGGAGCGCCTGGAGGCCCAGATCGTCCGCCAGGCCCCAGAGCGCCTCCTCCCTCCCCCGGACGCCCATGCGCCAGGCGAGCATCGCCTCCGAGAACGCCCGCGCGAGCTCCCCGTCGCTCCGCGCGCAGTACAGCTCGAGGGAGGCGTCGAACGAGAGCCCGGCGGAGAGCCCGAGCGTCACGACGTCGAGAAGGGCCGGCAGCTCGGAGAGGCACGCCTCCCTCCTGCGGGCGGAGGCCTCCCCCTCGCGCGCCCTTCTCGCCCAGGGAAGCCTCATGACCAGGTCACGCGCCACCGCGAGGGCGACGCCCGGCCAGCCGGACGCAGTGCGCCTCGCCCCGCGTCCACCCAGGACCAGCGGCAGGCACCCCGCGAGAGCAGACGATCCGCCCACGAGGACGACAGAACTCACGTCCATCTCAGCACCCCCCTCATGAGCCGCCTGATCAGCAGCAGGGCCAGGCCGTCGAGGAGGACGGCGAGGGCGACGCACCCCGTGCCCGCCGGGGTGAGCAGCCCCTCCTGGAAGTCGGGCGAGATGAGCGCCAGCACGCAGATCATGACGACGGGCAGCAGGCACACCACCCGAACGGAGAGCCTCACCTGGGCCGTCTTGACCCCGAGCATCCGCTCGAACTCACCCTGTCGCTCCGCGAGCGCGGCCGAGCGCCTGAGCAGGTCCCGCAGGGGGCTCCCGGTCCGGTGCGAGACGACGAGCGCGGTGGCGAGAAGCCCGGCACCGGGCACGCCGAGCTCCCGCGCGAGAAGGTCGACCGCCTCCTCGGTCGAGACGCCACAGCTCAGGCGCAGCGACATGCGCGAGAAGACGCGCGCCGCCGGCCCCCGCTCGTGCGAGCCGACGTAGGAGACCGCCTGCGCGAGCGTCTGGCCCGAGGCCAGCGCGACGGACAGCGTCCGGTAGATCCCCGGCATCGCCGCGACGACCTCGCGTCGCTCGCGCTGGCCCCGTGCCGCGTCCCGGGCGACGACGGCGGCGACCGTGACCACAGCACTCGACGCCGCCGCCACCGGGGAGGCGAGGAGGAGGCCCATGACCACGGAGAGCGTCGCGACGGCACAGCCCGCCGCCGACAGGCAGCACCCCTCGTCCGCGTCGACGCCGCGCTCCGAGGCACGCTCGGAGAGCTCGCGCGCGACCCTCCCGAACGGCCCGTACGCCAGGAGGCGGGCGACCGGGCGGGAGCGCCCCGCTCGCCCGAGGCACCTCAGGGCGGCGAAGCCCCAGTGCCCGAGGCGGCGGGAGAGCGAGCCCCCTCCCTCGCCCAGAAGCAGGAGCGCGGAGAGCCCCGAGCTCACGCCCGCGCACCCGAGAAGCAGCGCCTCCATTCCCGCACCTCCTCCGACGACAGGATTCCGTCCTCCTCCGCCCGCCGGACGAACGCGGGCTCCGCCTCGAGCGACCACGACCGCTCCGCGAGGCTGAAGCTCACCCGCTCGTCGAGCCGCGCCGAGCCGTCCGGGGCCCGCGACACCTCGGTCAGCGACGAGACGACCCTCGACCCGTCGGCAAGCCTCCTCATCACCACGATCAGGTTGATCGCGGTTGCTATCTGCTCCTCGATCAGCGCCGTGGGGAGGTCCATGCCGAAGCGCGCCATGAGCACGAGGCGCATGACCGCCTCCTCCGCGCTTCCGGCGTGCAGGGTGGTGAGCGAGCCCGCATGTCCGGTGGAGAGGGCGTTGAGCATGTCGATGCACTCCCCGGAGCGCACCTCGCCCACCACGATGCGGTCCGGCCGCATCCTCAGGGCGTTCTTGACGAGGTCGCGGATCGTCACCTCGCCCGAACCCTCAATCGAGCTGTCCTGCGCCTCGAGGCGCACCACGTTCGGGTGCGCGTCGAAGCGCAGCTCTGCGCTGTCCTCGATCGTCACGACCCTCTCCGAGACGGGTATCTCGCACGAGAGCGCGTTGAGCAGCGTTGTCTTCCCCGAGCCGGTCCCGCCGGCGACGGCGATCGAGCTCGAGCATCGGACCGCCCAGGAGAGGAGCCGCGCGTACCACGCGGGCAGAGAGCCGAGCTCGACCAGGCGGTCCAGGGTCCTGATGCGGTCCGAGAACTTCCTGATCGTCACCGCAGGCCCGTCTATCGCGACGGGCGCCGCGACGGCGTTCACGCGGTCGCCGTTGGGAAGGCGCGCGCTCACGAGCGGGCTCGCGCGGTCGAGCCGCCGGCCCAGCGGGGCGAGGATGCGGTCCATGACGATCATGATCTGCTCGGGGGAGTCGAAGACCACGTCCGCCGGGTGCAGCTCCCCGTCCCGCTCGAAGAAGAGGGCGGCGGTCCCGTTGATCATGACCTCGGAGACCTCGTCGTCTTCGAGGAGGGGCTGTATCGGGCCGAGGCCGCAGACCTCGTCGACGACCTGCCGCAGGAGCGTCTCGCGGTCGACCCCGACCGATGCGATCGCGTCATGCGTGTTCAGGATGGCCTCGAGGACCACGAGAAGCTCGGAGCGGGCGCGCTCCGGGTCGGCCCCGGAGACCATGGCGGCTATCGCCCTGAGCCCCATGCGCTCGACGAGCTCTCCCTTCAGCCGCTCCCGAGCCCTCCTGAGCTCGGCGTTCGAGGCACCGGGCACGACGCCGGCACCGCTCGCCTCGGCCTCCCTTACCAGCTCGAGGACTGACATCTACCTCGCCTCCCTCCGCGACCCGAAGAGGGGCCACCGTCGCTGCTGCCGAGGGGCCTCGTAGGCCCTCCGCGCCTCCTCGCACTCGGGCAGGCAGCCGAGCTCGGCCATGAGCTGCGCGAGGGTCGCGGCGAGCGAGTCGGCGAACGGGTAGCCGGGCTCGCAGAGCTCCCCGACCCTGCCGGACGAGAGGTAGTCGGCGACCTCGCGCCCCCCGTCGACCACCCGATAGCAGCGCGCCGCCTCGAGGCCGGCCTCCGCTCGACCGGAGGACAGGTCCGGCCGCACCCGCGGGTCGGCGCGGTTCTCGAGGCGCGCCATCCTCGTCCGCGCCACCCCGAGCCGGACGGCGAGCCCGCTCATGCGCGCGACGGCGGAGAGCGACCCCTGTCTGCCGTCGCTCACGAGCAGAAGCCGGTCCGCACGCTGCGCCGCCTGGGCGACCGCCTCGGAGAACGTGGTCGAGGTGTCGACGACGACCAGGTCGCACTCGAGCGCCGCGCGCTCGAGGAGCTCGCCGGCATGAGGGGCTGCCACCTCCGCCATCTCCGGCCTTGCGCAGGGTCCCGCGAGGCTCACCCCCGGCGAGGCGGGGACGAAGACCCTCGAGAGGGCCTCCGGCGTCGCTCCGCCCCCGAGGCACGCGAGGTCGCCGCCCCCACCGAGGCCGAAGCACGAGTACGCGTTGCCGCACGAGAGGTCCAGGTCGAGGAGCCGGACGCGCAGCCCCCAGCGGGCGGCGATCGCCGCCGCCCCGGCCGCGAGCGCCGTCTTCCCCACGCCGCCCCGACCCGAGCAGAACACGAGGACGGGCGCGCGGCGGGGCCCCTCGCCGGGACGCACGGCCGCCCGAGCCGTGACGCGGGGGCTTCCCGCCCCCACCGGGGGGCCGCCCGCCGCCGGGCGGGACGCGGGGACGGGCGCCTCGTCGAACTCCTCGAGGTCGAGCACCAGGTCTATCCCCGCCCGTGCGGCGCGGGAGCGCAGCGAGCCCGACGCCTCGCGGGCGGCGAGCACCACGCGCCGCGCGTTCCCGTCGTTGGCGACGGCAGCCGCGAGGTTGACGTCCGAGACGCTCTCGTCGAGCGGTCCCACGACGACCTCGTAGGTTCCCGGCTCGGAGGTCGCCACCTGATATCGAAGCTCGTCGGGACCACCGACGACCCTCACGCGCGCATCGGGGTCGAGCGAATCGACGAGCCGCTCGACGGCCCCACAGTCCTTCTCGGCGCATGCCGCAAGCCAGCCACTCATTCGCCACCATCCCTCTCGTTGACCTCTCCCTGCCCCTCGGCGGGCACGTTCGTCGGAGTCTCCTGGACGTCCCCTTCGGACGAGATGGCGTCGCTGCCCGGCAGGGCGAGGCGCAGGCTGCCCTCCTCGCTCGCGGCGAGCACCGCCGGCACGTCCTCGGGAGACACCGCCACGGTGAGGGAGCCCGAGGAGAGAACCCCCGCACCACCCTGCGGCGCGGAGAGGACCCTGAGATCGCCCACGAGCAGGCGTACGGCGCCCTCGCTCACCTTGTACGCGGCAAGGACGTCGCCCGGCCCCGTCCCGGGCGGGACGCCGAGCTCTCCGTCGATCGGGACGGCGAGCGCAACCTGGTCGGCCGGGACCTCGACGGCCTCCGTCTCGTCACGGAAGTTGAGCCCCGTGAGCGGGACCCCCTCGGCCACGGGCACGCTGACCTCAGTTCCGGCGACGTCGTCCAGCTCCGTCACGGCACCGGCCGGCGCGAGGTCGGCAAGCCAGTCGCGCTCGACGACGTTGGTGCGGTCCACGACCTCCCCCGCCTCGATGCCGCGCGCGGCGACCACGAGCGTCACGACCTCGCCGCCGTAACGCTCGAGCGCCTCCGTGCGCTCGCGCTCGACCTCCTCCCGGACCTGCTGCCCGTACGCCAGACAGAGCGCGGTCGCGAGAAGCGCACACGCCCCGGAGGCGACGAGCCTGTAGCGACGTCTCACGGCGACCCTCCCCTCGTCCCGATGACTGCGATAGGGGGATTCTCTCCCCGCACGGGGACGCTAGGACGGTCGTCCGAAGAAAGTCGGACGCGAATCTTACACAAGCTTTCACGAAACTGACCGACGCTCTTTTCGCGCCTGTTAAGCGGCTATGGGCGACATCTTCGGTCAGAACAAAGTTCAAACCGTCGGCTCACGAATTCTTCATGTTCCGCCCTGTCGGTGGATTGAGATCTTATCTAGATGACCACGTCCGGGTCCAGCGTGCGGGCACTCTCGCGCATCTCGTTGGCCAAGGCGAGGTAGCCCCTGAGCCGCTCCTCGCAGAAGTCCCCCCCGGAGAATCGCGACAGAACGGCACAACCCGGTTCGTGGGTGTGCGTGCAGTCGTTGAACCGGCACTCCAAGGCCGCCTCCGCGATCTCCGGGAACGCCTTGGCGAGGCCGCGCTCGTGGCCCACGAGCGGCAGGCTCCTGAGCCCCGGCACGTCGGCGATGACCCCGGCGCCCGGCAGGCTCACCATGACGCGCGCGACGGTGGTGTGGCGCCCCGCGTCGTCCTTCTCGCGCACCTCTCCCGTGGCGAGCGCCTCGTGGCCGAGCAGGGCGTTCAGCAGCGTGGACTTTCCCGCGCCGGACTCCCCGAGGATCATGGCGCAGCTCCCGTGCGGCACACAGGCGCGGACGTCCTCGACGCCGGCGCCCGTGGAGGACGAGGTGACGATCACGCGGACGTCCTCCCCCACGAGCCGGCGCACGCGCTCGACCTCGTGCGTGAGCTCCTCGTCCGAGCTGCGGTCCGCCTTGGTGAGCACCACCACCGGCGTGAGGCCGCAGTCGCGGGCCAGCACCAGCGAGCGGGCGACGCGCCCAAGCAGCAGCTCGCCGGCACCGAGGGGCTGCACCACGAGGATGGTGTCGACGTTGGCGGCGAGCACCTGGCGCTCGCCGCGGTTGCGGCCGCGCCAGCGCTCGAACGACGTGCGCCGCGGCAGCACGCGCTCGATGACGCCCATGTCGTGACCGGGAGCGCGGCGCACCGCCACGCAGTCGCCCACGGCGGGCAAGAGGCCCTCGTCCTTCTCGGCGTCCTGCTTCGCAAAGGAGGCGGAGTGCCCGGCCCGGAAGACGTCGTCGGCGGTGACGATCAGCGGGTAGCCACGGTCCAGGCGCACCACGAATCCCAGGACCATCTCGTCGGCGTTCTCGGCCGTGCCGAGAAACGCGTCGAAGGCGGCGCGCTGTGCGTCGTCGAGACGGAGGTCGTCGAAGGCGGGGAGGTCCCTCAGTGCGTCGATCGCGGGCAGCGTCACCTGCTGCTGGCGGCTCGACCGGCGCTTGCGCGCCGCCGCGACCCGCTGACCTCGCTTTGCCACGCACGACCTCCCGAACTCGACGTTCTTCTCGGCAATCTTACCGCAAGCCGACCGCGCGCCGCCCGTGTCCGCCGTGTAACGCGTCGTGGACGAGCTGTTTTCGGCTCGCGCGCACCCCACCGGCCGCCCGTACACTGACAGGAACCTCATGCGACCATGGATTGGAGCCCCCATGCTCGGTATCGCCGGACTCGCCCTCGCCGTCGTCGCCATCGTCGCCCTCATCTGGCGCGGCTGGCACATGGTGGTGGTCTCGCTCGTGGCCTCGCTCATCGTCATCCTCACCAACGGGATGGACGTCCTCCCCGCCATCAACGAGAGCTACATGGGCGACATGGCGGCCTTCGTGGGCAGCTGGTTTCTGCTCTTTGCCCTCGGGTCCGTCTTCGGGCGCGTCATGGGCGACTCCGGGGCGTCGGCTGGCATCGCGAGCAGCATGCTGCGCCTCGTGGGCGAGAGGCACGCGTTGCTCGTGATCATGGTCACCGGCCTCGTGCTCTCCTACGGCGGCATCAGTGCGTTCATCATCGCGTTCTCGGTCTACCCCATCGCGGCCGAGCTCTTCGAGCGCGCGGACATCCCCAAGAAGCTCATCGTGGCTGCCATCATGGTCTGCCCCGCCACGCTCGGCATGGTCATGATGCCGGGCATCCCCTCCACGCAGAACCTCATCCCCGCGAGCTTCCTCGGGACGGACGCCTACGCGGGCGCGCTGCTCGGCGTCATCTGCTCCGTCGTGATGTTCGTGCTCTCCTACGTCTACCTGCAGTGGGAAATCGGGCGCTGCCGCAGGCGCGGGGAGCACTTCTCCCCCAGCCCCGGGGAGACGCCCTCGCGCCCGGACGACGCCAGCACCCCGCCCGTCTGGGCGTGCTTCGCGCCGATCGCGCTTCTCGTGGTGCTGGTCTTCGTGCTGCAGCGTGCGATGTCGATGTCTGCCACCGACGCCGTGACCGTCTCGATGCTCGCCTCGGTGATCGCGGCGTGCCTGCTCTACCGCGGGCGGCTGGCAAACGTCAAGCGTGCCATCGGCGAGTCCTGCACAAGTGGTCTGAGCTCGCTCGTCTCTGTGGCAGCCATTATGGGCTTTGGCGGCGTGGTGGTGGCATCGCCCGCCTACCAGGGCATCATCGAGGCGCTCATGTCCACGAGCCTGAACCCCCTCTGGCAGGGCTTCATCACGATCTTTGCCATCGCCGGCATCACGGGCTCGGCCATCGGCGCGCTCAACATCTACCTCGGCAGCATGGCGCAGACGCTGCTTGCCACCGGACTCGACCCGGCGATGATGCACCGCGTGCTCTGCATGGCGTCGGTGGGCCCGGCCACACTGCTGCCCCACACCTCGGCGATGCTCGCCGCAAACCAGGCCGCCAAGACCGAGGTCCGTGATACCTATCGCTACGTCCTCGTCTCGTGCGCGCTGCTGCCGATTGCGGTGTCGCTTCTAGGCATGGCCCTCGGCCTCGCCGGCGTGGCATAGCGTCCGGCGCGCGCCGAGGCAGTTTTCCGCCTGGGCTGTGTCACTTTTCCTCTCATCTGAGTGGGCTTGCCGTGCCCAACGTGCAATCCGCACCTCTTGGGAAAACAACTTCGCAGGTAACGGCTACGAATTTGGGCGGTCCATTCCCCAATGAATATAAACTCACTCAGACGCCGCAAAAAGTGACACAGCCCACCTCCAATTCTGCCTTGGGCACCCTTCGAGCAAAGAGGCCCCGCTCCACCGGGAGCGGGGCCTCGGGCAAATCTATGTCGAGGGCACCTACTTGCCCTTCTCGACCGCGCGCATGACGGCCTTGTAGACCTCCATGATCGGGATGATCAGGAACGCCAGGCCGAGCGCCGTGAGCAGCGCCTCGGGGTTGAGGGTCATGAAGCCGAAGACCTCGGCGAGGAAGTCGACCTCGACGACGACCACGGTGAGCAGCAGCGCGAGGATCGCGGCGCCCCACAGCCACTTGTTCTGGCGCTTCATCGTGAACAGCGACGCGCGGCGGCTGCGCATGTTGAAGGAGTGGAAGATCTCCACCATGGACAGCGTGATGAACGCCATCGTCACGCCCTCGGGGTCAGGAATGCCGTCGAGAAGGTCGGTGATGTCAATCACGCCGTTGTTGTGGAAGTACATGCCGGCGAAGAAGGACGCGAGCACCAGGGCGGTGATCACGACGCCCTGGAAGATGATGTCGACGCCCAAGCCGCCGGCGAAGACGCCGTCGGAGGCCTTGCGCGGCTTGCGCTTCATGACGTCGCCCTCGGCCTCCTCCATGCCGAGCGCCAGAGCCGGGAAGCAGTCCGTGATGAGGTTGATCCAGAGCAGCTGGACCGGCTGGAAGATCGTGAAGCCGACCATCGTGGCCACGAAGACCGAGAGCACCTCGGCGATGTTGGCGGAGAGCAGGAACTGGATGACCTTGCGGATGTTGTCGTAGATGCGACGACCCTCCTCCACCGCGTTGATGATGGTGGCGAAGTTGTCGTCCGCGAGGACCATGTCGGCGACGTTCTTGGTGACGTCGGTGCCGGTGATGCCCATGCCCACGCCGATGTCGGCGCGCTTGATGGACGGGGCGTCGTTCACGCCGTCGCCGGTCATGGCGACGATGTTGCCGCGCTTCTTCCAGGCGTCGACGATGCGGGCCTTGTGCTCGGGCTGGACGCGCGCGTAGACGGAGATCTCGGTGACCTTGTTGTAGAACTCGTCGTCGGAGATCTTGTCGAGCTGCGCGCCGGTGATGGCCTGGGAGGCGTCGGACACGATGCCGAGCTCCTTGGCAATGGCGACGGCGGTGTCGATGTGGTCGCCGGTGATCATGACCGGTCGGATGCCGGCCCCCTTGGCCTCGACGATGGCCTGGGTGACCTCCGGGCGGACCGGGTCGATCATGCCGGAGAGGCCGCAGAAGACGAGGTCGTGCTCGAGGGCCTCCGGGCTGCAGTCGGACGGAACCGCGTCGTAGGTGCGGCTGGCCAGGGCGAGCACGCGCAGGGCGTCGTCGGCCATGGCCTTGTTGGCGGCGAGGAGCTCGGCCTTGCGCTCGGCCGTCAGCTCGACGACCTCGTCGCCGTCGTAGATCTTGGTGCAGAGGTCGATGACCACGTCGGGCGCGCCCTTGGTGTACTGCTCGAAGGTGCCGTCGGCCTCCTCGGCCACCACGGACATCATCTTGCGGCCGGAGTCGAACGGGGCCTCGCCCACGCGCGGGTGCTCCACGTCCAGGCCGGTCATGCCCGCCTTGGCGGCGTCGTTGACGAGGGCGCACTCGGTGGGCTCGCCCACGGCCTCGCCCTTCTCGGCATCCCACTTGGCGTCGGAGCACAGCGCCATGCCGGCGAGGAACTTCTCCTCGGGGGCGGCGAGCTCGTGGCGGACGACCGTCATCTTGTTCTGGGTGAGGGTGCCGGTCTTGTCGGAGCAGATGATCTGCGTGCAGCCCAGGGTCTCGACGGCCGTGAGCTTGCGGATGATGGCCTGGCGCTTGGACATCTTGGTGACGCCCATGGAAAGGACGATCGTGACCACGGCCACGAGGCCCTCGGGGATGGCCGCGACGGCCAGCGACACGGCGACCATGAAGGTGTCGAGGATGAGGCTCGGGTTGGCGGCCATCTCGCCGCCGTGACGGATGAAGTCGACCGCGAAGATGACCACGCAGATCACGATGACCATGATGGTCAGGATCTTGGAGAGCTGCGCGAGCTTGATCTGGAGCGGCGTGAGCTCCTTCTTGGCGGTGGTGAGGGCGTCGGCGATCTTGCCCATCTCGGTCTTCATGCCGGTGCCGGCGACGACGGCCTTGCCGCGGCCGTAGACCACGGTGGAGCCCATGTAGCACATGTTCTTGCGGTCGCCGAGGGGCACGTCGTCGGCGTCGGCGGCCAGCGCGATGGCCTCGACGTGCTTCTCCACGGGCACGGACTCGCCGGTGAGGGCGGCCTCCTCGATCTTCATCGAGGCGCTCTCCAGGACGCGGCAGTCCGCGGGCACGGAGTCGCCGGCCTCGAGAAGGACGATGTCTCCGGGGACGAGCTCGGCGGAGGGCAGGTGCACCATCTTGCCGTCGCGCATGACCTTGGACTGCGCGGCGCTCATCTCCTGCAGGGCCTCGAGCGCCTGCTCGGACTTGGCCTCCTGCACGACGCCGAGGACGGAGTTGATGATGACGACGACCATGATGATGATGACGTCGGCCCACTCGGGCTCGCCCTGCACCATGCCGGTCACGGCGGAGATGACGGCCGCCACGATCAGCATGATGACCATCGGGTCGGCCATCTGCTCGAAGAAGCGCTTCCAGAGCGGGGTCTTCTCCTCCTTGTCGAGCTCGTTGCGCCCGTACTGGGACAGGCGGCTCGAGGCCTCGGCAGAGGTGAGGCCGCTCTCCTCGTTAGAGGACAGCTCGCTCAGCACCTCGTCAGCGGACGAAAGGTACTCTTTCAACGTTTTCCCTCCTGGGTTGACGCGTTCCACCCGACAGGTTGACGCCCGATCGTAATTCCCCAGGAGGGGCAAGGGCTCGTCAAGGCTGCCGTGTCGGGCAGCTGACATAACAGTTGCCTATTGTACCCGAAATGCCGCGAGAGGCGCGTCCTTCTCGCGTTCCAAAAAACGCGCGAACGCAAGCCCTTTTCGGCGGGTGCAGGGCTTACACGCACCTTGCCTGCGCTAAACTTGGAACCGGTAGGTTTACAAGCGCGCCCCGTGCGCAGGAAAGGAAGCATCCGATGAACATTCTCTTCTTTGGTACCGCCAGTTATGACAAGGCGTCGTTCACCAAGGAGCTCGTCGACTACCCCGAGATCAAGATCGACTTCACCGGGACCAACCTCACGCCCATGACCGCCGCCCTCGCCCGCGGCTACGATGCCGTCTGCGCCTTCGTCAACGCCGACTGCGGCGCCATGACGCTCGAGATCCTCGCGGGCTTCGGCGTGAAGCTCGTCCTCATGCGCTGCGCCGGCTTCGACGCCGTCAACGTGCCCGTGGCCGAGGACCTGGGCATCCGCGTCACGCGCGTCCCCGCCTACTCGCCCGAGGCCATCGCCGAGCACGCCATGGGCCTGGCCCTCGCCGCCAACCGCCGCATCTGCAAGGGCTACATCCGCGTCCGCGAGAACGACTTCTCGCTGAACGGCCTCGTGGGCAACACCCTCTACGGCAAGACCGCCGGCATCGTGGGCACCGGGCGCATCGGCGCCGCGCTCTGCCGCATCTGCAAGGGCTTCGGCATGAAGGTCCTGGGCTCCGACCTCTACCCCAATCAGAAGCTCGTGGACGAGGGCGTCGTCGACGAGTACGTCGACTACGACGAGCTCTACCGTCGCTCCGACCTTATCTCGCTGCACGCCTTCCTCAACGAGGAGAGCCGCCACATGATCAACGACGACTCCATCGCCAAGATGAAGGACGGCGTGATCTTCGTGAACACCGGCCGCGGCGGCCTCGTGGACACCCAGGCCCTCATCCGCGGCATCCTCTCCGGCAAGATTGGCGCCGCCGGCATCGACGTCTACGACGAGGAGGGCCCGAACGTCTACCAGAACCGCGCCGGCGAGGTCATCGACTCCGTCACCGCGCGCCTGTGCTCCTTCCCCAACGTCGTCATGACGAGCCACCAGGCGTTCTTCACCCACGAGGCCCTCGGCGAGATCGCCCGCGTCACGCTCGACAACGCGCGCGCCTTCGCCAACGGCACCGACTTCGTGGACCGCAGCGTGGTCTGCTAGCGCGCCCCGCGGCACGTCTCGTCGCATGTCCCGCCCCGATAAAGAGAGGCTCACATGTCAACTTTCAAGAAGAAGAAGACCAAGATCGTCTGCACGATGGGTCCGGCCGTCGAGGACGAGGAGGTGCTGCGCCAGCTCATCCTCCACGGCATGAACGTCGCGCGCTTCAACTTCTCGCACGGCAGCCACGAGTACCACCGCAAGAACATCGAGCGCGTGCGCGCGCTCTCCCGCGAGCTGTCCATCCCGGTGGCCATCCTGCTCGACACCAAGGGCCCCGAGGTGCGCACCGGACTTCTCAAGGACGGCGAGAAGGTCCAGCTGGAGACCGGCAAGACCTGCATCGTCACCACCGACGACGACGTGGTGGGCACCGCCGAGCGCTTCTCGCTCGACTACAAGCAGCTGCCGAGCGAGGTCGAGAAGGGCTCCGCCATCCTGATCGACGACGGCCTGATCGGCCTCGAGGTCGACCACGTCGAGGGCTCCGACATGTACTGCCGGATCACCAACGGCGGCCTGCTCGGCGAGCGCAAGGGCGTGAACATCCCCAACGTCAACATCAGCCTGCCCTCCGTCACGGCGCAGGACCGCGCGGACATCATGTTTGGCTGCGAGCTGGGCATCGACGCCATCGCCGCCTCCTTCATCCGCGACGGCGCCGCCGTCAACGAGATCCGCAAGATCTGCGTCGAGATGGGCACCCCCGACGTCCTGATCTTCCCCAAGATCGAGAGCGCCCTGGGCGTCCGCAACTTCGACGAGATCCTGCATGAGGCCGACGGCATCATGGTCGCCCGTGGCGACCTGGGCGTGGAGGTCCCCGCCGCCGAGGTCCCGCACATCCAAAAGACCATCATCAAGAAGTGCAACCAGCACTACAAGCCGGTCATCACCGCCACGCAGATGCTCGACTCCATGCAGCGCAACCCGCGCCCCACGCGCGCCGAGATCACCGACGTCGCCAACGCCATCTACGACGGCACGGACTGCGTCATGCTCTCCGGCGAGACCGCGGCCGGCAAGTACCCGATCGAGGCCGTGAAGACCATGTCCGAGATCTGCAAGGAGACCGAGAAGTACCTGCCGGAGCGCAAGGAGTACCACGACCGCGGCGGCGTGCGCAACGTCAACGGCGCCACCGGCTTCGCCGCGCTCGAGATGGCCGACCGCGTGAACGCCAAGTGCATCCTCGCGCCCACCAACTCCGGCCGCTCCGCGCGCCTGATCTCCACGTTCCGCCCAAAGATGCCGCTCTACGCCACCTCCCCGCGCGAGCAGACCATCCGCCGCACCTGCTTCTACTGGGGCGTCTACGCGTACCGCACCACCGAGCAGGGCTCGCTCTCGAGCACGCTCTACGACGCGCTGACCACCGCCAAGCGCAACGGCCTGGTCGACACCGGCGACATCATCGTCATCACCGCCGGCGACCCGCAGACCTCGCCGCGCCTGGGCGACTACACCACCTCCACCAACATGGCGATGGTGGCGCAGGTCCAGTAGCCGAGAAGAACACCGGCTCGCGGGGCCCCGGGCACAGCGCCCGGGGCCCATTTTGTGTGGACGGGAGGCTCTTCTCGCCGCTGGCCGGGCGTCCTTCTCGCCGCGCGGGCCCGCTGCGCACGCCGGTCGCTTAGGAATGCGAGGTTGTTGTAGGTTCGTCGCGCTCACGTGCTTAGGAATTCGAGGTTGTTGTAGGTCGCGGGCACTTCTCGCCCGATAAAAGCGGCGTCTCGTCCGATAAAAGCCCAGTTGCTGCAATTTGGATGGCGTGATGGCAGCCGAACAACCTTCAACTACCTCGAATTCCTAAGCACCGCAGCGATTTGAACTTACAACTACCCGGGATTCTTAAGCAGCGAGCGCGTGGTACGGCAGCGCCTGGCGAGGGGGGCGCGCGGCAGGTCGCGGCATCGCCCCTGCAGCCTCGGCGTCTACCGCTCGCAGCGCCAGTAGTATGCCGAGAAGGGCGCCAGCTCGCTACCGCCGCCGAAGTCGTGCTCCCCGCCGGTGACGAGGTCGACGCCTCGCCCGCACTGCGCGTCGAAGTGGACGGTCGCGGGCTCGGCGGCGGCGTTGATCGCCACGATCACGCGGTCGCCCTCACAGCGCCGCTGGAAGACCAGCTGTTGCGGCTGGCACTGGAGCTGCGTGTAGTCGCCCCAGACCAGCGCCCCCGACTCGGCGCGCGCCGCCGCCAGCGCACAGATCCAGTCCGTGAGCTTGTTCCACTCCGGGGCGTCCAGCGCCGGGCGCAGCTCGTGGTCGCCGGGAAGCTGCTCGCCCTCGATGCCCCACTCGCTGCCGTAGTAGACCGCCGGCACGCCGCACATGGCGAACAGCAGGCCGTAGAGCGGGCGCAGGTGCCGCGCGTCCTCCAGCTTGGTGGCGATTCTCGGCACGTCGTGGTTGTCCACGAAGTCGAGCATGTGGCGCCCGGCGTAGAGGTCCCACGGGTGGCTGCCGCTTTGGCGCTCCAGCGCGTAGGCGATCTCGTGCATGTTGGCGGAGTTCATGGACGACCACAGGCCCTTGTAGGCCTCGTAGTTGGTCACGGAGTCGCAGAGGTCGTTGCCCATCCACTGGTTGTAGTCGTCGAACATGGTCTCGCCCACCAGCGGGAACTTCTCGCCGCGCTCGCGGCTGATCTCGTCGGCCAGGGCGCGCAGTGAGCGCAGGTAGCCCTGGTCCAGGCAGTAGGCCACGTCAAGGCGAAGGCCGTCGATGTCGAACTCGCGCACCCAGCCGCGGATGACCTCGGCCAGGTAGTCGTTGAGCTCGCCGTTCCAGTGGTTGAGCTTCACCAGGTTGACCGCCCCCTCCCAGCAGCTGTAGGAGAGACCGTCGTTGAAACAGTTGTTGCCGCTGAAGTCGATCTCGAACCAGCCGACGTAAGGGCTCTCGCCGCGGCGCTCCAGCACGTCCTGAAACGCCCAGAAGCCGCGCCCCACGTGGTTGAACACCCCGTCGAGAAGAACCTTGATGCCGGCGGCGTGGCAGGCGTCAACCACGGCGCGCAGGTCGTCGTTCGTGCCGAGGCGGCAGTCGACCTTGGTGTAGTCGCGCGTGTCGTAGCCGTGCGCGTCGGACTCGAAGACGGGGTTGAGCAGCAGGCACGTGACGCCCATCTTGGCCATGTGGTCGATCCAGCCGTCGTCTACGATCTTGAGCAGGCGATGCTCGAGCACGCCGTCGTTCTCGTGGGGGGCCCCGCAGAGGCCCAGCGGGTAGATCTGATAGACGAAGGACGGCTCGAACCAGCTCATGGGGGCTCCTCTCCAAGACGGCGCGGGCGCGCCGGTGCGGCAGACCAACCCATTCTACCCGCGCCCCGCTCGCCTAATTTGTCCGCGGCGAGCGGCAGGGGCCATGGGGCGGCCCCGGAAGGGCCGCCCCAGGAAAGGGGACTCAGGACGATGCCTCAGCGCTCGTAGACCGTGCGGCCCCCGACCATCGTGCGCACGACGTCGTAGGACTCGTCCATGAGCACGAGGTCGGCGCGCGCGTCGACGGCGATGCGGCCGCGGTCAGTCCAGCCAAGGAGGCGGGCGGGGTTCTGGGAGAGCGGCTTGGCGGCCAGCTCCACCGGGGCACCCGTGAACTTCATGAAGTTGCGCAGCGCCGTGGCCTGCGTGAGCGTGGAGCCCGCACGCACGCCCGTGGTGGCGAGCTTGGCGTCGCCGTCCTCGACCACGACGTCGTTGACGCCGAGCTTGTAGTTGCCGTCGGGCAGACCGGCGGCCATGATCGAGTCCGTGATGCCGAGCAGCCGCTCCCAGCCCTTGGCCTTGACGTAGAGGCGCACCGTCCCCGGCACGAGGTGGCGGCCGTCGCAGATGGTCTCCGCGTAGATGTCGCTCTCGAGCGCCACGCCAAAGATCGCAGGCTCGTGCTGGTGGAAGAGGCGCATCGCGTTGCCCACGTGCGTGGAGGCCTTGGCGCCCGCCCTCACGCACGCCCAGGAGAGGTCGTACCCCGCGCCGCTGTGCCCGATGGCCGAGGTGATGCCCAGGGCCTCGAGCTGCGGAATGAGCTCGGGCACGCCGGGGACCTCCGGCGCGAGCGTGGTGTAGAGGATGTGCCCGCCGGCCGCCTCCTGGTACTGGCGGAAGAGGTCGACCGAGGCCTCGTGCATGAGCAGGTGCTCGGGCATGGCACCCTTGTACTCGCTCGAGAGGCACGGGCCCTCCAGGTGGATGCCGAGAAGCGCGGCGCCGTCGTAGGGTCCGCCCTCGATGACCTGACGCGCCTGATTGATGCACCAGAGCGTCTGCTCCGGCGTGTCGGTGAGGATGGAGCAGAGCCAGCCGGTCGTGCCCTGGGAGGCGAAGAAGCGCCCGATGGTCCGCAGGCCCTCGACGTCAGCCGCGTTCACGTCAAAGCCGGCGGCACCGTGCGTGTGCACGTCGATGAAGCCCGGCAGGGCGAGAAGACCGCTCGCGTCGATGACCGGCAGGTCCTTCTCGTTGTCATAGGCCGAGGAGAGGCCGGTGACGACGCCGTCCTCGACGGTGACGTTCAGACGGGAGAGCTCGTCGCCCGCAAGCACGCGCGCGCCGGTGATGTAGCAGCTAGACAGCATGAGCGCGCCTCCCTAGTACGCCTGGTGACGGGCCACGTCGTTCACGTAGATCTTGGCGTCGGGGTGGCCCTGCAGGAGCGTGGCCGGGAAGGCGGCGGTGGGCTCGCCGTAGGCGGCGCGACGCACCACGGCGCGGTGCCAGTCGCGGAACACGCCGAGGCGGACCTTGCGGGCACCCAGGATCTCGCGCATGCCGATGGTCACGCAGCGGTGCGGCATGTCCTCGAGCGCGCCGCCGAGGTCGCCCACGGAGTTGGTGGCGCGGGTCTCGGGGTGGATGTCGAGGGTGCGGGTCTCGAGCGCGGCGAACTCCTCGCAGGAGAGCTCCGGCTGGGGCTCGTTGAAGGCGAGATGGCCCGTGATGCCGATGCCGCCGAAGGCGATGTCGACGCCGCCGAGCTCGTCGATCACGCGGCCCACGTGGCCGGGATCGTGCGGGTCGGGGAAGACGCGCTGCCCCTCGGGCATCACGAGCTCGGGATCGATCTTGTCGTAGACGTTGCGCGCCATGAAGCCGCGGAACGACAGCGGGTTGGAGGCGTCAATCCACTCGTCGTTGTCGTCCAGGTACTCGTCCATGTTGATGAACCAGCAGTCCTTGAGGGAGACGCGCTGGTCGTTGACCATCTTCACGAAGTAGGGATAGTGGCCGACCGGGCCCACGGGGCAGATGAAGACGGTCTTCTCGCCGCGCGCGTTGTGCTCGCGGATGGTGCTCACCATCTCAAGGGCAAGCTCGAAGAAAACCTCGGCGGAATCGCCCGCGATGACGAGCGGCACGCGCGCGTCGCGGCCGAGGTCCTCTGCGGAGATGTGGTAGTAATCCATGCTTCCTCCTTGTCTCGTCTGCGGGAAACGGCCTCCCCGCGCGGATGGGGAGGGTCACCCTGCTGCGGAGAGGCCGTTTTTGCGGGGGCGTCGGGGTACGCCCCTCGGGGTTGCGCTGAGTCCTGTGCTACTTGAGGGTCTCGTAGAGCTCGTCGGACTCGGTGATGACGTCGGTCAGGACGTAGTCCTCAACGGGGACCTCGGCCTCGACCTGGCCGCCGTCCAGGAAGACCTTCTGCTGGGCCTCGTAGTAGCCCACGATGACGTCGGTGTTGCCGATGGCGTCGACGGCACCCTGCCAGTCGCCCTCGCCCGTGGACTGAAGGAGCGTGTCCTCGGGAACGCCGAGCTCGGAGGCAAGCAGCTTGGCGACGTCGTCGATGTGCTCCGCACGGTAGGCCTTGCCCTTGTCCAGAGCGGCGCCGAAGCGGACGAGGACGTCGTGGTTCTCCTCGGCGTACTCGGGCAGGACGACGTAGGAGCCGGGGAAGGCGACCTCGTCGGAGTAGTCGGTGTTGGTGCCGAGGACGAGGTAGTCGTCACCGAGCTGCTCCTCGAGGGTGACGGTGTTGGGCGACCAGGTGGCGGCGGCGTCGATCTGGCCGGAGATGAGGGCCGTCGTCATGCCGGAGACGTCCATCTCGACGGTCTTGATGTCGTCGACGGTGAGGCCGGCGTCCTGGAGGACGTACTGGAGGATGATCTCGGAGGAGGTGCCGGAGGCGACGCCCACCGTCTTGCCGGCGAGGTCGGCGCCGGACTCGATGCCGTGGGACTTGTTGGCGACGACGCAGTCGGCCTGGGAGAGCTGGTCGAACGCGAAGATCTTGGCCTGACCCTGGATGCAGAGGGCGTGGGCGCCGTGGCCAATCTGGGAGATGTCGACGGAGCCGGACTGCATGGCCGTGATCTCGGCGGGGCCGGCCTGGAACTGCTCGGTCTCGACGGTGATGCCGACCTCCTCGAAGTAGCCCTGGTCGATGGCCGAGAAGAGCGTGGCGGCAGAGCCCAGGTTGGGCATGAAGGCCACGTGGACGGTGACGGGATCGTACTCGGCCGGGGGCGTCTCGGCGTCGTCGGCCTCGGGCTCCTGGGAGCCACCGTTGCAGCCGACGAGCGCGAGACCAGAGCCCATGACGCCGGCGAGGCCGGCGGCCTTGAGGAACGAGCGACGGCTGAGCTGGTTCGTGTCGAGCTTCTTCATTAGATTTCCTTTCTCTTGACGGCAAGCCTTCTTGCCGCCCTCCCTTGTCGGGGGCAGCGCCCCCGCATTGACCGTGTGGGTGGGACTACTTTCTGACGGACAGGTACTCCTGGTAGACCTGGCTCCAGATGTGGTTCTTGAGCTCGAGGAACCGCGGGCTCATCTTGGTCTCCTGGGTGCGGGGATACGGGATGTCGATGTCCACGATCTCCTTCACGCGGCCCGGGCGCGCGTACATGATGATGACGCGCTGCGCGAGGATGATGGCCTCCTCGACGTCGTGCGTGATGAAGAAGCAGGTCTTCTGCTCCTTCTCCCAGGTCTCGAGCAGCTCGGACTGGAGCTGGGTGCGGGTCTGGGCGTCAAGGGCGCCGAACGGCTCGTCCATGAGCAGGACCTTGGGGTTGACCGCGTAGGCGCGGGCGATGGCCACGCGCTGCTTCATGCCACCGGAGAGCTCCTTGGGGTAGGAGTGCACGAAGTCCTGGAGCTCGACGAGCTTGATGTACTTGAGCGCGGTCTCCTCGGCCTCCTTGTCGGACTTGCCCTGGAGCTTGAGGCCGAACTTGACGTTCTCGAGGACCGTGAGCCACGGGAAGAGCGCGTACTGCTGGAAGACGATGCCGCGGTCGGGACCGGGGCCCGTCACCTCCTGGCCGTCAACGAGGACGCGGCCCTCGGTGGGCTCCTCGAGGCCACCGATGATGTTCAGGAGCGTGGACTTGCCGCAGCCGGACGGCCCGACGACGCACACGAACTCGTTCTCGTGGATGTCGAAGTTGGCGCCGTTGAGGGCGACCACCTCGCCCTTGCGGGTGTTGAACTTCTTGACCACGTTCTCGATGTGGACCTTTACTGCTGAATCGTTTCCTGCCATCCCGTGAACCTCCTCTCAAGGAACCGGACGATCTTCTCGAAGCAGATGCCGATGACGCCGAGCATGATGATTCCCAGCAGCACGACGTCCATCTGGTAGTAGCCGCTCGCCTGCTGAATCATCATGCCGATGCCCTTGTCGCCACCGACGATCTCGGACGCCATGAGCGTGGTGAGCGAGGTGGAGAGGCCCAGGCGTGCGGCGACGAGGATGAACGGCGTGGAGGCGGGGATGGTGACCTTGAAGAAGATGTCCCTCTGCGTGGCGCCGAGCACGCGCGCCGCCTTGATGAGCGTGACGTCCACGCCCTTGACGCCCTGGTAGATGGTGATGACCATGACCAGGAACGCCGCGATGAAGATGACCGTTATCTTGGAGGCCTGACCGATGCCGAGGGCGGCGATGATCAGGAAGACGTAGGCCAGCGGCGGGATGTTGCGGATGAACTGGATCCACGGCTCGACGACGTGGCGGAACGGGTCATACCACGCCATCAGGAAGGCGACCGGGATCGACACCACGAAGGCGATGCCGAAGCCCGTGAGGACGCGGGACACGGAGGCCCAGACGTGCTCCCAGAGCAATCCGCTCTGAGCGCGCTCTATGAAGGCGTTGAGGACCTTCTCGGGTGACGCGAAGACCGCCGGCCACGTGCCGGAGGCGGCGAGCCACAGGGCAATCGCCAGCGCCAGGGAGATCAGTGCCCAAGCCCAGCCTGGCACCTTACTCCAAATGGGTACTTTCTTCTCTTTCAATGATGGCCTCCTTCGTTCAATCCCGCCGTCACCCCTCCCAACGACAGACCGTTGAGGCACGACGAGAGCATCCGGCAGATACGCAACGCGAGGTGGTGCTATCGGACAGGTCGAGAGCTACGTGCGAGAAGAACTGGGAAACACCGTTGAACAAGTCATCCTGAACTACTCAAACGATTAAGTTAATGCACATCTAATCACAGCCATCAGGAGATTCCTAGAGTAAAGTTCTCGTAAAAGCCGCTTGCGGCCAATATGGTACCGCTCAGACCCTGAATACGCATTTACCTCGATAAACGGTAGGTATTTTGCCGTGAGCGCATTAATCCAAGTTTCCGAGTTAATAAGCCACAGGTCATGGTAAACAGGTACTATCTCACTTAATCGAAAAAGTGAGAATGGCGATAGGAGGCGAGATGGGCAGGCGAACCACGCTCAAGGACGTAGCGCAGGAAGCCGGGGTCACCGCCGCGACCGTCTCCTATGTTATCAACAACACCCCGGGGCAGTCCATCAGGCCGGAGACGCGCAGGAGGGTGCTCCAGGCCGCGCGCAGGCTCAACTACATGCCCAACGCCCACGCGTGCATCCTCAGGAACCACAACGTCCCCTGCGTGGGCGTCGTCCTCAGGAGCAACCTCGCCGTCCCCCGCTTCAGCCAGATGGCCTTCGGCATCCAGACCCGGCTGGAGGAGGAGGGCTACAACGTCCTTCTCCTCGGCAACAGGACGGACAGGCTGGGCCACGCCGACTACGCGAGCGCGTACCTCGCCGGGCGCGTGGGCGGCATCATATACATCGGCATCGACAACGAGGGGCCCGACGAGGAGAGTCTCGGACTGCTCAGCGACGAGTCCGCCCCCCTCGTGGTCTTCGACTGCCAGAGGCAGGCGGACACCTACAGCACGGTGGACCTCGACTACCGCGGCGGCGCCCGCCTCATCACCTCGCGGGTCATCGACCGGGGCTGCCGGCGCGTCTTCTACCTCCGCCCGCAGATCGACAACGCCCAGGAGCGCCTTCGCGAGCAGGGCGTGACCGACATCTGCGAGGCGTCCGGTGCGAGGCTGCTGATTCGCGACGCGCCGATCAACCTGAACAACATGGCCATCTGGGACGAGCGCTACACCGTGGGCAGCACCGGGGACGGCCTCAGGCTGAGCGAGGGGCTCCTCGAGATGGCGGAGCGCATCCTCCGGGAGGTGCGTGACGGCGACGCCATCATCACCAGCTGGGCGACGTGGTCCCACTTCTTCCGCAAGGTGGGGCCGGAGCGCAACATCGTCTACGCGGAGCTTGCCAACAACGGGGAGAACTGGCTCGCCGCCAACTTCTACACGCGCCTCCCCAACTACGAGACCGGGGTCGCCTGTGCCGACGAGATCCTCTCGCTCATGCAGGGAGGGGCCCCGTCGGCGCGCATCATCAAGCTCACCAACGTCATCGAGCCAAGAATCGAGTCCCGGCGGCACTAGAGGAGGGAGGCCCCATCCGCCGGAGCGCGTCAGAGGCACCAAGCCACAGGGATAGCAGCAGGCATTGCCCGGGGGACCGGGCGTGAACAAGGAGATGGTCATATGGCACTCGTACCGCTCAAGCCCGTTCTGGACGCCGCGCGCAAGGGGGGCTACGCCCAGGGCGCGTTCAACGTCAACGCCGTCTGCCAGGCCAAGGCAGTCATCGAGATCCACGAGACGCTGAGGAGCGCCGCGATCCTGCAGGGCGCCGACCTCGCCAACGCCTTCATGGGCGGCCGCGCTGACTTTGCCAACGGGACGGTCGAGGATAAGATCGCGGGCGCCAAGAACATCGGCGACGCCGTGAAGAAGTACGGCGAGGACAGCCCCATCCCCGTGGTCCTGCACCTGGACCACGGCCGTGACATGGAGAGCGTCAAGGCAGCCATCGCGGGCGGCTACACCTCCGTCATGATCGACGGCTCCTCCCTGCCGCTCGAGGAGAACATGGAGCTCACACGCGAGGTCGTCAAGTACGCGCACGCGCGTGGCGTCTCCGTCGAGGGCGAGCTCGGCGTGCTCGCGGGCGTGGAGGACCACGTCTTCGCGGCGTCGAGCACCTACACCAACCCGCTCACCGCCGTCGAGTTCGTCCGCAACACCAAGGTCGACGCGCTCGCCATCAGCTACGGCACCATGCACGGCCCCTCCAAGGGCAAGGACGTCAAGCTCCGCCGCGAAATCCCCATCGCCATCCGCGAGTGCCTCTCCCACGAGGGGCTCGAGTGCGCGCTCGTGAGCCACGGCTCCTCCACCGTGCCCGGCTACATCGTGCGCGAGATCAACGCCCTCGGCGGCAACATCCAGAACGCCTACGGCATCAGCCTCTCCGAGCTCAAGGCCGCCATCCCCGCCGGCATCAACAAGATCAACGTCGACACCGACATCCGCCTCGCCGTGACCCGCAACATGCGCGAGCTCTTCGCCAGGCGCCCGGAGCTCCAGGAGAGCCCGTCGATCGGCGGCGTCTATCAGCTGCTCAAGGAGCACCCCGAGAACCCCGACCCGCGCGCGTTCCTCTCGCCCGTGTACGACACCGTCATGTACGGCGTGGTCGCCGACGACGACCGTGCGGCGCTCGTCGCCGCCATCGAGGCCGGAGTGAAGGAGGCCGTCGCCACCCTCATCGTCGAGTTCGGCAGCTACGGCCACTATCCCGACGTCGAGCTCGCCACGCTCGACGAGATGGCCGAGCGCTACGAGAAGGCGGGAATCTAGCCATGGCGGCCGACGGCCTTCTCGTCGTCCACGGCGGCGGCCCGACCGCCGTCATCAACGCGTCGCTCTACGGCGCCGTCGACGAGGCGCTGGGCACGCCGGGCGTGGGCCGGGTGCTCGGCGCGCTCGGCGGCGTGGGCGGCATCACCGACGGCAACCTCGTCGACTTTGGCCAGGTGCCGCGCGAGAAGCTCGACCTGCTGCCCTTCTCGCCCTCCTCGGCCATCGGCACGAGCCGCAAACCCCTCGAGGAGGACGACTACCGCGAGCTCGCACACGCGCTCGACCGGCAGGGCATCCGGTGGCTCCTCTGCACCGGCGGCAACGGGACGATGGACACCTGCGGGAGGATCTGGCGCGCCTGCCATGACGAGGGCGTGCCCATCGACGTGGTGGGCATCCCCAAGACCATGGACAACGACATCGCGGTCACCGACCACGCGCCCGGCTTCGCGAGCGCCGCACGCTACATGGCCGCCACCACGTCGGCCATCTGCTGCGACGTGCGCGGCCTTCCCATCCACATCGTCATCGTGGAGGCCATGGGCAGAAACGCCGGCTGGGTCACGGCCGCGAGCTGCTTTGCCGACGAGTCCGGCACCGGCGGCCCCGATCTCATCTACCTGCCCGAGCGCGACTTCGACGAGCGCGCCTTCCTCGACGACGCCCAGCGCCTCATCGACGAGAAGGGCTGCGGCGTCGTGGTGGTGAGCGAGGGCCTGCACACGGCCGGCGGGACCCCCGTGGCACCTCCGCTCATGACCGTGGGCAGGGCGACCTACTTCGGTGACGTCTCGGCGCACCTCGCCAAGCTCGTGATCTCCGAGCTCGGCTACAAGGCGCGCTCCGAGAAGCCCGGCCTTATCGGCCGCGCCTCCATCGCCTGGCAGAGCCCCGTCGACCGTCAGGAGGCCATCGACTGCGGACGCGAGGCCACCCGCGCCGTGCTCGAGGGCGACTCGGGCAAGATGATGGGCATCGAGCGCGTCTCCAGCGAGCCCTACGAGGCGCGCCTCATCCGCATCCCCATCGAGCAGGTGATGCTCGACGAGCGGACGATGCCCGACGAGTACATAAACGAGCGCGGCAACGGCGTGACCGATGAGTTCCGCAGCTGGTGCCGCCCGCTGCTGGGCCCCGCCCTCCCCCGCTTCGCGAGCTTCGTGTGACGCGGGACGGCCAGGACCAGCCGAGAGATTGGAGCCTTCATGAAGCACATCTTCCTCAACCTCAAGCGCTTTGACATCACGCCCGAGCTCGGCGGCGTCAACCGCCTCGCCGAGCCCGCGCGCTGGGGCGAGACCGTCGCCTCGTCCATCAGGGGCGTCGCCGAGAAGTACGCCGACGTCGCGGAGTTCGCGGCGTTCCTGCCCGAGGCACACCTCGTGGGCGCCTGCGCCGGCGCCGAGGGCAGCCCGCTCGGGATCGGCTGCCAGGGCGTCCACGTCGCCGACACCGCCCCGGGCGGTAACTTCGGCGCCTTCACCACGCTGCGCACCGGCAACTCCGTGGCCCAGCTCGGCTGCGGCTGGGCGCTCATCGGCCACTGCGAGGAGCGCATGAACCTCCGCGCGATCCTGGGCGAGGTCGGGGCGGACCCGACCGACGTCGAGCACGCCGTGAGCCGCATCCTCTCCCGCGAGGTCCACGCCGCGCAGGCCGCCGGCCTCAAGGTCCTCTTCTGCATGGGCGAGCGCGAGGAGGAGGTCGACGACTGGGAGGCCGTCCTCACCGCCCAGCTGACCCAGGGCCTCGAGGGCGCGGACCTCTCCGGCGTGCGCATCGCCTACGAGCCCGTCTGGAGCATCGGCCCCGGCAAGACGCCCGCCGACGCGCCCTACATCACCAAGGTCGCCCGTCTCGTCAAGAGCGTCGTGCCCGGCGTTGACGTGGTCTACGGCGGAGGCCTCAAGGCCGACAACGCCGAGATGCTCGCCGGCATCCCCGAGATCGACGGCGGCCTCATCGCCCTCACGCGCTTCACCGGCGAGATTGGCTTCTACCCGGAGGAGTACGCCCAGATCGTCGACCTGTATCTGAACGCGTAGGACGCACCGCGTCGCACAACGAGAAAGGAAACGACATGCATCTTGATTTCGAGTGGGGTACCGGCATGATGGGAGCCGAGCTCCCCGACACGACCGACGTCTTCGTCACCGGCGAGACCGTAAAGGACCCCGAGTGCCTGCCGCAGGACTGGGACAGCCTCTACAACGCCACGATCGAGAGCATCCGCAACCCTATCGGCATGGAGCCGCTCGCTGACCTCGCGCACCCCGGTGCCAAGGTCGTCATCGTCATCCCCGACATCGTGAAGGGCGGCACGCAGCCCACCTCGCACCGCAAGGTGGCCATCCGCGCCTGCCTCGACGAGCTCTTCGCCAACGGCGTCTCCCACGACGACGTGCTCCTGCTCTTCTCCAACGGCCTGCACCCCCGCACCTCCACCGCCGAGGCCAGGCTCATCCTGGGCGAGGACCTCTACAACGAGTTCGAGGGCACCGGCCAGATCACGAGCCACGACTCCGAGGACTACGACCACCTCGTCGACCTCGGCTTCACCCCGCAGGGCGACCACGTGATCATGAACAAGTACGTCTACGACGCCGACATCGCCATCCTCATCGGCCACACGCAGGGTAACCCCTACGGCGGCTACTCGGGCGGCTACAAGCACTGCGCCACCGGCATCACCCACTGGCGCTCCATCAGCGCGCACCACGTGCCGCGCGTCATGAGCCGCCCGGACTTCGTCCCCGTCTCCACCTCCTCCCTCATGCGCGACAAGTTCGACCAGCAGGGCATGTTCATGGAAGAGAAGATGGGCAAGAAGTTCTTCTGCTGCGACGCCGCACTCGACACTTGGAGCCGCCAGATCGCCATCTTCTCCGGCTACGCCGCCGAGATGCAACCCATCTCCTGGAAGCTCGCCGACAAGCGCACCTACGTGCACTGGGCCGAGAAGAAGTACGACATCGTGGTCATGGGCATGCCCACCAACTTCCACTACGGCGACGGCATGGGCACCAACCCCATCCAGATGATGCAGGCTGTCTCCGCCCAGGTCATCCGTCACAAGCGCATCCTCTCCGACCGCTGCGTCTTTGTCATCGCCAGCTACTGCAACGGCTGGTTCCACGACGAGCGCTGGCCGTACCTGCGCGAGCAGTGGGAGCTCTGGCAGTCCGACAAGATGAACACCCTCGACGAGATGATCAAGTACGGCGAGTACTTCGCCACCAACGAGGAGTACATCCGCAAGTACCGCTTTGCCAACGCCTTCCACCCGTTCCACGGCTTCAGCATGATGACCTGCGGCAACCTTGCCGAGAAGTACCTCAGCGCCACCTACATCGTGGGCGCGCAGAAGCCTGGCATCGCCCGCACCATGGGCCTCAAGACCCGCCCGACCTTCGAGGAGGCCATCGCGGACGCCACGCGCAAGTTCACCGACGGCAACCCCAACATCCTGGCGCTGCCGCACGCCTACAACCGCGCCGTGCCGCACCTCTGCATGAAGGACCCGTCCCAGAACAGCCACTTCCGCGACGACGCCCCCGCGCATCCCTGCGGCTGCTAGGCGCGACGGATGCTCCGACTCGACGAGACGTACCTCGGCGCCCGGGTGACCTCCGACGAGGTCACCCGGGCCTCGGCCGTCCATGCAGACGTGCTCGCGCGCTGCCAGACCGGCGAGGAGCGCCACGCCGGCTCGCTCGGCTGGCTCCACGTGGACGACTGGGCCTCGGACGAGAAGATCGACCAGGTCGAGCGTCTTGCCGCACGTCTGCGCGAGAAGGCGGACACCTTCGTCCTCATTGGTGTCGGCGGATCCAACAACGCGGCCCGTGCGACCCTCGCCGCGCTGGGCGCGCGCGACGGCTCGCCCGACGGGACGCACCGCGTGGTCTACGCGGGCAACACGCTCTCAGCCTTCGAGCTGCGGCGCATCCGGGACGACCTCGAGGGCCGCGAGGTCGTCGTCGACTGCGTGGCCAAGAACTTCGAGACGCTGGAGCCCGGTTCGTCCTTCCGGTTGCTGCGCCAGTGGCTCGTCGAGCGCCATGGCGAGAAGGACGCCGCGTCGCGCATCGTCTGCTGCGGGACGCCGGGCTCGCACCTCGAGGACCTCTGCCGCGCTCACGGCTATGCGTTCACGACCTTCCCCGAGCCGGTCGGCGGACGCTACACGGCGCTCACCGAGGTACACCTGCTGCCCCTGGCCTTCGCCGGCGTCGACGTCCGCGCCCTCGCGGCCGGAGGACGTGCCGAGGAGGCGCTGCTGCGCGACGGCGCGGCCGACCCGGCGTCCAACCCTGCCTGGCGCTATGCGCTCGTCCGCAGGCTCGCCTGGGACGCGGGACTGCGCATCGAGCTCCTGAGCTTCTTCGAGCCCCGCTTCCGCTGGCTCTCCAAGTGGTACGAGCAGCTCTTCGGCGAGAGCGAGGGCAAGGACGGCCGCGGCCTCTTCCCGGCCTCCGCGGAGTACTCCGAGGAGCTCCACAGCCTGGGCCAGTACGTGCAGGACGGCACGCCCCAGATCATGGAGACCTTCCTCGACGTGCTCCAGCCTGGTGCGGGCGACTCCCTCATCCTGGGAGGCTCGGACATCGACGACCGCTTCGGCTACCTCGACGGCGTCGACTTCTGGGACGTCAACAAGGCCAGCTTCGCCGCCTCGCGCGCCGCGCACGCGAGGACGCTCCCCTGCCCCACCATCGAGATCGACCGCATCGACGAGGAGCACCTGGGGCGCCTCTTCTACTTCTTCATGTTCTCGTGCTACCTCTCCGCCGAGCTTCTCGGCGTCAATCCCTTCGACCAGTCTGGCGTCGAGGCGTACAAGCAGCTCATGTTCGAGACGCTAGGCAGGTAGTCAGCAGGGCGCCTCCCTTTCCCCGGCCGGCCGGACCCGCGCGGTCTGGCCGGTCGTCCCCTGGCCCTCCGCACGTCGGGCAGGGCGTGAAAGCACCTAGAACCCCTTGCAGGCCCTGAGGCCGGTGGCGATGGTGTCGTGGGCCTCCCTGCGCGCCGTCTCGAAGAACTCCGCGCTGAGCAGCTGGTACGACGGCTCGCCGTCCACGTGCTCGGCCTGGTTCTTCTCCACGATGGCGCGCGCGACGTCCACGGCGGCGCGCACGTCCTTCTCGGCAATCGAGTACATGGGGAACGACTCGCACTGGGCGAGCAGCTCGTCATCGACGTGCGGCGTCATGGAGATGTCGAGCGTGCGCCCAAAGAGGGCGAAGTCCGCCTGCTTGCCCACGCGGGCCTTCTCGCCGGGCTTTACGCCAATCGACCCCAGGTAGGCACGGGTGTGAGCGTTGTAGATGTGATCGGACACGAGATGTGACCACACGCCGCGGACAAGGTCGGTGACCCGCTCCTGCCGCGCGACGTAGAAACGCCAGAAGTCGTCGTAGCGCGGCAGCGGGATGTGCTCGCGCAGCGCGAGGTGCGTGAGCTTGTAGTCGATGCGGACGCTCGGGTTGGGCACCATGTAGCCCACGTAGATGTCCGGCGCGAAGTTGCCCAGAAGGAAGGCGTTGACGTCGGTGATGCCCAGGGCCTCGGCCCCCTCCTCGCGGAGGAGCCGCTCCACGTGCGCGGTATGTATGTTCCAGCTCGGCATGGCACCCATCCTATCACGCGGGGTGCTCGGCAGGTCGCCGCCATCGGAAAACTCAGGTGGACCAGACGGACGTTTCCGGCCCGGTCTGGGCACAGAGACGTCCGAGAGGTCCACCTGAGAGCAAGAGGCGAAGCAGGCGGGCAAGAAGGGCGCGGCTAGCTGCGGACCTCGCCGCCGGTAGCCTTGCAGACCTTGGTCACGAGCTTGGCGTGCGCCTTCTCCACCTCGTCGGAGGTGAGGGTGCGGTCGGCCGCGCGGTAGGTGAGCGAGAAGGCCATGGACTTCTTGCCCCTGCCCACGCGCTCGTCGTCGCGATAGACGTCGAAGAGGCGGACGTCGGCGAGCAGCTTGCCGCCAGCCGAGGTGATGCGCTGCATGAGGGTCTCGCAGGTCACGGACTCGTCCACGACGACGGCCAGGTCCACGTCAACGCCGGGCAGCGTCGGCACGTCCTCGTAGGGCAGCTGGTCGGCAGCCATGCGCAGCAGCGCCGCCTGGGAGAGCTCGAAGGCCACCACGGGGGCGTCCGCGCCCATAGCCTTGAGGCCGCGCGGGTGGACGTTGCCCACCCAGCCGATGACCTCGCCGCGGGCCAGGACCTCGGCGGCGCGGCCCGGCTGGAGCCACGGGTACTGCTCGGGGTCGGCCGCCTTGAAGCGGACCTTGGTCACGCGCAGGGCGTCGAGCAGCTCCTCCACCACGCCCTTGGCGTCGAAGAAGTCGTACTCGTCGAAGCGCTGGTTCCAGGCGTCGTCGGCGCGCTTGCCGCACAGGACGCCGCAGACGTAGCTGGGCTCGTCGGGGAGGCTCTTGCTCTCGTGGCCAAAGAAGACGCGGCCGATCTCGTAGAGCGCGACGTTGGCCACGCCGTGGTCGAGGTTGTACGCCACGGAGCGGAGCAGCCCCG
>JAUNEG010000007.1:0-31547 GCA_030525685.1 Atopobiaceae bacterium | reverse complement strand
CGGCGGGGATGCCCAGGCGGGCAAGGTCGTCCGGCGCGGCGAAGTTGTACGTGGAGGTCTCGGAGAGGCCGCAGGCGCGCAGCACGGCGCCGATCTTGCGGACGCGACGCTGCTCCACGGTGAGGCCGCCGGCATGGTTCTTCGCGGCGGGCAGAGTGGCCTCGATGTCGCCCTCGCCCCAGAGGCGCACGACCTCCTCGATGAGGTCGACCTCGCGGGTGAGGTCGGGACGGTTGGTGGGGGCGGTCACGGCCAGGGCGTCCTCGCCGGCCTTCTCCACCGCGCAGCCCAGGCGGCGCAGGCGGGAGGCCATGAACTCCTCGGGGACGTCCGCGCCGCCGATGAGGCGGGCGCGGCTCGGACGCAGCGTGATCTGGGCGGGCGCGTCGTCTTCCTCGCCGGGGTAGACGTCCACGATGCCCGGGCAGACCTCGGCGCCGCAGCACTTCTCGAAGAGCGCGGCCGCGATCTCGGCGACGTTGGCGCAGTTGGAGCCGTCGACCTTGCGCTCGTAGCGGATGGAGGCCTCGCTCATGAGGTCGAGGTTGCGCGAGGTGCGGGACGTGTGGCCGGACGAGAAGTTCGCGCTCTCGAGAAGGACGTCGACGGTCTCCTCCGTGATCTCGGAGTCCAGACCGCCCATGACGCCAGCGAGGGCGATCGGGGTGTGGCCGTCGTCGGTGATGAGGCACATGTCGTGCGTGAGCTCGCGCTCCTGGCCGTCGAGCGTCACGAGCTTCTCGCCGTCGTGCGCGGCGCGGACCACGATGTGGCGCTTGCCGTCGCGCTCGGCGAGCTTGCCCAGGTCAAAGGCGTGGAGCGGCTGGCCGGTGAGGTACATCACGTAGTTGGTCACGTCCACGACGTTGTTGATCGAGCGTCCGCCGGCGGCGGCCACGCGCTGGGCGAGCCACTCGGGCGAGGGGCCGATCTTCACGTTGCGCACCACGCGCGCGGTGTAGCGCGGGCAGAGCTCGGGGTCGTCGATCGTCACGTCGACGAGGTCGGCGGCGTTCGGGCCCTGCTCAGCCTTCACGGCGGGCGGCTCGATGTGGGTGTCCTCGTCGAGGATGGCCGCGACCTCCACCGCCATGCCGGTCATGGAGAGGCAGTCGGGGCGGTTGGGCGTGATCTCGCAGTCGATCACGGTGTCGGACATGCCGAGGTAGTCGGTGAAGTCCATGCCCACCGGCGCGTCCTCGGGCAGGATCATGATGCCCTCGTGGTCAGCGCCCAGACCCAGCTCGCGGGCCGAGCAGTTCATGCCGCAGGACTCGACGCCGCGCAGCTTGCTCTTCTTGATCTTGAAGTCACCGGGCAGCACCGCGCCGATCATGGCGGTCACGATGTGGTCGCCCTCGTTGAAGTTCTGGGCGCCGCAGACGATCTGCAGGGGCACGGGGTTGCCGTTCTCGTCCACGTTCTTGTCGCCCACGCTGACCTGGCAGAGCCACATGTGGTCGGAGTCGGGGTGGGGCTTCTTGCTCACAACCTGGGCCGTGACCACGTGCTCGAGGTTGGCACCGACCTTCTCCACCGCCTCGACCTCGGTGCCGGTGCGGGTGAACTCGGCCACGAGCTCGGCGGGGTCCGCCGGCACGTCGACCATGCTCTTGAGCCACTCATATGAGACGCGCATGTTCTTCTCCTTCTCGCGCGATCTGATCGGACGGTTGGGACGGACCCTAGAACTGCCTCAGGAAGCGCATGTCGCCGGTCATGAGCATGCGCAGGTCGGGCAGGTCGTAGCGCAGGGCCGCCACGCGCTCGACGCCGATGCCAAAGGCGAAGCCGGTGTACTTCTCGGGGTCGATGCCGCAGAACTCGAAGACGTTGGGGTCGACCATGCCGGCGCCCAGGATCTCCAGCCAGCCGGTGTTCTTGCAGAAGCGGCAGCCCTTGCCGCCGCAGACGCCGCAGGAGACGTCGACCTCGCAGCTGGGCTCGGTGAACGGGAAGAAGTGCGGGCGGTAGCGCGTGGCGCGGTCCTTGCCGAAGATCTCGCGCGTGAAGTAGTCGAGCGTGCCCTTGAGGTCGCCGAAGGTGATGCCCTCGTCCACGACGAGGCCCTCGACCTGCGTGAACTGCGGCAGGTGGTTGGCGTCGGCCGTGTCCGGGCGGAAGACCGTGCCCGGGCAGATCATGTAAATCGGCGGCTTCCTGTTCTCCATGACGTGCACCTGGACGCCGGAGGTCTGGGTGCGCAGCAGGATGTCAGACTCGCCCTGGACGTTGGTCTCCTCGGCGTGGAGCATCGTGCCCGGCGCGTTGTCCACCACGTAGAAGGTGTCCTTGGCGGAGCGGCTGGGGTGGTCCTCAGGCGCGTTGAGCGCGGTGAAGTTGTACCAGGTGCTCTCCACGTAGGGGCCGTCCTCGACGGTGTAGCCCAGTCCGCAGAAGATGTCCTCGATCTCCTCGCGGATCTGGTTGATGAGGTGCTGGGTGCCGGAGCTCAGGCGACGTCCCGGCAGCGTGACGTCGACGGCGTCGGCGGCCATCTTCTGCTCCAGGAGCGCCGCGGAGAGCTCCTCCTTGCGCGCCTTGAGCGCGGCGTCCACGGTGGCGCGCACGGTGTTGGCGAGCTGGCCCATGGCGGGACGTTCCTCGGGCGGCACCTGGCCCATCGAGCGCATGATGGCCGTGAGCTGGCCCTTCTTGCCCAGGTAGCTCACGCGCAGAGCCTCGAGTGTCTCCATGGTCTCGGCGGCGGCCAGGCCCTCCTGGAACTGGGCCTCGATCGCCTTGAGGTCGTCGGACATCGACATCGTGCAATCCCTTCTCTACTAAAAAACCGCCCTCCGGCAGCCGTAGCTCTGCCCAAGGACGGAATGATCCGCGGTACCACCTCGGTTGACGCAACGGGTTGTCTCCCCCGAGCGCCCGCTCTTCTCGCCCCGTTCCGTGGGGCCGACGGCTTCCCTACTGAGCTGGCGAGAAGAACCTCGCGCCGTTCAGGTCGCGGCTGGTGGAGTGAACTCCGGGCCTCTGCCTTGGAGGGGGCTCTCAGCCGGTGACCCCCATCTCTTGTCCGCTGGCAACGCGACGCCCAGACCTCTCCGTCATCGCCTGCGGGACATGGTAGCACATTGTCAGCCACACAGAATGGACTCGCGGCACTCCATGGGAGGGACTGTGTCACTTTTCCTCTCGTCTGTGGGCCTTGGCGGAGAAGACGGACCCGAGAGACTTCCCGCCTTTGATAAAACCGCAGCTCACGTTTCCCGGAAAACAGTGGTCCGACGAAACAACCTCGCTGAGGCCCACAGACGGCGCAAATAGTGACACCGCAGCAGCCGAAAGCTGCCTTGGCCCACCGCACCCAGAAGCGGCACACCAAGCTAGGAGATCGCAAGGTCCTCAGGCGTAGCGGCGTCCAGCCAGGCGATGTAGGAGTTGGGGTAGTGGCTGGCGAGCAGCTGCGGGGCGTCGGCGGACACGCACGCCTGCGCAAACGCCAGGAGCCCGCGCGGCGAGAAGAGCTCCTCGAGGCCCCCGACCGCCGCTGTCACGTCCTTGACCAGGCCTTCCGCAAGCGCGCGGTCCTCGGCCCGCACGGGGCACTCGACGCCCATCGACGCCTCGTAGGAGGCCCGCATGGCGTCCGAGAGCGCGTCGTCACCCGTCTTCGGCAGCCATACGTCACGGCCGTAGCGCCCGTAGCCCCACGCGGCGGGCGGCAGCATGGTCACCACGTCAGAGGGGTTGAGGACGTTGAAGATGTTGTCGTATCGCGCGGTGCGGGCGTCCGCCGCGGAGGTGCAGTTGGGCGTGGCCAGGCCGTAGGCGCACACGGAGTCCGCGGACGCGATGACGTCGGCGCGCGCGCCGCTCGGGCCAACCGCGCCGTCCGCGTAGCTCGCGAGCAGCGTCGCCACCGCGGCACCGCGGCTGTGCCCGCAGAAGAGGTAGGCGCGCCCCACGCCCGGGTCCGTCTCGGCGGCGCGCGCCTCCAGGTCGGCGACGATCTCCTCGGCGGCGAGCGTGAAGCCCAGGTGGTCGCCCGAGCCGGCCTCGTCGCTCGCGTCCTCGATCTTTGCGTTGGAGAGCCACTCGGACCCGTACGAGCCGCGCACCACCACGACGGTGAGCAGCCGCTCCTCCCCCGTCGCCGAAGAGCGCACGTGCTTGGTCGCCACGGTGTAGGCCACCACGTCCGTCCCGTCGAACAGGCCGAGCACCTCGTCGACGACCTCGCTGCGATAGCGGTAGGACGTCGTGGAGACCTCCTCGAAGCCCAGCTCGGCGAAGGCATGCTCCGCGTACGCGGGCGACGTGGAGCCCTGCTGGTAGTAGGCGCTCTCGGCGTTTGCCACGGCGGAGAGAACGGCGCAGGCGTGCGCGAGCTCGTGGTTGTAGCTCGTGGGATCCTGGAAGAACCAGTCGTCGTCCCAGGCGACCTCGGAGGACACCTGGTGCCCCTCGGCCGAGAAGAGCGACGCGTAGTCGATCGTCGCGGTGAAGGCGCCCGTCCTGCGCTCGGAGGCCACGCTCGACGCCGTGACGGCGTTCGTCCCCGAGACGCGCTCGAGGTGACGGGCGTGGAGCACCGCCGCGCCGGCGAGGGTCGCGCCGTCCACAAGGGCCACGGTGACCAGCAGGACGAAGAGCGCGCCACGCGCACGCCCGCGTCGTCCTCGCCTCCTGTGCGGCAGTCGCAGCATCGCACCCGCTCCCTCCGTCGTTTTGGCCATGATAGCGGGACGACGCCCGCTTGGGGCGCTCTTCAGAAAAGGTGACGAAACCCTAAGGCGCGAACGGCCGCCCGGCGATGGGGCTATCATGGAGCGGGGCAAGGAGGTCGCCCATGACCCCCAACCACGCCACCCCGGTACCCAACCACACGACGATCGGCGTCGACGACGCCGCACGCCTCGGCCACGCGCTGGCCGAGCAGCTGGGACGAGAGCGCCACCGAGGACGAGGTGTGCGAGCGAATCTGCGAGCGCCTGGGCGGCGCCGCCCTGTCCGCCAAGGTCCGAACGGTCGCCCGCAACGCCTGCCAGGAGCGCTACGGCGGCCATCCCGCACCCTTCAAGCAGCCTGCACTGCAGGCAGTCGCCCGCACCCTCAGGCACCGCCGCGAGTTCTTGCCCGCATCAAAGATGCGGGCAAGCTGTCCAAGCGCCGGACTTTGGCAGGGGCCCACCCCGCATGGGGGTGATCGCTACATAAGCTTGCAGACCTGGGACGCGAACGCCACGGGGTCCTCGGGCAGGATGCCCTCGACGAGCAGCGCCTGGTTGTAGAGAAGCCCGGCATAGAGCGCGACCTTGTCCTTGTCGCCCGCCTCCTGCGCCGCGCGGAGCTTCTCGAAGACCGGGTGCTTGGCGTTGACCTCGAGCACGCGGACGGCCTTGGGGGCGTCGCCCACCTCGGGGCCAGCGGCAAGGACCTTCTCCATCTCGAGCGTGAGCGGGCCCTCGGAGGTGATTACGGCCGGCGCGCCGTCTGCGGCGAGGCGCGTGGACACCGCGACCTTCTCGACCTTCTCGCCCAGCGCGTCCTTCATGGCACCGAACAGGCCCTCGTTTGCCTTGGTGGCCTCCTCGGCCTCCTTCTTCTCCTCGTCGCTCGCGAGGTCCAGGTCGCCGGAGTTCACGTTCTTGAGCTCGACGGTGCGGTCCTCGACCTCGGGCTCGGCGCCGTCGGCGATGGCCTTCTCGGCCGCCTCGCGCGCGGCGTCGTCGGCGTAGGTCTTGGGCAGGCCCTTGGCCGTGAAGTCGCGCATGGCCTGGAAGCAGAACTCGTCCACGTCCTGCGTGGCCAGGAGCACGTCGTAGCCCTTGGCGAGCACGGCCTCGACCACCGGCATCTTGGCCAGGCGCTCGCGGTCGTCGCCGGCGGCGTAGTAGATCGCCTTCTGGTCCGCGGGCATGGCGGCCACGTACTCCTGCAGCGTGACCATCTTCTGCTCGCGGGCGCTCCAGAACAGCAGCAGGCCGGCGAGCTCGTCCTTCTTCATGCCGTAGCTGGAATAGATGCCGTACTTGAGGCCGCGGCCGAAGTTCTCGAAGAACTTCTCGTACGCCTCGCGGCTCTGGTCGCGCATGGCCTCGAGCTCGGAGGTGATCTTCTTCTCGATGCGGCGCTCCATGGCCTGGAGCTGGCGGGTCTGCTGGAGGGTCTCGCGGGAGATGTTGAGGGAGACGTCGGAGGAGTCCACGACGCCACGGACGAAGTTGTAGTAGTCGGGCAGCAGGTCGGCGCACTTCTCCATGATGAGGACGTTGGAGCTGTAGAGTTCGAGACCCTTCTCGTAGTCGCGGCTGTAGAGGTCGAAGGGAGCCTGGCCGGGGATGAAGAGCAGGGCGTCGTACTCGAGCGTGCCCTCGGCGTGCAGGCTGAAGGTGCGCGCCGGGTCGGTCCAGTCGTGGAACGTGGACTTGTAGAACTCGGCATACTCCTCGTCCGTGACCTCGGAGGCGCGCTTCTTCCAGATGGGGGTCATCGAGTTGATGGTCTCGAGCTCGGTGTAGTCCTCCCACTCCGGCTGGTAGTCGTCACCGGCGTCCGCGGGCCTCTCCTTCTCGCGGCTCTTGGTCACGAGCATCTGGACGGGGTAGCGGACGTAGTTGCTGTACTTCTTGATGAGCTCGCGGAGCTTCCACTCGCTGAGGAACTCGTCGTAGTCGGCGTCCTCGGCGTTGTCCTTGAGGGTGAGGACGATAGTGGTGCCGCAGGTGGCGCGGTAGGCGGGATCGTCGGCGGGGACGGACTCGATCGTGTAGCCCTCCACGCCGTCCGAGGTCCAGCGGCTGCACTCGTCGGCGCCGTGTGCGCGCGTGACGACGCTGACGCCCTTGGCCACCATGAAGGCCGAATAGAAGCCCACGCCGAAGCGGCCGATGATGTCCACGGCGTCGCCCTGGGCCTCGGCGTTGGCGGCCTTGAACTCCTCGGAGCCGGAGTGGGCGATGGTGCCGAGGTTCCTCTCGAGCTCGTCGGCCGTCATGCCAATGCCGTTGTCGGAGACGGTGATGGTGCGCGCGTCCCTGTCAAAGGAGACGTTGATGGCGAGGTTGGCCTGGTCCACCTGCACGGAGCTGTCCGTGAGGCTCTTGAGGTAGAGCTTGTCGATGGCGTCGGATGCGTTGGACACCAGCTCGCGGAGGAAGATCTCGCGGTTGGTGTAGATGGAGTTGATCATGAGGTCGAGGAGCTTCTTGCTCTCTGTCTTGAACTTGCGCATGCGACGCTTCCCTTCCGAGCGGGTTGTTGAACGTCGGGTAGTGTACCCGAATATAGATAATCTTAGCCGCATGCGCTTAGATATCGCGCAGGGGCTCACCGAGGAAGTCATCGTCGAAAGGTATGGCATCCTCGAGGTCGAGCGGGGCGTCGGAGGCGGCGACGAGGTAGTTGTCCTCGCCGGAGTGGTCGGCGTCGGCGGCGGGGACCACCCTCACCTGGTCGAAGACCATGAGGGCGGTGGCCACGACCGAGCGCAGGAAGCTCACGTCGGCACCCCCGGCACGGGAGACCACGTTCATGAGGCAGACGCCGCCCGGAACCAGCGCGCGCCGGACGAGGCGGAGCGCCTCCACGGTGGCGAGCGAGCGCACCGGGGTCTCGCCGACGAAGGCGTCGAGGATCACGGCATCATAGGGACCGACCGTGCGCTCGAGGAAGCGACGGCCGTCGTCACAGACCACGTTCAGGTCTCCGCCGCCCGCGCGGGCCAGCTCGACCGCCTCGTCGAGGAAGAACCAGCGCCTGGCCGCACGGATGACGGCGGGGTCGATCTCCACGACGTCGGTGCGGACGCCAGGATGGCCTGCGGCGACGAGCTTGGGGAAGGCGAATCCCCCGCCCCCGACGGCGAGCAGGCGGCGTGCGTCGGGACGCAGGTCGAAGACGCGGCCGAAGGCTCGGTAGTACTCGAAGACCGGCTCCATCCTACGGGCGCCGAGGTAGGTGGCAGACTGGTAGACGCCTCCGGTGCGCAGGACGCGGACCGGGTCAGCGAAGCCGCGTCGCACGGTGTAGACGAGGGCGATGCCCGAGGAGGTGCGCACGACGTGCGGGTCGAGCAGCGTCGCGCGGCGGACGAGCGCCGCCGTCGCGGCCGTCGCCGCGAGGGCGATCCGCACGGGCGTCAGGTTCCTCTCGCCAGCCATGTGACCACCTCCGTCTCTCCCATGATACTGGGCTGCTAGGATGGTCCCCGAGAGGAGGGCCATGTCACTGAGATTCATCATCTCGCCGGCAAAGAAGATGCGGGTGGCGGACGCGCCGCCCTGGCCCGTGCGCGAGCCTAGGTTCCTCACCCGAACCACCGAGCTCATGCGCGCCGTCCAGGGCCTCTCGCGCGACGAGGCGCAGGGGCTCTGGACGTGCAGCGACCGGCTGGCGGACCTCAACTACGGGCGGTTCCGGGACATGGACCTCGCGCGCGACACGACGGCGGCCGTCATCTCCTACGAGGGCATACAGTACACGCACCTGGCAGCGGAGGTCATGAGCGAGGGTGAGCTCGACTGGCTGGACGAGCACCTGCGCATCGTCTCGGGCTTCTATGGGATGTTGCGGCCGCTCGACGCCGTGGTGCCCTACCGGCTCGAGATGCAGGCTCGCCTTGCCGTCAGCGGCGCCAGCGACCTGTACGAGTTCTGGGGAGGCACGCTGTACGAGTCGCTTGCCGCGGAGGGCTGCGAGACCATTGTGAACGTCGCCTCGGTCGAGTACGCCCGTGCCGTCACGCCATGGGCCCGACCGGACGGCCCCCAGATGCTGACCTGCCTCTTTGGCATGGTTCGCGACGGGAGGCTCCGTCAGCCGGCAACCGAGGCCAAGGCGGCGCGCGGCACCTTCGTCCGCTGGTGCGCGGAACGCCGCGTGGAGGACGCGGCCGAGCTGCGTGGCTTCCACGAGCGCGGCTACGCGCTGGACGAGGCTCGCTCCGACGAGCGCACGCTCGTCTTCGTGCGAGTTCCCGTGCAGAACTGCCGCTCGTGATGAAACAGGCCACATCAGGCTGCAAAAGTCGCACTCGTGATGAAGGATTTTGCGGTCATCCTGACATCTGATTCCAAGTCTTATCTTCTTACCAGGCAAAACGCGACCCACGAGCAAGAGCGCGGCCCTTCGGCGCAAAAAAGCTTCATCACGAGCGCGACTTTTGCAGGGCAGAGGTCGTTTTTTCATCACGAGCGCGACTTTTGCAGAATTGGATTGGCGTTCCGATTGACTAGTATGGACTCACGCCGGGCGCGGGAGGTGAGATGGCGGACGTCGACGCGATCATAGAGCAGATTCTCGCGGCCAGCCGCGCAAAGGGCGGCCGGGCGCTCTCGAGCGAGCGCACCTACGCCGACGAGCCCATACTCCTGCGCGGCTCGCAGCTCGCGAGCTACCTTCCCGAGCCCATCCGCCAGATGCGGGCCCTCGCGCGTCGCGGCGAAGCCCGGACGTGGTCGGACGCGCGGCTCTTCGTGGAGCAGGCGCGGCTCATGGAGAACTTCGAGGACGACTTCCCCTACGAAGGGGAGTTCTCCAGCTACTTCCCCACCTATGAGTCCATGACCAACGCGCAGCTGCGCGGGTACTTCACCTGGCGCACCCACGTGCGGCGGGGGAAGGTTGAGCAGACCTCGCTCTCCTTCGCCTTTGTCTACCTCTACGAGCTGGTCAACGGCATTGGGGCGACCCCCGGCGAGGACGCGTTCCGCGCCATCGAGTCCTTCTGGCAGGCCTATCGAGCCTTCGGTTCCACGCTCGACCGCTACGTGCGCCCCTGGCTCGTGGACTACGTCGCCTATCACGACCTGCCCGTCGCGTGGGCAAGCCCCTACCTCAACGCCGCGCATGACCGATTCGTGGCCGTTCTCCGGCGGGCAGAGCTGCGAGCGCTCGAGGAGGCCCCGCCGAAGGGTCGGCGTCGCGCGCCGCGCGCCTTCGACGTGGACCCCGCCGCCGACGAAGCGCTGCTCGCCGCGCTTGACGCCCTCTCGACCCACCGCATCTGCGAGGGGCGCCTCTACCGGGACGAACCGGATGCCGTCCGTAGCGTGGCCAGCGCCGTCTTCGCCGACCTCGCGAGGCACTACGCCTCCAAGCGGTCCCAGGGCCTCACGGAGAGCCTCTTCGGCACGAGGCACGCGATGCCCCACCTCATGTTCGCCTCCGCCGTCTTCTACCCCGCCGGACGTCACGCGGACTGCATCGTCGAGCTCGACGAGACCTGTCGCTACGTTTGCCAGAACGGCATCTGGACCTGCGACTCCCTGCACGACGGGGGCGTCCGCAGCGCCAGGCTCGGCCAGGTCCTGCGCGCCGTCGACCGTCAGCTGCGCCTGGCCCTCGACCACCCAAACCCGCTCAAGGGACACGCCGACCCCAAGTACCTGGTCAAGATTATCGACCGCGCCATCGGTGACTACCTCGCATGGCGCGCCGACCACGCGCCGCGACGCATCGAGATCGATCTCTCCAAGCTTGCGGGAATCCGCTCGACGGCAGCCGAGACCCGCGAGGCCCTGCTCGTCGACGAGGAGCGCGAGGAGAGCGTTATTCCCGCGGCACCCACACCTGCACCTCAGGCACCAAGACAGGGGGACGAGAAGGACCTCCCCCTCGGCCTCACGTCGGAGGAGCTCTCGCTCCTTCACGACCTGCTCGACGGTCGTCCTCCTTCCGCGTCGGGTGCGGACCTCCTCGTCGACTCGATTAACGAGAAGCTCTTCGACCTGCTCGGCGACACGGCCATAGAGTTCGACGCCGACGGGCGCCCCGCGCTCGTCGAGGACTACGTCGAGGACGTCTCTGACGCACTTCTCCCAAACTAGAACACCTGTGCTAAAATTGCTACTCTACAGGCAACGGAGGGGGACGTCATGGGAGACGCGCCGAGGGTGCCCAAGCGCATCGCCGCGGTCATCATCAACTCGCTCAAGGGCGGCGTCGTGCCGCGCATCGGGTTGCCCTACGTCACCGTCGGTCGGGAGCGCGAGATCCAGGCGCTCCTGCACGACCTCGAGCTCGTCGCGGACGGCGGGGCGAGCTTCCGCTTCCTCGTCGGCCGCTACGGCGCCGGCAAGAGCTTCCTGCTGCAGACGATCCGCACGCACGCGATGGGCAACAACTTCGTGGTGGCGGACGCCGACCTCTCCCCCGAGCGCCGCCTCCAGGGCGGGCAGGGTCAGGGCCTTGCCACCTATCGGGAGCTGATCCGCAACCTCTCCACCAAGACTCGGCCCGAGGGCGGGGCGCTCGGCCTCGTGCTCGACCGCTGGGTGGCCGCCGCCCCCGAGCGAGCGGGCGCCGAGGAGGCCGTGTCGGGCCTCACCGAGCTCGTGCACGGGTTCGACTTCTCCCGCATGCTCCTGCGCTACTGGGAGGCCTCCCAGGAGGGCGACGACGAGACCCGCTCCGCCGTGCTGCGCTGGCTGCGTGGCGAGTACCGCACACGCACCGAGGCCAAGGGGGACCTGGGCGTGTCGGTCATCATCGGCGACGACGACTGGTACGACTACGTGAAGCTCTTCGCCGCCTTCCTCGTGTCCGCCGGCTACCGGGGCCTGCTCGTCCTCATCGACGAGCTCGTGAACCTCTTCAAAATCCCCAACGCCGTCACGCGCCAGTACAACTACGAGAAGATCCTCACGATGTACAACGACACCCTGCAGGGGAAGGCTCGCCACCTCGGCATCATAATGGGCGGCACCCCCACCTCCATCGAGGACCGCCGACGCGGCGTCTTCTCCTACGAGGCGTTGCGCAGCCGGCTCACCCAGGGGCGCTTCGCCACCGAGGACATGCTGGACATGCTCGCGCCCATCATCCGCCTTCATCCGCTCACCCACGAGGAGCTGCTCGTGCTCATCGAGAAGCTCGCCGAGATCCACGCGGGCTACTTCGGGTACGGGGTGCGCCTCACCGAGCAGGACCTCGCGGCGTTTCTGCAGATCGAGTTCTCGCGCGTCGGCGCCGACACGCACCTCACGCCGCGCGAGGTGATCCGCGACTTCATCGAGCTGCTGGACATCATGTACCAAAACCCCGAAGCGGCCATGGAGGAGCTTCTGCGCGGGCAGGTGGCCGGCGCCGCAGGCGGGCAGGACGGTGCGGGCGGGCAGGGCCCCTCGTCGGGCACGGCCACAGGGACGCGCGACTTCGCCGAGTTCACCCTGTAGACGAACGGGCTATCGAGCGGTGGCGTCTTCGCGCGCCGGGTGCGCGAGGCGGCGCATGATGCCCCTGACGAGGAGCAGGAGCAGTAAGATCCCCACCTCCACGAGAACGATGGCGCCGCCGGGGCGCAGGCCCGCGTAGAAGGAGAGGGTGAGGCCCGCGAGCGACGACACGGCGCCCACCGCGCAGGCCACAACAACGCTCTGGCGCCAGCTCCGGGCGACGGCGAGCGCCGCGGCCACGGGGACCGTCATCATCGAGCTCACGATCAGCGAACCCACGGTCCGGGACGCGATGGAGATCGTGAGGGCGCACACGAGCACGAAGGCGGCGTTCACGAGCCCCGTACGCACGCCCGCGAGCCGCGCGGCGCGCTCGTCCAGGGCGACCCAGAAGAGCTCGCGGGAGAAGAGCGCACAGAAGAGGATGACCGCGGCGCCGACCCCGACGACCACGGCGAGCTCGGCGTCGCCCACCGTCACGATGCTTCCGAACAAAAAGCTCGAGAACGTCGCCGAGTTGGGGACGAACCCCGAGAGCACGCCGGCGAGGCCGATGCCCGCGGCCATGATGACGGCCACGGCCAGATCTGCCCGGGCGGGCAGGGCGCGGCGAATCCCCTCGATGCAGAACGCCGAGGTCACGCAGGCGGCGACGGCGCCGGCGACCGGGTTGAGGCCGGCGATGAGCCCCGCCGCCACACCGGCAAGCGAGGCGTGGCCGAGGGCGTCACCGATCATCGAGAGGCGCTTGAGCACCACCGTGACGCCCACGAGGGGCACCGCGATGCCGATGACGAGACCCGCCGCGAGGGCGCGCTGCATGAAGGCGTATTGGAGCATCTCAGGCATGGGTCTGCTCAGGGTCTTGCGCCGCGGGCGCGGCGTGGACGTGGACCGAGCCGGGTGCGGCGGGCACGAGAACGCCCGCCTCCAAGCGGTGGAGCGTGGCGTCCAGGCCAGCGAGCCGCTCGAGGTCATGGGTGACGAGCAGCACCGCGAGCTCGGGGCGGGCGCGGCGCAGATCGGCCAGGAGCTCCTCGAAGCTGCGGGCGGCGCGGGCGTCGAGACCGCTCGTGGGCTCGTCGAGGACGAGCAGGCCGGGCTCGCAGACGAGCGCCCGAGCGAGCAGCACGCGCTGGAACTGCCCACCCGACAGCTCACCGATCATACGCCGCTCGAACCCGGCGAGATCAACCGCGGTAAGGGCCCGATCGACCGCGGGCGCGGTACGGGAGCGCGCGCCGAAACAGGGCAGCGAGGCGCGGCGGGCGTAGAGGTTCGCCTCCACCACCTCCCGCACCGAGGCGGGGAAGCGCTCGTAGGGAACGTCGGTGCGCTGCGGGACGTATCCCACCCGGCCCCAGTCGCGAAAGCGCACGGGGTCGGCACCGAAGATACGCACCTGGCCGCTCTGCGGCCTCAATTCGCCCAGGATGAGCCGGAGCAGGGTGGACTTGCCGGCGCCGTTCTCGCCCGTGACGACAGCGAGCTCGCCGGCACGCACGGTGAGCAAGGCGCCCTCGAGGATCGCCTCGCGTCCGTGCGCGTACGAGACCCCCGTGGCCTCAATGACCGTCTCGCGATGCTCCATCCCGCTCTATCCTCGCCGTGAGGTCGACAAACCCGCCATGTCAGCCGAGCGCGGCGACGAGGGCCTTCAGGTTCTGGCGCATGAGGGAGAGGTAGTCCTCCCCGGCGCGCTCCTGCTCCTGCGTGAGCCCCTCGATGGGGTTCAGGACCTGGCAGGAGGCGCCCGTGGCGTCCGCGATCGCCTGGGCGACCTTCGGACTCACGAGCTCCTCGGTGAAGATGGTCTTGATGCCGCTCTCCTTCACGAAATCGATGATCTCGGCCATGGTCCTCGCATCGGGCTCGCCCTCGGCGTCGATGCCCGTGATGGCACGCTGCGTGAGGCCGTAGGCGTCGCAGAGATAGCCGTAGGCCGCATGGCTCACGACGATCGTCTTGTTGGGCAGCGACTCCAGCGCGGTGCGGAACTCCTGATCGAGCTCATCGAAGGCGCGGGCGTGCTCCTCGTAGGCGGCATCGAACTGCTCGGTGTGCTCGGGGTCCACGGCGACCAGGCCGTCGCGGATGGCGGCGAGCTCCATCTTCGCATTGGCGGGCGCGAGCCACACATGGGGGTCGTGGCCATCGTGATCGTGGTCGTGGCCGTGCTCGCCGTCGAGGAGCTCGATGCCCTTCGAGGCCTCGACGACCTTGACGGTGTCGAGGTCGGAGACGACGTCCTCGACCCAGTGCTCCATGCCGGCCCCGTTGTACACGAAGAGGTCGGCGGCTTGCAGGTCTTCGATATCGCGTGGGCTCGGCTCCCAATCGTGGGGCTCGGTGCCCGCGGGCACGAGGTCGGTCACGCTCACGAGGTCACCGCCGACCTTCTTGGCGAAATCGCCCATGACGTAGAAGCTCGCGATGACTTTGATGCCGGCATCCGAGCCGGCGTCCGAGCCGGCGGGCGCGGCAGGACCGGAACCCGCGCAGCCGGCGAGGAGGGCGCTGCCCGCGGCGGCGAGACCGGCGGCGAGGAACTGGCGGCGCGAGGGATGGGACAGGTTGGGGGTGTTGGCATCGCTCATTTGTGGCGCTCCTTCTTGCTCGTCTCGGTGGGCGCGGCGGCGTGGGCGGAGGACTCGCGGCAGTCGGGGCAGACGCCGTGGAGGACGCTGTGCGCAGGATCGATGGCGAAGCCGTGCTCGACGAGCACGTGCTCCGCGAACGCCCCCAGGCTGCCGCAGCTCAAGGGCAGCACACGGCCGCAGCGGTCGCACCTGAGCTGTCCCTCGACGTCCTCAGGGTCAACCGCCGACGCGAGGCGGTACTGGGCCGCCCCGCCGCGGATGTCAGCAACCTTGAGCATGTCCCCCTCGGAGACCATCCGCTCGAGCGTGCGGTAGACCGTCGTGCGGCCGACCTCCATGCCGTGGGCACGCAGCAGCTGCCCCACCATGTCGACGCTCAGGAAGGTGTCCTCGTGGTCCGCCATGACAGCGAGGATCGATTGCCGTTGCCTAGTGTCATACGAACCCCGTGCCATCTTCGCTCCCATCTGAGAATTGGATTTCAATTTCAGATTGGGAGTATACCACGCCCTGAGTGCCCGCGCAAGACGGCGCGCCGCCAGGATAGGGGCTCCCTCACGCCCGCGGGATGCCCTCGCTCTACCAGCAGTTGATACAGATGGTCTTCCATTGATAGCAGCAATAAAACCAAATGGACATAGCCAGTATAATTGCAAAATGATTTCATCAAACCATCTATTAAGTGTCTATGGAAGATCAAATCCTGCGAATTATTTCCAGCAGGCAGTTCAAGAAAATTGTATCTTGTTTATAGACGAAAAAAGAACAAGAGACCTGGATTGTCTATCGCAGCTACAATTGCTGAGAGGATTCGCAGGTCTCCCGTTGAACCAAATCATACATCAATCGCGGGTTATAGGCAAGAGTGATCCACAAAAAGAAGGCAGAACAAAGGAACGCCCTAGATCACTTCGTGATATGGGCGAACAAGCTCGAAAGGCCGCCGAACGCTTGAGCCGCAGTCATGATGTACCTTCTCATGAAAGGGGTATCGATCATGAGTAGAACTGAAAAGGTGCTTTTTAGGGTAAGTCCTGAAGAAAAGGAGCTTATTGATTTCAATGCATCTAGGCTTGGGCTTACTCAATCTGCTTATCTGCGCTTTCTTGTCCAGCTTCCTATCGATCTTCTCGGTTCTGCAGAAGATGAGAATGCTCCTCTTATTCTGGACTCAACTACATGGAAGCGCCTGCTTATAGAATCCAGAAGATGGGGATCTAACTACAATCAGGGTGTGCGAGCGCTCAACAAAATTGGTGCTCGATATGGCAACCCTCCACGTGACGCCCTAAGAGCAGAAGAGGTAGTCAGACTAGCTTCTTTGTCACTGCAAAATCTTAAACTTGCCAAAGAAGGCATCGATAATCTTGTGGAGATTGCTCGGACAATCGAAAATAAAGAGATAGTAAGGTAGATTTCCCATCATCGACTGGGGCTCCCTCACGCCCGCGGGATGCCCAGGCGCTCCGCAAGGTCGGGGTTCACGGTGACGAGATCGTCCACCGAGAGCTTGCTGATGCGCTCATGGCCCATCACCCGGCAGAACATCTTGAGATCGTCGAAGGTCGCCCGGTAGAAGTTCTCCACGCGCTGCGCGGCGGCGTCCCAGTCCCTCCTTTCGCGGAGCTCCGGATCTTGCGTGGCGATGCCCACGGGACACATGCCGCTACCGCAGATGCGGTACTGCTGGCAGCCGAGGGCCATGAGTGAGGCCGATGCGAGCGCCACCGCGTCGGCGCCGAGCGCGAGCGCCTTGACGACATCGGAGGCCACGCGGAGACCCCCGGTGATGACGAGGCTCGCTCGCGAGCCGAGCGCATCGAGGCGCCGGCGGGCGCGCACGAGGGCGTACATGGTGGGCACCGATGCCGCGTCGCGCAGCATCACGGGGGAGGCGCCGGTCGCCCCGCCGCGGCCGTCGATCGTGATGAAGTCAGCGCCGGCGGCGTGGGCCCGGTCGATATCGCGCTCGATGTGACCGGCGGCCAGCTTGATGCCAACGGGCGCCCCGCCGCTGCGCTCGCGCATCTCATCGACGAGGGCGCGCAGATCCTCGACGGACTCGACCCCCGGGAAGGTGGAGGACGACACGATGTCCTCCCCCGGCTGCCGGCCGCGGATGCGGGCGATCTCCTCGGTGACCTTCTGTCCGGGGAGGTGGCCGCCCATGCCCGGCTTGGTTCCCTGGCCGATCTTGATCTCGATCGCGTCAGCGGCGCGCAGGCTCTCGTCGCTCACGGAGTAGCGCAGCGGCGCGATCTCGAAGATATAGCGCGTGGAGGCCTCGCGCTCCGCGGGGAGGATACCGCCCTCACCCGAGTACATGGCCGTGCCGACCGCGGAGGCGCCGCGGGCGAAGGCGACCTTGGCCTCGGCGGAGGGCTCAGCGGACGCCTCCTCGTCATAGCTGCTCCCCTCTTGTGTCGACACCCGCAGCGTAGCGCTGCGGAACCTCGTTGCCTCCGGGCTTTCTGCGATAGGCGCCATCCGATTCGGAATCGGCTGGCCTCCTCCCCGCTCCTGTGCTAATATAGAACGCGTGTTCGTAGTATAGCATACGTTGGGGGTGAAGATGGGGGTCTTCGATCGGTACGCGCCCTTCGTGCAAGATTTCATCTACAGCAACGGCTGGGAGAGCCTCCGGGGCATCCAGGTCGCCGCCGCCGAGGCCGTCTTCGAGAGCGATGACAACATCCTGCTCACCGCCTCCACGGCCTCCGGAAAGACCGAGGCGGCCTTCTTCCCCATCCTGACCGAGTTCTGGGAGAACCCGCCCGCCTCCGTGGGCGCCCTCTACATCGGGCCCACCAAGGCGCTGATCAACGACCAGTTCTATCGCCTCACCGACCTCTGCGAGGAGGCGGGGATCGACGTCTGGCACTGGCACGGGGACGTCTCCGCCTCGCACAAGGCGCGGCTCGTGAGGCGGCCCTCCGGCATCCTGCAGATGACGCCGGAGTCCCTCGAGGCCCTGCTCATGCGCCGCCACCCCGTGGTGTCCAAGCTCTTCTGCGACCTGCGCTACGTCGTGATCGACGAGGTTCACTCCCTGCTGCGCCAGGACCGAGGCGGGCAGTGCCTCTGCCTCATCGAGCGCCTGGCGAGAATAGCGGGCGTGCAGCCACGGCGCATCGGACTCTCCGCCACGATCGGCGACCCCGAGGCCGTGGGAGCCTTCCTCGCCGCCGGCACCGGCCGCGACACGGTCGTCCCCCGCATCGAGGAGCCCCCGCGCACCTGGCGCCTCTCGATGGAGCACTTCTACCAGAGTGGCCCGCAGGCAGACGAGTCAGTGTTTCAGACAGCGAGAAGAGAAGTCGAGGCAGACGTCGTCGCCCTAGAGCCCGAGGAAACCTCGCCAGAGGGCCGGGGCTTATTGCCGCGCGCAGTTCCGCACGAGCCGGACGAGCCAGTGGCTCGTCCGTGCGAGCAGGACTGTTCGAGCACGGCGATAAGCCCCGGCCCTCCCGAGGCCCCTACGGACCTGGCGCCCGCGAACGCCGACCCCGGCATCGGCTACATCTTCGAGCACACTCGTGGTAGAAAATGTTTGATATTTAGCAACTCGCGCGAGGAGGCGGAGGAGGTCTGCACGACGCTGCGCGCCTACTGCGAGTTCAACGGGGAGCCGGACCGCTTCCTCATCCACCACGGCAACCTCTCGGCCGCCATCCGAGAGAGCGCCGAGGAGCAGATGCGCGACGACTCCTCGGACCTCTCGATCGTTGCCACCGCAACGCTCGAGCTGGGCATCGACGTGGGTCGCCTCGAGCGGGCGTTCCAGATCGACGCCCCGTTCACCGTCTCAGCCTCCCTGCAGCGCATGGGTCGCACGGGACGTCGCGAGGCGCCCCCCGAGATGTGGTTCGTCATGCGCGAGGAGCAGCCGGAGGCCCGCACGCTGCTGCCGGAGACCATCCCCTGGAAGCTGCTGCAGGGCATCGCGCTCGTCCAGCTCTATCGCGAGGAGCGCTGGGTCGAGCCGCCCAACCTGAACCGCCTGCCCTACAGCCTGCTCTGCCACCAGACGCTGGCCACGCTCGCCAGTGAGGGCGAGCTCTCCCCCGCCCAGCTCGCGAGCCGCGTGCTCACGTTGACGTACTTCCACCGCGTCACGGCGGACGACTTCCGCGCCCTTCTCCGCCACCTGCTCCAGCACGACTACGTCGAGCAGACCGAGGGCGGCGGCCTCATCGTGGGCCTCGCCGGCGAGCGCGTCACGAGCTCCTACAAGTTCTTCGCGGTCTTCCAGGAGAACGTGGAGTACACCGTGCGCTCGGGCTCCGAGGAGATCGGCACGCTCTGCGCACCGCCCCCGCCCGGCGAGAAGGTCGCCATCGCGGGACACGTCTGGATCGTGGACGAGGTGGACCACGAGCGGCACCTGCTCTACGTCACGCAGGTCAAGGGCAAGGTCCCGGCGTACTTCGGCGACGTCGCGGGAGACATCAACACGCACGTCCTCGAGCGCATGCGGCGCGCCCTCGAGGAGAGCTCCCCCTATCCCTACCTGCGCGACCATGCCCGCGCGCGCCTGCGCGAGGCCCGCCGCGTGGCGCGGAACTCCCTGCTCACGGCAGGTCCGCTCGTCTGCCTCGGCGAGAACGACAAGGAGCAGACCATGTGGTGCCTTCTGCCGTGGCTCGGAACCTACGCGTTCCTCGCGCTGGAGCGCCTGATCAAGCTCAGGTGCGCCGCCGAGCTCGGCATCAAGGGCGTCAACTCCTCGCGCCCGTACTTCATGACGTTCGTGATGATGGCCGACGAGCAGACGTTCCTCTCGGTTGTGAAGGACGCCGCGGAGCGGCTCGAGGACCCAATGGAGCTCCTCTACCCGGCCGAGATTCCCTACTTCGAGAAGTACGACGAGCTGGTGCCCGCAGAGCTCGTGCGCAAGGGCTTCGCCGAGGGCGTGCTCGACGTTGAGGGCATGCGCGAGCGCGTGGCCGAATGGTAAAAAGGGCCCGAGCCGCGGGGGTGACGGCTCGGGCCCAAATGATTCGAAAGGGGTCTGCCCCCTCTTGAATCAGTGGATGCTCCAGGCGTGGTGGTCGGTGTGGAGCAGCTCCTCGGCGCGCTCGGAGAGCGGCTCGCCCAGGTAGTCCTCGTAGATCGCCTCGATCGACGGGTTCTCGTAGGAGCTGCGCAGCTCAGCGTTGTGGTCGAGGCCCCAGAGGACGTCTCCGCGCACGCCGGTGAGCTCCTCGCCGTCGTGGATGGGCTGGCCGCCGCCCGCGCAGCCGCCGGGGCAGGCCATGACCTCGACGAAGTCGTACTCGACCTCACCCGCCGCGATAGCGTCGAGCAGGTAGCCCGCGTTGGCCAGCCCGCTCACCACGGCGACGCGCACCGGGGTGCCCGCCAGGTCGTAGGTGGCCTCCTTCCAGGCGTCCAGGCCGCGGACGTCGGAGAAGGCGTCGGGCTCGGGCGTCTTGCCGGCGACCGCGTCGTACTCGAAGCGCAGGCGGTTCATCTCGTCACCGTCGACGCTGTGGTTGAGCTCGACGTCGATACCGCAGTCGAGGATCCACTGGATCTCGGAGTCGAGCTGCTCGCGCGGCAGGCGGTAGTTGGGGATGCCGTAGCGGAGCATGCCGCCGAGGTGCGCGCGCTGCTCGAAGATCTTGACCTTGTGGCCCATGAGCGTGAGGTAGTACGCGCACGAGATGCCGGCCGGGCCGCCGCCGATCACGGCGACGCGCTTTCCGGTTGCCGGCTTGATGACCGGGCGGTAGTCGCCGGCGTGGTCCACGGCGTAGCGCTTGAGGCCACGGATGTTCATCGGGTCGTCCACCATGCCGCGGCGGCAGTGCATCTCGCAGGGGTGCTCGCAGACGAGGCCGCAGACGAGCGGCAGCGGCTTGTCCTTGCGGATGAGGCGCACGGCCTCGGTGTAGCGGCCGGCCTCGACGAGCGCGATGTAGCCGGGGATGTCCACGCCGGACGGGCAGCCGGAGACGCACGGCACCGTCTGGTGCTGCGAGAAGCCGCACGCGTGCTTGGCCACGTGGTGCTCGAAGTCGTCGCGGAAGCCGCGGATGGCCATGGGGGCCACCTCGCCGGCCTCGTAGCCGATCGCGCAGTCGCTCGACAGGTACACCGTGCGAGCGGTGGACTCGATGAGGTCGAACGTCTCCAGCGTGGCGCGGTTGTTCAGGACGTCGTTGAACAGGTGGCGCAGCATGCGCAGGCCGTTCCTGCACGGCGTGCACTTGCCACAGCTCTGCGTCGCGCACATCTGATAAACTAGGGAAACGCAAGCGCCGTCACTAAGGAGTCACCCATGAAGAACACATCCCTCAGGGCCCTCACCTGCACGCTCTGCGCCACGCTCGCCCTCGCCGGCGGCCTGGTGCTGGGCGGCTGCTCGGGCGGTCCGAACGTCGAGGAGCTCGTCCGCGAGGATATCACCACGAACTTCGACGAGCTCAAGAACATGGACGAGGAGGCGCTCGAGAAGTACGCGGGGGCCGTCGAGGGCGCGGGCCTCGAGGCCTACGGCATCGATAACACCGAGTTCGTGGCCGCGATGGTCGACGGCCTCGACTACACGATCGACTCCGTCGAGGTCGACGACGAGAGCGCCGTGGCAACCGTCACCGTCACGTCCAAGTCCATGGGCGACCTCACGAACGCGGACTCCGACGCCATGGTCGAGGAGCTCATGAACGCCATCAACTCCGGCGAGCTCGACGGCAACGACGACGATGCCGTCAACGCCTGGGCCGGCGAGTACGTCATGGGCCTGATCGCCGAGATCGAGCCCTCCGAGAAGACCCTCGAGTTCGTCTACAACAAGACGGACGACGGCTGGGAGATCGACAACAGCGCCATCACCGAGATGAGCAAGATCTTCGTGTAGTCCGCGCGACGAGAGTCACGACCGAGGGGCGTCGGCTGCGGCCGGCGCCCCTTCCCTATGCGAGCACCTCGCCGGCTATGCGCACGGTCTCCATCGCGTCGCGGGCGTAGAAGTCCGCCCCGACCATGCGCGCGTACTCCGGCGTGAGCACGGCCCCGCCCACGACAACCTTGCACCAGGGGGCGCGCTCGCGCAGGAGCTCGATCGTCTCGCCCATGGCCGGGACCGTCGACGTCATGAGCGCGGAGAGCCCGGCGATCGGCGCGTGGCGCGCCACCACGGCGTCCGCCACGGCCTCCGGCGCCACGTCGCGGCCGAGGTCGACCACCTCGTAGCCGTAGTTCTCGAGCAGCATCCGCACGATGTTCTTGCCGATGTCGTGGATGTCGCCGCGCACGGTGCAGACCACCACGGGGCCCTTCTCGGCCGCGGGGGCGCCCGAGGCCGACGCGGCCTCGCGGAGCACCTCGAAGCCGGCCTTGGCCGCCTCGGCGGAGGCCATGAGCTGGGGCAGGAAGAAACGCCCGTCCTCGAAGCGCCTGCCGACCTCGTCCAGCGCCGGCACGAGGACCTCGTTGACGGCGTACAGCGCGTCGTGGTCGAGAAGGACCTCGCGCACGGCGTCCGCCATGGGTCCGCTGCGCCCGTCGAGCACCAGCGCGCGGGCGCGCTCGACCGGGTCGGCAGGGGCCGCGGCGGGCCCGTCCTTCTCGGCACGGCCGCCCTGGTCGCCCGGGGCGGGGGCGGGGGCCGCGTCGCTGCGGTCCGCGTAGTGCTCCACGTAGAAGCGCGCGCTCTCGTCCTCGCCGGAGAGCACGCGCCAGGAGTCCACGACGTCCATCATGCGGCGCACACCGGGGTTGACGATCGCGAGGTCGAGCCCGGCGCCGAAGGCCGCCGCGAGGAACGTGGCGTTGACGAGCGGGCGGAAGGGCAGGCCAAAGCTGATGTTGGAGACGCCGAGCACCGTGCGGACGCCCGGGAGCTCGGTCTTCACGAGGCGGATGGCCTCGAGGATGGCGCGCGGCGCGGTCTGGTCGGTGGAGGCCGCCATGGCGAGGCAGTCGATCGCCACGTCGCGGCGCGGGATGCCGGCGGCGTCCGTGGCGGCCACGATCTTGCGTGCGACGGCGAGGCGCCCTTCGGCGGTGGCGGGGATGCCGTCCTCGTCGAGCGTGAGGCCCACGAGCGCGCAGCCGTAGCGCGCGGCGAGCGGGACCACGGCGGCGAGCGACTCGGCCTTGCCGTTCACGGAGTTGACGAGCGCCTTGCCGGGGTAGCGACGAATCGCCGCCTCGATGACCGCGGGGTCGGAGGCGTCGATCTGCAGCGGCAGCGTGGTCACGGCCAGGAGCTCGTCGACAAGGCGGCACATGACCGCGCGCTCGTCGATCTCCGGCAGGCCGGCGTTGACGTCAAGGATCTGGGCGCCGGCGCGCTCCTGCGCGATGGCCTCGGCGACCACGTGGTCGTGGTTGCCGCTGCGCAGCGCCTCCTGCATCCTGCGCTTGCCCGTGGGGTTGATGCGCTCGCCGATGACCCCCACCTCGCCCGGCGCAAGCGCCACCAGCCGCTGGGGGCCGCACACGGCGAAGCGGTCGAGGGGCACGCGACGTACGGGGGCGCGTCCGGCGAGAAGCGCCCGTTCGGCGGCGACGTGTGCCGGCGTGGTCCCGCAGCAGCCGCCCAGGACGGTGACGCCCGCATCGAGCATGGGCTCCACGGCAGCGGCGAACTCCTCGGGGCCGATGTCGTAGACCGTGACGCCGTCCTCCACGCGCGGAAGGCCCGCGTTGGGCTGCGCCATGAGCGGACAGCGGGCCATGGGGGCCATGCGCGCCACGAGCGGCGCGATCTCGGAGGGCCCGAGCGAGCAGTTGATGCCCACCGCCGCGGCGCCGAGCGAGGAGAGCGTGAGCGCGGCAACCTCGGGGGTGGTGCCCAGGAAAGTGCGCCCGTCCTCCTCGAAGGTCATGGTGACGAGGGCGGGCAGGCCCGAGTTCTCACGCACGGCGAGCAGCGCGGCCTTGGCCTCGGCAAGATCGGACATGGTCTCTATGACGAAGAGGTCGGCGCCCGCCGCCTCGGCGGCGCGCACCTGGCGCGCGAAGAGCTCGTAGGCGTCATCGAAGCCGAGCGGCCCCATGGGCGCGAGCAGCTGGCCCGTCGGGCCCAGGTCGGCCGCGACGTAGCGAGGCCGCGCCGCGCGAGCGCAGGCGACGGCAGCCGAGAAGACTTCCTCCACCGTGGCGGCGTCGCCGAGCTTGGCCGCGTTGGCCCCGAAGGTGTTGGTGGTCACCACGTCGGCGCCCGCCGCGACGTAGGCGGCGTGCACCTCGGTCACGACCTCGGGGTGCGTGAGGCACAGGAGCTCCGGCATCTCCCCCGCGGCGAGGCCGCGCTCCTGGAGCTGCGTGCCCATGGCCCCGTCGAGCAGCAGGAACGCCTCCCCCGCCAGGGCGGAGGCGAGAAGGTCGTTGTTCGCGTTGTCAGGCATGGCGCTCCCGTCGTCGTTCCCCTCGCCCATCCTAGCAAGGCGTGGTTTCCATCATGTCACGGGGCACGGGTCTGCAAAAACTTCGCTTGTGATGAAAAAGTCGGCTTCCGAATGCAAAACGCTCGCTCGTGATGAGTGTATTGGTGCCCCGAGGGGAAAGTAATTAATTCGATTATATTCTTACCTGCGCAAACGCGAACGCATCTTCCACACGCATTCCGTTTTGCTCGAAATCGTTCATCACGAACCGAGGTTTTGCGGCGCGCCTTCTCGTTTTTCATCACGAAGAACGGTTTTGCAGGCTCGTCACCGCCCGCAGGCTCGGCCTGAGCGACGCAGCACGCAGAAATCGGCGCACGGGCAGGCCGCGCAGCTCGGGCGCTCCGCCGCGCGCGGCCCCTCGAAGAGGCCGACCACGGCCGTCACACTCTTGGTGGGCGACATGAGCAGCTCGGCGGAGAGCGTGATCCCCAGCGCCCGCTGCGCGTCGAGGGCGGCAAGGAGCACCTGCTGCGTGGCTAGCGGCAGGTCGCCGTAGCCGGGCGAGAAGCGCGAGCCGCAGAAGAGCCCCCGGTCCGAGGCGGCCGCCACGACGTCCGCCTCGGCGGCGTCCGCCGCGCGCTCGACGAGCGTGGAGCCCGCCGCGTCGAACACGACCTGCGCGACGCGGTCGGTGAACGAGAGACGCCGCAGCTCCGCGTCGATCCCCGCCCCCGCCGTCACCGCGAGCACGCCCACGGCCACGGCGCCGTCGAGATGCTCCGAGATGGACCTCCCCCGCAGCTCGAGGGCCGTTCCCCCGAGACTGACCACGGGGATGCCGTCCTTCTCGCCCCGCCCCGCGACCTCGAAGATCCGCACGGTGCCGCGAGGCCGTGCCACGTCCAGGCAGCGGGCGACCACGTCGTCAACCCGCGCGTCGAGCTCCGGCGAGAGCTCCTGTCCCGCATACCCCAGGTAGCGCAGGACCTCGGCGCGGTCCACCGAGCGAATGTCGTAGGACTGGACGACGTCCATGCGCTAGGCCCCCAGATACCCGCAGGCGAGAAGCGTCTCGTGGGCGGCATGCGCCACGGCGGGCTTGTTCATGCTGTAGACGTGCAGACCGTCGACTCCGTTGGCCGCGAGGTCGACGAGCTGCTCGCACGCATACTCCACGCCGGCGCGCGCCTGGTCGGCAGGGTCGTCCCCGGCCAGCACGAGGCGCTTCACGACCTTCGCCGGGATGGACGCCCCGCAGGTGAAGGCCATGCGCTGGATCTGCTTGACGCTCGTGAACGGCATGATGCCCGCGACGATGGGCAGGCGCACGCGATGGCGCAGGCACTTCTCGCGGAAGCGGTAGAAGTCCTCGTTGTCAAAAAAGAGCTGGGAGACCAGGTAGTCGGCACCCGCCTCCTGCTTCTTGTAGAGGCTCTCGAAGCTCTCCTCCTCGGTGGGGGACTCGACGTGCCCCTCGGGGTAGCAGGCGGCGCCGATGCAGAGGCCGGAGCCCAAGGCGCGCAGGTGCTCGATGAGGTCGGAGGCGTGCTCGAAGTCGATCGCCTCGCGCCCCGGGGCGCGGTCCCCGCGCAGAGCGAGCACGTTCTCGACGCCGGCATCCACGAGGCCGGACACGTAGGCGTCGACGTCGGCGCGGGTGGAGCCGAGGCAGGTGAGGTGAGCGAGCGCGGTGACGCCGAGCTCGTGCTCGATCGAGGACGCGATGGGCACGGTGTTGGCCGAGTTGCCCGAGCCCCCCGCCGAGTACGTGACCGAGATCCAGTCGGGCCGGTCGGCCGCCAGCTCGGTCGCGACGGCGCGCGCCTCCTCGAGGGGGAACTCCCCCTTCGGCGGGAAGATCTCGAAGGAGAACGTCTGGCGAGCAGCGATCTTGTCGGCAATCCTCATGGTGTCACCCAGCCCCGTAACGGCGAACGTGTCGGACCAATTGTCACACAAACGGATCGGGCGCGACGGTCGGGGGCCGTCGCGCCCGGAATGCGCCGCACGTCACCGCGCCATGGCGGGAACCCGCGACCACCCTAGATATAACCCGGCACATCGTACGCAAATCGTAAAATGCCGCAGACGGTAGAGGCTGAACGTCAGAGGGTCGTCGCGCGCGGGCGTCGGGCGGGACCCTCACAACACCCCCACGAGCACGACGAACAGGGAGACGACGGCGATCGACGGGGCGAGCGGGATGCCCGGGCGCACGGGGCGGTCGGCATCGCGCAGGGCGACGGCCACCCGGTACGCGAACCACCCGGCAACCCCCACGAGACACGACAGCCCAACCGTCGCGAGCCCCAGGACCGGGCCCGTCCAGGCGCCGACAGCCGCTAGGAGCTTGATGTCCCCGCCGCCCACGCCCCGTTCTCGGCCCCCGCGGGACGAGACGAGCGCCGCGCAGAGCATGACGGCAAACACGACGACCACGCCGAGAAGCGCGGAGACGAGCGCGCCCGCACCGACGCCGCCCGCCGTCGCGCGCACGAGCGCGCGCAGGATGCCGGCAGCGGCGACGGTCGCGGCGCAGCCGTTGGGCACGATGCGGGTCCGCAGGTCAGATGCAGTAGCAACCACCAAGGCGGCGACGAGCGCCGCCAGGCAGGCGAAGTCGGTCGTCGCGACGAGCCGGTCCACGGGTCCCCCTTCCGCTCCGTGCAAAGGCGTGCAGCGATTGTATACTCTTTGACTGCCCGAAAGAGAGAGGACGCGGCATGACTGGCTGGCTCGTAAGGACCTTCGTACCGGACGCGGACAACACGTCCGACGCCACGGTGCGCACGCGCTACGGTCTTCTCGCCAGCGTCACCTGCATCGTCTGCAACGTCGCACTCTGCCTGGGAAAGGGCGTCGTGGGCATGCTCGCCGGATCGGTCTCCATCGTGGCCGACGCCGTCAACAACCTCTCCGACGCCTCCAGCAACGTGGTGAGCCTGCTGGGCTTCAAGCTCGCGAGCCGTCCCGCCGACGAGGAGCACCCCTACGGCCACGGGCGCTACGAGTACCTGGCCGGCCTCGTCGTCGCGGTGCTCGTGTGCGCGATCGGCATCAACCTGCTGGGGTCTTCCGTCGAGAAGATCCTCCGCCCCGAGCCCACCGAGTTCGGCCCCGCCGTCGTGGTCGTGCTCGTGGGATCCATGCTCGTGAAGCTGTGGATGGCGTCGTTCAACCGCCGGCTCGGCCGCGCCATCTCCTCCGACACCCTCGAGGCGACGGCCGTGGACTCGAGAAACGACGTGATCTCCACCGCCGCCGTCCTCGCCTCGGCGGTGGTCTCGCAGGTGAGCGGCTTTGACCTCGACGGTTGGGCGGGCCTCGCAGTGGGAGCCTTCATCTGCTGGAGCGGCGTCGAGCTCGTGCACGAGGCGGTGAGCCCGCTTCTGGGCCGCGTGCCCGATCCGGCCTACGTGGAGCACATCCGGGACAAGATCATGGGCTACCCCGGCGTCCTGGGCACCCACGACCTCATGGTCCACGACTACGGCCCCGGCAGGCAGTTCGCGAGTGCCCACGTGGAGATGGCCGCCGAGGGCGACCCCCTGGAGCAGCACGATCTTCTCGACAACATCGAGCAGGACTTCAAGGTGGACGAGGGCCTGGTCATGACGCTGCACTACGACCCCATCGTCACAGACGACCCCCAGGTCCGCGACATGCGCCACTGGATCGACCTCACGGTGAAGGGCATCGACGAGCGCCTCTCAATCCACGACCTGCGCTGCGTCCCCGCCCCCACGCACACCAACGTGATCTTCGACTGCGTGTGCCCCGCGGGCTTCTCGCTCTCCGCCGCCGAGCTGCGCGAGCGCATCTCCGGGCTCGTCCGCGAGCGCTACCCGCGCGCCGTCTGCAAGATAACGGTCGACGACTCATACGTCTCGTCCCGCCAGTGATCGGAGCCCCCATGCCCTCTAGCAGCTACCGCGCCAAGCAGATGATCGTCATGCGCCGCGACCTCAGGATGCGCAAGGGGAAGATCGCCGCGCAGGCGGGGCACGCGTGCGTCGAGGCCGTCCTCATGGCGCTCGTGCGCGAGGGGCGCGGGGCGGACCTGCGCGCCAGCGACGGCTGGGCGTGGGTCGAGCACGCAGAGGGCGACGTCACCCCGCTCACCGACTGGTTCGACGCCGGAGTTGCCAAGGTCTGCGTCTACGTGGACTCCGAGGAGGAGCTGCTCGACCTCGCGGAGCGCGGGCGCGATCAGGGCTTTGCCGTCGCCCTGATCCGCGACGCAGGGCACACCGAGTTCCATGGCGAGCCTACCTTCACCTGCCTCGCCTTCGAGCCCCTCCCCGCCGAGAAGATCGACCCGCTGACGGGCGAGCTTCCGCTGTACTAGGCGCCGCCACTCCCCACACTTTTAGGGTATGTGCAAGATTTTTTTAGGGTATGTGCAAGATTTCAAAGTTGATGTTCTTCTCGTCAGCTTATCTACCTGCGGTTTTATGATTGCTAGATACCGTATTAGTTTTGAAACAATGCATATACCCGAAATGAGGGGAGGGGCGGCGGCGTGGTTTGTTTCCGCTCCGTAATTCCTACTTGAGGGGTGGGTTTATCGGTGGCACGCTGGAGGCCCGGAGAAGGAGGAGCCATGCACGTCGCCCACACCGTCGAGGACCTCATCGGGTCCACCCCGCTCGTCGACCTCTCGAGGCTCGCCGGAGGTGCGGCCCGTGTCCTGGGGAAGCTCGAGGCCACAAATCCCGGCGGCACCATCATCGAGCCCACCAGCGGAAACACCGGTGTAGGCCTCGCCATGGTCGCCGCCGCGCGCCCGGAGTGCGCCGGCAGGACCATCGTCGCCGTGCTCCCGGACACCGGCGAGCGCTACCTTTCCGTGGAGGCGTGATGGCTGACGAGAAGAACACCTGGTCGGAGCTGCGCCAACTCATCCGCGAGGACGCCGAGGCCGCCTTCGCGCGCGACCCTTCCGCCGGCTCGGTCGCCGACGTCACGCGCTTCTCGGTGGGATTTCGCATCGTCCGGGCCTACCGCCTCCAGCACTGGCTCTACGAGCGCGGGCACCGCACGCTCGCCCTGTGGCTCGCCAAGCGCTCGCGCATCCGCTACGGCGCGGACATCCACCCCGCCGCACGGATCGGCCGCCGCTTCACCGTCGACCACGGGATCGGCGTGGTCATCGGCGGGACCGCGGTCATCGGCGACGACTGCCTCATGTACCAGAACGCCACGCTCGGCATGACTGGCAAGCACGGCGGCAAGCGCCACCCGACGGTGGGCGACGGCGTCCTCATCGGCGCCGGGTCCATCCTGCTCGGCGCCATTACCGTGGGCGACGGCGCCTACGTCGGGGCGGGCTCGGTCGTGGTGGACGACGTGCCCGCCAACACCACGGTCGTGGGCAACCCGGCGCGCGTCGTGCGCACGCACGTGTGCCCGCTCGTCAGCGACATGGTCCGCGTCATCGACGACTTCGGCAAGAGCTGGGTCATGGAGGCGTGAGCGCCGTTCCGGACCTTCCCCTGCTTAGGATTTTGCGGTAGCTGTAGCGCACGACAGGTCCGCCGCTTAGGATTTTGGGGTTGTTACGCCTTGCGTAGCGCTTGCGGCATCACGCCCTTCTCGCCACCTGCGGTTTATTGCTCGCATGGCGAGAAGGACGCGCACCTGGGGCCCCGCAGACCTACAACAACCATAGATTCATAAGCACGGAGACCCCTGCGCCCTGCAACTACTCCGGAATCCTAAGCAATCCGCCCAGACGCGCGTTACAGCACCTGCTCCAGGCAGGTCTTGAGCGGAGTCATACCCATCGCGTCGTAGAACGCGCGGGCGCCGGGGTTGCACTCCCAGACGTTGAGCGTCACGTTGTGGCATCCCAGCTCGCGCGCGAAGGCAATGACGTGCCGGTAGAGCGCGGTTGCGACGTGGCGGCCGCGATGGGCCTCGTCCACGCAGATGTCATCGATGTAGAGGCTCACGATCGGCTGCCAGCTGTTCGACTCCCGATAGTCCTGGACCTCGCAGAAGGCGTGCCCGAGCACGGAGCCGTCGTCGTCCACGGCCACGAACACCGGATGGGCGTCGTCCTCGAACAGGGCGAGAAGCTCCTCGTCGGTGTACTTGCGCGTGCCGGGACGAAAGATGTCCGGCCTGCCCGCCGCGTGCACCTCGAGCACCTGGCTCAGCAGGCTGTGAACACCTGCCAGGTCCCTACTCGTCGCCCGCCTGATTTCCATGACCGAAGCCCCTCCTCGCCTGAACGTAGGCAACGAACTCATCGGCCTCCTCCGAGGTCGCGAAACGCGCCGTGTACTGCTGGTTGCCCAGGTCGTCTGAGAGCGCGTCCGCCACGCGGCCGCACGAGACGATCGCGTCGCCCCAGCGTGTCATGACGTCCTCGTGCGCGTGAATGTAGCGATGGGCGTCGCGGCGCGCGGCGTAGACACACACGGAGGGCTCTCCGGACGGCTCGCACCGCAGCTCATCGTAGCAGACCATGTCGGCCCAGGCCTGAAAGACGTCCAGGCCGTGGGCCCAGCCAAGCATCTCGGGCGTGGAGCCGCCCGGCGGGCGGACGTTGACCTCAAGGCCGACGTAGTCGCCCGCAGACCCCAGGCCCGGCCGGTCCTGCGAGAGGCGGAAGAACTCCAGGTGGACGAAGCGGCTCGCAAGACCGAAGGCGCGCACCGCCGCGCGGCCCGCCCGCGCGAGCGCAGGGTCGACCTCGGGCAGTGATCGATAGGTCAGGTCGAGCTGCCTCTGGGCGACGTCGGCCATCGAGGGCGGGAACTCCTCCTGGTTCTCAAAGAGCGGCTCACCGCGGCTGTCCAGGATGGCGTCCCAGGAGCAGATGTCCCCCTCGACGTACTGTTCGACCACGTACGGAACGTCGCCGTGGTCGGCGAGAAGGGCGCGCAGGTCGTCGTCGCTCGTGAGCAGGCGAGTCCCGCCGGACCCCACGCCCACCTCGGGCTTGGCGAACACCGGGAAGTGACCCATCTCACCGATGAACCAACGCGTCTCGTCAAAGGTGGTGAGGCTGGTCTGACGGGCGGTCGGGACGCCGGCCGCGGCATAGAGCGGCTTCTGGGCGGCTTTGCTCTGCCAGACGGCAAGCTGCTCGGGACGCGGTCCGTTAGCGACGTTAAAGTCCTCGCGAAGTCGCGCGTCCTGGGCGAGCCAGAACTCGTTGTTCGACTCGATCCAGTCCACCTTGCCGTACTTGAACGAGAAGAACGCGACGGCCCGGTAGACCTGGTCGTAGTCCCCCAGGCTGGAAACCCAGTAGTACTCGTCGAGCGACGAGCGGACCTCCGGGGAGAGAAGGTCGTAGGGGGTGTCGCCGATGCCGAGGACTCGCGCCCCGTCTCGCCGCAGCGCGGCGCAGAACCGCCAGTAGACCTCGGGGAACTGCGGCGAGACGAAGACGAAGTTCATTTACTTGGTGGCCTTGCCCTTGGTGGCAGGCTTGGTCGCCTTGGCCGGGGTAGCGGGCTTGG
>JAUNEG010000036.1 GCA_030525685.1 Atopobiaceae bacterium | reverse complement strand
GACGGCAGCTACATCAAGTTCGACCAGAACGCCTGCGTCCTGGTCGACAAGGAGGGCGAGCCCAAGGGCACCCGTATCTTCGGGCCCGTCGCTCGTGAGCTCCGCGACCACAAGTACATGAAGATCGTCTCGCTCGCGCCTGAGACGCTCTAGGGAGTGAGTGAATATGGCGAAGATGAACGTGAAGACGGGCGACAAGGTCGTCCTCCTCTCCGGTAAGGACAAGGGCAAGGAGGGCCAGGTCATCCGCGCCCTTCCCGCCGAGGGCAAGGTCATCGTCGAGGGCGTCGCCGTCGTCAAGAAGGCCGTCCGCCCGAACGCCCAGAACCAGCAGGGGGGCTTCGTCGAGAAGGAGGCGGCCATCGACGTGTCCAACGTCATGCTGGTCTGCCCCAAGTGCGGCAAGCCCACGCGCGTCGGCCACGACGTCAACGACAAGGGCGACAAGGTCCGCGTCTGCAAGAAGTGCGGCGCCCAGCTCTAAGAGCCTGACCTGAGTACCATCCGGGAGGCCCCCGGTTCATCTCCGAGAAGCGCGCATGCGCGGAACTTCTCTTCGATGAACCGGGGGCCTCTCTGCATAGGCGTGCGGGGTCAGGCTCGTTCTTGTCGCCACACTGGTCTATCTTGTTAGGAAAACGGGCGCGTCCCCGTCTGGGCGGCGAGAAAAACAGGGACACGCCAGGATTTCTAACCCGGAAACGTTTCCAGAGGGGGATGGGCGCCAATTCCTAACCGGTCGTCGGGAGCGCGGTGGCGAGAAGGGCCGTGCGCTCGAATGTGCAGGAACGGTGCCGTCGAGTTCGTCGTTCCCTTTTGTGGAGAAAGGGCGTAATATGTTTCCTTGCGTCTGTAGGTAGGGAGGATTCTGCCTCGGGCGCATGACAAGGCTCCCGGCCCCGCCAAGGCAGGGAGGCACGAGGTTGGAAACCCCGTGCTGAGAACCCCAGGATCTAAGGAGCGAACATGGCAGACAAGCACGTACCGCGTCTCAAGGAGCAGTATTTCGCCACCGTGCGTGACGAGCTCCAGAAGCAGTTCGGCTACAAGAACGTCAACCAGATTCCCAAGATCGAGAAGATCGTGGTGAACATGGGCGTCGGCGAGGCCGCCACGGACGCCAAGGCCATCGACGGCGCCGTTGCCGACCTGCGCGCCATCACCGGCCAGCAGCCGCTGATCACCCACGCCCGCAAGTCCATCGCCACCTTCAAGCTCCGCGCCGGCATGCCGATCGGCGCCAAGGTCACCCTCCGCGGCGACCGCATGTGGGAGTTCCTCGATCGCCTGATCTCCATCGCCATCCCGCGCATCCGCGACTTCCGCGGCATCTCCCCGAAGAGCTTCGACGGCCGTGGCAACTTCTCCATGGGCGTCACCGAGCAGCTCATCTTCCCGGAGATCGACTTCGACAAGATCGATCACACCCGCGGCATGGACATCACCATCGTGACCACCGCCCAGACCGACGACGAGGGCAAGGCGCTTCTCAAGGCCTTCCACTTCCCGTTCAAGGCTGAGTAGGTCGTATATCAACAAGACGCCCCGCACGAACGGGGCGTCGGGATTGCACTGAAGGAGGATTTGTGGCTAAGACATCGATGATCGTCAAGGCGTCGCGCGAGCCGAAGTACTCGACCCGTACGCAGAACCGTTGCCAGCGCTGTGGGCGTCCCCACTCCGTTTATCGCAAGTTCGGCCTCTGCCGCGTGTGCTTCCGCGAGCTTGCGAGCAAGGGCGAGCTTCCTGGCGTCCGCAAGGCCAGCTGGTAGGACGGCAGGGCTCTGGCGCCCAGGCGCGCGCGCCACGGGTGCGTGCGAACCGGGCACTCAGGTTCATCATTACCGAAGGAGAATGATCCATGAAGATCACTGATCCCATTTCCGACATGCTGACGCGCATCCGCAACGCGAACGCAGCCAACAAGGCCGAGGTGTCCATGCCCTCGACCAAGGTGCTCGTCGAGATTGCCCGCGTCATCTGCGAGGAGGGCTACATCGCGGGTTATGAGGTCGAGGACACGGCCCCGCAGAAGACCCTCCACATCACCCTCAAGTACGGTGCCCGCCACGCCAAGGTGATTCGCGGCATCCGTCGCATCTCCAAGCCTGGCCTGCGCATCTACTCCACCGCGGACAAGCTTCCGCGCGTGCTCGGCGGTCTCGGCACCGCCGTCATCTCCACCTCCAAGGGCATGATGTGCGACCGCGACGCCCGCAAGCAGGGCATCGGCGGCGAGGTCATCGCCTACGTCTGGTAACTCTCGGCAGGAATGAAAGGAGACAGCCGTGTCTCGAATTGGTAAGCAGCCTGTCCAGGTTCCGGCCGGAGTCACTGTGACAGTCAACGGCGCCACCGTCACCGTCAAGGGTGGCAAGGGCGAGCTCACCCGTACCTTCTCCGACCTCGTGGAGATCAAGCAGGAGGGCGAGGAGCTTCTCGTCGTCCGCGTGGACGAGTCCACCGCCTCCAACGCGCAACAGGGTCTCACCCGTACCCTCCTGCACAACATGGTCGTCGGCGTGTCCGAGGGCTTCGAGAAGAAGCTCGAGCTCACCGGCGTCGGCTACCGCGCCACGCTCAAGGGCAAGGACCTCGACCTCTCCCTCGGCTACTCTCACCCGGTGCTCTACCCGGCCCCCGAGAACATCACCTTCGAGGTTCCCGACAACACCCACATCACGGTGAAGGGCATCTCCAAGGAGCAGGTCGGCCAGGTCGCCGCTGAGATCCGCATGAAGCGCCCGCCCGAGCCGTACAAGGGCAAGGGCATCCACTACGAGGGCGAGCACATCCGCAGGAAGCTCGGCAAGGCCGCCAAGTAGCCTCGAGGCTTATAAAAGACCATCACCCCGTCAGGTGATGGCACGTCTAAGGAGAAGGAATGAACAAGCAGCAGGCGAAGAAGGCCGGTCTCAAGCGCCGCGAGCGCCGCGTCCGCGCCAAGATCTTCGGCACCGCTGAGCGTCCGCGCCTCAGCGTGCACCGTACCAACGCTCACATCTATGCCCAGGTCATCGATGACGCCGACGGCAAGACCATCTGCTCTGCCTCGACCCTCGACCCCGAGTTCCGCGCCACGGGCAAGCTCGGCTCCAACAAGGAGGCCGCTGAGTTCGTCGGCGAGCTCGTGGGCAAGCGCGCCCTGGAGAAGGGCGTCACCGAGGTCACGTTCGACCGCGGTGGCCGTATCTATCACGGCCGTGTCAAGGCTCTGGCAGACGGTGCCCGCAACGCGGGCCTGAAGTTCTAGGAGGATTCAATGGCACGAGATCGCAAGCGCCAGCAGGACACGGATCTTCAGGAGCGCGTCGTCTTCATCCACCGTGTCTCCAAGACCGTCAAGGGCGGCCGTCGCATGTCCCTCGTGGCCCTCGTGGCCGTGGGTGACGGCAAGGGCAACGTCGGCCTCGGCATGGGCAAGTCCGCCGAGGTGCCCCTGGCCATTTCCAAGGGCGTCGAGGACGCCAAGAAGAACATGTTCCACGTTCCCGTCACCGAGGCGGGCACCATCCCGCACGCCGTCGAGGGCCACTACGGCGCCGGCCACGTGCTGATCAAGCCGGCCATCGAGGGTACCGGCGTCATCGCGGGCGGTCCCGTCCGTCCGCTCTTCGAGCTCGCGGGCATCACCAACGTGCTCTCCAAGTCCCTCGGCACCAGCAACGCCATGAACATCATCAAGGCCGCCGCCGAGGGCCTCAAGGAGCTCTCCAGCCCCGCCGAGACCGCCGAGCGTCGCGGCATCACGGTCAGCGAGATGTTCGCCGGGAAGGAGAACTAACGATGGCTCAGTCCCTCAAGATCAAGCTCGTCAGGAGCGCCGTCGCCTCCGTCAAGAAGGACCAGACGGCCACCTGCCGCGCCCTCGGCCTCCGCAAGATCGGTGACGTCGTGGAGCAGCCGGACAACCCGAGCATCCGTGGAATGATCTTCAAGGTCAAGCACCTTGTCGAAGTGGAAGAGAACTAGGAGTCACTCATGCAGCTCAACGATCTGCGTCCCGCTGAGGGCTCGCGCAAGAACCGCAAGCGGATCGGTCGCGGCAACTCGTCCGGTCACGGCACCACCGCTGGTCGCGGCACCAAGGGCCAGCTCTCCCGCTCCGGCGGCGGCAAGGGCAAGGGCTTCGAGGGCGGCCAGCAGCCGCTCGCGATGCGCCTCCCCAAGCTCCCCGGCTTCAAGAACCACAACCGCGTCGAGTACGCCCCGGTGAACGTCGCCCGTCTCGACGCGCTGTTCGCCGACGGTGAGACCGTCGACGCCGATACCCTGGTTGCCAAGGGCGTCATCAAGCACAACTATGTTCCCGTGAAGGTCCTCGGCGACGGCGAGCTCACCAAGAAGCTCACCGTCAAGGTGGACAAGGTCTCCGCCTCTGCCCAGGCCAAGATCGAGGCGGCCGGAGGAAAGGTCGAGCAGGCGTGCTAAAGGGAATCGCCAACGCGTTCCGCGTCCCGGAGCTCAGGAACAAGCTGCTTCTCACGGCTGGCATTCTGCTGCTGTACCGTTTCGGCGCGTACCTGCCCGTTCCGGGCGCCCCGTTCCAGGACCTGCTCGGTGCCTACCAGGCTGGCCTGTCCGAGAGCGGTGCGATGGCGGTGCTCAACCTGTTCTCGGGTGGAGCGCTCTCCCGCATGTCCGTCTTCAGCCTGGGAATCATGCCCTACATCACGGCGCAGATCATCTTCCAGCTGCTCCAGGCCGTGATTCCCTCCCTTGGCGAACTTGCCCGCGAGGGCGAGGCCGGTCAGCGTAGGATCACGCAGTACACGCGTTACCTCACGATCGGTCTCGCCCTGCTCAACGCCATCGGCTACCTGTTCATGTTCAGGAGCTACGGCGTCAACCTGTCCGCGGCCGGTGTGCCCGAGGTGCTGCTTGACGTCATGATCGTCTTCACGATGCTCGTGGGCGCCATCGTCATCATGTGGCTCGGCGAGATCATCACCCAGAACGGCGTCGGCAACGGCATGTCGCTGATCATCTTCTGCAACATCATGTCCGGCGTGCCCACCTCGCTGATCTCCTCGATCACCGGCACCGGCAACGTGGTGCTCACCGTGGTGACCATGGTGATCATTCTTGCCATCGTCCCGCTGATCGTCTTCGTGGAGCGTGGCCAGCGCCGCATCCCGATTCAGTACGCCAAGCGCGTCGTCGGCCGTCGCATGATGGGTGGCCAGTCCACCTATCTGCCGATCAAGGTCAACACCGCGGGCGTCGTGCCGATCATCTTCGCCTCGGCGATCCTGTACCTGCCGGCCCAGCTGGCGGTCTTCTTCCCGACCATCGAGTGGGTCCAGGCGTTCGCTAACGCCCTCTCCTCGGGCTGGATCAACTGGGTGCTCTCCGTGGTGCTGATCGTGGCCTTCGCGTACTTCTACTCGTCGATGGTCTTCAACCCCACGGAGACGGCCGACCAGCTTCGCAAGCAGGGCGGCTTCATCCCCGGCGTCCGTCCGGGTGCCGCCACCGCGGCTTACATCAAGAGCGCCATCGACCACGTGACGCTCCCGGGCGCCCTCTTCATGGCCGTGCTGGCCGTGGTCCCCACGATCATCTTCTGGTTCACGGGCAACTCGCTCGTCCAGTCGTTCGGCGGCACCTCCGTTCTGATCATGGTCGGCGTCGCCATGGACACGCTCTCGTCCATCGAGAGCCAGCTCAAGATGCACAACTACGACGGGTTCTTTAAGTAGGGCACGTCGTCGGCAGGTAGGGAAAGCAGCTAGGAAAGGCGGTCCGCATCATGAACATCGTTCTTCTCGGCGCCCCCGGCGCAGGCAAGGGTACCCAGGCCCAGAAGCTCGTGGCCGAGTACGGCATTGCCCACATCTCCACCGGCGACCTGCTTCGCGCCGCCATCAAGGAGGGCTCCAAGCTCGGCAAGAAGGCCAAGGGCTACATGGACGAGGGCAAGCTCGTTCCCGACGAGCTGGTCATCGACCTCGTCAAGGAGCGCCTCGAGGCCGACGACGCCCAGAAGGGCTTCATCCTCGACGGCTTCCCGCGCAACACTGCCCAGGCGGTCACGCTCGACTCCGAGCTCGCCGCCATGGGTCGCACGCTCGACGCCGCGCTTCTCGTGGCCGTCGAGCCCAGCGTCATCGTCGAGCGTCTGAGCTCCCGTCGCACCTGCCGCTCCTGCGGCTACACCGCTCCGGCCGGCGTGGACGCCTGCCCGCGCTGCGGCGGCGAGATGTACCAGCGTGACGACGACAAGCCCGAGACGATCCAGCACCGCCTCGACGTTTACGAGTCCCAGACCGCGCCGCTTGTCGAGTACTACCGCGGCCACTCCATCCTGAAGGAGGTTGACGGGGACCGTCCCGTCGACGAGGTCTACGCCGACGTCAAGGTCCTTCTCGGTCTATGATCAAGATCAAGACTCCAGAACAGATCGAGCAGATGAAGGCCGCCGGGGCTCTGTCCAAGGCGGCCCTTCGTCGTGGGGGGGGGGCCCCGGGCCCCCCCCCCCCCCCCCTGGGGGGGGGCCCACGCGGCGCGGGGGGGGTGTGGGCGCCCCCCCG
>JAUNEG010000048.1 GCA_030525685.1 Atopobiaceae bacterium | reverse complement strand
AAGTGTGAAAGATAGAGCTTGCGGACTGGCCCTAAGGCGCACAACAAAATCGACCCGGCACGCGGGTCCGAAAGAGCACCGATGGAGGGGCGTCACGCGTCATCCCCAGGTGCGGTTATGTCGTAGCCCATGCCCCGGAGCAGCTCGAGCGCCGACTGCTCGGTCAGCGCCGGGCGCCCTGCGGCTCGGACGGGCCCGTCGAGGTCGGACGGGCTGAACACCTCCCCCGTCGAGAGCATGTGCCAGATGCAGACGGCCATCATCCTGGCGACGGCGACGATGGCGCGCTTGTGGCCGCGGCGAGCCTTGATGCGGCGGAACTTCCCGGCGAAGTAGTCCTCCGACTTGGACTTGGACGCCGCCAGCGCGCATTGCGTCAGCACCGGCTTCAGGTACTGGCCGGCCTTGGTGACGCGCGACGACTTCTTCTTGCCTGCGCTCTCGTTGCACCCCGGGGCCAGGCCGGCCCACGATGCGAAGTGGTCGGCGTCCTCGAAGACGGACATGTCGACGCCGGTCTCGGACAGGATCAGCATCGCCGACAGCTCGCTCACGCCCGGGATGGTGCACAGCAGCTCGACCGCGCCCCAGTGCGGCCCGAGCCTCTCGCGCAGCTCGGCCTCGCACGCGGCGACCATGGAGTCGAGGATGCCGATGTGGTCAGTGGCCTGCGCGATCTTGAAGCGCTGGGCGTCGTCGACGCGGCAGTCGCGCACCGAGTCCACGACCTGGTCGGCCTTGGCCCTGGCGCGCCCGCGTATCAGGGACCGTATGCGCCCCTCGTCGAACGGCTCGCCGGAGGCGATGTCGGCCATTATGGCCCTGGCCGTCACGCCGGTGCAGTCGGAGAGCACGCTGCCCAGCCCTATGTTGGAGACGGTCATGCAGTTCTGGTACCGGTTCTTCTCCGAGGAGCGCATGCAGACGAGCTTCCAGCGGTAGCGGGCTATCTCGCGGCACTCGCGGAACTCCCTCGGCGGGATGAACGACGTGCGGACCAAGTCGTGGCGGAACAGGTCGGCGATCCAGCGCGAGTCCTTCTTGTCCGTCTTCTTCCCCTTGATGGCGCGCACGTACTTGGGATGCGTGACCACGACGCGGACGTGGCCCTCCAGCACGTTGAACACGGGGATCCAGTACTTGCCGGTCGACTCCATGCAGACGTCGGGGCAGCCCCTCTCGACGAGCCAGTCGCGAAGCCGCACGAGGTCCGGGTTGAGGGTCGAGAAGCTGCGCTGCTCGTAGGCGGCGGAGCCGTAGGTGCCCGTCGAGGCGATGGTCGCCACCAGCACGCTCTTGTGGACGTCGATGCCGCAGCAGGTGGGTCGGACGATCTTCATTCGGGTCACCTCCCTCCCTCGACCGTCCAAGGGGGAGGCCGGGCCCGTCACCGCCCGCTCGTGGCTTTCGCCTCAAAGATAAGTGTACGGGCTCAGGGTCCCACTCGTTTCTGCTTGCGGGGCGGCGTCACATATAATTAGTCGGCATCGTCCCGAGGACGGGCCGCAGTCCACTCGCAACCTCGTGCTCTGGCGGGCGCCGACCTCCCTGCCACCATTGTCGCACGCGTGGTGGCTTTGCGGCTCGATGGCTTTCGTGCTCGTTTGTGCCGCCGCCTTCGGCGGCGGCATGGTTGCAATTAG
>JAUNEG010000047.1 GCA_030525685.1 Atopobiaceae bacterium | reverse complement strand
GGCGGGCATGTCCAGCAGGAAGAGCGCATACTCGCACGCGCGTCGCGGCTCGTAGGTTATCCCCCGCCACTCGAAGGAACGCAGGACACAGGCGAGCCTCGGCAGGAAGTCGGCGGTGCCTCCCCTCGGGTGCTCCGCGGCCTTGGCGAGGAACCCGTTGAGAAGGTCGCGGGTCACGTCCCGCCCCATGGTCTCCACGAATTGGGCAACGTAGAGCCTGTCGCGGAAGCACTCTGCCGCGGCTTCGTCGCGCCCCTCGCCGTAGAAGGACATGAGCCTTAGCGCGGCGCTGAGCGCCTCTCGGCAGTGGGCGTGGCCCATGGCAGGCTCCACGAGCCTCCACACGAGGCTGGAGTGCTCCCACGCGCCGCCGGGGCTCCACCTGGCGTTGGAACCGAGCCGGGACAGCGACGGGGCCTCGGCGCGCACCATGTCCCGCTTGCACATCTCGCGGAAGTCCTCGCAGCGGAGAAGCTCGACCACGGCGGCTCTGCCCCTCGCGTCGTAGCCCTGGAGCGGCTGCGCGCTCCATGGCAGGGTGAGGGCGTCGCCCGTGGCACCCTTGCAGAAGCTGGCGAGCCTCGAAGTGGTGAGCTGGTGCCTGCTCCCCGTGCGCTCGTCGGTGACGTAGTACTGGCCCTGGGTGACCAAGAGCACGAGCATCTGCGAGCGGGCGCCGCACCTGCGCCTGAAGGCGCAGTGTGTTTGTTAACGTCGTAGTTGCGGGTTTGAGCACGTGGGACTTTAGTCTTTGAGCACGAAAATTTTTCGGGTTTGAGCATGGCCACGCCGACCAGCCCAATTGCCTCTACCGTTGTCGGTGCCGTTGTATCCGACACGAGAAAGGCAGAAAGGAATGATCGACGTGGACAAGATAGAGGATATACGCAGGAGGGCGAGGCGGGGCCAGCCCGTCGCCCAGATCGCACGGGAGCTGCACGTCTCCGAGCCGACGGTTCGCAAGTACCGGGACATGGAGGACCTCTCCGAGCGGCCGAGGCCCAGGCAGGACCCACAGTTCCCGGCCCTCGAGGGCCTCACGGAGACGATCGACGCGTGGCTCATCGACGACGCCAGGCAGTGGCGCAAGCAGCGCCACACCGCGACCAGGGTCTACGTGCGCCTGCGGGACGAGAGGCACTACGAGGGCAGCTACTCCACCGTGCAGCGCTACGTGCGCTGGAGGAAGGAGCAGATGGCACTCGAGCGCGACCAGCGCGACGCCGCGGGCTACCTGCTGCTCAGGTGGCTGCCCGGGGAGTGCCAGGTCGACTTCGGCGAGGCGGACTTCAGGGTCCGCGGCGTCGTCGTCCGCGGCAAGTACCTCACCGTCAGCTTCCCGCACTCGAACGTCGGCCTCACCCAGGTCTTCTGGGGCGAGACCTCGGAGTGCGTGTGCCAGGGCCTGCGCAACGTGTTCGAGTTCGTCGGCGGCGTCCCCGCGCGCGCGGTCTTCGACAACGCCACGGAGGTCGGCCGCCGCTTCGGGGCCGAGATCCGCGTCAGCAGGATGTTCAGGCTCTTCGCCGCCCACTACGGGCTCGACTACAGCTTCACCAACCCCGGATCCGGCAACGAGAAGGGCAACGTCGAGAACATGGTGGGGACCCACCGCCGCGCCCTGTTCGTGCCCGTGCCGAGCTTCC